>CAJPTC010000023.1 GCA_905373475.1 Bacteroidia bacterium | reverse complement strand
AGAGTGAAGAAGAAAACGAACCCAGAGAAGAAGGTACAGGTAAGATTATTTTTACACGCGATGGTTTACTGGAAAAGAATGATCCGCCTATAGATGTCTATCAGGATTGGGTAAACGCTTCACGACGCATCCTTTTCCTTCTGAAAGATCAACCTACCAAGTGGTGCGACGATGCGCGTTTGTGGTTGAAGGATTTAGATACAGATACACAAGAAAATAGAGATAAAAAGAAGCGAAATAGAGAGCTTGGTACGGGATTTCTTAAGAACATTGCTAATATCTTTTATGGGCTTTCGAACGCAACTACCGATAACAATTGCGACTTTAATCAACTTTCGCATGATGATGTAGCGCTTTGTTTTAACACAAGACCTTTTGGGATTTTAGAAACGAAAAAGCAGGGTGGCGATCATTCTATTGACGATAACGTTCTAAGGGAGTATGTGGTTAAATACAGCGACTTTCTCAAAGAAGAAATTAAAATATTGAGTGCGAATATCTACGTATGTGCGAGTCCCGTAATATTCGATTTCTTCACCAAAGAGGGGCGCGATAGTGGCGAGTATATTACCTTTGGGGAGGCGCATTCAGGAATGTGTTACAATCACAAAGAAAAAATTCTTTACCTAACCTCTTATCATCCATCAGTTCCCGCAAACATTAAAGACGCAGAAAAATTCTACGATAGAGTTATGAAGGACTTTTGTGTTTTCCTACGCGAATATGCTACGGAGTTTTTGGGACAAAAGGAATAGGTATGCTCATAGAACTTAAAGTACTTCTACCACATAAGGCGCAGCATACAACTGCGCTTTTTTTTGTAGCTTTGCTCTAAGTGAGTGGTCTGGTATGTATTGCTCATTAACCTTTACTTTTCGTCTGATGAAAAATCTAGTTTTCACTTTTGCATTGCTTTGTTTCGCCCTCGTCACCTTTGCACAACAAGAAATTTATGACTTTGTCGTAAAGAACGAACAAGGCAAAGAGGTTGCGTTGAAAGAGTATAAAGGCAAAGTACTGCTTATTGTAAACACGGCAACAAAATGTGGCTTTACTCCGCAATATGAAGCTATGGAAAAGCTATATGAACAATACAAAGACAAAGGTTTTGTCATTCTAGACTTCCCGTGCAATCAATTTGGAGAACAAGCCCCAGGTACACTCGAAGAGATCAAGGGATTTTGTACGCTTAACTACAATACTCAATTTCCGATATTCGAGAAAATTGAGGTAAACGGTAAGAACGAAGCGCCCCTTTATACTTTCCTTAAGAGCAAGAAGGGCTTTGAAGGCTTTACTGGCGAGCGCGCAGAACGTATGGATGCAATGCTCAAGAAGAAAGACAAGGATTATGCCCAAAAGTCTGACATAAAGTGGAATTTTACCAAATTCCTAGTCGACAAGAATGGCAAGGTCGTAGCTCGCTTTGAACCTACTGCCGATATGAAGGAGGTAGAGAAGGCTATCAAAGCATTGCTTTAATCCTAAGGGCTTTTATAGCCAATTCCCATTTTCTAAAATAACGCTCGATCGTGACATGCCCATTCTCTTGTGCCATACTTTGTGCGAGCCTAGGAAATCGGTGTAAACGTTTAAGCCCATTTCAGTAGTTTTGCACAGAGGGCGTGGGGGTAATCTGGCTGTTGCAATGGAGTATACTGAAAATACATTGAATGTCTTAACGGCAAAGGCATACAGGGGCGTTGAGCGCGAGTGGATTGTAAAAAATATTCGCGGAGGCGAAGATTATAAAGACATTGTCGAGCGCCTAAATGCACTACCTAGAGACGTAAAAATTACCTACTCCGACTTCTTGCAACGCCGCGACGCTTACGAAAAGATCCTTATTCAGCGTATGAAGCAGCATTGCGATGGCATGGTAGCACGAGGCGATGCCTTATTCCCTACATTGCGTGGCAATGCTTATGACAAAGAAATTCCCGTATTTATATATTACTTGGGCGATATCTCCCTTTTACAAAAAACGAATCAATGCGCCACTGTAATTGGGTTGCGAAACCCAACAGAGCAGATAGAAACTAGGGAACGCGCTATCGTACGTCAATTAGTTCAAGAAGGGACGGTAATTATTAGTGGGCTTGCAATAGGTTGTGATACTATAGCACATCGTGAGACTCTAAAAAGAGGCGGCAAAACCGTTGCAATACTCCCGAGCCCTCTTTCTCAAATCCTCCCCGAGTCAAATGTGCAGCTTGCCGATTTGATCGTAGAAAACGGGGGGCTTGTTCTGAGCGAATATGGCAATGACCCCTCCACGCAAACAGAACGTATTGGGCGTTATATTGCTCGCGATAGGTTACAAGCGCTTTTCTCGGATGCGGTAATTCTAACCGCTAGTTATGCTAGGGACTCGGCAGAGCGTCCCGAGAATGCTAAGATAAAGGAGGAAAAACTCGACAGTGGGGCGCGTTTTGCTATGGAAGCGGCGAAAAAGTATGGAATTGCAAGAGCCGTGATGTATGACACCGCGAGCGATGCCGCTAATGCCATGTTTGACCTCAATCGTGATATGATAAAAGACGATCCGTCGCTTGTCGTGATTTCAGAGACTAACCGAAACGCCGCACTAGGAGGCTTATTCAAGCAAGGGGTACGCAAGCTAGTCGGCTAAACTCCTCTCGCCCGTTCGTGTTGCTTTGGGCAACGACAAAATGACTCCCGAATCGCTAGTTTATGCTAGCGAGCCGTAAGCAAAAACTAGAGTTTTACCAACCGATGCTTTATTGCATAGCGAACTAGCTCTACGGTGTTCGTAATGCCCAATTTTGCGAAGATGTTTGCTTTGTGAGCGTCTACAGTACGCGGACTAATGCCCATCTTGTCGCTTATAATCTTGGTTGGGTAGCCTTCGCTACATAACTCTATTACAATCAGCTCTCGCTCTGAGAATATCGATTTTGCACGCTGCCGTTCATTGCGGCTTGCGTCCGACATCAAGCTCTTCAATAAGCTATCAATATCCCGCCCAAAATATTGCCCGCCATTCATGATGATGTTTATGGCAATATACAACTCATCTTGCACGCTTTCTTTGGAGACAAAGCCGTTAATGCCCGTCTCTACTAGATTGAGTAGAACCTCTTCCGAGGTTTCGGCGGAGAGGATAAGTATTTTCACACGTGGATAGGCTTTGCGCACTTTGCGTGCCACTTCTTCGCCCGATTCGTCTGGAAGAATGATATCCAACAATAAAATATCAGGCTTCGGAGCATCGCTCTTTAAGTACTCGAGGCACTCGTGCGCCGTCCCGACATCGCCTACTACTTCCGATGGGTGTTCCCCCAACTTGAGTGCTGTGCATACTCCTAAGCGGAACAAAGCATGATCGTCAACTACCAGAATCTTTGCCATCGCGTACTCCCTCCCCTTTTATTTTTTTGCGGCTTACTGCAAACTGCACTGTTACTCTAGTCCCCTTTCCTTGTCCTTCCGATTCTACATCAATTGTTGCACCATTCGTTCGAGCTAATGACATGCAGAGTATCAACCCTAGACCTGACCCCTTTTCGCCGCGTGTGCCCGTGTGCAATATACGTTGTTCAATACGTCCGATTTTTGCAATTTGTTCGCTTGTCATCCCCATCCCCCTGTCTCGTACTTCGAGTGAGACGCTGTGAGCCTCCTGACGCACTATGATATCTATCGTCGAATTTGGGTGCGAGAACTTGATGGCGTTCGACAATAAATTGCGAAGGATAACGTCTACCATATCGCGATCGGCATAGAGTTCTACTTCCTCAGGGCATTCAATCGCCAATCCTATCGATTTGTTTGAAAGCGACAGAGCAAAAAAAGTAGCGTTCTTATGTACTAGCTCTGTTACATTAAACGGAACAGGGCGGTAGGGTATCGCATCTAGTTGTAAGCGTGCCCAGTTCAGGAGGTTCAGAAGGAACTCTATCTGCATGTCGGCAGCACTTTTCAACTGAACGAGGAACTCCTTGATCTGTTCGGAGGTTAGGGATGGATAGTAGGTAAGTAGTTGCCCCAGTACCATTTGAATGGCGATGGCGTGATTTTTTGCATCATGCGAAATGATAGAGAAAAAGCGGTTCTTCGAGAGGTTAATATCTTCCATGTAACGTAGCCGCTTTTTACGTTGCCGTGTTAGCCAGTAGAGAAGTCCTGAGAGGATAAAAAGCAAGAAGATAGAAGCTCCCAAGATGAGTTTTGCATACCGATCTCGCGAAATCTGGAGGCGCTGTACCTGGATCTGTTGCTCCCGCAACTGCCGTTCGTAGCGTTCGTGTAGCACGCTTAGTTTCGTTTGTATGGCAGAGTGCACGAGCGAATCGCCGAGGTAGATATGTCGTTCTAGGTTTTTGAGTGCTTCGGCAGGGTCTTGTTCGCGCGTGAACTGGTAGCGCTGCCACAAAATGCTGCGTTGTAAGCCTGCAAGGCGCAAAGAATCCGCTAAATGGAGGGCATGGGTATTGTATACCAGTGCATCTTTATGTCGGCTCTGTGAGGCGCGCAATTCCCCTAATTGACGCAAGATGTAGACGCGTTGCGTAAGGTTTACTTCCTGCTGCGAGAGGTACAAAGCTTCCAGATAAGCTTGTTCAGCCTTCGGATAACGGTGCAAAGCCAAATAGACATCGCCGAGCAGTCGGTGTGTCTTTGAGCGAACTTGCCAAGCTGCATTCTCGTCGCCCATCTCAATCGCTTCCGTTAGCGAAACAAGCCCCTGTTCGGCATTGCCGAGCTGCAAGTAGGCTTCGCACTGCTGGCAGAGTAGGTCGGTGAGAAGCTTGTCGTGGAATTCTCTGCGTATATGTCGGCACTGTTCGATAGCTTCTGCAATATAGACCATGCTTGCGTCTGGCTTGTTTACCGACAGGTAGAGTGCCCCCATCATGGCAAGAGCTCGTACTTGTAGCACCGAATCGGCGGCAGCGGATGCCAATGCCTGCGATTTTACAATAAGTGGTACGGCGTCGGCCGAGAGTCCGAGTTGAATGAAATTGGAACTCTGTAGCACGAGGCTTGTAAAAGCGTGAATTGTGTCCTGTCCGTCGTAGAAATAGTTAATAGCCCCGTTGCACAATTGCGTAGAACTGCTATAGTCGCCCTGTTCGTGTAGAGCTTGTGCAAGTACTAGGCGTGCGAGCGAATAGGTATACGTAGAGTCTGTATTTGCACGTAGCGAATCTACGGCAATATTGTAGGTGTCGGCATAATCGTGTAAGATGGTGCGCGAAGCCTCCCAACGTCCTAAGTTGTTCGATCTCAGTTCGTGAAGGAGTGCGTAGAGCTCATCACTAGCCTTCGCAACCCCAGAGGTTATGCCAGATATAACAAATAGACCACCCAGTACGAATAGGTAAAATTGCTTCAAGATTCTATTGTTTTTAGTTCTCTTGCATAAAAATACTAAAAAAGCTCGATTACGCAAACCGTATCGAGTTGAGCTCTTGTATGAAAAGAAACAGGCAGAAAATATCAACTCCGCCACCCAAATGGATGGGCGTGGAGCGGTGCTGCTGCTAGGGGATGATAGTCGCCTACTAGCCCCACTGGGGTTGCATGGCGGATGTCGTGTACAATTTGAATACAGTTTCGTACTTCGTCGAGGCCAAAACCGCGTCCTGCCAGAATCTGCCGATAGCTCTCGTTGTGCAACTCCGTAAAGCCTGCACTAAATTCAAACTCCTCGCCATCAATATTTATAGTTCGGTATGTTCGTTTCTCGCCTTGAACGGCATTCGCAGGTAAAAGAGCCCCGTTGATTGAAAGGAAGTAGCGCACCCGTGCGCGTTCCAACTCTAGGTAGCCTGCACAACGGTCGTGGGTATTTACGTGCACTATATTTTTTTGCACTGCTCCGAAAATCCACGTAAGCATGTCGTAAAAATGTACACCGATGTTGGTTGCAATCCCTCCGCTCTTTCGTTCATCGCCCTTCCACGATGTGTAGTACCACAAACCTCGCGAAGTAATATAGGTTAGATCTATGTCGTAAACTTTGTCTTTAGGTCCTGCTTCAATCTTTTTCTTTAACGCTATTATAGATTCGTGAAGGCGCAACTGTAGTATGTTATAAATCCTGTGCCCCGTCTCCTTTTCAATGGCTTGTAGTGCGTCTATATTCCACGGATTGAGTACTAGGGGTTTCTCGCAAATTACGTTTGCTCCGAGTTTGAGCCCATAGCGGCAGTGTGCGTCGTGCAGATAGTTGGGCGTGCAAACGGCTAAGTAGGAAATGGCGTCGGAGGAACCTCGCAAACGGTTGTTGAACCGATCGAAAAGTTCTTGCTCTACAAAGAAAGAGGCTTCGGGGAAGAAGCTGTCCATGATACCTACGCTGTCAAACTTATCGTAGGCAGAGACGAGCCTATTGCCTGTCTCCTTAATGGCGCGCAAATGGCGAGGGGCTATGTAGCCTGCTAGCCCTATCAATGCAAAGTTTTCCATTCCTATTTGTCTTGTAAAAGCAGATCTACAATCTTTTCGCCCGCATGTCCGTCGCCAAAGAGTAGCGAGTCCTTATTGTCAAAACGGAGCTGCGCCATAGCGTCATAACTTCGTAGTATGGCATCGCGTTCCGTACCACTCAGTACATTCACGCCACTAGATACGAGCTCTACCCACTCTGTCTCATTTCGGAGGGTTACACAGGGTTTGTTGAGAAAATAAGCTTCGCGTTGCAATCCTCCGCTGTCGGTTAGTACCACGTACGCGTGCGATAGCAACCAAAGGGTTTCAAAATAGCTAGTAGGTTTGATGATGACACAAGAACTCTTTGAGAGGTCGTACCCCATTTCGGCTAAAACTTTTGCCGTATGAGGGTGCAAGGGGAGCACTACGGGGAGTTGCGTGCGGGAAATGGTATCCAGAGCATCGAACGTCTCACGCAATGCTTGGGGCGAACGTAAAATTTCGGCACGGTGTACTGTACACAAGTTGAACTCTTTGGGGAGATCTACTTCAGGAGGGCGTGCCTCGCGCAAATAGAACATGGCGGCATCGAACATTACGTCGCCGACTACCGCTAAACGCATGGAACTGTGTTCGCGGAAGCCCTCGGCATACAGATTTTGGAGTGCATTGGGCGTAGGACACAGCAGTAGGGTACTAATACGGTCAGTTACAACCCTGTTTATCTCTTCGGGCATCTGCAAATTGCCATTCCTCATCCCAGCTTCAACGTGTGCTACGGGAATGCGATGCTGTGCCCCCGCAAGAGCCCCTGCAAGGGTGCTATTCGTATCGCCATAAACGAGCAGATAGTCGGGCTGTACCTCCTCGATGCGTGCACTAATGGCCTCTAGCATCCGAGCAGTTGCCACGGCATTAGAAGCCCCGTGAATCCCTAAATTCCAACGCGGATGCGGGATCTGCATCTCCTCAAAGAAGACGTCAGACATATTCGCATCGTAGTGTTGCCCTGTGTGTACTATAAATTCCTCGGCTCGTCCCGCCAATGCTCTGCTTACTACTGCCGCCTTAATGAATTGTGGGCGTGCGCCTACTACTGTTAAAATTCGCATAAATTAAACCGTTCCTCTTGTGAACAAAGGTAGCAAATCGTAAGAAGCCCGTTTGGTGCAGGTTACCGAATTGCAAAACAACCAAAGTTCTTGGGTTGGTTTGCAATGTGTTCTCTTTTTCGGGGGAGTGCGGGCAATGCGTCCTAAACGATAGAATCCTAACGCATACAGCACGTTTTTCGGGCAGCGATAGTCGCTATGTTTTCCATTTTTTTGCTTTATCGAATCGCATTCGTTGATTTACGACGATGGAATAAAGTACTACTTTTGTGGGTCAGAGGTAGGACTGTCAATGGGCGAAAGAGAGGGGCTATGGGGGGACACGAGCGGAGTCGCGGTGTCTCTTCGAGGGTGTACTGCATGTAGGCAGGTGCGCCGATACGTTTCGGCGTGCGCGGCAGGCTACTCTGTAGTAGCCATTTGTTGAGTGCCGTATGCCCTATCATTCTCCAGTTCTCCTAGAAAGAAGTATTGAGCTTCTGAAAATAGACGCCCACGGCTCTTATGCCGATCTTACCTTTGGCGGCGGCGGACACTCGCGTGCTATTTTAGCACAGCTAGGTACAGAAGGGCATCTCTACTGCTTTGACCGCGATATTGAGGCTTTTACAAACCTCCCGCAGGACTCTCGAATCGTTCCCGTTCATGCCAATTATGCACACTTTGCGCGTTGGTTGCGTTACCTCAATGCGCCGTTACTAGACGGTGTAATACTAGACCTTGGCGTTTCCTCGCATCACCTCGATGCAGATACAAGGGGCTTTTCGTATCGTTTTGATGCCCCTCTGGATATGCGTATGAATCAGCAAGGCAATGTTACGGCTAGTATGCTCCTAGCCTCTTACGAAGAGCGCGAACTTGCCGAATTGTTTCAAACGTACGGCGAACTCCGTAATGCTAATAAGTTAGCCCACGCTATTGTAGAGGAACGAAAGGTAACCCCCCTCATCTCTACTGGGCAGCTGGCTGCGCTGGTGGAACGTGTTTACGGTCGCGGGGGGCATTTGCCCAAAATTCTGGCGTGTGTATTTCAGACGCTTCGTATTGAGGTTAATGCAGAGCTTGAAAGCTTGGAGCGTCTTCTACAACAGTTGCCCGAATTCATAAAAATAGGAGGACGTGTCGTAGTTCTTGCCTACCATTCGTTGGAAGACAAGCTGGTGAAAAACTACTTCCGCACAGGTCGTAGTTCTGGCGTAGCGGAGCGCGATCTCTTTGGCAATACTGTTGCCCCATTTGCCCTTTTGAGCAAAGGAGTAGAGCGCGCTTGCGAAGAGGAACAAATTGAAAACTCGCGTTCGCGAAGTGCTCGCTTGCGTGTAGGAGAGCGTGTTGGTTCGCTCAAGAAAGGCTGCATCAATGAGTCCTTGTAGGGAATCGCATTGTTTTTTATACGGCACTAGGAGAGATGAATAGGGGAGCAGAGGAACAAGAGGAGGCTGTCCGAGCGGAAACGCTAAATACGGAATCCGTACAGGACGGTGCAGGGCAACCAGACGCTCCGCACAAAGAGAAGACCGAGACTCCGAAGCCCAATAAAGGGCAAGGGTTCTTTTCGTTTGACCTCAAGTTCTGGATTCTTGTTTGTGCGCTGAGCGTACTTTACATCTCTATGCGCAATTATTACGACAAGTTGTGGCGCGAAGAACAAGAGCTGGAGGAAGAGGTGAAAAACCTTCGGAGCGAGTCTATAACACTCAATGCGAAGCTTATGCGTAGTAGCAAAGAGTCGGAAGTGGCGAAATTGGTACAGGAACGGCAGCTCGATCTGGAGGAGTCGCGCCGCCCCCCAGTACGAATTAAATATTACGAACGTTAGGAGGCTGAAAAGTGGATCAGAAGAAACGTTCACTCAGAGTTTTTACGATACTCCTACTCTGTTTCCTTGTCGCAGGCTTTGCCTTCGTCGTGCGCATCTTGTGGATACAGTATGTAGAGGGTTCCGAATTGCGTAATCGGGGGGTAAAATTAGCGTACAAGGAGTATGAGCTCCCTGCCAGTCGTGGAAACATCTTAGCAGAAGACGGACGCCTTTTAGCGACCTCTATGCCTGTGTACAACGTGCATATAGATATGTTGGCACAGGGTATGTCCGATTCTCTTTTTGCTGCCAACGTCGATTCGCTATCTCTGTGTCTTTCACGACTTTTTAGAGATAAAAGCGAACAGGCTTATCGTCGTGAACTCATACAGCAGCGCAGTGCGGGCAATCGATACTATCGTTTAGGTACAAGGGTGATAGATCATCTGGAGTTGAAGAGGCTGAAACAGTTCCCGCTTTTACGACTGAGCCGAAATAAAGGGGGACTTATCGTAGAACGTGAAGAGCAGCGCATGAAGCCCTTAGGCATTCTAGCAAGCCGTACGATCGGACGTGTAAATTCGGGGTCGGGCGTCGGGCTAGAGGGCGCTTACAACTACGATCTGGAGGGAAAGAAGGGTGTGCGGATAATGCAACGTTCGCCAGGGGGCAAGCTCATCCCTGTAGGGTCGGCAGACTACATTGCCCCGCAGGATGGTTACGATATTGTTACGACGATTGATGTCAATCTGCAAGATGTGGCAACGCGTGCACTTTCTGAGCAGTTGCAGCGCAATGATGCCGATCACGGCACAGTCGTCGTAATGGAAGTTGCTACGGGTGAGATAAAGGCTATTGCGAATTTGACGCGTACCCCCGATCGCCAATACGTTGAACAGGTGAATTATGCTGTCGGGGCAAGTACTGAGCCAGGGAGTACATTTAAGCTTGCTACCCTGATTGCTTTGCTCGAAGATGGTAAAGTAAAACTCACCGATACGGTAGATACCGACAACGGGCAATTGAAGGTCTATGACCAAGTAATCTCCGATTCTCGTAAAGGGGGCTATGGCGTGCTAACGGTACAGCAGGCATGGGAGCTGTCGTCGAATGTGGCGGTTGCTAAGCTCGTGATGAAGAATTATCAGGGGCATGCCGAGGATTTTGTGAGCCATCTGTACTCCATGCATCTGCATTTGCCACTAGATTTACCCATTCTGGGCGAAGGACGCCCTTACATCAAGTCGCCTGGCGATACGTTGTGGTCGGGGGTCTCGCTACCCATGATGAGTATTGGTTACGAAGTGCAGCAGACGCCGCTACAAGTGCTCGCTTTTTACAATGCCGTGGCGAACAATGGCTGTATGGTGCGACCTCGTTTTGTAAAAGAATTAGTGCATCATGGACGGGTAATACGCCGCTATCATCGCGAGGTGCTAGTGCCTTCCATCTGTTCAAAGGAGACCATCAAACAGGTGCGCCAAGTGCTGCAAGGGGTGGTGCAGTCTGGTACGGCGAAAAATTTGCAAACAGCGGTTTATACTATTGCAGGGAAGACGGGTACAGCGCAAATAGCACGTGGGAAGTTGGGCTATCGGAATGCGGGGAAGACGGAATATCAAGCTTCGTTTGTGGGCTATTTCCCTGCCGATGCACCGCGCTATTCTTGTATTGTGGTTGTAACCTCACCATCGCAGAGCGGATACTATGGCAATGTTGTGGCAGGTCCTATTTTTCGCGAGATTGCGGAGAAAGTTTATGCAACGCGCAACGAGTGGTTTCCGTGGTATGAAGATAGCCATACGGGCAATTACTATGCGCCCGCCAGTAAAGCGGGTTCTAAGACCGATTTGGCACGAATTTTTCGAGAGCTCGACTTAGATTACGTTGACGATGCGAACGCAGGGAAATGGGTTAACACATCGCGCAATGATGGCAAGGTTTTTATGACGGCGCGCCCTGTAGTCGCGGGGCATGTGCCTAATGTGGTGGGTTTTCCCCTGTCGGATGCGGTATATATTCTTGAGAATGCGGGGCTTACGGTGCATTTTCGGGGGCGAGGCTCTGTAAAAACACAGAGTATTGCGCCTGGAACTCCGATACATAAAGGGGCTGTTATAGAATTGGAGATGAGTGTATTATGAGTGAACTAGTAAAGCATACGGCTGTGACCGATTTATTGGCAGGTGTTACCGTGATACGACAGCACGGTTCGTTGCCAAGCGCAGTTGCCGATATTACCGCAGACTCTCGCAAGGTCGTGGCTGGCGGCGCTTTTGTAGCTATTGCGGGCACACAGACGGATGGACACGAATTTATAGAGAAAGCCATTGCGCAGGGTGCCAGACTCATTGTACACCAGCAGGAGTGCAAAAATTACAGTGAGGAGGTAGCTTATCTCCAAGTGCCCGACTCAGCCGTTGCATTGGGTGTTATGGTCGGAAACTTTTACGGCAACCCGAGTAAACAGCTCAAGCTTGTGGGTGTAACGGGTACGAATGGCAAAACTTCAATTGCCACTTTTCTCTACCATCTTGTCGAGGAAATGGGCGAAAAAGCGGGGTTGATATCTACCGTAGAGAACCGCATTCACTCCGAGGTAGAACCTACAGCTTTTACGACACCAGCACCGCACGAATTGCACGAACTTTTGGCGCGTATGGTGGCTGCGGGCTGCCGTTATGCTTTCATGGAGGTTAGTTCGCATGCTTTAGTACAACACCGAGTAGCGGGAGTTTTCTTTGCGGGCGGAATATTTACCAACCTTACGCGCGATCATCTCGATTATCATGGAACGTTGCAAGCCTACCGAGATGCGAAGAAAATGTTTTTTGATGCTCTGCCGCCAACCAGTTTTGCACTCTCTAATCTAGACGACCCCAATGGCACGTTCATGCTACAGAATTGCAAGGCGCGCAAGGAGTACTATTCGCTTACCAATCTGGCGTATGTTAAGTGCGAACTGCTGAGTCAGGAACTAGCGGGGATGCATCTCCGCATCAATGGGGCAGATTTGTATTTGCCCCTGCTTGGGCGTTTCAACGCTTATAACATTAGTGCTGTGTATGGCGCTGCTTGTTTGCTTGGTTTTGACTCTGCGGAGGTGTTGCGTGTGCTTACTCTGTTGCGGCCTGTACGTGGGCGTTTGGAATACTGTGTAATACAGAACCGTGTAGGAGTTGTCGATTTTGCCCATACTCCCGATGCCCTTGAAAAGGTATTAGATACCCTCACTGCAATACTTCCGAAGGGGGCGTCTATTATCGGCGTAGTGGGGGCAGGCGGCGATCGCGATTCTGGCAAACGTCCGCTCATGGCTGCGGCGGCTATAAAATATTGCAAAAAGTTAGTGCTTACCTCAGACAACCCTCGGCACGAGAAACCCGAAGACATTATAGCTCAAATGTATGAGGGAATACCTTCAGAGCTGCGTGCCAACGTCTTTTGTAACGTGGATCGGCGCGAGGCGATACGAATGGCTGTGGCGCTGTCTAGTCAAGGCGATTTTGTATTGGTGGCGGGGAAAGGACACGAAGCCTATCAGCAGATTGGCGACGAAAAATTCCCCTTTGACGATGTAACGGAGCTGCGTCTTGCGCTAGAAAAAATACGATAAGGAGGGGAAGCAATGTTCTATCACTTGTATGTACTTTTTGAGGGGTGGGATATCCCAGGCTTAGGGCTTTTGTATTACCTCTCGTTTCGTACGGGCATGGCTTTCCTTTTAGCACTGTTGTTGTTACTCGTATTCGGTGAACCGCTTATCCGAGCTCTACGCAAGAATCAGATAGGGGAAGAAATCCGCGATTTGGGGCTTGAGGGTCAAAAAACGAAACAGGGCACTCCTACGATGGGTGGTCTGCTCATTGTAGGGGCTACACTCATTCCTACGTTGCTATTAGCCAATCTTACCAACGCCTACGTGCTCATAATGCTCGTGGCGACTGTCTGGTTGGGGCTTTTAGGTGGTCTAGACGACTATATAAAGGTTTTTAAGCACAAGAAGGCGGGACTTAAGGGGCGGTATAAAGTTTTCGGGCAAATCGTCTTAGGACTTTTTGTAGCGCTCGTTCTTTTTCTGAGTCCCGAAACGGGGGTACGTGCCCGTAATGCAAAACCTGAAGCGGTTGTAAGCACCGAAGTGGCAGAAACCATAGCCCCAACCCTCGAGAAAGACCTGACCACTACGATTCCCTTTGTTAAGAACAATGAGTTCGATTACCATTGGCTAGTGCCCATAGAGGGCACTACGGGCAAAGTTGTTGCATGGTTAATATTTGCAGTCATTGTGGTGATAATAGTAACGGCCGTATCTAATGGAGCGAATCTGACCGACGGACTAGATGGGCTTGCTGCGGGTGTTAGCGTACCTATTGTGGCAGTACTAGGTTTGTTTGCCTACCTCTCGGGTAATGTGATTTATGCAAGTTATCTCAACATAGCGCACATTCCCAATATTGGGGAACTGATGGTCTTTATGGGGGCTTTTGTCGGTGCTCTGGTGGGCTTTCTCTGGTTTAATGGTTTCCCTGCTCGCATCTTTATGGGCGATACGGGGAGTCTGACCATTGGCGGCGTAATAGGCGTGTTTGCTATTCTCGTACGAAAGGAATTGCTGCTTCCCATTCTTTGTGGCGTCTTTTTGGTTGAAAGCCTCTCTGTAATGCTGCAGGTGAGCTACTTTAAGTTCACACGCATACGTTATGGCGAAGGTAGGCGCATTTTTCTCATGTCGCCACTCCATCATCATTATCAGAAAAAGGGAATTCCCGAGCCACGAATTGTACTCCGATTTTGGATTGTGGGGCTTCTTTTGGCAGTGTTGACGATTGTAACTTTGAAAATTCGTTAGGAACAAGCAGGAGATGGCAGAATTAGTCGTTGTACTCGGTGCTGGTGAAAGTGGTATGGGTGCTGCCTATTTGGCGCAGAAAAAGGGCTATGATGTCTTTTTAAGTGATTCGGGAACAATTACCCCCGAGCATAAAAAAGAGCTTGTAGCTTGGGGGATTGATTTTGAGGAGGGGCAACATACGGTGGCGCGTATGCAGGGGGCGAAAGTGGTAGTAAAAAGCCCTGGAATCCCCGACAGTGCCCCCGTGGTTGTAAGCTTGAAACAGGCAGGGTGCAAGATAATCTCCGAGATTGAGTTTGCGGCGCCCTTTGCACCTACGGCGAAGTGGGTTTGTATTACGGGGAGCAACGGTAAAACGACTACCACGAACCTTGTTTACGAAATTTTCCGCGCAGGCGGTTTGAATGTAGGGATGGCGGGCAACGTAGGGATGAGCCTGGCTCGTATGGTGGCAGACGGGCACTACGATTATTACGTGCTCGAGCTTAGTAGCTTTCAGCTCGATGGGATGTTTGATTTTAAGGCAGACATAGCAATTCTCTTAAACATAACTCCCGATCACCTCGATCGCTACGATCACAAGATGGAGAATTACGTTGCCTCCAAATTCCGTGTAGCGCAGAATATGAAGCATGGCGATACGCTGCTTCTTAATGCGGACGATGCAGAGATAAAGGGTTACTTGGCAGAACATGCGCTAACGGCAGATTGCGCATATTTTTCTCAAGCGGGCATTTTGCAGCAAGGGGGCTACGTACAGGCGGGCACATTGCACATCGCCCTAAAGGCAGGAGAATGGCAAATACCCATTAGCGAGTTGTCATTGAAAGGGAAGCACAACGTTTACAACTCGCTCGCAGCTGCCATGGCTGCAACACTGTGTGGTATTGCGCCTATTACGGTGCAAGAGGTGTTGCATACGTTCGAAGGTATTGAGCACCGTTTGGAGTTTGTACGAGAATGGAAAGGGGTGCGCTACATAAATGACTCCAAAGCTACGAATGTAGATTCTGCTTGGTATGCCCTCGAGAGTATGACAACCCCAGTGGTCTGGATTGCGGGCGGAACGGATAAAGGGAACGACTATGCCCCTTTACAGCCTTTTGTGAAGGAGAAAGTGCATACGCTTATCTGTCTAGGTGTTGACAACGCGAAACTAAAGCGCGATTTTGGCGATTTGGTAGAAAACCTAGTAGAAGTCCGTTCGGCAGAGGCTGCTGTGGCTGCTGCGGCGCAATTTGCACATAGTGGCGATACGGTGCTTCTGTCGCCCGCCTGCGCTAGTTTCGATTTGTTTAAGAATTACGAGGAGCGCGGGCGATTGTTTAAACAGGCGGTTGTTGCGTTATGAAAAAAGAACAGCACCTGAGTAAAGGGAACTATCTTTTCCGCGGTGATCGGCAGATCTGGATCATCGTGCTTGTCCTCATGCTCATCTCTATTGTTGAGGTGTATAGCACAACGGCTTCGCTAGCCTATCGTATTGCGGGCGGAGATACCGAACACTATCTCTTGAAACAGATTCTTTTGCTTGCTTTTGGGGGATTCGCCATGTTTCTGGTACACATGTTCCCTACAGGCGCTTATGCCCGTTTGGTAGTTCCCGCCCTCTTGGCTATGGGAATATGGTTGGGCGCAACGCTCGTTTTCGGGATGGAAGCCAATAGTGCGCGACGTTGGACGCAAGTGTTAGGTGTCACACTTCAACCTTCCGATTTTGTTCGTATACCCCTAATTCTCTACATAGCCATTACTCTTGCCGAGAAGCGAGAGCAACTCAAGAGCTTTTCCTACGTGCTTTTCCCGCTGGTTTTTGCTATTGGGGCTATTTGTGTCCTCATCCTTTTTGCCAATTTCAGTACTGCGGTGCTGGTAGGGTTGTCCTGTTTCATTTTGCTCATGATTGGCAATATCAAGTGGCGCTACTTGTTGTATGTACTGCTTTTAGCAGTTGGGAGCTTGGTGGCATTTATAAAATTAGCTCCCTACTTCCCGTTCTCTACGCGCGTTGCCACATGGGCAAGTCGTTGGGACACATTCTGGAACGCGGGCGGCGACAATTTCCAAGGACTCCATGCTAAAATAGCGATTGCTAATGGCCTGTTGTGGGGGAAAGGGCCTGGGAATAGTATGCAACGTTTGGTACTCCCCGAAAGCTACTCTGACTTTATTTTTGCGAGCCTTGTGGAGGAGGGGGGGCTCATATTGGCTATCATCGTAATGGGGCTCTATATTTGGCTTCTATTCCGTATTTACGCCATAATGCGTGCGAGCCGTAAACCCTATCATACTTACCTTTGTGCGGGGTTTGGTATTCTAATCGTGCTGCAAGCTTTTGTTCATATTGCCATCTCTATTGGCTGGGGACCTGTAACGGGCTTGCCCTTGCCCTTGGTGAGTATGGGTGGTTCTTCTGTCCTTGCCACGTGTATTGAGTTGGGGATGATACAGAGTGTGGCGCGCCAGCAGAAAAAAGAATTGTATGAAGGAGAGGTGCGCGATGTTGCATAAGGTTATGATAGCAGGCGGGGGCACGGGGGGGCATATTTTCCCTGCCATAGCTATTGCAAAGGCATTAAAACAAATAAACCCAGAACTCGAACTCCTCTTCGTGGGGGCAGAGGGGCGCATGGAGATGGAAAAAGTACCTGCAGCTGGTTTTCAGATTGTAGGACTCCCCATACAGGGTGTACCGCGTCGCAAAACACCAATAGCTCTCTTTCGTTTTCTGCTTCATTGGTACAGGAGTAACCGTAAGGCTGAAAAGGTGTTGCGCGCTTTTGCGCCAGACGTCGTAGTGGGTGTTGGGGGCTATGCTAGTGTGCCCGCAATGCAAGCGGCGCAGAAATACAAAATCCCCACCTTTATACAAGAGCAGAACAGCTATGCGGGGAAGGCCAACCGAATGCTGGCGCGTAAAGTACAACGCATAGCTGTCGCCTATCCCAATATGGAGCGCTATTTCCCCGCTGAAAAAATAGTATTTACGGGCAACCCTGTACGGGAAGAGTTATTGCGTGCATTGCCTCCTCGCGACGAAGCTTGTGCTGCGATAGGTATACCTGCCGAAACCAGAAATATTTTGGTGGTAGGAGGGAGTCTAGGAGCTCGGAAATTAACCGAGGCGATTCTAGACCATGCGCAGGAGATTGCATTGCACCCCGAGCTGACCATCTTGTTGCAGACTGGAGCAGGCGACTTCGAGGCTATGCGTGCACGTGTAGCTGAAGCGGGGGTGAAAAATATAGAACCGACTGCGTTTATTACGCGTATGGAGTGTGCTTACGCAGCTGCCGATCTCATTGTGTCGCGCGCAGGCGCTATCGCTATTTCAGAACTATGTATTGTGGCAAAACCTGTAATTCTAGTGCCATCGCCCTATGTTGCCGAAGATCATCAGACGAAGAATGCTAGGGTACTAGAGGAGCGCGGTGCTGCATTACTGATCCGCGAGGCAGATGCCTCTACTCGTTTGTGGAGAGAAATAGAAAATCTGCTGACCGACGATCGGCGTAAGGAAGCAATGCATCTTGCACTCCGCGAACTGGCGCGCCCCAAGGCTTCTGCCGAAATAGCGTCACAGATTGTGGCTTTGGGCGATAAATAGCATTGCAGAAAATACGTAAAAATATTTTGCGCATTTCGCTGTTACAACTATAAAGAAGATAAATCGGAGTACGCGTTGCGAAATGGAGACTGTAGATCTAAACTTTTCGACCGTAGAGAGTGTCTATTTCCTGGGGATCGGGGGCATAGGAATGAGCGCTCTTGCTCGATATTTCATGCATTACGGCAAAGTCGTAGCGGGGTATGATCAGACCGAAACGCCGCTAACGCGTCAGCTGGAAACGGAAGGAGCCAGCATACATTATCTGGACGATCCTACCCTGATACCTTCGCAGTTCCAGCACTTCGATGAACGGACGTTGATAATTTACACCCCTGCCCTGCCACAGAATGCTGAGGAAATAGCCTATTTCCGCTCGTTAGGCTATCGGCTCTATAAACGTGCCGAAGTGCTAGGGGTTCTTGCTCGTTCCTATCGTGTTTTTGCTGTTTCGGGAGCGCACGGGAAAACGACCACAACAACGCTGCTGATGTACCTGCTTTCGCAGAGTCAGGGATGCGATGCGTTCATGGGCGGCATTAGCCTCAATGTGGATTCTAATCTCTATTTGGGCGATAAGGGGCAACACAATCTCGTGGTGGAAGCCGATGAATACGACAGAAGCTTTCTCCAACTGAACCCCTACGTAACGATTGTTACATCGATGGCTGCCGATCATCTCGACGTCTATGGCACTTTCGATAACCTTGTGCAGACTTTCCGACAGTTTGCAAAACAAAATGTACGACAGCAGATTATCGTACAGCAGTCTGCGCAAGAGTATTTTCTTGATCAGGGGCTCGAAATTACCACGTATGGCTACACCGATGATTGCGATTACTGGGCTTCGGATATTGTAGGTAAGGGCGGACAAACACGTTTCGTTTTTCACGGCCGCTACGAGGCATTTGAGGTAGAGCTCGGTATTCCAGGCAACTACAACGTAGAGAATGCAATGGCGGCGCTAATTGCTTGTGCGCAGGTAGGCATTGACCTAAAAACGATTATACCCACTTTGCGCGATTTCCGAGGTGTGCAACGTAGATATGAGATTTGCTACGAGTCCGACAAAATGGTCTATATTGACGACTATGCGCACCACCCCGACGAACTGAAATCAATCATCTCTGCCACTCGGAAACGTTACCCGAATAGAAGACTAACGGGCATCTTTCAGCCACACCTCTATACACGAACGCGCGATTTTGCACACGATTTTGCATTTGCTCTGTCCGACTTGCATACCTTGTTGCTCCTTCCCATATACTCCGCACGTGAAGAACCCATTGCAGGAATATCCTCCGAGATGTTGCTAGGGCTAGTTCCTAATCATGTTGAAAAGATGTTGGTTCAGCCCGAAGAGCTGCCACAAGTGCTAAGTGCTTTACCGATTGAAATACTCCTTACTCTTGGAGCTGGTAACATAGGGGCTATGACAACGAGCATTGTAGAAACGCTTAAAAAGAAAGATGCACAACAATGAAGTGGAAGCCCATTGCAGCGCGTGTATTCTTTGTTGTATTTCTTGTCTTTCTCGTATCGGGTTTTTACTACGCAGGCGGACAAGCGGATGCTATACTGTGCCGCGGTGTTGAAATTACGATCCTTGATAGTGGCGAACTCGCTTTTGTCACAAAGGCGCGTATTCGACGCTATATACAGGACAATTTCCCTAACGTAATGGGCTATCCGCTCCTCTCTATCAATACGGCGGAACTAGAAGCGAACCTAAACGACCTTAGTGGTGTGCGAGAGGCGCAGGTCTATTATGGCGTAGATGGCTATCTCCGTGTACGTCTGTTGCAGCGCGAACCCGTATTCAGAATTGTGAGTGCTACGGGCGCTTCTTGTTATGTAGATCGTTACGGATATACGTTCCCCGTAGACCGGAATTACACGGCTCGCGTGCTTCTAGTGACTGGCAATATTGGGCTACCGTCGGGCGGACGACTCCTCGAAAAAAAGTTTCAGCAACGCGGTCTTTTGCCCCAAGAAGAGGATGTGATAGCATGTCGCGACGAGCGTTGGAATCAGATGTTTCAGTTTCTTACGTTCTTAAATGCCGACCCGCTGTGGCGTTCGCAATTTGCCCAAGTCTATGTAGCAAATTGGGGGCATGTAGAGCTTGTGCCCCGACTCGGAAGTCAGCTCATCATAATGGGGAGTCTTGATAATTTTGAATACAAAATGAATAAACTTTATTCTGCCTATCGTTCCTTGCTCAAAGACAATGTGTTAGACGAGTATGCAACCCTCGATTTACAGTACAGTAATCAGGTTGTCGGGGTACGGAGATAGTGCATTCATGTAACAAAAAGATAACTTTGTCAGTAGAAAAGCTCACAATGGGGGATTAGGATGGAATATCATGCAGTGTTGGATATCGGGAGTCGTATGATTACTATGGCGCTTCGTTTCTTCAATGCAAAAGAGGGGAGCGAGAGCACAGTGTACGCCGCTGTCGAAAGCCACGGTATCGCAAATATGACGATTGAGAACAATCCTCAGGTAGTCACGCAGATCAAGCAACTTTGTGCAATACTAAAGACGAAGACAGGGATAGATGTAAAAGAAGTCTATGTCTCCTACATCGGGGGTATTGTCTCCGTAAAAGAGTTTTCGAGTAATGTTCCTTGTACTGGCATTGCAGCAAATCATACCTTGGCAAAACAAGATGATCTGCAAAAGCTTGAAGCCTCCTACCTTAATTTCCCAGCGGACTCAGATAGTGTAGTTGTCGATCATTTTGTCCTAGAATATAAGAAGGATGATCAGCCCTATCCTCGCAAAGACTTAGTGGGCTCATACGCCAAGACGCTTTCTTGTCGTTTCCTCATGTTTCTTGCACAGCGTACCCAATACGAGCGCTTGCAAATTGCCCTTGCGGACGCCAACTTGAAGTGTATGGGTATGTATGTAGGTCTCCGTGCCTGTGGTACATATCTTATCAATAGCAACGAGCGCGCACAAGCGCTTGTACTTCTAGACGATGCACACTCCGAGGTAGGATTCTACGAAAATGGTGTCCTGACGCGTTACGAATGGTTTCCTGGAGGATGGGATGTTATAAGGAAAAATCTGTTGAGGGAGGATCCCTATCTACGACCTACAGATCTGGAGGTCTCGTACCTGAAAACGATGGATTTAACTGCCTTCAAACCAGAGTGGTTTGCGCAAGGGAATACCGAAGATGATAAGTTGAAGAAAGTTGGCGGTCATCTTAATGTCGGATATTTAGTTAACTTCAGGGAGCTTTTTACGAAGAAATGGGATGTAAATCAGCAACTCAAGCACGGCGGAGGAGTAATTCTTACGGGGAGTATTGCTGCTGTTAAGGGGATTGAATACTTTTTCAACCTCTGCTTAGCTCGGAAACTTCAGCCAGAGCAATTGTATACGATAAAGGTTGCTAAACATGAGCAACCTCCTCATTGGGAAGCGTCACAATCGCAAAATGCTAATGAATCGTTCAATCTTTTTTCTGTTCCGTTTGGTTTGCTCAACTTGTTGAAGAAGGACGAAATACCGATGAGTGTTTCGGGCGAAACTGTAACGCAGGAGAAGGCACAAGCTGAAACACCTAGTACGGAAAGCGAGAGCGAAAGAGAAGCAACGAAAGAAAAAGAGCGGTGGATATTGGGGGGAGTGCTGAATAGAGTTGGAGAGTTTTTTGGGAATATGTTTGCAGAAGATCTCTCCTCGTATGATGCTGACAAAGAGGACGCGAAAAAAGAGAAGTAGAAGATTTGAAATAGGAACTAAGTTGTACTGAGATGTTACACTAAAAAAAAACAATTGTCATGAAGAAGAGCATGTTTTCATTTGGGCATTCGGTGACGGTCAATTCCGTTCCAGAGCCCCCTGTCGTCGCGGAAAGCGACGAGTATCTTAAACACTATGAAGGCCGTCTAGGTCTCTTTTGCCTCGGTGGTCAGGGGTCGCACATTGCGGCGGAAGCGTATGCTTTGAAGTATCGCTTCACCGAGATTATGGTTCTGAACACGGACTATAAGGACAATTCTAAAATTCGTGAGAATTGCCCAGGTGTAAGAGTTCTTGATATAGGCAAGGACTCTTACGAAATTTGCGGTTCGGGCGCTGGTGGGCGTCCTGAGGTAGCTGAACGAGGCTTCACTGAAGCAGAAGGCGAAGTTCTGAAGTTGCTACAAGATTTCCGCGAGAACAAGAATATGCAAGCCGCATTCGTTGCGGTTGGCTTAGGTGGCGGAACGGGTACGGGGCTAATTGCACCGTTCCTGAAGTTGTGTAGAGAAGCAGGTATTTATCGTACGATAGTACTTACTACAATGCCTTCGCTGACGATGCATGGCAGCGAAACGGTTGAGCTAGCAGTGAAAAAACTGGAGGAAATTCAGGAGTTGTGCGATGGGATTACGATCGTCAACAATGAATGGATTTTTGCGGCTTCCAGAGAAGAGCGTATCTCGTTGCCTGTGATTTACGATAGCGTAAACAAACGTATAGCCAATACCCTAGGTTCTTTCATAGAAGTGATGTTGAGTCGTTCGCGACAGAACATTGACTTGAACGACCTTCTGAACTTTATAAAGCCCGATGAGAACGGTATCGCGCGGCTTTTTGTGCTCGGGAAAGGAATTGGGCGCGGTGAGAATCGCGTGATAGACTCTGTGCAGAATGCACTAGATTCATTCTATCTCGTGGGGCACGGCGATATCTTGGGCGCAAAAGCGCTTTTGTATCACACGCTTACGGTACGTGGAAGTGGCGATGCCTATCCTGAAGATTTGCTACAGTTGGTAGACTACATTGAAGAGCGTACGGGTACTGTGCTGGGCATTAAAAAGCTGGGTGGTGGTGAAGCCGATTATAATTGTTCTGATCCTGAATTCACCGACGATGCCATGCTTCAAGTTCTCCTGGTTACAGATTTTGGTAAGACGCCTTTAGAGGTTTTCAAATCAGATCTCGAACTAGAAGAGGAAGCTCAGAAGGAACGCTTTGAGGCAAGGAAGCGCGACAGAGAAGCTCGTATGGCTAAGAAAGAGGCTAAAAATCAGGCAACCCAAATCCCAATCGTAACTAGAACGGGAAGCACGATAGAATTTGAAATGCCTGAATATGGTTCAAAGAAATCGAAGCAGCAGAATTCTACGGTCGTCTCAACTGAAGGAACGGACAAAAAATCGGAGAAAACGGCTGCAGAAGAGTTCGTGCCCGAGACTTCTGGTCCAATGGGTAATATATTTCCACCAGAATATATGGCGCAATTCTTGGAAGAAGAGAGACAGCGCAAAGTAGAAAAGGAGAAGCGTGAAAACGCGTCTCATAATAAGAAAGTGGGAACTATGCCAACCGATGCGAAAGAGGCTGCATCGCCAAAAGCGAGCGAAGACGCAAAGGAAGCATCCTCCAAGGAGCATAGTATCTATACTGAGATGCTTAATGAATAATTAAGTTGAAGAAATGACCTCGCCGTCTTGTAGGATGGCGGGGTCTTTTTTTGTTTACTGTTTTTTATAATTCGGATACGATGGCTGAGAATCAGGAATTACAGTTGGCAGCTGAGCATTTGAGGGTGGTACTAGCTTCTCTGGAAGAAAAATGTGATGGCGATCCTGCAAGTTGGTTGAAACACGTGAATATGCACTTGAGTATGGCCACACAACTGATAAACAGTATCCCCCCCGTAGAGCCTTCCACGAGCCAAGCGGAACAAGTGGGAAGTGTTCCGCTCAATAGGCAGAAAGAAACTCCCAGCACAGAGGCTTTAGATGTGCCAGTGCAGCCAGTCAAACAATCTACAGTGGTGCAGAGTGCTCATGCGCATGAGGCTCCTATTGTATCCGAACAGCCAGAGGAAACTGTGATGCAACGAGCTACTGCTACAGTGCGCGAAACTTCGCCTCGTTCAGTTGAGGTATCGCCTGCTAAACCCCGCCCAAAACAAAATACAAAACCCTCTACTACGAAACAGACAATCGCAGACGCCTATATGGCCAAAGCGCCGACCAGCACGAATGATAGTACACGGGTGGATGCTGTGCTGGGGGAGCGTATGCAACCTCTGAAAAGTATTCAAAAAGGTATGACAGTAAACGACAGATTGCGGTTTGCTGCGGCTCTCTTCAAGGGCGATCGCAATCAGTTTGCCGACCTAGTACGAGAGCTAGATCTTGCCAAGTCGTTTCCTGTTGCCTTGAATATATTGCACGAAAATTATAAGGGCGATCCGAGTGTTCCCGAATTGCAAGAATTTATCCTTCTCCTTGAGCGCAGATTTGTTTCGTAGGCAATGGCAGGGAAACTGTGGTTAGTACCTACGCCGATAGGTAACCTAGAGGATATTACGCTCCGTGCGTTGCGAGTGCTGAAAGAGGTGGATCTGATACTTGCAGAGGATACGCGTACTTCAGGTAAGCTCCTTAAGCATTACGAAATTGCGACGTCAATGCGCGCTTACCACCTGAACAATGAGCACGCTGTACTGTCAAGTATCGTGGCTCTCATGCAGCAAGGGCAACAGTTAGCACTGATAACAGATGCGGGTTCGCCAGGCATTTCCGATCCTGGTTTTCTCTTGGTACGTGAGTGTTGGCGTGAGGGAATAGAGGTAGAAGCTCTACCTGGTGCTACGGCGCTAATTCCTGCAATTACCGAGAGTGGCTTCCCGTGCGATCGGTTTGTTTTTGAAGGTTTCCTCCCGCCAAAGAAAGGACGCCAAAAGCGTTTGCAGGCGTTGTTAGAGGAGGAACGTACGGTAATTCTCTATGAGTCGCCGCACCGTTTGTTAAGGCTGCTAGAAGAACTTTTGCAGTACGTGGGTGAGAGTGAAAGACTCATTGCCGTGGCGCATGAATTAACGAAAGTCTATGCGTTTATGAAACGGGGTACGCCGCAAGAGTTGCTTACCTATTTTACAGAGCATGAGCCTAAAGGTGAGTTTGTAGTACTCATTGCGCCGCAAGATTAGCCCATGCTTTCTATTACAGTTTACCCCAACGCTAAGATAAATCTTGGTCTATACGTTACGCAGAAACGATCTGACGGATTTCACGATATTGAGACAGTATTCTTGCCCGTTGTTGGGCTTTATGATACGCTCGAAATTGCGGAAGTAAATACAACGAGCGCTAGTCTGTCTCTAGAAGTATGCGGCAATAGAGAACTTGCCTGTGAACCAAACAATATTCTGGAAAGAGCCTACGAACTGTTAGTTCCGTTTGAGCCTCCTAAGCTTCGAGTACGACTAACGAAGCGAATTCCGACAGGAGCAGGACTTGGTGGCGGTTCTGCCGATGCCTCATTTTTTTTACAAGCGGTTGCTCCTTTTTGTAAGCAAGATATTGCCGTGAAGCAGCTTGAATCTCTGGCATTGCAATTGGGGAGCGATTGTCCGTTTTTTTTACGAAATACGCCTTCTATTGGGTGCGGACGTGGAGAGAAACTAATTCCCATAGCACTTAAACTGTCGGGGTACTATTTGTTAGTGGTAGTGCCTCCCATTCACATTGCAACGAAAGAGGCTTTTGCTGCTATTACGCCGCAGTTGCCTCAGAAGGCGTTGAAAGAAACATTATTACATCCAGTGGAGGAGTGGGGGAGTAGCCTTTACAATGATTTTCAGGCGTACGTTGTCAAGCAATATCCTCTTGTAGGCAGCTTGTTGGCATCTTTAAGAGAGTGTGGTGCTGTTTATACCTCTCTTTCGGGTAGTGGCTCTGCTCTCTTTGGGCTATATAGGCAACTTCCCGAGCTCCCCAATCTGCCCAATTGCTTAGTACATCTAGAGCGTTTATAACTCTTCCTCGTTGGAGGAGTTGCCCAAGTCGGGTGTGGGATTGTTTTCTTCCTGTGTCTTTTGTTTACGACTAAACAACTGTTTGATGCGTTGTAATAGCTCAGACCAACTGTTGAACGAGTCGGAAAACACAATTCCTGCTCCTGCTGTATAGGGACTAAGGTCGCTAAACACAAGATCATCATTGGAGCGTGCAAACGCTTTGTATTGCAAATTCTTCAGGAAGGTACTCTGCTGCGTAACATTGATGTCGCCTGCTACGACACTCGAGGTATTGTTACGATTTACATCCCAGTTGGCATCCACATTTAAGCGCCCATCAAACCATTGCATAGAGACCGATAGTTCGGCTTCATCTTTGGTGTAAGCATCGCCAGGTCGGTAGTTAAAACCGAGGTCTATGGCGGGAGCGTTTTCTATTTGCGCAATCCACGAATTCAAGTTGTTGAACAGGAGTTCCATGAACGAAGATAATAGCACATCGCTATTTCCGCCTTGTTGGTTATTCGCATTATTTGTAGCGCCCTGTTGCGGTACATTGGCAATCTGATCGGTTCTGTTTTCCGAGGTAAAGTTCCCCATCAGGAGGAGGGAGGCAAATTGCCGCATCACCTTCTCGTCGGTATTAAGCGCAGTGGCTAACAGACCCTGTGTTTCGGGGTCTGCATGGGGTACATCTACCTTAAACTGGATGCGAGGCGCTTGTAAACTTCCCTCAATTACAATCTTGCAGTCGACGGGGATGCGGCGTTTGTACTTATCGGAACTTGCTCCCGCTATGAGGCGATCTAGTGCAGCTTTTACGCGGTACGAAGCTTCTATCTGTGCTCTTGCCTGTTCGGGCGCACCAGAGAAACGAATAACACTGCCTGCCTGAATCTTAAACTTCTTACTCAGAAGCCCTTGCAGAATGAATGTGTATTCGCCGCGTTGAATGGTGTAGTCGCCAAAGATGCGTATATTGTTAGTTGTTGGTTCGCTCTCTATACGCAGTTGTCCTTCGCCGCGACAACGCAGCAGGTCGCCTGTACGCGGGTTTACTAAAAGTTGTGTTAGCGCGTCGTTGGTTACATTGAGGTCTATCGTATAGTTCAAAGTCGATTTTGTTCGCGGCTCTTTTGTTTCCTGCTCTGTATGGGTTTCTACTTGCGTTGTAGGCGACTCAACAAACTCTATGAGCTTGTTCTCTTTGGCTTCGGCATACGCTGGTAGCTGAAAATAAAGCTGCGTACCAGCCTCGGTACGTAGAGCAGTTTCTAGGTGCATATTCGCTAGTGTTCCGCGCACACGCGTTAGACTCGAGATCCAGAGTTGCCCATAGTAGAGTTCGTCGCTAGGGGGCGTGTTAAGAACACGGAACTGTTGGGTGGCTGCCGTCAGATCGAAAACGGGGCGGCTTATTGTCGAAATATCAATCTTCCCATTGACCGAGAGCGAATGGTCATTCAGATCTTTTGCCTGAAAGTTGTTGAAATAGACTCCTTGGTCGTGTAGACTCACCTTGTCGTTTGTTAGAATCTGTGTGTTGAATTTTTTGAGGGTAAACATCGCATCGCGAAAGGTCAACTCTCCCTCCAGTTGCGGTTGTTGCACACTCCCCTGTATATGCAGAAGGGCATTGACATATCCCTCTGAGGAGAGAGCGTCTTTCGTAAAAAGGTCAAGGAGTTGCAGCTTGCACCTGTCCAGACGGAGCGTACCGTCAAACCCTTTGCCTTGCAAACTCCACTTGGCATTGAGAGCGATGTCCTTGTGTCCATCAACCTGACGATTCTCAAAATTGAGTCGGAACGGGTTCTCAACACCAGCCCAGCGCACCAAGAGATTGGAACTGCCGATGTAGGTACCGTTTATCTCAAAATTTGTGAGCTGTAGCTGCCCTAAGAGATTTAGTGGCGAAATGGGGGAAGCTACGCCCACATACCCGTTTACAATGCCCTTTAGCTTGTACTGCGGTAAAAGCCCTGCAAGAGGTGCGAGATCTACGTTGTCTAGATCCAGTCGTAGGGTATCACTCTCATAACGAGAAACTCGTCCTGCCAAACTAAAACGTTTGTCCTGATATTGCGCACTGAGGTTGAGCACTTCGACAGACGATGTATCGGCATATATGCGTGCACGACTAAAACGCCATTCGCGATCCTGAACCTGTAGGAACGATGGTAGCAGGCGTAACACAACATGAGTAGGTTTTTCGTCGTCCATTGCATAGAACTGTGCTTCCGAATCCAGTTTCATTTGCCCTCCTCCGAGGTCGGAAGTATGTGCGGCGATTGTGGTGCGCAACTGGTCGGCTGCCAAGGTAGATTGTAAAGAAACACTATCTAGCACAAGACTTGCTACGTGCCCCTGTTTAATCTGGAGGTCAAGCTGTGCGCTACTATCTAGGTTCTGTACATCAAGGTTTAGGTCGGCTGCTTCCAGATTGTTGTATTCCAGACGTTCGCTCTTAATTCGTAAAGCGAGTTTGCGCATGGTGGCATTGTACTCAAACTTGAGCTCGCTACGCGGAGCAATGTATAGTTTGGGTAAGAAGACAGAGAAGAGTTCCTCACTTTCGCCTGCAATGAGCGATGCGCGGTATAGTACGTGTTCTTGTACTTCGTCTTGCGGTAGCACTCCCTCCCCTTTCTTTTTTTGCACGGTTTGTTGCGTAAAGAGTGCTGGCAGACGCTCGGCTAACATAGTTTGCATTGAGGGAATGAAACGATCATAGCGTCTATCTGTCCAAAGAGAGAGGTAGAAGGCAGATGATTCGGCTGTTATGTATTTCCCTTCTCCTTCGTTGAAAGCCGTGAGACGCAGTCCGTCGAGGTGTGCCGTCCCATTCTGGTTCGTGTAGCTGAGTTGAGAGAAGGCAATGTTACCCAAAAGGTCGTCTAGTTTTCGTCCCTCAAAGAAGGCACTGACCTCGAAAGCGAGTAGGGCGATAGAATCCTTCTCATACCAATGATTTTTTCTCAAATCGATGCGTTGTGCTGAGGCGGAGAACTGGAATTTGGGTACAGGCACTGAAAAATCTACGTTGCCTTGAAAATTGAAAAGGAAAGACGAATCGCGTACTGCGAGTTCTCCCGAATAACTTTTTGGGGTGATATAGCCGTCAACATCTATTTTGTGATAGGTGTAGTTTCGGAATTCGAGATTATCTATAGTCATCCTCGTGTGCGACTTCAAACCGCTTCGTTGCGATACTTCGCCGCTGATAGAGGCACTAAGATCGGTACGTCCTAAGTCTTTGTTGTCGAGTAACTTGCCAATATGTAGCCGTTTGGTTGCTACTCGCCCCTCAAAATGGGTGGTCGCGTTTTCTTCCAGACGCAGCGAAACGTCTACCCCAATATCGCCTAAGTCAGAATTAATACGACCGTATGCCACGAAATCATCAAGGAAGCCCACGAGCTCTCCCTTGTAGGTCAGATTGTTTGCTTTCTCGGCAAAAGCGGGCATATTGAAACGCGCTAGCCCCATTCCATTAACCACTTGTCGGACATCGGAAAGCGAGGTGGTAAATTCTTTCACTGTAACGTTTACCACAGCATCGTGCACTTTAGGTAATCCTTCGAGATTGCCTTGTACGTAGAGGTGTGTTACATCTGCGGCGTGCACATTGAGATACGGAATGTGCAGAGAGGCTATTGTCCCCCGTGCGTAACCTGACACGTGGAATGGGAAATCGGAAACGGCGGGAAGGGGCATAAAATAGCTCAGTAGGCGCGGGGTGAGTACCGAGGGTTGAATATCGAGAAGCAAAGAGACGTTGTGTACAAAATCTTTCATACTCGCCCAACTTTCGTACGACATTCGGAAATTGGGTACTTGTATATCTTGGTTTTGTTCTTGTAGCCGAATATTCTGAAAATGCATATAGTGCGAGCACAGTACCATTCGCGTCTCGAAGTGCTCGGCTGCAAAGCCAGAGCGTTCGCGAAAGGCGAGTTTCGGTATTTCCATGCGTACCGTGTCGCCCGAAACCTGTAGGTATTTTATTACGCCGCCAATGTCGTGAAAATCGATATTCTGCGGCGAAAAGCGCCCAGGGAGCTCCGTAGCGTTTGCTTGCTGCATGGAAAAACGGAGATCGGAGAATAGAATGCGTGCAATGGTTAATTTGAACGGGCTTTTCTCCTGTTTTTGGGTAGGTGACTTAAAACGCTCGAGCAGTTGGGTTAGGTTCATCACCCCTGTTGAGTCGGTGCGTAGGTTAAGCCGTGCACTGTGCAATTCTGTACGCCCGAAGCGCAGTCTACGCCCCCCTTGTGCAAATCCGATCAGCGATGTTGAAGCGCGCGCCGCCCAGAGTAACGTATCGCCACGAAGGTCGTAGATTACGGTTTGCTGGAGTTCTAGACTTGCTGGGAGTCTGACCCCTACACGCTCTATGGCAATATGCACCCCGTAACGCTGCTCTAGCCACGAGGTTAGTTTTGTGGCGCTATAAGTGCCAAGATTTGTATGCTCTAAGAGAAAATAAAGGGTAAAAAACAGCGATACAACGACGAGGAGTATCCACATTACAACACGAGCGAGAAAACGCCCAAAAAAATGCAGTCTGTGGAAATTCATAAGAAGCTGAGTAGGAGGGTAAGCTTATTCTCTATTCAAGACTTGCTAGTAGTGGCTTCCGTTGTATGTCTGCTTAAATAGTGTTGTTTACAGCTTCGTGCATTAAAAGCCTGGTTTTCCCAACAGGTGGAACATGTTCTTTTTGTAGCGTTCTACACCAGGTTGATCGAACGGGTTGTTGCCTTGCAGTAATACTGTAAGTGCGCAGCTGAGCTCGCAGAAGTAGAGCAGATACCCCAGCCAATAGGCGTTGCGAAGGGGTACGTGTAGAAACGCTGTAGGTATTGCATGGGCTTCGTGCGCTGCCGCTGTTGCCTGAGCGGCTGCTCGGTTTATTTCGTGTAAATCCTTTCCTACTAAATATTCGAGCCCATCTGCAATTCCGTCAAGCTGCATGACTGAGAGCGAATGGTTGGCTTTTTCAAAAAAGAGATGTGTCTCGAAAAATAGGGAAGTACCCTCTTGCAAGAATTGCCCTAGCGAATGAAGGTCGGTTGTGTTACATACAGAGGTCGGGAATACGCCCCCCCCGTTTTTCCCTTCACTTTCTCCGTAGAGTTGTTTGTACCATTCCCCAAAACTCCGCATGTAGGGCGAATACATAGCCAGTACCTCAAGGCTGCGCCCCTCTTTATACCACAGATTGCGCCATGCCGCATACTGCATCGCCAGATTCGTATTAGGGTCAGCCATTTGCAAAGCACCGAATGCGGCTTTAGCCCCCTCAACCAGTGCAACGATATCGTAGCCTGCGATAGCTAGCGGAAGTAGTCCCACAGGGGTAAGTGCCGAATAGCGCCCCCCAACGTTGTCGGGGATAACAAGACGGCGAATGCCTTCGCGTTCAGCAAGGTCGTGTAGTGTACCGCGTTTTGCATCGGTAATTGCTACAATGCGTTCTGGCGAATATCCGTTAGCGCTCTGCTTGAGGGCGGCGAGTATTAACCGAAAAGCGATTGCGGGTTCTGTTGTAGTGCCCGATTTGGAAATAACCACCACGGCATAGTTCTTTTCCTTCAGACGCGCCAGTTGGTTTGCCATATAGTCGGCACAAAGGCTAAAACCGAGGAATATGAGTTCGGGCTGCATTCCTTCCTTTTGTTCCTCCAGCGCCTCAGCCAGTGCCAATGCGCCGAGATACGAACCGCCAATGCCAATGACAACCACCGCATCGTAGTTAACCAAGGTTTGAGCAATGGTCTGCACCGAGGCTATTTCACGTTCCAATTCGTTTGGCAATGTATACCAACCGAGGAAATCTGCCCCCAAGCAGCGCTTTTCTTGGATTTCTTGAAGATGCTGCCGAGAAGCCTGCAATAGGGAGTTATATTCCTCTTTCAGACGACCATCCAGTGGAGTCTGGAATGCTAAACGTAATGCTGTTTTTTCCATGATGAGAGTGCTAGATGTTCTACGAGTTGGTAAATCAATTGCTGATGGCAGGATTTCTACAAGTTGCCTGTAGTTTCGCCGAGAGTCAGCGCACCCTGTTTTCTAACACAGCTGTGTTAGTAGAGTGCGCATCTCGCGTTGAACGCTTTTTCCTTCGTAAAGGATATGGTACATCGTTTCGGCAATCGGCATGCTGATGCCATGCTCCTGATTGATGGCGTGTAGCCCTGCTGTGGCGTAGTAACCTTCGGCTACCATTTTCATCTCCAGTTGCGCAGAACGTACGCTGTACCCTTTGCCTATCATCGTACCAAATGTGCGGTTACGACTGAATTGCGAGTAGCATGTAACAAGGAGGTCGCCGAGGTAAGCTGAGGTATTTGTGTTTCGCTCTGCGGGATAGGAGAGGTTAAGGAAACGGGTAATTTCGTCCTGTGCATTGCTAATCAGCACAGCTTGAAAGTTGTCTCCGAATCCCATGCCATGACATACGCCTGCGGCAACTGCATAAATATTCTTCAGAATGGCGCTATACTCAGTGCCATAAATATCCTGCCCTTCGATGGTGCGAATGTAGTCCGACCGTAGTAAACTGCTGATATAACTAGCCTGCTCGGTCTCTTTACAACTCACGGTGAGGTAGGAAAGGCGCTCCAGTGCTACTTCCTCCGCATGACACGGACCGCTCACGACGCCCATCTGCGAGTAGCTAACGCCGAATTGTTGCTTCAAATATTCCGACGGAGTAAGGTGGTGTTCGGGCACAATCCCCTTGATGGAGGTTACTACAAAGGCGTGTGTTAGGTCGGCTGTTAGAGGTTTTAACCATTCTGCCAGAAAGGCTGAGGGTACAACCATAAAAACGATCTCGGAAGCTGCCACTAGTTCATTGATATCGTCGTACAGGCAAATTTGCTCGGTATTAAAATGAACGTCGCTCAGGTAGTTTGGGTTAAGCCCTTCGGTGCGTAGCGACTCCCGTGTCTGCGTATTGCGCACATACCACCCAACTTGTGGGCAATTCTCCAACAGAATTTTTACAATTGCCGTAGCCCAGCTACCGCCTCCTATTACACCAATCCTCTTCATCCGACTTTAAGTTTGTTACCAGCCTTTAGCGGCTTTCGCAAGGGTCTGATTGAATTGTAAAATGCTCATCCGCAAGAGGGAATGCGGTTCGTTTACATGGGCATTTGAGTGGTTTATATTTCCTACCCGTGCTTGCGGAACGTTTGGTTGGGCGCGAACTCCCACAGGAGAAGGACAGCAATGAGCAAACTACCAGTACTGCGAGCAGGAACGAGTACCCAAGCCCCTGAAGCTGCGCCGCGCAGGAATAGCTCCTACTCCGTAGCAGTTTGTTGTTTGCGTTGTTTATTCTCCTCTTTGCGTTTACCATTTTGTTCCGACTAGTTCTCTCGCCGATACTCCTCTAGTTCTGCTTCCAGTTGCTCTCGGTAGCTATTTTGGTTCTCTATTTGTTGGTTGAGATGTTTTATCTCCTCGTTGAGATTGCTCATGGCAACGAGATAGTCTTCGTTGTTCTTGGTATGAATCAGGTTGTTTGCTAGAATAACGGCGATACGTTTGATAAATGTTACTTCGTATTCCTGAAAATCTTCAAAGCGTCCGAGTTCTAGCACTCCAACAACTCCTGCCGTACTCTGCAAAGGCATAAGTAACAGGGCGGGTGGCGTACACTCCCCGAGCCCCGAGCTAATCTTGATGAACCCCTCGGGCAGGTTCGAGATGTGTTGAAATGTATTGTCGCGGTAGCATGCACCAATCAGTCCCTGATCTTCGTCGAGTACAGTGTATTTCTCTATTTGCTCCCGTGTAAGCCCAAAGTTCGCTTGCATGTAGAGCTTCATGGTATGCGTCTCGAGATCTACACGCGCCACGTAGAGTATTGCCGCATTCACCCGCATGTATTTAGTAAGGCGCGCGAGCGTTTGTTCACATAGTTGTTTAAGGTTATTCTGATTCTGCGCCATTAGGGTAGAGAGCATTGCAATGCCGCTGTCTACCCATACTTGTTGCCGCTGTTCCAACTGTTCGGCTGCAAAACGGCGCTGCTGTTGTTCATTCTCTAGTTTTAATTGCTTGATTTTATTCTCGAAATCGTAGCGAACCACGTTGGCTTGGTTTCTAAACTTAGCGTTGGCACGAGCCAAAATGGTAAAATCGCGAATTACGGCGTAGGTAGTACAGAGTAGGAAAATCGAGATACCAAACGTAACGTAAGGGAAGAAACTCTCGAACTTGAGGAAGTACTGTAATACATTGAGTATAATGCAGGTAAGAAGCGTGGTTGCTCCTACTATAATCACAACAATTCCTCGCTCCTTGAGCGAAAAGGCGAGGATACGAACTATGGCAAGACAGAATAGAGCCAGTACGTACAGGTATACTAGGCTACGGAACGAGGTAAAGACAGATACGGGCGACGCGGCGATGAAAATACATAAGGCCAACCCAACGACCATAGTCCAGTGCACGTAGACATCTTTCAACCGTTTCCGATAGCGGCAATGCATGAAGAGTAAAAAGGTCATGGCTGCACCGACAGAAACGAGGTAGAGCGCTTTGTGATACGACGTCCAGGTAATAAGCGAAGGGAGCCAGCGCATCAGAAGATCGGACTCGCCAAGAGCTATACGTAATGCGGCAAGTAGCGCTCCCAAGGCAAACCAAAGAGGCGACTGGCTCTCGCGCCGTGCACGATAAAGCAGGGCAGTGGCTAAAGCCAAAAGGAGAAGAGCGCCGATGGTGAGAACGTCAAAATTAAGTAACGCGAGATGCTGATTTGCTACCGTCTCCTGTGCGCCGAAGCGCATAGGAGCTACTAATCCCGATTCGGGGAAACGGTAGTTGGCTACTTGTATAATAAACTCCAGCGTATCTACACTGCGGATTTTGTTGCGTATGGGTATCAGCGAATATTGCGGACTTGCTTGGGCATCGTAGGGGTTATTGGCTACTTTGCCCACGTTTACAAGTTGTTCGCCATTAACCCAAAGACGGTAGCTCGAGTATTCCAGAGGAAGATAGAGAGCATATTCTCGCCCGTTCTCTAAACGAGGTACTACAAGTGCGAAACGATAAGTGGCACAACCGTGTGGAGATAAGTTCCGACCTCCGAGTTCTAGCTCCGTCCATGAACTAGGCAGGCTGATGGACATGGGTTTGTTGTGCCGAGCGCGTCGGAAATCGTTGGGGGTTAGTAGTTCGTTCCAGTAAAATTCCGTCCTCCCACGTAGAGTAACCACAGCTCCGTGTTCGAAGTCGGTGGTTGCATAATCGAAGTAAGCGCGTGCGCTCTCGTCCTGTGCCTGAACCCAAGTCGCAAGGAAAAGGAATAGAGCAAGAATGATGGCACGCATTGTAAGATTCCTCCGAAAAAATAGACTAAAGTGCTAAGGTTTTGTGGCTATTGCAACGGCGCGTTGTGCAGCTAGGTTATTGTGGTTTCTGTTTGCAAATTAGCAAGATCTGTTTGCACGCATTGATGTTCCCCTTGCGGCATGCTGCGTGAAAATCGAGACATGCGTTGTTGTAGTCTTCCAGTTTGGTGTATACCATAGCGCGGTTGTAGAGCGTGATGGGGTTTTGCAGATCGATATCGAGTGACAAATTGAAAGCCCGCAACGCCGAATCATATTCCTCCAGACGATAGAGTGTTGCCCCCTTGTAGTTGTAGGCTGTTGCATTGCGTGGGTTTAGAACAAGTACTTTATCGAACCAAGGCAGCGCCTCTTTAAGTTGTTGCTGCCCTATGAGAGCGATACCATAGTTTACATAAAGCGTCTGACGGAGCGGATCTTCCTTGCTCATTAGTTCGTCTGCCCGCACAAAAGCTTCCTCAGACTTCTTGAACTTGTTGCGCATATTCAAGGCAATGCCAAGTTTTAAGTAAAGGGGGGCGAGGTTTGGATTTGCCTTAAGCGCCTTGGTTATGAACTCTTCGGCATCCGCGGCTTCTTGCATGCGTATGTAGGTCTCGGCGAGTCCGAAGAGTACGATTGTATCGGTTGGATCTGCTTTATAGGCACGCTCAAAATATTTTTTAGCACTATGTAGGTCTTCTGCCATAAAAGCCTGCTGGGCGAGTTGCAAATCGGACAGATCCTGTGCTTGTAAGTACATGGGGGCAAAGAGTGCCGCCATAAGCATGGCAAATGTTACCATTCGGGTGTAATGAGAGGCGAGTAGAAGATGCGTTTTTTTCATGTTCGGAGCTTCTCTTTGGTGGTTAGCGGGCATTATCTGTATGCATAGGGTCGGCTATGAGGGTGCGTTTGTCAAAAGCGAGCGAAATGGTTGTATCGTCTGTCTGTTCGACCGAATTCCCGAAGGGGATGCCTCGTGCCAATACGCTGATTCTAACAGGGGTGTCTTGTAGTTTCTTTTGTAGAAAAAGAACCGTAAGATCGGCATCAACACTGTTGGGGAAGGCGAATATAATCTCCTCTACGCCTAACTTGATGCGGTTGTTAAGTTGCGTAAAGGGGAGTTGATCGGGGCCTATTCCTTTCAGAGGGTTAATAAGGCTTCCCAAAACAAAAAAGCCCCCTTGAAAAACATTGGCTTGGTGTATTGCAATAAGTGCGCGGACGTCGGCCACAACGCAGAGTAGCGCGGGGTCTCTTCTCTTGTCGGTGCAGAGTGCACAAGGCTGACCGTCATCTGAGAAGTTGTTGCAGAGCGGGCAACGTTGCACCTCCGAGATGAAGCTCTGAATGCTGGAGATAAACTCTTGTTGCTCGGCGATAGGGCGCATCTGTAGGCTGAGAATATAGCGCATAGCAGTGCGCTTCCCCACGCCAGGAAGTTTGCACAAGGCGTTCACAGCCTCCGAGAGTAGCTGCGACCCATATTCTTGTTCGTCCATAGTTCCGTCTAACCCCATCCACCCATACAAAGGTATAAAAAGCATTGCTATAGGGAGGTAAATACGGACAAAGCAAATTCTTTATGCAAAATTCCTGAAAGGAGTGATGTGTAGCACAGGGCGACGAGATAAAAATAGGGAGCGTAATTTTGTAGTACAAATTTTATGTATACCTTTGTGCCGTTGATTTTTGAAATCGCGGGTACACGGGAGCTTAGCTCAGCTGGTTCAGAGCATCTGCCTTACAAGCAGAGGGTCATAGGTTCGAATCCTATAGCTCCCACAGGTTTTCGGGAGAGAATCCTTTCGTTGTTTGCTTTTCGGGAGCTTAGCTCAGCTGGTTCAGAGCATCTGCCTTACAAGCAGAGGGTCATAGGTTCGAATCCTATAGCTCCCACTACAAAAGAACTTACCGCTCAGTGTGATGGAGTTTGAAGCGTTTGGGTTTGACGAGCGAGTACTAGAAGGTTTAAGTTCAATGGGGTACAAGGAAGCTACCCCGATTCAAGAACAAGCAATCCCTATTATTCTGCAAGGTCGTGATTTGATTGGCTGTGCACAGACGGGCACAGGCAAAACGGCGGCTTTTGTATTGCCTATTGTAGACCGTTTGGTACGGCAGAGCGATAGCAACGCAACGACGGTGCTTATTCTTGCCCCTACGCGAGAATTGGTGGTGCAGATTGACCAACAAATCGAAGGGTTTGCCTATTTTGTGCCCGTGACCTCAAAGGCCATATATGGCGGCAACGACGGGCAACAGTGGGGGTTACAACGCGGTGCAGTAGACGCAGGGGCAGATATTCTTGTGGCAACGCCTGGGCGGCTTATACAATTCCTACAGCTCGATATTGCCAAGCTAGATACTATTCAGACGCTGGTTCTCGACGAGGCCGACCGTATGCTCGATATGGGCTTTCTCCCTGCCATACAACAGATTATTGAGCAGCTACCCAAGGTGCGACAGACGCTTTTCTTCTCGGCCACTATGCCCGAGCAGGTGCGCAAACTAGCCAATTCTATTTTGCAGAACCCGCTCTCGGTAGATATTGCAGTATCAAAGCCAGCAGAAGGTATTGCGCAATGGCAATTCCAGTTGCAACGTCCCGCTAAACCAGGTTTTCTGGCAGCCTATCTGCAACATCATCCCGAACATCAGAGCTCCATTGTTTTTGTAAAACGGAAGAATGATGTGCGTACCATTGTTCACGGGCTCAACCGCGCGGGAATAAAAGCGTGTGGCATTTCCGCAGACTTGGAACAGGAGACGCGAGAACAATCGTTGCAAGATTTCAAGGCGCGTACTGTCTCCGTACTAGTGGCTACCGATATTTTAGCCCGAGGTATTGATATCGAGGAAGTTAACCTCGTGCTTAATTTTGATGTTCCTGCCTCTCCCGAGTCATACGTGCATCGCATTGGGCGTACGGCGCGTGCCAATTCTACGGGGGTTGCCCTGATGTTAGTCTCTGCCGATGAGCTTTATCTCTTGCGTCGAATTGAGAAATTCCTAGGCTCGCATCTCCCGCTCCTGCAAGAGGAATGGTCTGCGGATTATGCTACGGAACTCAAAGAAGAGAAGTCCTCTCGTACCCCGAATTCTAAACGAGCAGGGCGTCCCAATTTCAAACGTCGCAAACCCAAAGAAGCGAAGCCCAAACGCGGCTAGTCTGTGGCATTGCGCTAAGCTTGAAAAAGCATTTTACCCTATTCTGCGAGAGTATATTGTGCCGTCGTGGTACGTAATATTTTTCTCAAATCCTATATTTTTGCCGTGCCAAAAATTGAGGTACAATGAAGTTATACGATAAAAGTAGCGCACAAAAGCGCATGAACGAATTGGGTACTCAAGGAGTACCCTTTATTTTTGTTGTAGATTACGATGCTGCGCACGCAATCGTTCTCCCTGAATCAGAGGTAGATGCAAACGAACTATTGTACTCTTTCCATGGAAAAGGCAATGCGCCAGCTGTCAAAAAAAGAGAGCCTATTGCTGTAGCGTGGAATCCCATTCCTCCTTCGGAGGCAGACTACCAGCGCAGCTTTGAGGTAGTGCAAAATGCTATTGCGGCGGGCAGTACGACGTTGGTGAACCTCACTTGCAAAATCCCCATTGAAACGAATTTATCGCTCCGACAGATTTTTGACCATGCCGATGCGCTCTATCGTCTCTGGATAAAGGATACGCTAGTCTGTTTTTCGCCCGAGATGTTTATTCAGATAAAAGACGGCGAGATAAGCTCTTATCCCATGAAGGGTACAATTGACGCCACGCTCCCGAATGCAGCCGAGCGTCTTCTAAATAACCCAAAGGAAATGGCAGAGCACGCCGATGTGGTGGAACTCATAAAACAAGATCTCCGCCTCGTGGCAGACAATGTGCGAGTGGAGCGCTATCGGTACATAGACACATTGGTTACAAACAAGGGGAGTTTACTTGAAACGAGCTCCGAAATTCGGGGCACGCTTCCTTCCGATTATCGCAATCGTTTAGGCGATATACTTTTCTCGCAACTTCCCGCTGGCTCTATTACTGGCTTCCCCAAGAGTGAAACAGTAAAAATTATTGCAGCAGCTGAAGGTTACGAACGCAAGTTTTATACGGGCGTGATGGGGCGTTGGGATGGCCATTCGCTCGATACAGGCGTGCTTATACGTTTTATTGATCAGGAGGGAGAGCAACTGTACTTCAAAGCAGGAGGAGGCATAACGGGTAATAGCAATTGGCAAGCAGAATACAACGAAGTAATCGCCAAAGTTTATGTGCCAATTCGTTGAAACTTTATGCCTTGAAAGTGGCGTTGTGCGCAATTTGCATTACCATGAGGCGCGATTGAATGCTACCCGTCAGTATTTTTGGAAGGGGAGTACGCCGATAGTTCTGGCACAATATCTTAGTGGGCTTTCGAATGTGGCAGGGCGTCTGAAAGTGCGAGTGGTTTATGGCGAATATGGTGTTACGGAGGTAACATCGCAACCGTATACTATGCGTCGTATCACCTCACTACGTTTGGTAAACAATGATACGATAGATTATTCTTTCAAAAGCACGGATCGGAGTGCGCTAAATGCGCTAGTAGCGCAATGCGGGGAATGCGACGAGGTACTGATTGTAAGGCGCGGTGAGATAACCGATACTTCTTATACAAATGTCGCGTTTCTAGAAAACAAGCAATGGTATACTCCAGCACGTCCTCTTTTATGTGGTACAATGCGTGCTTCGCTTTTAGATGCAGGGCTTCTTACCGAACGCACCATTCGTTGTGAGGAGGTGGGTAATTATTCGGCAATAATGCTTTTCAATGCCATGATCTCGTTCGGAGAACTGACGCTCGCTATGCATGCGATAGTAAAGTGACGTATGTTTTGCTCTGTCTCGCTTCAGAAGCTATAGGCAAATGAGAACGAGAGATCAAAAGGACCAGAAGGGCTTAGGAATACTACCATATAATATTCGTTGTTATCAATCGGCTGAGAGTGGGTGTAGGTTTTTCCAAAAGGGCGTACGATCTGTAGCCCTGTGTCTATACAAAAATGCCACCCAGAGAGTTTTGGTAGCCGATACATCCATCCTATCCCGATCCCGCTGCCTGCATAGTAAAGTTGTTCTGCAATGGCTGAAGGATAAAGAAACCTACCTCCGATAACTTTTAAGCGCCCATAAAAGCCATTGGCAACTCTTCCTGTGAAATAATACTTTACCAGAGGCGAGATGGCTATTTGTTGCGGAAGCCCCCAAAAGTTCCCCTCCAAATTTGTTGCGAGACTTACCTTTTGTCGTAGCTGGTATTCCAGTCCTCCCGCAACTCCGAAGAGTAGCGAAAAAGGGCGAATATGACCATAGAGACTGCCATTCCCACTATCGGTAATCGAGTAACTCTTTTGAGCAAATGCCTGCGTGGTACACGCTGTTTGGCTGCCTAGCAAAAAGAGCAATATGCAGAGATAATGGTATATATAGTGTGTCATCGTAAATCGTACTGCGAGTGAGGAATTTTTACTCTGCAATATATGAAATGAAAACCGTAGAACGTCTTAGCGAATTTCCTACGATGATTTAGGCGTTCTCTATACTCTGGCGCTCTTTGCGCGTTAGTCCGCTGTATACGAGGTCGTACGAGGTGCGAATGAGAGAGCAAATAAGGGTGAAAGGGAGTGATGCGGGATTTGTTAAGGTTATCCAGTGGCGTTTGTTGAAATGATAGGCTGGTTGTATCGTGTTGTATTGCTCGCGTAGTCGTTCTCCCTCTTCGGGTTTACACTTAACGGTAATGGGTATGGGGCGTTTCTCTAGAGCCAAAACAAGAAACATTTTGCCGCCTACTTTGTAGACCAGTGTTTTGTCGTCAAAGGGGAAGGATTCGTTACTACCTGCAAGCGCAAGGGCGAATTCTCGAATCTCGTCTAGCATATTGAAAAAAGAAGGGCTACATAAGCGTAAAACTCATGTAGCCCTTATAGCTAAATTTCAAACTGTTTACTGCACTTTTACTACTTGCTGCGAGAGTACGCCGCCATTGGCTTCTACACGAAGTACATACATACCAGCGGGGATGCTTTGCACTTCATTAGTAAACGTTGAGGTGTAAGCCCCTTCTTCTTGGTTCTGTTGTAACAGTGTTTTTACCAATAAGCCTTGTGCATTGTACAGAGCAATGGTAACGTTTGTACGCGCACTGAGGGTGTATTTTACATTCAGTTCTGCACTGAAAGGATTCGGGTAAAGGTTGAGTGTTGTAACCGCTCCTTTGCCCTCTTTCTCCGCCTTTGCAAGAATTTCGGGTGCTTCTACCACTGCGTTGTAAGCACCCTTAAGCGGATAGAGTGTACCGTCGTTACGTTTCTCGAAAATCAAAGAAAGAACAGGATAGCGGTGCGATTTTACGTACCAACGATAGGTTACGACCGTTGAAGTGTAGTTGTTATCATAGATGTAGGAGTGTGTGGTAACAACGCGGAGCACATTCTTAAGCGTTGTGCCAGGGAGCAGGAGCGTACCGTAAGCATCGGCTTCTACGCTGTAGTCTAACACGAACTTTTGGGTAAAATCGCTATTCGTGTAATAGATGGAAGCGGGTGTGCGCTCTGCAAAACGATCGCCATAAGCGAATGGGTAGCGCATCTTCAAAACAGGTTTTTCGAATGTACGTACAAACGTGCCTACACGGTTTGCCAATACGCGAAGTTCATTCGCATTCGTTGTCATGAACGCTTCTAGGTTGTCTTCTATCAGAAGTGTATTGCTTTTCGCTGCTTCTACGGGCGGATTGTACGTAATGGGTTCTTCTACATGACCATAGAATGCGGCTTTTTGCGGGAGTGCGCTAAAGTCCCATACAACGCCTTCGCCCGCTGCACCTGGAGTGCTAAACTCTGTTTCGATCATCGGGTTCGGGTTGCCAGGCAGCAAGCCATGAGTCTTTTCTTTCAGCACTGTCTGACCAAAAGTGGCAGTTGCTGCAAACAAGAAGGTTGTAGCTACTAGTACTAATCTCTTCATTTCTATTTGTATTTAGTGGGTTACACTCTGTACTCAATTACTCTACTGTTATAAAACGATTTCGGTTGTGTAAAAGTTGTGTTTTCGTTCGCCCTTTTGCAGATCTCTTTTGTGGAATGCTATAGCCGCGTCTCAGATTCGCTTAAGAACAATCCAACGAAAAGGTTGTGAGTCGGCAATCACTATTTGATTGGGGCGAAATTCAAGCGTAAAGGTTTTACTTTGCACAACGCATTGTAGCTTATTGCCATTTTTCAAATCGGTTGTGATCTTGATGGTTTGTGCGCCCTCTCGCAAGTAGAGTGGCGTCAGGTAACTCGGAATTGAGAGCGAATGCTCGGTTACAATAGCGTGCTTTTTGATGTTTTCAGCGTTGGTCTGCGCATGATGAAAGAGCGTTTTGTAAATGGTGCGTAAGCGCTCGTTAGACCATTTATCTACGTTCTCCGACGCTGGCTTCGTAATGTCTATAAAGTAATCTGTTTCACGTAGCTCTTTGGGGAGATCTTCATTTAGGAAGTAACTTGGATCGAGGACTCGCCCGCAGTACACCCACTCTCCGTGCCATTCGGCAGCAAGCGACTGCGCGAATTCTATCTGGAGGGTTTCTACAAGAACGGGCTCGACGGTATTCTCGTTTTCGTCGTGCTTTTCCTCCTCTTTTTGGCAGGCAATCAGCAACAAGGAAGCGAATAGCATCGCTAGTACAGGTAAAATGCTCAATCTGTGCTCCATGTCTCCTATCTCTCGTCTTCTACAAAGATACAATGAAATTGGTTTTTAGTTTCAGACTGTTTGGGGCTGCCAATCTGTCTATCATTTTCTGTATTCGATGAATACTTGCATTTTTTTCATAGAGAGGCGAACTTGGCATTGATCAAAATGTGCGATATGCAATTGTCAGGCATTTTTCCGCAACGCTCGCAAAATGCCAATATGCTTTTTTACTTGATTTGTGTTATATCTACTTCTTTCGGTCAGACTTTTCTACAATCTCTTCCCTCCACTCTTTAACGTTGCGACTCTTTTCGTCGAAACTGACGCCCACTAGGTGAATGGGACGCTTCGTGGCACGAATCTTCTTGAGGTAACCCCGCTCCTTGATTTGGGCAATGGCGTCTTCGGCAGAGCCCTCGGTCGTTACCTTAAATTCAAAGAGATAGATATGTTTGCGTGTGGAGACAATCATGTCTATGCGTCCAGAGGCGCACACTACCTCACTCTGCGCATGTAGCCCGAGCAAACGAAAAACGGCATAAAGAACAGATTGGTAGTACTGTTCGCGGAGAGGTCTTCCCGTTTCATTGTTGGGGATATTGCCGTAGAGAATTCCTGCTAACACCTCTTCCACAAGCTTCATCGTATCCACCAAGTTGCCACTATTGAGCCACTCGTAGAGATTCCAGATCGTAGGCTCTATGTTGGTGCGCGTGAGCCGCGACGAATAGTGTGGAATGAGTTCCTCTAGGAATCCGAAGCGCACCTCCTCGTTCGGATAGCCAAGTCGCAGGAGGTTTGCCGACGTAAGATACTTTTTTATAGTTAGATAACCAGACTGGAAGAGAAGGGGTACGATGGCATCGTCGTCGTTGTAACGGAAATCTTGTACGGCATTCACTCCGATACTTAAGTCTTTATCAAATTCGGGAATAAACTCCTGTTTCCGCTTGATGTAATTGACTAGGTAGGTCGGCGTAGCAGTCTCAAACCAGTAGTAGCCGTAGTTCTTTTTAGCCAATACGTTGAGTAAGCTGAAGGGATTGTAAACGTGTTCGCCCGAACTGGCAAAACAATAGCCGTCGTATTTTTTCTTAAGGGTTTCGAGGGTCTTTTCTACTGAGCTCTTTTGTGCCTGTGCGAGTTGCTCTATTTCTGGGGTCAAGTGCTGTTTGAGCTCTTGTTCAGTAAATCCACACACGCCAGCAAACTCGTCTAAAAGGGAGATATCATTTAAGTTATTGACGCTACTGAAGAGGGTCGTTTTGCTAAACTTAGTAATCCCCGTTAGGAGAGCAAAGTGGATCGCACCGTCGCACTGCTTGATCACTTCATAGAATGCCCTAAGCATCGCCCGATTGGCTTGATTTAGTTCCTCATTTTCAATAGTCTCGAGGAGGGGCTTGTCATATTCGTCTACCAGTATTACGACGCGTTTGCCTGTTTTTTGATAGAGCGTAGTAACGAGATCGACGAGTCTGTCGTCAGGATCATTACTTCTTTGTGTCACACTGTATAGTTGTTCGTGTTTTAGCAATTGCTGACTCAGTCGTGTCCTTAACGCCTCTTTATCGTCATAGACTTTCGCATTCAGGTCAAAGTAGAGCACTGGGCGCGCCTCCCATGGCTCTCGTTTCTGTTGTCGTGCGAGTTCCGCTTCTACTTTTGCAATATACAATCCGTCGAATAGCTCCTTTTTTCCTTCAAAATAGGCTTTGAGGGTAGATAGAAAGAGACTTTTCCCGAATCGATGTGGACGGCTTAGAAAGAAAACGCGTCCAAGCGCGAAGAGCTTCTCGATGTATTGCGTTTTGTCTACATAGAGATCTCCGTTGCTACGTAGCAGTTCAAAATCTTGTGTGCCCAGAGGCATACGTCGCGGCGCATTCATCGTGCGATGTGGTTTGTTTACACGAAGATACAGAAAAGCCGCCGATAGGTTCGTTTGTAGATTGCAGCCGAAGCACTTGTAGCAGTTACCGCCCCTTA
>CAJPTC010000022.1 GCA_905373475.1 Bacteroidia bacterium | reverse complement strand
TTTTATAGGCTAAACATCTCTTCTGCGGCGTTGCATTTATTGCTTGAATTTGGGATTAGTATCTTCGAACTGGTGTATAATTCGCGCGTTTACTGTATTGTTTGTACTATACGGCGCATTGTGCACGTTGTATACTAGCGGCGGGGCGGCGTTAATTAGATCGTCTCGTCTTGTAATTTGTAATGAAATTATCAGATGTGGCTGCTGGCACTTTTGAAGGGAATTTTGGTGGGAATTTGTGCCTCTATTCCATTGGGTCCCGTTGGCGTAATTTGTGTGCAGCAGACTGTGAACAGAGGCAGGCGTGCAGGCTTTGCTAGCGGCTATGGGGCAGCGCTTGCCGATACCCTTTTTGCCACGGTTGCCTTCCTGAGTTTGTCGGTTATTCTCGATTTTATAGAAGAACATAGACAAATCATTCAGGTTGGGGGGGGGGCAATACTTATTGCTCTAGGGATTGTGACCTTTGTGCGGAATGCGATAAAGAAGTTCCGCCGTGACCGACTCAAACGAAGCAACTATGCACAGGACTTTGTCTATATCTTTTTGCTTACACTTACCAACCCCCTCTCTATTTTTATCTTTTTGACTCTTTTTGCCGCTTTTGGTGTGCACGAACGTAGTACGCAGCTTGAAGTTTTGATACCTACGCTACTTGGTGTACATCTTGGAGCCGCTGCGTGGTGGTATTTCCTTACTTACCTCGTTAGTCGTTTTCAATCCTTTTTTCGTTTACGTCAGATTTGGTGGTTCAACAAAATAGCGGGAGTACTTATTATCCTTTTAGGACTAATAACTGCTCTTTACCCATTTCTTTCCTCCCAACAATAATTGCTAAACTGCATGAAATCTATTCTTGCCAACGCCTTGCATAACGAAAAACCGTATGCCGTGGTGCTGCTTGTTGGAGGCTTTGTGCATCTTTTTTTTGCTCTGAGCTATGTGGCAAGTACCGAGTTAATTGCAACCCCCATTCTTGGGCTCGGAATGTCTCTTTTATTCTTTGTCGCATTCCTAATCAATACAGATTCGCCCCTTACTCAATTGCATAAAGAGGCGTTGATATACGTCCTTGCCATTGTCCAGTTTCTCTATATCGTGTTGAGTGGTAGCGAAGATCAGCCTCTGCTACTAGCGCACTTTTACCCTTTCTTTTTACGTGTCTTTGAGATACGGCGCTGGAAACTGGTAGCCATCGTATATGGTGTCATTTACAGTGTATTGCTTCTTATCAATACGGAGACAATATCCTTCGGAACACTCGATTACCCCTTACGCTTATTTCTAGTTTTGCTCTATGTTATTGAAGTGTTGCTCATAATTTATTTTGATAAACGGATTTTTGATACTACTAAGGAGCTGGAACAGCAACTTGCACAGGCGAATATTGCCAATAAAAAACTGATAGAACTTTTTGGAAGTGTTGTAATGATTGCTCGAGATGCAGCTGAGAACTTGGCCATTATAACCAAAGATCTCGAAGATGTTGTCTTTGTAGATGAGAAGTATACAAAGAGCCTACGAGGATGTGCGATGAGTCTCAGTTCTATTTACGAACAATATCTGCTTACAACAGAGCAAAATGATCTCTCGCGTTTCAATGTGCACAACTTCTTAGTGAGTTTGGTACGGAGTAATTTTTCCGAATTCATGCAGGAGTTTGTACCGAAGTATACGCTAGATGAAAATATCCCGCCTGAGGTAGTTGGTAATTCCAAACGTCTGGCAGATGCTGTGAATCAAGCCATACAAGATCGCCTCTGGATGCCAATACACCATCGTTTACCCTTTGAGATAAAGACCACTTATCTTGGAACACAAGAAGTGAAGTATGTATTAGTCCAGTTGCGTTGTGGGAGTACAGAATATCCCGATGCTAAAGAGCTGCAACAGAAGCGGTCGGAAGAACTAGAAGATCTGCTGGGTGTGCGCCTTTTCACAAAAGAAGACGATAAGGGGATTGTGGTATCCTTCTTCCTACACATTCTGGAAGATTTGAACAAAGATGTGCCAGGAGCACGACCGCAGGTGGTGGTCGGAATGCGAGAGATCAATGTTGATTACGAATCGGCAAAAAATGCTATAAGTTCATTGCGTGTGCTCATTGCCGAGGACAACGATATTAACCAAAAGGTTATGACCTTTCTGCTCTCGAACTATGTAGCGAGTATTGAGGTTGTACCAGATGGGCGCAAGCTCCTCCAAAAGCTCAATGAGCAGAGCTACGACCTTATACTGACAGATGTGCAAATGCCGCACATCAATGGCATACAGGCAACGCGGCATATACGTGAGGTGGAAAATGTAAATGGCGGACACATCCCGATTATAGCTCTTACCGCTTATTCGCAACCAGGCGAACGCGAGCGTTGTATAAAGGCGGGCATGGATGAGTTCCTGTGCAAACCTTTTGACGATGAACACCTTGTAATGCTTATGGCAAGTGTCTTAGAAAAGGCTGTACCCTACCGTAAGGATGTCCAGTATCAGTTCTAGAAGCGGTCTATAATCTTGTGTCGTATGCCTACGTTTTTGTTTCACGATATCATTTTTGGTCCCGTAATTAGTCGTCGATTAGGGGTATCTTTGGGGGTGAATCTTTTACCTACGTCTAGCAAATTTTGCAATTTCAACTGCATATATTGCGAATGCGGCTGGACGCTTAACAGACAATCGCCGAAATTTCCGCCTCGCGAACTAGTAAACAAGTTGCTTGTTGAGCGGTTGCAAGAGCGTCATGCTAACCATGAGCCGCTAGATGTGATAACCTTTGCGGGGAACGGTGAGCCTACTATTCACCCGCACTTCCCAGAGATAATAGACGACACGCTGAGTGCGCGCGATCACTATTTCCCAGAGGCAAAAGTGGTAGTATTGACGAATGCTACGATGCTGCACAATGTGAAAGTGGTAGAAGCTTTGAAGCGTGTAGACCAAGCAGCTCTCAAGTTAGATTCGGCCATAGATGCTACGATGCGCCTCATCAATGGACCACAGATGCCGCTTTCCGTTGCACAAATCGAAGAGCGCATGCGCGAATTTGGGCATGATTTTACGTTACAGACGCTATTTCTTACAGGACACTTTAACGGTCAAGTGGTAGATAATACCACGCCACAAGAGCTTGAAGCTTGGCTTGCTGTAGTGGAGCGTTTGCATCCGCGCGATGTGATGATATACACCATTGACCGTGAAACTCCCGCCTCCGATCTGCATAAAGTCTCCTTAGAGAAGTTGCAAGCTATAGCAGCTCGTGTTGAGGCGCTTGGAGTTGCCACACAGGTGCGTGGTTAGCGTTGTGAACGAAATCTCCTCGTCAAACGTTCTTAGAAGGAAGGTTTGGTTGGTGTAAGAGATGGCGGTAGATTTTTCAGAAAACAACTGTGTCAGTTCCCCCGAAGAGCTCAAGAAGTTTAGCCCGCAGCAGTTGCCTGCTATTGCCGAAGAGGTCAGACAATTCATAATCCGTTCAGTAGCAACAAATCCGGGGCATTTAGGCTCTAGTCTAGGTGTCGTTGAGCTTACCGTTGCTCTGCTCTATGTGTACAATCCTCCCCAAGACAATATAATTTGGGATGTGGGGCATCAGGCTTATGCCTATAAAATTTTAACGGGCAGACGTACAGCATTTGATACGAACCGTCATTATCGTGGTTTGTGCGGTTTTCCGCTACGCAGCGAGAGTCTGTATGATTGTTTTGGAACAGGGCACAGTTCTACCTCAATTTCTGCTGCTTTGGGGATGTCTACTGCCGACCGACTTGCTCATTTGCCGAAGCATACCATTGCCATAATTGGGGATGGTGCATTGACTGGAGGTATGGCATTTGAAGCTCTCAACAATGGCGGGGCATCTACGAACGATTTGCTTGTTATTCTCAATGACAATAATATGTCAATTGACCCCAACGTGGGGGCTTTGAAAGAATATTTGTTAGACATCTCAACTTCCCCACGCTATAACAAGTTGAAAGACAAGGTCTGGAATCTACTCTCTGCTACCAAACAAAAGGGATTGCGGAACTTTACACAAGGTGTAAACCGAGCTATTAAGGGCTCTATTCTTAAGAGTAGTAACTTGTTTGAGGAATTCGGTTTCCGCTATTTTGGTCCTATAGATGGTCACGATGTGGAATACCTTGCTATGATCTTGAAGGATCTCAAGGCAATTCCAGGGCCGAAACTTTTACATTGTGTTACCGAAAAGGGACACGGTTATGCTCCTGCCATGCGTGAGCAAACACTCTGGCATGCTCCTGGAAAGTTTGACTATGCTACGGGAATTCGTCTCACAGAAAAGAAAACGAGTGCACCACGCTATCAAGATATTTTAGGACGTACATTACTAGAATTGGCTCGTAACAATCCGCGGATTGTTGGAATAACAGCTGCTATGCCGACGGGCACTTCGCTAAGTACTCTTATGCACGAATTGCCAGATCAAGCCTTCGATGTAGGCATTGCCGAACCTCACGCGGTTACTTTTGCGGCAGGCTTAGCGGTCGAAGGTTTTACGCCTTTCTGTGTAATCTACTCCTCTTTCCTACAGCGTGCATACGACCAAATTGTGCACGACGTGGCGTTACAGAATCTACATGTGATCTTTTGTTTGGATCGCGCTGGTCTTGTGGGAGATGATGGAGCTACGCATCATGGCGTTTTTGATCTCGCCTATTTGCGGCCTATTCCGAACTTAACCATCTGTGCGCCGAGCGACGAATACGAAATGGAAACAATGCTCCGTCTAGCGGCACGCTCTTGTGGTCCGTGGGTGATACGCTATCCGCGAGGCAATGCTTTAGGGGAAAAAGCTTTTCATGCCACGTCAGATTTACAAGAAGGGAGAGGGCGTATAATAAGCGACGAATCGAATTGCAGTGCAGCTTTTCTTACTCTTGGAACTACCTACAGAAATGCAACGGAAGCTCGCGAATTGTTGTTAGCAGAGGGATTGAAAGTGGCTCATTACGATTTCCGTTTTTTGAAACCCTTGGATTGCGAATTATTAGCGACCATCTCAAGGTGTTATAAGTACCTTTTTACGATAGAAGACGGAGTAGTTGTAGGTGGGTTCGGAACGGCTGTTTTAGAAACTATTTCGGGGCTAGAAAGCGGAAATAGAGTAATTCGTTTTGGTATTCCAGATAAGTTTGTTGCACACGGAACCATTGCGCAGTTGCAGGACGATTGTGGCTATAGTCCGCGAAAGATAGCACAGAAGGTGCGTGAAGTGCTTGGCGTTCGTTAGTGTCTGGCTAATCTTAGGTCGTTTTGCGCTGAGAGGTGCGTGTAAGTGCAATAAAGAGGTTTTCTTCTATCAATTATCTTATTACAAAATCTGTATCTTTGAGAGATTTACAGATTTTTAGAAATGAAGAAGCCCGTAATTTTAGCTCTTACTCTTGGAGTTATTTTTATTTCTCTCACTTCCTTCGAGTTCAAGAAGGATCAGCGTCTTAGTACGGCAGATTTCCGACTAAATGGTCCAGTAAAGTTGGTTTATGCAAACACGTTTCAGATTGCCCAGAAAAACTCTGACGAACTGGATTTGCCCGTTTATTCGCTTCCTAAAATTCAGGAGGAGCTCAATGAGATCCCTGATCCCGATACGTGGTTTATGAATTACGGGAAGTATTCGCTCCTTTACGTTAACTTCACAGAGAAGGGTTATCTCTCCGAACGTACGCAAGTATTTGCGGGGATGGCTCTCGATCGAACTATATATGCATACGATGAGACCAATAAATTACTCTGGAGTAGCTCCTACTCGATGGGAGAGATGGCAACGTATGCTACCTACAAAGAGAACAAAGTGGTTGAATCTTTTGACTACCACGGTAAGGATGAAAAACAGAATGTGCAGCCGTTGTCAAAATTTTTCGAGTACGATTCGTGGAATGGGCGACTGAAAAAGGTAACGACCAAAGATTTGCGCAACAACGACGTGCTTTTTACTTACGAAATGGAGTACAAGGGCGACAGCGTTTTAGTCTTACAGCGCAATACGGGGAGTGATAGTGCAGTACTTCTCTCAACGCTTAAATTGGACACGAAGGGGCGACTTCTTGAGCGAGAGGGGCACGAGGATGGGAAACTTTCTGAACTCGAACTGCATACGTACGATAAAAAAGGTGTCGAGATAATGCGGAGCGTGTATAACGACATCCAAAATTACACATCAGAGGTTACTTTTTCGTCGCAAGAAATTTATGAAAAGCGAATCCATATAGGCGACGAAGCTCCTTTTGAAACCTATAAGCTTGTCCTTTCACGTCCAGATGAATATGGAAACTGGACGCTTGCGACCTTATACCACAACAATGAGCAGCAATATGTAATTCTGCGAACAATACGTTATTACGAGAAGTAGCTTATAGGATATAAGCAGTACACAATAAGATGGACGGGGCATTGCAGTAGCAGTGCTCCGTTTTATTGTATATCTATTACTATCTTTCGCATAGCTAAGAAGGTTTGAAAGATGACAGAGAGAAAGCTGCCCATCGGCGTACAAAGTTTCCAATCCCTCAGAGAGAGTGGCTATCTCTATGTGGATAAGACTCAGTATATTGAACAGTTATTACGTGGTAAGGTCTATTTTTTGAGTCGTCCTCGTCGCTTTGGTAAGAGTTTGTTTCTTTCTACCCTTGCCGCCTATTTCCGTGGTGAGAAAGAGCTATTTAATGGGTTGTATCTGGCACAAGCCGAAGAAGAACTAGCACGGCAGTCGAAACGTGAAGCGTGGCAAAAACATCCAGTGCTTTATATAGATTTGAATGCTGAGGTTTATTCCGACGAGCGTGCTCTGGAAAATATTCTCAACGTGCATCTTACACAGTTTGAGAAGTTATACGGCACAGAACCGACGGAGACAACTTATCCTAGTCGCTTTGCAGGCATAATGCGCCGTGCTTGTGAGAAAACGGGGCAACGAGTGGTAGTTCTTGTAGATGAATATGATAAGCCTCTGCTTCAGACTCTAGATGCCGAACAACAAGCGCTGCATGAAAAGAATCGGAACATACTGGCAGGTTTCTATTCTGCCATAAAGTCTTGCGACCAATACATCCAATTTGTCTTTCTAACGGGCGTCACGAAGTTTAGCAAGCTTAGCGTGTTTAGCGGGCTCAATAATCTGAATGATATAAGCCTTGACGATGCTTATGCAGGCATCTGTGGTATAACGGACGCGGAATTGCGTTCAACCTTTACGCCCGAACTACAGGCACTTGGTGCGAAATTATCGCTCAGTACGGAAGCGACCCTTGCACAGCTTAAGAAGAAATACGACGGTTACCGCTTCGCGATTGAGGGTGAAAACGTTTACAACCCCTTCAACCTACTTAAGGTCTTCCAGAAACTGAGCCTTGGTTACTATTGGTTTGCCACGGGCACGCCAACTTTCTTGGCAAAGAAGCTGCAAGAGCTTCGCTACCCTTTGCCCGACCTTGACAACAACGTGCGTGTGAAACGCATAGAACTCGAGAATCCGCATGAGTTGGTAGATGACCCGATACAAATACTTTATCAGGCAGGCTACCTAACAATAAAAACCTACGAAAACGACAGGGAACGCTTTACGCTTGGTTTCCCGAATGATGAGGTGCGCTATTGTTTCCTCGAGTTGCTACTCAAGGTTCTTTATGCCCAGTCTGCTTTGCGCGCTCTTGCGGAGCTTGATCTACTGGAGGATGAGATCCGCGATGGCAACCTAGATGCTTTTATGACGCGCATGCAGTCTTTCATTGCGGGTATGTCCTATCCCACCACAGACGAACTGAATCTCATTGAGTGGAACTACCAGATGGTGTTCTATCTTGTTTTCCGCCTTATGGGTCAACATGTACACACGGAAGTGCATAACATCGTGGGTCGTGCTGACTGCGTTGTAGAACTAAAAGATACGATCTACCTCTTCGAGTTTAAGCTCTGGAGCTCTGGGAGTCCTGAAGATGCCCTAGCACAAATAGAAGAGAAGGGTTATGCTGTGCCTTACCAATCGTCAGGGAAGAAGCTCATTGCGGTGGGCGCAAGCTTTGACGAGGCGAAACGCAACATCGGTGCGTGGAAGGCGAAGGAGCTGTAAAAAGAGATGAAGATGACAGAGAGAAAGCTGCCCATCGGCGTACAAAGCTTTGAAATATTGCGAGAGAACAATTTTCTCTATATCGACAAAACGCAGTATGTTGCGCAGCTTTTGTCGGGTAGAGTCTATTTTTTGAGCCGCCCTCGTCGTTTTGGTAAGAGTTTGTTTCTATCCACCCTTGCCGCTTATTTTCGTGGGGAGAAAGAGCTGTTTGGAGGGCTGTATCTTGCGCAAGCCGAAGAAGAACTAGCACGGCAGTCGAAACGGGTAGCGTGGCAGAAACACCCCGTGCTCTACCTCGATTTGAATGCCAAGAATTTCGACACGAAACAAGCGCTAATAGACACGCTCGAACGCCATTTATTGAATTGGGAACAGGCGTATAACCTCACTCAACGATTTGATGCCCCAGAGGATAGGTTTTATGATATTATAGAGCAGCTTTATCGCGCCACAGGAACTCGGGTAGCGGTACTTGTGGATGAGTACGATAAGCCACTTCTACAGTCGTTGGAAAAAGAACAGAGCGAACTACACGAGACGTTTAGGCGTATTCTTGCGGGCTTTTATTCCGTGCTGAAATCGAGTGATCAGTACATCCAATTTGTATTCCTGACGGGCGTCACGAAATTTAGTAAGCTAAGCGTATTCAGCGGTCTCAATAACCTGAACGATATAAGCCTTGACGACGCTTACGCAGGCATCTGTGGTATAACAGAGGAAGAGCTTCGCTCCGCCTTTACGCCCGAACTGCAAGCACTAGGCGCTAAGCTATCGCTTAGCATGGAAGCAACGCTTTCGCTGCTTAAGAAGAAATACGACGGTTATCGTTTCGCGATTGAGGGTGAAAATGTTTACAACCCCTTCAACTTGCTTAAGGTCTTTCAGAAGTTAAGCCTTGGTTACTATTGGTTTGCTACGGGCACACCTACGTTTTTGGCCAAGAAACTGCAAGAGCTTCGCTACCCTTTGCCCGACCTTGACAACAACGTGCGTATGAAACGCATAGAACTCGAGAATCCGCATGAATTGGTAGATGACCCGATACAAATACTTTATCAGGCAGGCTACCTAACAATAAAAACCTACGAAAACGACAGGGAACGCTTTACGCTTGGTTTCCCGAATGATGAGGTGCGCTATTGTTTCCTCGAGTTGCTACTCAAGGTTCTTTATGCCCATTCTGCATTGCGCGCTCTTGCAGAGCTTGATCTACTGGAGGATGAGATTCGCGACGGCAATATAGACGCATTTATGATGCGCATGCAGTCTTTCATTGCAGGTATGTCCTATCCTACAACGGATGATCTGAATCTTATAGAGTGGAACTATCAGATGGTGTTTTACCTTGTTTTCCGCCTGATGGGACAACATGTACATACGGAGGTACACAACATTATGGGTCGTGCTGACTGCGTGGTAGAGCTCTCGGATACTGTTTATCTCTTCGAGTTTAAGCTCTGGAGCTCAGGTAGTCCTGAAGATGCTCTAGCACAAATAGAAGAGAAGGGTTACGCGACCCCTTATAAATCGTCGGGTAAGAATCTCATCGCGGTGGGGGCAAGCTTTGACGAGGCGAAGCGTAACCTCGGTGCGTGGAAGGCGAAGGAACTGTAACCCTCTATAATTACATTTCCTACCGTTTGTAAATAGGCTCTCTATCTTAAGAGAGAATGATTCAAATAAGGCGAACCTCCCTCCGAAAGTTCGCCCTATTTTTTATCGATGCTACCGACGTATAGAGCATCCTTATTTTATTTCCTCCCACCATTTTGAGAACTCTTGGTGTTCGTCAAGGTAAACGACTTCGCCTATTCGCGGCGTGAGTAGTTCCCATGGTTTCCCTTGCGAATTGATTGAGATACTATCTAGAGGTTCGTACCAAGGATGCCGTGCAAGTGTAAACTTCGAGTTGTGATAGGCCATTACACGTTTGGGTCCCAGTTCGTCTATCGCTTGCGTTAGGAGGTGGGGGAGAAGGTGTATATAGCGCCAGTCCATATTGTATTGCCCATTCTCCATGAAGGCAAGATCGATGTTGGGGAAACGTTCGCCGTATCGTGCAAAACGATCACTATAGCCCCCGTCGCCTGAAATAAAAATACGTCGTTTGCCATCTATCAGGTAAGAAGCCCACAGCGTAACATTGCGCGAGAATAGGCGACCTGAAAAATGACGCGCAGGCAGGCAATGTATATACATGTTTGGAGCGATTTCAATAGAGTCGTTCCACACCATTTCGTGAATTTGGTTTGGGGTGTAGCCCCAGAATTCAAAATCTTCTCCCATTCCTATCCCGCAAACTACGTTTTTTACGCGTTTTCGGAGCGCTTTCACCGTGCCATAGTCAAGGTGATCCCAGTGGTCATGTGTAATGATGAGATAATCTATATCGGGCAAATCGCTTGGCGAAAAGATATCAGCCCCCTTGTACGGGCGCATAAACAAAGTGACTGGCAGTTGGTAGGTGAGCACAGGATCGAGTAAGAAGCGCTTCCCCTCTAGTTGGAGTAGAACGCTCGAATGCCCTAGCCATACATAGAGATCGCGATTGATATCGAGTGCCTTAAGGTTTGTCTTTATCGACGGGATTGGCTGTTTTGGCTTCCCATCGGGGTATTTGGTGACTAGAAACTTCCACAGGTTTTTGATGAGACCGTTCTTGTTAGTGAGCATTATAGTGGGCTCAAGGTTCTGAAACTGCCCGTTCTGAAAGTAGGGGAGCTGTTCCATTTTTTTGAGCCGTTCGCCTCGTGGTGCACGCCCTGTAGCTTTCCAAGTTCTGCATCCGATAAAAAGTAATGAACAAATAATTGCCAGAAGGATAAGCCACAAAGCCACTTTTTTGGTTTTGAAAATCATTGAAACCCCTTTGTTTTATTGCATCTGTATACAATTAGTGTACCAATGAGGTAAGAAAAAGGTCGCATGCCGTTCCAAAATCCGAGTATCATTGACGTAACATGTTTTTTACTAGCGCTCTACAGAATGCAACCAGTGTAACCAATGTGCTAAGCGTTCGTTTATTGCTAGTGAAATGAAGTACATCAGAAGTGTAGCAAATAATTGGGGCGTGTCTATCTTTGCGCCTTCGGAGAAATGAACATTACACACAATGCGTAAGCTGTCGTTACGTTGGCAGATAGGTCTTGCTATTGCAATAGGAGTACTGGTAATTGCAAACATTCTTGTACTTTTTCCCTACTTCCAGTTGCGCGAGATGGGAATTCGCGATCTGGAGCAGGAGATGGAGAAAGCTGCTGTGGATTTACAGACCAAAATTGATACAGACTTGAATGAGGGTGTAACTCTTGTAGAAACAACCGCCAAGTTGCTCGCCGATCCACAGCCGCGGGCAATGCGTGAAACTGTAATACCCATGCTGGTTAGTGCAGTTGCAAAATCTGAGTCGGTGCTAGGTTTGGGGATTGCTTATGAGCCTAATGCGTTTGATGGGGCTGATTCTCTGTTTCGTTACGCGCTAGGTTCTAATTATTTGGGGCGTTACTGCCCGTATGTGTGCAGAGAGTCTGTGCACACTGCGCGTTTTGACGATACCTTATCGAACTACAAGAAAGACACCCCCGATTCGTGGTACTTTAACCCTAAGCGGACGGGCAAGACGTATGTCACAGAGCCGTATCGCGAACTCGTGTTTAACAATACCGTGGATACGACGATGTTTACTATTGCTGCTCCGATTTTGCGCGACGGCGTCTTTGTCGGAGTTGTGCAAGCTGATATTGCAATATGGCTTGTGGCATCTCGTATGAAGAATGTCAAAACTATGAATGGTTTGGTTTCCTCGGCTATTTATGGTCCTTCGCTTTCACTTGCTTTTACATCGGACAATACAACTCCTGAGCAAAAGAAAGAGTTCTCCAATTTTGCAAACGATTTAACTCCGTCAGAACGGGAGAAAATCAACGCTGGCGAACGTTACACGAGTACTGAGGGAGATGGAATAGATCTGGTTGTGCCCCTACTGTTAGGGAACAGCGATCGCCCTGTGGTTCTTCGCTTTCATGCCAAGAAAAAAGATGCCTATAGTTCGGTAAATGCGAAAGTAGTGCCTATCATAACGCTGTCGGTACTTCTTTCGTTGGTGCTTTCTTTGCTGCTTGTTTATTTCATCATTCGTTTGTTGCGGCCTCTGCGTGTTATGGCAGACAGCATTGTGCAAATTGCCGACGGCGATCTGCGTACAGAGCGCCTGACCGTGAATAACGAGCGCGATGAGATTGGGCACATCGCTTTGAGTTTTAATAAGATGGTAGATCGTCTCCGCCCAATGCTAGAGGCGCTGACACAGCAGGCTACGAGCTTGGATGAAACCAGTGTGCGCATCAATACGTCTGCCATGGGAATTGCGGATTTGTCGGGCAGTGGCGCTGCATCAGCAGAGGAGGTACAGGCGCAGTGTTCGAGCGTGCTAGATATTTGTAAGCGCGACTCGGCTTCTTCCATGTTGGTCAAAAAAGAGTCGGTAGATGCTGCTAGCAAGTTGCAGGCATTAGCACAAAGCATAGAGGATACTAATAGTCGTCTGACGGAAATTGTGACGAGCGAACGTTTACTTTCAGAAATTGCTTCGCAGACTAATATCCTTGCACTGAATGCTGCTGTAGAGGCTGCACGCGCAGGTGAGGCAGGACGCGGTTTCTCGGTAGTTGCTGCCGAAGTTCGGAAGTTGGCTGAACGGAGTGCTGAAGTGGTAAAGAACATTCAGGAGTTAGGTACGAGTTCTATGAGTGCTTCGCAGGCAACTCTGGTTGAATTGAAGGGCTTGCAAGGGGCAATGGGTAATATTGAGACGAGCGTCGGAGATTTAGAAGCAAGTAGTGCTCAAATTACCGATGCTGTCGGACAAATTGTAGAGGCTATCAATTTGCTCAGTGCGAATGTGCAGCAGAATGCTGCCGCATCTGGCGATCTTTCTAATGAAAGCAATGATATCGTATCGCGCGTAAAAGAGATGCGGGAGCAGATGAGCTTCTTCAAGATGTAGTGAAACAGAGAAAGACAGTATGCATGGGGAGTGGCTAATGCTGCTCCCTTTTTTGTACAACACCAGTATGTGAGAGCTCGCTATGTATTACATTCCTACAGTTTTTTCTTTGTGTGGCGGTTAACGATATATCCGTGCCTCTGTATCCTTGCTTTCTATGCTTTCGTTATTTTTACGAGGCAATACATCAAAGCAATAGATACGCCATGTCAGGACTTTTTAGCAACAGAACAAAGTACATAGATCAATTACTTCTACTCGTACTAGACAATCAGCGAATAGAATTCATATCGCGTGCACTGATAGAGTTTCTTGCCTTTGATGTTACTACGCCACCTACTACTCCAGAACAGATTCTAGAGCCGCCTCTATGGCAGGACTTGCAAACACATCCCCAAGAACCGCTTCCCCATGCGGGTATATTGGCTTGTCGTTGCGCAGATGGTAGCGCAGTTTCTTGTAATGTGATTCACTATGTGTTTACTGGAGGGCGACATCTTTTACTGTTTGCGCCTTACAAAAAGCCCAAATCGGAGGATAGAAGCGATTTGCGTGAGCTTTTTGATTTTGTTAATCACGAGACGCGGACTCCTATCAATGCGCTCTTGGGGATGATAGAATTGCTCGGACAAACGCAACTCTCCGACGAACAGCGCCAGTATATTGATGCTATGCGTGGTTTAGCTGACTCGCTTATCAATCTCCTGAGTGACGCGCTAGACAGCTCGCGCATTAGCGCAGGGAAAATGGAATTGAAGCAAGATGTATTTAATCTCTACGATATCGTAAAGAAAATAGTGGATCGCAACAAGCTTCTTCACCCCAATCTGTCGGTCTCGTTTTCTTATAGTGAAGACATTCCGCATCAGATATATGGCGACGCACATCGTATTGAGCAAGTGCTAATAAACGTGATTTCAAATGCGTTGAAACATACTAGTGCAGGCTCTGTTGAAGTGAAAATAGCGCCCGCTGTACAGCCCAATAGTCTGGAAATAAAGGTGATAGATACGGGGAGTGGCATAGCACCTGATGTACAGAAACGCCTCTTTGCACCTTACGAACGCTCTGAGGGAAATATGACCATGGGGAGCGGGCTCGGGCTTTACATATCGAAACAAATTGTGGAGCTGCACAAGGGTACAATTGCGCTAGAGAGTGTACTGAACCAAGGTACTACGGTAACGATTGTCTTGCCGCTTATCGAAAGAGAGCGAACCCCTGTTGCACAGGAGCAGACCACGAAGCCACAATATGTTTCCTACCAAGGCGCACGTTTGTTGCTTGTAGACGACAATGCGATAAACGTTATGGTGGTGCAGAAGTTCCTGAACCGTTGGGGCTATCATTCGGATGTGGTAAATTCGGGCTTACAGGCTCTGGAGGCGATAGATAAAAACGATTATGGGCTTGTGCTCATGGATATACGTATGCCTGAAATGGATGGTTTTCAAGCTACAGAGCGCATTAGAGCTAGGAAGGATGCGCGTGCGAAAGTGCCGATAATTGCGCTGACGGCCTCTACAGAACCAGGAGTACGCGAACGAATAGAAGCGGTGCAGATGGATGGTTACTTGTTCAAACCCTTTAACGCGGAAGAACTCCATCAGACTGTGGCAAAATTTTTAGGCTGGAGCGACGAACTTAAAAACGAATAACCATCATGTTACATTTATTTTCCGATGCCGAGCTGATGCTTGCGCCTGACGGTTCGATATATCACCTTCGGATGCACCCTGAGCAACTGGCAGATACGATAATTCTTGTCGGCGATCCTGCACGTATCGATCTGGTTACCGAACACCTAACGCGAGTAGAACCACTGGCGAACAATCGGGAGTTTCGCTCAGTGTCGGGCTTTTGTGGTGCACAACGTATTAATGTTGTATCTACGGGAATTGGTGCGGGGTGTATAGACATTGTTATCAATGAACTAGATGCGCTGGCAAACATCAATCTGAAGAAACGAACTACCAATTTGCATACGCGCTCCTTGCAGCTTTTACGAATTGGAACTTCTGGAGCGCTTCAGCCCGATATTGCGACTGGCACAACGCTCATAACCTCGCTCTCTTTGGCTTTTGACGATCTTGCTTATTTCTACAAACGTATGCAGGTTGTAGCAGATGACGATTGTCGGAATCGTTTTGCAGAGCACATACACAGTGAGCATATACCCCAATTGCCTCTTCCGTATTGTGTACCTTCTGCCCCCGAGCTAGTGCAACGTTTTGCCTATTTAGGCGAACTTGGATTGACGTTCTCTATGCCAGGCTTTTATGCACCGCAAGGGCGTATGTTGCGTTTAGAACCCTATTTCCCGCACTTTACGCAGATGGCTCAAACCTTTACTTACAAAGGCTTGCGTGCCGTGAATATGGAAATGGAGTCGGGCTCTCTCAATGGTTTGGCGGCTATGTTGGGGCATCAGTCTATTACTTTTTGCACGGCCATAAACAACCGTTCGCATGGCAATGCTACGACAAACTACGAGCAGGCCATGCACAGCCTAGTAGAGTCAGTCGTCAGCAAACTGGCAGAATAACGTTGCCAATCGATATCCTGTCGCGCGTTTTAGCGCACCATTTTCGCCTACTAGGAGACCGATAGATGCAATGTTATGTAAGTGTAAAACAAACGGGAAAAGAAAACCGTCTGTTGAAAAAAAATGGTTGCTTGAGTTGCCTACCGTTCCCGCCACCATCTCAGAATTGATAACAGCATTGGTAATACTGGGAGTGGAGCGATTCAAATAAAGCGCTAGAAAGGGCAATAGACTCTGTTGTAGCGCTAGACTGTGAACAACAAATGATAGCGGGAAATGTATCTTTGCTGTTCAAACTTCAATGCTATTCCCATGCCTTTTGATGGTGAAAAACAGTCGCCAGCTCTAGTTCTTATTGTAGCGCTTGCTCGCAACAATGCGATCGGTAAGAACAACCAGCTACTTTGCCACCTCCCCGAAGATCTGGCGTATTTCAAGAAGACTACTATGGGCGGCACACTCCTCATGGGGCGTAAAACCTTCGATTCTATTGGTCGCCCCTTACCAGGGCGTAAAACAGTAGTAGTGAGTACGCAGGATGCACTTCTGCTCCCAGAGGGCGTTGAGGTGGTACATTCTGTTGCAGATGTTTTGGCATTGCTACAGCATACTGAGAAGCTCTTTGTTGCAGGCGGAGTGCAGATATACAAACTCCTTTTCCCTTATGTATCGGAGTGTCTAATCACACGTATAGATGCTACTTTTGATGCCGATGCCTATTTCCCTTGCGAACTTCTGTCTTCGGAATGGGAGCTTGCGAGTGCCTCAGAATGGCAGACTTCGGCAAATGGAATACGTTACCGTTTCGAGCGCTATTTGCGTAAATAACCCATAAAAGCTAAAACAAGAGTATGGCAAGCGAAAAGAATAGCGAGTCGGCATTATTTTCCCGCGTAGAGCAACAACCTGCACCGCGCCCTATTATCTCATTGCAAGGGGCAAGAGTGCCTCCTAATGCTACCGATATTGAGGAGATGGTACTGGGCGCATTGCTCATTGAGCCCAATTTGGCAGGAGAAGTCAATGAGTTTTTGCAGAAAGAGCATTTTTACGACGGGCGCAATGCGCTGATATACGAGGCTATCCTGAAATTGCAAGCTCGTGGTTTGCCTGTAGATAGTGCCACAGTTACACAGGCGCTAAGTGACGATGGGACGCTGAAAGATATTGGTGGCGTTTCGCGCATTGTAGAACTTACGATGCTCGTTTCTTCGGCGGCCAATACGAAAGGGCATGTAGAAATACTTATCCAGAAGTATTTGCAGCGTGAGCTTATACGCTGGGCGAGCGAGACGCAAGCAGCAGCCTATTCGTCCGACGAAGACGTGGAAGACATCTTAGAGAAGGCTGAAAAAGGTTTGTTCGATTTGCACGAGTACAAGCTGAGGCGCGAGATGCAGTCGTTGGAAATGGCGCTTCATGCTGCCTTCGCCAATCTGGACAATCTACGTAAAGATCCTTCCAGTTTTAGCGGCGTGCCTACGGGGTTTCTGAAACTGGATTCTATGACGCAAGGTTGGCAGAAAGGCGACCTTATTATCCTTGCAGCACGTCCTTCGGTGGGAAAAACGGCTTTTGCACTCAGTATGGCACGTACAATGGCGGTAGAGCATAAGAAAAAGGTAGCCTTTTTTAGCTTGGAAATGCCTACTGTGCAGCTTGTAAATCGTCTTCTAAGCTCGGAAGCTAGGGTAGACGCCAAGGTGTTGCGTAGTGGGCGTTTTGCCGATGCTGATTGGGCGCATCTTCTCACCGCAATGAATACGCTCTCGCATGCCGAAATTTATCTGGACGATACTTCGGGTATGGGGATAGGGGAAATCCGTGCCAAAGCCCGCCGTTTGAAGTCAGAAAGAGACATTGATATTGTGATGATAGACTACCTACAGCTTATTAGTAGTCCCTCATCAAAAAATGGAAACCGAGAGCAAGAGGTGAGTAAGATCTCACGTGGTCTGAAAGCTCTGGCTAAGGAGTTGAATATTCCTGTGCTGGCGCTTTCTCAGATGAGTCGTGCAGTAGATGCACGAACTGGAGACACGGCTAGCCGTCCGTTGCTTTCGGACTTACGTGAGTCGGGAGCTATTGAACAAGATGCCGACATCGTGCTCTTTATTAGTCGTCCTGAGAAGAATGGCATTGGCTCTTTCAAGGATACTACCCCAACGAAAGATAGAGCAGAACTTATAATAGCTAAGCACCGAAATGGGGAAGTGGGTTCAGTTTTTATTAGCTATGACTCCGCACACGTTCGCTTTTACGATACGGGCGATATGGTAGATCACAATAATCCTGATACTTCCACTTTCAACTCTGGGCAAAATTACGAGTCTGAAGGAGTTTATCCCTCCTCTAGCAATCCTGAAGAAGATCTCATCTCAGGGGGCGATGTGATACCATTCTAGCATTCTTTCGATGTGCTGATAGAATAATCTCTTGTCAAGAACAAAATCACTTAAAAAAAACGAGGCTGCTCCTTTCGGGGCAGCCTCGCTCATTAACAAATCAAAACTCTATTTACACTTCAGTACTTCTTTCATTTGGTGCTCTGCCGATTCTTTGAACGGTCCTGCTGCTGCGGCTTTGTAGGCTTCGCATGCTGCATCTTTATCTCCTTTGGCTTGTAGTGCTTGCGCCTTCAAGAAGTAGAGTTGCGTTTTGTCCATAGTCATGGGCGCGTTCAAAAGAGCCAAATCTGCATTGTAAATAATGCTATCGTTTTCGTTTTTAGTCTTGAAGCACACTGCAAGTGCCGAATAGACTTCCGCGTCGCGTGCATCAATTTTTACAGCACGGTTCAAGAGTACAATGGCATCGTCCACCTTTTTGCTATCCTGCAAGTTCTGACTCTCTTTCTTGAGGTAGTTCGTTGCTAGGATACGCATATCGGTTAAACGTTGCAAATTGTTTGTTGCCATGGCAATGGCAATTCCCTTTTCGTAGGTATCGAGCATCTCGTCGTACTTCTTTAACGAATCTTGCGCACGTGCCACTACGATGAGCGGATCTACCGACTTGTCCTTGTATGAGAACGACTCGGTGGCCATATCAATAGCCTTCTGGTATTCTCCTGCTTTAATGCTCTTCGTGCTTTCTACGTAAAGCACCGAAGCTAGTGTCCCTGTTGCGTACGCAATAGCTGTTTCGTCCTTGTTGTCTTGCGCTGCTTTACGTGCAGTGCGAAGCTCATTTAGGCACTCGTCTATCTTTTGTTGGCTGTAAAGCTTTTTCCCAATCTCTACGTGGATGCGCGGCACAATACTTTGCCCTTTTGCCTTTAATTCTTTCGCTTCGTCAGTGTCCAGCTGATCGCATATTGCAATAGATTGCTGTACAGACTTCAGCGCTTCTGCTGGGTTCTGCTTGTAAGTCGTAGCTGCTGCGTTGTAGAGGTCTGCTGCCTCTTTCATTTCCTGCGCCTTAACCGCGAATACGGGTAAGGTGAGGAGGAGTAAGACGAGCCAATAGCCTAGGACTTTTTTGTTTGCTTTAACCATTCTCTTTTCACTATTAGTACGTAACTTGTTGTTTTACTTTCTCAAAGGCACGGCTAAGGTAGTAAAATGTTAGCAAAAGAACGAGGAAGGTACAAGAATGTTACGTCGGGTTATCGTTTTTTCTGAAAAAAAAGTTGGAGCAACGCAACGGCTTCTTCCTGCATAACGCCACTTTTTACCGTTGTACGTGGGTGTAAGAGATTAGGCGAATAGAGCGAATACCCCCTTTTAGTATCCTTAGCCCCGTAGTATACTGCGCCAATTTGCGCCCATTGTAGCGCGCTGGCACACATTGGGCACGGTTCCACGCTCACGTACAGTGTACAACGAGCAAGGTTGTAAGAGCCCAGCGCATTGCAAGCAGCCGTAATAGCAAGCATCTCGGCGTGCGCGGTAGGGTCGTGTAGAGCCTGCGTCTGATTGTGTGCACGCGCAATGATTTTTTCTTGTTGAGTTATAACAGCCCCTATGGGGACTTCGTCTTCGTCAAAAGCTCGTTGTGCCTCTTGCAACGCCTCTTGCATAGCATATTGATCGAATGTATGCACTTCGTTCATTATACCCTAGCATTAATGTTTACAACAAACGTAATATAAAATGCGTATACGTTAGAACGAACAAAAGGAGGTAAGGCTATGAAATACATTACACTGTACAACAATGTAAAGATGCCGCAGCTTGGTTTTGGCACTTACCATATAGATCCTATGGTGGTCGAATATTGGGTGACAGAAGCTTTTAAGGTAGGCTACCGTTTGATAGATACAGCACAGTCCTATTACAACGAAGAGTGTGTAGGTGAGGCGGTAAAGAACTGTGGAATAGACCGAAGTGAGATTTTCTTGGTTTCCAAAATCTGGATAAGCAATTATGGTTACGAGCGTGCCAAAGCAAGTATTGAGAAAAGTTTGGAAAGGTTGCAGACTGACTATATAGACCTAATGCTTCTGCATCTCCCGTATTGTGACTATTATGGTGCTTACCGTGCCCTCGAAGAGGCTTATAGAGCTGGGAAGCTACGCGCTATTGGCTTGAGTAATTTTACCCCCAATCAGTTCATCGATTTAGCGGCGAATGTTAATATAAACCCTGCCGTTAATCAGGTGGAGACGCATGTATTTTGCCAGCAAATTGAAGCGCAGAAATACATGAGAGAGTGCGATATACAAATAATGAGTACTGGCGCGCTGGCTGACGGACGTGAGGATCTCTTCACCAATCCTATACTTGAAGGCATAGCCCAAGCGCATGGACGAACAGTTGCGCAAGTAGCGCTACGCTATTTGACGCAGCGAAATGTGATAATTGTTCCGAAGACAATAACCCCCGAGAGGATGGTGGAGAACTTCTCCATCTACGACTTCGAGTTAACTCCCGAGGAGATGGATCGTATAGTAGCCCTAGATACTGGCAAGACGCGCTACGACCCCACCTCGCCCAGAATTGTGAAAATGTTCATGGGGACGAGAGAATGGTACGTCTAGCACGTCGTTGAGTGGTATTAGCCTCTTTAATATTAGGAGCTGTAAACTCGTAAACAACGTGAGTGTAATAGGCAATCCTCTCATGCAAAGTGGTGATGTATGACTCATTGCTAGGTTTGTATTTTTAGAAAAAGTACTACTTTTGCACCGTGTTAGACGGTGGATGTAGCTCAGTTGGTTAGAGCGTCGGATTGTGGTTCCGAAGGTCGAGGGTTCGAGCCCCTTCTTCCACCCGAGAAGGTGAGAGGTGTCCCATGCAATGTTCTTTAAGACGTGCATGGGATATTTTTTTGAGGTTATCTCCCGTTTCAGCCTATCTTTTCCGTATTCACTTTTTCCCTCCGTTCTCTTCTGAGAATTTGCGCGATGTGCATTCGCGCAGTGCGAGAATATTAATTTCCGACATCTCAAAATTTTTGCAACGTAATGCTACACTGATGATGGTAGACTTTATCTAAAAAATATCTGTCAAATCAACGGCAAATGAAACAATGCGTTTGAAATCTTACTACCTTTGCGCGTCGTATAAGTTTGACTTATCAATTATCATCAAAAGTTTGCGATGAAAAGAGGGGTGTTGTTAGTACTGCTTGGTCTTATCGCGAGTGTCGCGTCTGCCCAAGAGGTGTTGAGTTTAGATAGCTGTCGTGCATTGGCGCTTGAAAAGAACCGCGATTTGCAGATGGGGAATTTGCGTATTGAGAAGGCAAAAAATGAACATCAGGCGGCTTTTACGAATTACCTTCCAAAAGTTGCGGCTCGCGGCGCGTATATCTATAACGGGAAAAATGTAGAGCTACTGAGCAACGAGCAGAAGACACGCCTACAGACTATGGGCGACCGAGTGGCGCAGTCGGCGCGAGAAAATCCTGCCCTACAGCGCGCATTTCTAGGCTTGTTGGCTTCCAATCCCTCGCTTGCACCCCTAATCACGTCACTATTGACAGATGGTATGGGTGCGCTTACCTCCAGTCTTAATGGTTTAGGGCACTCCGTGGTAAACGATTTTTCTTTTGATACCCATAACTTGACAGTAAGTGCGTTAACGTTAACGCAGCCGTTGTTTATGGGTGGCAAAATTGTAGCCTACAACAAGGCTACAGCCATGGCAGAGGAACTAGCGCGTTTGCAGGCGGAAACGACGCGTCGCGACGTGGTGGTAAGTACCGACAAAGCCTACTGGCAAGTGGTCTCTTTGGTCAATAAGAAGGCCTTGGCAAGCAATTATTTAGATCTGCTCCGAAAGCTGGAAAGCGATATAGAGAAGATGGTAGCCGAAGGGGTTGCCACAAAGTCGGATTTGCTTTCTGTTCGTGTAAAAGTAAACGAGGCGGAGATGAGTCTCGCAAAGGCGGAAGATGGGCTTTACCTTTCTCGCATGCTGCTGTGTCAGCTCTGCGGGCTGCCTCTAGATTCGTCGATAAAGCTCGCAGACGAAGGGTTGGAAGATTTTCATCCGCACAACTACGATGGTTCTACCTCTGTTGATGAGGCGTATGCCAAACGACCTGAGTTGAAGAGTCTGGATTTGGGCGTTCAGATATACGGAGAAAAGGTGAAAATAGCTCGTTCGGAGTATATGCCGAAGGTTGCTTTGGTGGGAAATGTTTTAGTTAGCAATCCGTCGGTATACAATGGTTTTCAGAAACAATTTGATTGGAATTGGAACGTGGGGGTAACGCTATCTGTTCCCATCTGGAACTGGCGCGAAACCACTTACAAAGTTCGTGCTGCAAAGGCGGAGTACAACGAGCAACAGGAGAGGCTGCGAGATGTGCGAGAGAAGGTAGAAATGCAGGTTGCACAGGCTGTTGCAGGCGTGCGTGAATCGAATAAACGTCTGACGATGGCAGAGCGCAGTCTGGAACGTGCAGAAGAGAACTTACGTTATGCTACGCTGGGCTTTCAAGAAGGAGTGATTACCGTTTCGCAAATGCTGGAGGCGCAGACGGCATGGCTATCCGCACGTTCTACGCGCCTTGATGCAAAAATAGACGTACAACTTTCCGACGTAAATCTGCGTCGCGTCTTAGGGGTTGAGTTATAGCAAGTTTTTTCTTTGAATTGTAAATTTCAAATTCTTCATAGGTCATGAAGTCGGTAAGACGCGTAAATGATACGCTGTTGGCGTTTTTAACGCTGTTGGGAGTTATTGCGGTTGTCATTCTTGTAGGGTTATTGATGCTCCGTAAACGGAGCGACTTTATTCAGGGACAGGCAGAGGTAACCGAATACCGCGTCTCGAGTAAAGTACCAGGGCGTATTCAACGCTACTTGGTAGAGGAGGGGAGTAGGGTTAAAGCAGGCGACACATTGGCTATTCTGGAAGCACCAGAGGTAATGGCTAAGATGGAGCAGGCTAGAGCTGCTGAGGCGGCTGCTGCGGCACAGAGTGCAAAGGCGAATAAAGGGGCTCGTTCCGAACAAATTCAAGCTGCTTTTGAGATGTGGCAGAAGGCTAAGGCTGGGGTAGAGATTGCTGAAAAGTCCTACCAGCGACTGAAAAACTTGCACAGTCAGGGGGTCGTACCAACCCAAAAACTAGATGAGGTTACGGCACAGCGCGATGCCGCAGTAGCTACTGAGCGTGCAGCTTATGCGCAGTATAGTATGGCAATGAATGGTGCAGATGCCGAAGATAAGCTTGCCGCACAGGCACTTGTGGAACGTGCTAAGGGTGCAGTTGCCGAGGTAAAATCGTACATAAGCGAAACGTGCCTGTTGGCACAATCCGACGGAGAGGTATCCGAAATATTCCCCAAAGTGGGGGAATTGGTAGGAACAGGTGCGCCAATCATGAACATAGCGCAACTCGATAAGCAGTGGGTGAGTTTTAATGTGCGCGAAGACCTCTTACAAGATCTTACTATGGGGGCTGAGTTTGAGGCCTTTGTTCCCGCGCTAGGCAACAAGGTAGTACGCCTTAAAGTTTACTATATCAAGGATCTGGGATCTTATGCGGTCTGGAAAGCTACGAAGGCAACAGGAAGCTTTGATTTACGCACCTTTGAAGTGAAAGCTGCTCCGTTGGAACAGATCCCCGATTTGCGTCCAGGGATGTCCGTACTTATTCAGCGCGACTAGTATGCGACTGTTTGGAGAGCGTGAACAACGCGTCTGGCTTGTTATGAAGCGCGAGTGGGGCATCCTTACCATGCGTCCACTCTACGTCTTCTGTATGGTTATTGCGCCGTTGTTCTGCAACATCTTTTTTACCACCATGATGAGCGACGGGCTACCGCACGACCTCCCCGCTGGGGTTGTTGATATGGATCATTCCGCCCTGTCGCGTACGTTACAGCGTAACCTAGATGCTTTTGCTCAAACGGGGGTAAGTGCTAATTACCCCTCTGTAAAGGAGGCGCGAGAGGCTATGCAGCGTGGCGAAACCTACGGTTATTTCTATATACCCGAGAACTTCTCTGAAGATGTGCAGAGTTTTCGCCAACCGCGTATATCCTTCTATTCTAACTATTCCTACCTGATAGCAGGTTCGCTCCTTTTTCGCGACATGAAGACGATGAGCGAGCTTACTTCTGGAGCAGCTGCTCGTTCGCAGTTGTATGCTCGCGGTGCAACTGAGCGTCAGGCTATGGCATATTTGCAGCCCATCGTCGTAGAGCCTCGCGCCGTAAACAATCCGTGGCTGAACTACTCCATCTATCTTAGCAATTTGCTGTTGCCAGGCGTGCTTTCATTACTAATCTTTATGGTTACGGTTGCCTCTATAGGCATGGAGATAAAATACGAGACTGTAGGAGACTGGCTACACCTAAGTGGCGATTCGCTCTCTGTGGCACTTGTTGGCAAGCTACTCCCACAGACCCTTATCTTTACGATTATGGGGGTGTTTTACAACGTCTATTTGTATAGCTATTTGGGGTTTCCGTGCAACAGTGGCATTTTCCCGATGTTGGTTGCTACCTTTTGTTTGATACTTGCCTCGCAGGCACTAGGTATTCTAATGATAGGCGTATTCCCTTCCCTTCGTCTAGGGCTAAGTTTTGCCTCGCTATGGGGCGTTCTATCTCTTTCTATCGCTGGTTTCTCTTTCCCTGCAATTGCCATGCCTGAAGCGGTACAAGTGGCAAGTTTACTGTTCCCGCTGCGCCATTATTACTTGCTCTATGTTGCGCAGGCGCTGAATGGTTATAGTATGATATTTGGATGGACACACTACCTTGCCCTGTTGCTTTTTATGCTTTTGCCCTTTATCATAGCGCCGCGTTTACATCATTCTCTATACCACTACAAATACATACCGTGAAATGATGAGTTCTTTTTTAGTCGCGCTGCGTAGCGGAATTAAGAGCACTACGTATGTATTCTGGAAAGAGATGCGCGGCGTTTTTCATGACCAAGGAATATTTATTTTTTTCATCCTAGTCCCGCTTCTCTACCCGCTGTTGTATAGCTACATCTATTCGCGGGAGGTACTGCACGAAGTCCCTGTAGTGGTTGTTGATATGGATAGATCTACTCTTAGCCGCGACTATTTGCGTCGTGTAGATGCGACCCCCGACGTAGATATTGTGGCGCAATGTGCCGATATGGAGGAAGCACGTATGGCGCTGAAACTTAATGAAGCCTACGGGGTCATTTTTATTTCCGAAACCTTCAGTCGTTCTATAGCCATGGGCGAACAGGCTAGTGTTACGCTTTTTTGCGATATGGGGAGTTTACTCTACTACAAAGCGATTGTGCTTTCCAATACGTCAGTTTCTTTGGCGATGAATAAGGAGATAAAGATTCAACGTAGTGGTGCTTCTACTGCCGAGCAAGGGGAACTGGCAGCTTACCCGATAGAGTATGAAGAGGTGGCACTTTTCAATCCTGCTACGGGATTTGCCTCCTTTCTTCTCCCCGCGGTTCTTATTCTTTTGTTACAGCAAACCATGCTGCTTGGAGTAGGGATGTCGGCGGGCTCTATGCGCGAAGGCAACAAATTCCGAGACCTGATCCCTATGAACCGACATTACGACGGCACGCTGCGTATTCTTTTTGGAAAGGGACTTTGCTATTTCGTTATCTATCTTCTCGTTTCGGTCTATGTGCTTTGCGCCGTGCCGCGCATGTTTAACCTATTGCAACTCTCCGATCCGCTCACACTGCTGGGCTTTATTATCCCTTATCTTTTAGCTTGTGTCTTCTTTTCGCTTACGGCTTCTGTGGTTATTAAGAACCGCGAAACCTGTATGCTTATGTTTGTCTTTACTTCAGTGCCTTTACTCTTTATCTCGGGTATTTCGTGGCCTGGAGCATCTATTGCACCTTTTTGGCGAATTGTCTCCTACGCCTTCCCTTCCACTTTTGGCATCAATGGTTTTGTGAAGATAAACAGCATGGGTGCAAGTCTTTGGGAGGTTCAGTTCGAATACGTTGGTCTCTGGATTCAATGTGCCGTCTATTTTGTACTCTCCTTCTTCGTATATCGCTGGCAGGTGATTCAAAGCAGAAAGCATTTGGTTAAGGAATATCGTCGTTTGAAAAGAGCTGCAATGCAAAATACCGACGCGTAAGGCGGGTGTGGTATAGCCCATGGCTATGTAAGATGCCCCCTGCTGCGTATGCGGTCTAAGGGTATCTCTTCCAATTCTTTTATGCTCGCATTGCGCTCCTAATTGTTACTCGCCCTGCGCTCGGATACGGTGCGTTCCTCTTGTGGGACAAATAGCGTGGCAGTTATCTGCATAGCTATTTAGTCTCCGCCCTCTAGCCTCTTATTCTCTATTTCTCTTCTTTTGTGGAAAAATTGGAGTGGTGCGTAGAACCAAATGTAGCGTTTTACGTATTCCCCTCAAAAGGGTTACCTTTACAAATCTACGAGGGTAAGGGGAAAAAGTATAGGTATAAAAGAAGAAGGCAATGCGTCGTTTCGTATTGATTTTATTGTTGTTCTGTGGGAGTTTTCTTAGCACAATTGCGCAAACTCCTCCCGCGGGAACGGTTAAGATAGAGAAAGTCGAGGTCAAGTTCATTGATGTCTCTGATGATCCCGCGGGGAATGTTGGTACTGAGTGCACAGCCAACCCAGCAGATCATCACATTGCGGCGAATATTACAATACCCATAACGGGGCAAACGAACACTATAAGGTATAATATAGAAGCATTTAATAAAGGACAAGCTTGGAATTCCGTAGACGGTCTATCTGGTGACCGAAAAACAGGACCAATAGCCATTAGGTGGTATTGTTCATACTATCAAGCTAATCCTGACAATCAGGTCGCATACGAGATGGTGAGCTGTCTGACGGAGTATGAGGCTGATGGAAAACCACGCTCCTTCCTTAATATGACTCAGGTAGAGACTCCTCTATTTAATAGTTATGGCGACCTACTAACCTTTAGGGTAAACTTCCCCGACGTCAACCGCAGAGTAAAACTGTACTTTACTTTCCGCATACAAAAGCGTAAGGCATATACGCTAAATACTACGGATTTGGCGAGCTTTATGAGTGGTGCGGATCCGCTAACACTACACTACTATGTAGGGCATAATCTCGGCATCTCCCTACAAAGGAAAGGGGTGCAGGTGTGGGGAAACGCTTTCTTGCTTGCTAAGTTTCTCCCATCCTCCATGTTTGATCTTGTGCCTATGAATGCGCAGAATGTACCATACACCTCGATTCCTACCAACATAAGTGATGAAGATGGGAAAAAACGTCGTGCATGGTTTATCACGGGCGATGTTGTTTCATGGCAGCCTACTCCTGAATATCTTGAGGTAAAATACACTCCCAATCCAGATTATACCCTAGAGTTATACACAGTTAGTGGAGAAAAAATAGAAGAGAGTTCTACGGCGACGTATCGTTTACCTAAGGGAACGAGATTTCATTTCCGTGCAAGAACGACCGATGCTTGTAAAAAAATAGAGACATTTAAGGTGACAAGAACAGATGGATCTCAAGATTTTCCTGCCATATCTGCTCTCGATAAGGATAATAGAGTGTATTATGGTACCAAAGACCTGTATACTTTGGAAAAGGATGTGACAGAAGTTCGCCCGCAGATTACCGACAAGAAGTACACGGTAAATTATGTTACACCCAATAGTGGTTGTAATATTTCCATTACTAAAAAAGATGGGGGAGGGGCTGTTTCTAGCGGAATGGAATTGCCTTGCAAAACAGAAATTCTGATTAGCATTACCCCGCCTGCAACTGGCGAGACGATACAGAGTGTAACACTCAATCGAGAAGGCTATCCCGCTCGGGGATTGGTAAAAAATGCTGCGGGGTATTGGGTTTTTTCCACAAGCGATGGGGCATTTACGCTTGAAAGCAATATTGCGGGTATCTCTATAGTACTAAATCCTGCTACTCATACCTTAACCTACAATCCTACGAGTTCTTGTGGTACTTTTACGGTAAAAGATAATATGGGAACTCCACGTGCTTCTGGAACTACCTTTAGTGCTGATTATCTTAAGCTAGAAGCTACGGTTACGCCGCCGAAGCAATTCTCGAAGTTTACGGTTACTTACGCGGGGGGGACGCAAGAAATACGCACAACCAATCCTGCTGAGGTAGATTTTAACCGCAATATTACTGCAATAGATCTTGAGTGCGAAGAGTCTGTATCGCTCGCAGTTACGGGGACGAATTACGTGGTAACCCTAGTCAGTGGAAAGTATAAAAAGAATGGTACGTTTGTGGAAGAGCCAGGGCACGTATTCCCTTATGCATCAACCCCCTATACTTTGTTAAACAACGCAGTAGTGAAGATTGCTGTGCCTGATGCTTATATCATAAAACCGCTCACCAAATTTGTGGTGACATGGTTAGACGGAACTACACGAGAAGAAAATCTCACACAAAATCCGTCGCACCGTTTTTTTAATATAACACTGACACAATCGGTTACCAAGATCGAACTTAAGGATGAACCTTTCTTTAGCATCACCTACCCCGAGGGAGCGAACAAACCCAAGCTGAAGCTTAAGGATAAACGTGCTTTCCGTGCAGATGGTACAGAGATTACTCCCGCTTCTGATCCAAATCTGATCGTGCCCTCAGGGTCGCAAATTCAGGCGAACGGAAAGGTTGAGCTCCTTGTGGCAGGTGTACAACCCTCGCCAGGTAAACTGATACAGAAGTATGTGGTTGTAATGGGAGGCACGGACTACGACTACTTGCCATCGGCTACTCTTTGGGATTTGGTCGTAACGGCTGATATTACCGACATCAAAGTTGTAGAGATTGATGATCCTGCTGTAGCGGGACCTTTCAAACTGAAGTGGCAAGATGTGCCTGCGGTATATACAATAGCTGTTAACTATGCAGGTGCTACACCACCTGTGGTGAGCGAAGGAGCTCCTATTCCCAAGAATACGCTTATTACGGTAAAAGTGACTCTTACTGATGCGGAGGCTGGGGTAATGGAGAATTTTAAGATAAAGCTAGCCAATGGTTCTGTACAAGAATTAACTCCAACGGTAAGTGCCAATGTGTATACCTACACGTTTACTATAACAAGTAATACAGAGATTCTAGTAACAGCGCACAATCGTACGCGCTATACGGTTACTTATGCTACCCCTACTGGCTATACATTGTTTGTGCGTACCCCGAAAGAGGCCTCGACAAACCTTGTTTCAGGCTCGCAGGTTTTTGGGGGAACGAAGCTCTATATTAAAGCCGAGAAGAACACGCCCGATGCCGATGAGTATACATTTGGGGGAATTAAGGTGAATGGTGTGCTAATTCCTGAGACAGATAAGGACGGAGATTTTTATGTATACACTGTTACTGCCAATGTAACAAATATAGAAGCGGTTTATACGCCTAAGCCTAAGTTTCCTGTAGTTTACAATGAAACGCCTACGGGGTATACGCTTTTTGTAGGAAAGAGTAAGGAGAGTGCTTCTGTTGTGCCTTCAGGTACGCAGGTGTTAGGTGGTACGAAGCTCTATATTAAGGCAGAACGAAATCCTGCTGACGCGGAGGGCTATCGTTTAACAGGAATTGAGGTAAACGGCGTGCCTGTTACGACGCGAGATGGGGTTTACTACGTTTACGAGGTCAATGCTGCTGTGAGCTCGATAGTAGCTATTTACCAGCCGAAGCCGCAGTATACTGTGACTTACATGGCAACACAGCCGAACTGTACCATTGAGGTACAGAAGAAAAAAGATAATTCGCCAGTACCCACTGGTACATCTCTTTACGAGGATACTCCTCTTTTAATCGTAATTACCCTGAGCAATCCCGCTGAGCATATTAAGAAGGTAAAGCTAACCTATGGGAGTAGCACTAATCCTCCAGTGCTCATTACGCCCGATAGCGATGGAAATTATTCGTTTATCCTTACCAATAATGTGGTGAGCATTGAGGTAGAGTCGGGGCTTATTTCTAAGTACACGATAACCTATAATAACAGTGGCGACGTGCGTTACACGGTATTGCGAGATAAAGACAATATCCATTCCGACCTTGCTTCTGGTACGCAAGTAGATGATGAAACGAGGATTTGGGTGCGTGTACTCAGTACGCGAGATCCGAATCTGTTGCCCAAAGAGGTTTATGCGCGGCGTCGTAATCCGAAATTTAACACTCCGCCAGACCCAGAATACATTATAGAGAGCATAAAAGCTAACAAGTCTATTGGCGCTGAAGGGGCTACGTACTACAGCTATATCGTACGAAGCGATGTGGAATTGTTGGCAATCTATGAGCCTGCTCCGCTTCCTTCCTTACGTTTCCGTTATGATAACGGGGCAATGTATACGCTGGATGTACGATCAGATTCGCCTGAAAATACTACGCCCGTAGTTAACGGACACTGGTATACGTATCCTTCGGGTACTCTCATGTACATTAAGTTAACTATTGGGGCTTCGTATCCTAATCATAAAGTTGCTCGCATTCTCATAAATGATCATCCCGTTTCGCTAGAAAAAGAAAATGGCTGGTACGTCTTGCAGCTTAGAGGCGATGTATACTCGCTAGTCTTCGATCTGGTCGAGGTGTCTGGTAACATGTCCATGCTGGTCTATGCCGACCCCGTGAATGCGCATCTTGAGGTTTACAATACGGGGGTGCTCATGCCGAGTGGAACTGTTTTGCCACAAGGCACACAGCTTTTTGCGGTGGTAAGCGATAATGCGTTAGGAGGGCTTTTCTCAGTCCTCACCGTCAATGGCATGATTAAGGGGCATCTCCTTACATACGATGTGGCAACTAGCAAGGAGGGCATGGCATTCGAAATGGCTACTGACCCAGTTACTGAAGTTGTGGCATACGTGGCGCAACCTTTGCCCGAAGACAATAGCACTCGCTATCATATTACGGTAGAAAAGCCTGAACATGGTACACTCCGTCTCGAGAAAATTGGAGGTACGACTATGCAGATCCGCCCTGGAGAAACCAAAGAAGCTAAAGTGGGAGATCAGTTTGAGGTAATCACTTCTTCTGAGGATCTGAAACGTTACGAATTTGCAGGAAGCTCAATAGCGAACTATACGCGCCAGATAGACGGTACAAACAAGCTGATATTTACCGTTCCTACACTTACTACGGGCGAGACACATATACGTGTTGTAGTGGTTTACGCCCCTGTGCGCCCTTCATTTGTGGTAAACTGGTCGCTTACTTCGGGTGGGACGTTGAGTGTAGTAAACATGTCGGAAAACGACCAAGAGGTGCATGCGGGCGAGAAAGTCTTTGCAGGCGATTATGTGAAATACACTCTTACGGCTGCTGCAGGCTACCGGATTCGCAATTGCTATGTGAACGGAAGATCTGTTCTCTCTGGGAATGAGACGAGCTATGAGGCTACACTTCGTGTGGATACCGATATTCTCCTTGATGCGACGTTTGAACTAGATCCTACTAATCCGCCTACTGGTATAGAGGAGGGAAAAGTTTTTCATGGCGCTTCAGTTCGCCCGAATCCTTTTGGTGCAGAGCTGTTGATTGTTGTTGAAAATAATCTTGCCAATGCTGTTTACGAACTGATTAGTGCGCAAGGAGCCGTAGTACGGCGCGGGGCTCTGTTTGATATAACCTCCGTTGATACGCACGATGTGCCCAGTGGTTTGTATCTTCTCAGACTCATTGCACCAAACGGACAGGCGCACACGCTACGTGTGATAAAAAATTAAGCATCCTATTTATTTAAACAAAAGGCGTAGACTCGCAAGGGCTGCGCCTTTATTTTTGATATTTAGATACGGTAAGAATAAAAATAGCCACTTTTGGTGATTGTGTGATAAATTATAACCTACGACCTTTGCGAAACTTATAAACCAAAAAGTTGTAATGGAAAAGGTAGGAATTTTCTTTGGCTCGAGCACGGGCAATACAGAAGAGATTGCAAACATGTTGAAGGATAAGCTCGGCAACGCTGAAGTGTTCAACGTAGCTGAAACACAGCCTTCTAAGATGTCGGAGTTCACAAATATTATCCTCGGTACTTCTACATGGGGTGTTGGCGATTTGCAGGATGATATGGTAGAATTCGCTGAAGGTATTGCTGGTGTAGATCTGAAGGGTAAAGTGGTTGCTCTGTATGGTCTTGGCGATCAGTCGGGCTATGGCGATACCTTCTGCGATGGTATGGGCGAACTCTATGAAAAGGTTAAAGGCAAAGGATGCAAAGTGGTAGGCTTTGTATCTACCGATGGCTACGAATTCGATTCTTCTAAGGCGAAGGATGGTAGCGAGTTTGTAGGACTTGCACTAGACCAGATGAACCAAGATAACTTGACTGAAGGTCGTGTTAGTGCTTGGGTGGAAGAACTTAAGAAACAGTTTGCGTAATCAATTTATCTTCTGTTGGCAGGGCACGTGTGCATTGCTAGCCAGAGGCGATGTTTTTCTCTTAGGTTAAAGAGTACATTGAGTGCCCAGTCTTTCGATTGGGCACTTTTTTTACAATAGTTTTAAGCAATATACCTCCCATGTCAAAAGAGGCGATACAAGCTCCAGTTAGTAGCGATTTTAAGATTCTCTGCCACCATATCTACGAATATCATAAGGGTTTGCGCAGTCTCGTGTTGCATACTATGAATAACGATGAACGAGACTTGGTGGAACGCTCGCTTGCCTTACGCAATATCAGTTTCTGTATACAGCCCGTGGGCGACCACCGCATGAATGTTTTTTTTGGTAATCCCGACTGTGTAGAAATTGTGCGAGGCTTCCACAGTGCCTCTCTGAGCGATTTAACCGATGAAGAAGATTTTATGCTTGGCATCATGTTAGGGTACGATCGCGCTGCGCAGTGCAAGCGTTTTCTCCGCCGTCGTGGGAAAGCCTAAAATAGGTAACCTGCATTTATATTCCCGCCCAGTAAAGCAGCCTATCGGCTTACCTGTTCCTTTAAGTGTCTTTCGCGCACGACTTCTTGCAGACGCTTTACAATAAAACCTATTGAAAAGCGCTATTTTTGCATACAGTAAAAATTTCTATTGATGCTAGAGCGTCTGCGTGCTATCTATCGCAATCGGTTTGTCCGTTTCGCCTTTGTCACATTACTCTACCTATTTGTAGTGATTTGGACAGGGCATTACCTTTGGCTAATCGGTCTTCTTGTGGTCTTCGATCACTACATTACGCGTAAGGTGCACTGGTTCTTTTGGCGCAAAAAGGGAGTAAAAAAACAGAAAGCATGGGTTGAGTGGTTCGATGCCATACTCTTTGCCGTGGTTGTGGCTTCGCTAATCCGTCTTTTGCTTTTTGAAGCCTTTGTTATCCCCTCAGGCTCTATGGAAAAGACTCTTCTGGTGGGAGATTACATTTTTGTGAGCAAAGCCAGCTACGGACCTAAGATGCCTAATACTCCCTTAGCTTTTCCTTTTGCGCATCATACTTTACCTCTTACCGACCATACTTCTTCGTTTGTAAGTTCCGTGCAATGGCCTTATGACCGTCGTCCTGGGTTGGGTAATATAAAGCGGAATGACGTTGTTGTTTTTCACTTCCCCGAAGGCGATACGGTGGTTGTTGGGTATCAGGATAGAAGTTACTACCAGTTGGCGCGCGATATGGGGCGAGAGCGCCTCAAGCAAGAATTTGAACTACTGGTACGCCCTGTAGATAGGCGAGAAAATTATATCAAACGATGCGTAGCTATTCCTGGCGATAAGCTCGAGGTGCGCGCAGGGCAAGTATATGTAAACGGAGAAGCGCAACCACATTTCCCCGATGTGCAGTACAACTACGAAGTGCAAACGAATGGCACGCCCATCAATTCGCGCACGTTAGACAAATTTGGTATTTACGAGGAAGACAGACTCTACAACTCGCTAACCAACCTTTATCTGATGCCTCTTACGCAGAAGGTGCGCGATACGCTCCAACATTTTCCTAACGTGGTTTCTATAGAGCAGTTCAACGATACGGATTACGAGTTGATGGGGCGTTATATTTTCCCACACGATGGTAGGATGTGGACAGAAGACAATTTCGGACCTATTACTATTCCCGCCAAAGGTGTTACGGTTGCTTTGAACCGTGAGAGTCTCCCACTTTATCGCCGTATTATAGAGGTGTATGAGCATAATACGCTTGAAGTTCGCACTGGTGAAACTGTTACAGAGGCTGATACCGTATATCAAAAGCCCGATATTTATGTTATAAATGGCGTAGAAACCACTACGTATACTTTCCAGATGGATTACTACTTTATGATGGGAGATAACCGACATCATTCGTTGGATAGCCGTTTCTGGGGATTTGTACCCGAGGATCACGTAGTGGGTAAAGCGGTGCTCGTCTGGTTCTCTACGGAGAAAGGGCGAACGGTTCCCTTCAATATTCGTTGGCGGCGTCTGTTTACGCGCATAAAATAGATTGGTAGGCACAGTTCTAAAACGTAGTGTTGTGTCTTGCCAAACGAATGTAAATAGGGTTTGCGCCTACTTCCGCGAGGTGATGCCAGACCCTATCTCGGAGTTGCATTATCGTACCCCGTACGAACTATTGCTTGCCGTCGTACTTTCGGCACAATGTACCGATGTGCGGGTAAATATGCTTACTCCCGCTCTATTTGCCCGTTTCCCGAATCCGCAAGCGCTTTCCAGAGCGAGTTGGGAGGATATTTTACCCTACATAGCAAGCTGTTCGTATCCGAATGCCAAGGCAAAGTATCTTGAGGGGATAGGTAAAAGGCTCGTTTCCGATTTTGGCGGAGAAGTCCCTGCAGAACGCTCGTTACTCGAATCGTTGCCTGGGGTAGGACACAAGAGTGCCAGTGTAGTACTTTCTATCTCCTTCGGAGTACCTGCTTTGGCAGTAGATACGCATGTTCATCGCGTAGCGGCACGTTTAGGACTTACAGAGGGAGCACGTACCCCTGAGGATACCGAAAAACAACTTACAAGCCGTATCCCCCGCGAAGACTGGAGCAGGGCGCATCATTGGCTTATACTGCACGGAAGGTATGTATGTGTGGCGCGTAAGCCCAAATGTACTACTTGCCCTTTTGACAACTGGTGCCCGAAGGTAGGTCTGAACCTCAAGGGATAAATCCTTCTGTTTTATTAGAGAGCTTGAAAAGCTCGCACATATTGTTTGCACAGACGTGCAATACAATTGGGAAGCGTGCGGTGTGTCGGAATTTTTAGCTCCCCGCTTGTAATCGTTTACAGAGCTATCCGCAAACGCAATTTAGCCCAAAGCAAATTGAACTTCTGGGGTACGAATTTTCGTATTCCCCAGCGACGTCCCTTCTTGCCTCCACGCTCCTATTTTATTAAGCGAGTGACAAAAAGTAAATTTTCAGTGACGAAAATTATGATTGCTGTTGTCTATTTCGTCTGAAATGGGGTGCGATTATAAAATTTTTTGCGAAAATGAAATAGACAAAGAAAATATTTAATTCGCTGATAATCATAACTGCTAACGGGAACAGTTAATGAAATTTCAATATAAAAACAAGCGTAATGCCTATTACTGGTCTTTCTTTTTGATGAAAAAGTATTAACTTAGGTGCTGTAGATTCTAACTAATAAACAAAGAACAGATGAGACGAGTTCTATTATCGTTGGTGTTCTTGTGTATAGGGTTGTTACTCTATGCTCAAGAGCCTGTTCGCTTTGGAGACCGGGAGGTCTACTTGGAAGCGAATGTTCGCTCGCAGGTGCGCGGACACAAGACATCTAGTTTGGAGTTGGGAGTTCCCACTGGGGATCGCCTCAATGTCCTAGTGCAGTTTGAGCCAGGAAAGATTGCATTTGATGCACTGAAGCAGAAAGGCATAGAACTGGGAGACTATCTCGGCTCTAACGCTTACTATGCTAAGGTAGCGCCAGGCAGTCGCCCGAGCGATTTTGCAGGGACTGGCTTACGTGCCGTAGTGCCTATCCGCGGTGAGTGGAAGGTGGTGCATAGCTTGCTGCAAGGTATGACACCCGAATGGGCTGCTGAGGGAGACAATATAAAGGTTGACCTCGTGTGGTTCAGTGGTGTAAATCTTGAGCAAGTAAAAGCCGATCTGAGCAGTCGTGGTCTGACTTTCAGCACAACGTCAGATTTGTTGCGTACTGCACATATAACTGCGACGCGTGAGCAGGTGATTGCACTTGCTGATGCTGAGTACGTAGCTGCCATTCGTTGGGCTGAGCCGCCGATGGAATTTGATAACTATCGTGGTGCACGTCTTAGTGGTGCTATGAATTTGCGCATGTCGCCCGAACTTAGCGGACGTGGTCTGACGGGTAAAGGGGTACGCGTAGGTATCTGGGATGGTAATGTTGGAGATCACGTAGATTATGGTAACCGTGTACATCGTCAAGAGTTTGAAATTTCCTTGGCAAGTTCTGGCGGACATGGTATGCATACTACGGGTACGATCCTTGGTGCTGGCTTGCTAGACGAGCGTGCTCGCGGTATGGCACCAGAAGCTGAAATTTGGACATGGAATTTCAATACTCAGAGTAATGGGAAGAGTGTAGGACAAGAAATGTTGGAATGCCAAGAAAAGTATAACATTTCTATTACTTCCAATTCCTATGGTTATCGTATGTCTGCTTTCTGTAGATACGAGCAGTACTTGAATTATTCGTTTCTTGGTCCACGCCATGCGGATGTGCTTGCCTATTTTATTCCAACTCTTACGCATTTGTATTCGGCAGGTAATGATCAGGGGGTTTGTAATTGGGCATTTGGTCATATGTCGAATTATGCCAAGAACATAATTTCTGTGGCTGCTTTGACCCCTGGTGGTGAGATGACCGATTTCTCGAGCTTTGGTCCTCATCGTGATGGGCGTATGTTCCCAATCATCTCAGCAAGGGGAGAATCTGTTTATTCTGTAATGCCCGAGCAGTCTTACGATTGGATGAGTGGTACGTCGATGTCTTGTCCTACAGCGGCAGGTCATTTGGCACTTTTAACCCAGCGTTGGGGACAGCTTCATGGTGGTGCATTGCCCTTCAACTATTACTTAAAGGCTTTGATTGCCAATACAGCAGATGATAAAGGTAATGCGGGACCTGACTACAAGTTTGGTTTTGGGGTTCTCAATTCGATTGCTGCAGTTACGGCTATGGAGAACAATTGGCATCACTTCGCATCGTTATCACGAGGTGGTGCTGCACAAGAAAAGAAAATTACAGTGCCTGCTGGCGTGAAAGAACTTCGTGTTGCGCTCTGTTGGAATGACCCCGTGGCTGATATAGAGTATAAAATGGGCGAATCTCCCATGGTAAACGACCTTGATGTAACTGTCGTTTCTGCGGGGAAAACATACTATCCTTACACCTTGGATCCTAATAACCCAAACGATGTGGCTAAGGCAGACAAGAAGAATGGAAGAGACAATATTGAACAAGTGGTGGTGAAAAACCCTGCTGCAGGCGAATATACGTTAAAGGTAGATGGTAAGGTAAACCAAGCGGAAAAGCAGGACTATGTAGTGGTTTGGTACTTTGATTACCAGCGTCCAGCTATTACATCGCCCATGGCGGGAGATATCTATGCGCCAGGCGATGATATATTCTTACATACTGAGAATCTGACAGCTCCTTTGAAGGTTGAGCTGACTACAGACGGTGGAATGTATACGGTGCTGAAGAATGGGGCTTCACTGTGTGACTCGATCACAATTCCTGCCACCACGGCTTCCACTGACAAGGCTACTATCCGAGTAACCGATAAGAATAATCAGATCGTGCTGATGAATGGCAACTTTACCATCATGGCACAGGTACAGGGCTTGAAATTGGAAGAACAAGCTTGTTCGACGACGGGTTGGAAACTGACTTGGGAAGCTGCTGAAGGCGCTGCTAAGTATGAAGTTCTCCGTGCTGATGTAGAAAAGGGTACTTACGTTTCATTAAAGAATGATGTTGCTGGTACTGAGTATCTACTTGCTGAAGCTGACGTAAAGGCGGGCGAGCGTAATGTATATGCAGTACGTGCTATCAATGCGAATGGAGTAAAGGGGGCGCGTAGTGTAGGCGTGATTGCAAAAGGTAAAACAGCGAAAACGTTACAAATTAGTGATTTGCCTTACTTAGAATCGTTTGTAGGGTATCCGTTGAAGTATGCCACAACTACTAAGGGAAAAAATCTTGCACATCAGCTGCAAGAGCCTCCCGCAGGGTTGAAGTTGCCGTTTGATTCTCATATGCTTGTATGGCAAGCAGGGACTGATGCACCCGCGTGGGAAAATCCGTTTGTGAATCAACGAGACAATGTTGGTACGGTAAGTACATGTAAGGTCAATCTTTCAGGCATTGAGGCTAATACGAAGTTGCAACTCCGTGCTTATTACTTCATGACGGAAGGTTCAAGAGAGAAGGGAACCTTGCTACGCCTATTGGTTAATGGAAATGAGGTTCAAGACGTGTTAGGACGTGGTCAGATTGTGGGAGATGGTGATGAGCATTTTGTTACTTACGATTTGACTTCTTTTGCAGGAAAAGAAGTTTCGCTCACGTTTGAAACGGCTTTGGCGAACAACCGTGATGGTGCTATTATCGTCTACTATCAGATTTATAAGACGAGCGAAAAGAAAGATGCGGGTATTGCATGGGTAAATGATCCTGAAATTGTGGCAAAAGCTTACATGCAGGATGAAACAGTTCGTTTCAAAGTGTTGAATTATACATCAGCTGACTTGACCAATGTTCCTGTATCTGTTCAGGTAGATGGCAAAGTGGTGTACACAGCTACATTGAATTTGAAGCCTTTCGAGGATCGCATTTTGTCTTTCAGACATAATTTCAGCAGTGCCGTGGCGCATAAATTCAACGTCGTTGCGCGTGTTGATGTGGAGGGCGATGCAAGAGTTGCTAATAATGAAAAGAGCTTCGAGGTTTACAATATGGGTGAGGTATTGCCTATGCCTGAGGTTTCGTATATTGAGTTCTTTGGCATGGTATTCCCAATAGTACCTTACGTATCGACCAAGATTGATGGTAAGTGTATTTATACAGACGGTCGTGGTACACTAGACCCATATAAGCCTAAAGAACAAGCAGTGTTGCAAGTATTGCCTACCAATCCAAGTGCAACAGTACAAGTAACTTTCAAGGAACGCGCTCTTGCAGAAGGAGATATCTTGTACGTTTATACAGGCAATGTACCCGCTAACTTGAAGGTAGATCCTAAGGATGCGAACTACAAAGTAACGGGAACAAGTAAAGAGCCTATAACGATAGTGTCCGAAGCTAGCGATGGCGGTCTGACCTTCTTGTTCATAGGGTCACCAGAAAAGAGCGCCGATGGTTGGATTGCAGAGCTGGATGAGGTCGTACTACCAGATCGTTGGGAATTGACCGAATTGAGACAAGTGGCTGGCAAGGATGCAAATCACAAGCAACTGGAAGTTGTGGCTAAGAATCTGCTCCCCGTGGCGTTCAAGAATGTTCCACTATATGTGACGGTTGATGGGAAGACGCAGAATCTTGTAATTCCTGAGCTCACTGCGAATGCGCAAACAACTTTCAAAGTGACGCAAGAAATTGACATCACTGCTCCTATGCGTGCAGAGGTGGTAGCGGAGTTAGGTAGAGACGGAGATGCTGCTAATAATGTGAAGACACTCTCGGTTGTTAATGACCCTATTTGGAACGGTGGTGGTAGCATAGCACAGCCTGCTGCGCTAACAATTGCTAAATTCCAACAGTTGAATGAGGACAAGACTACTACGCTGACGGGCAAGAAAACGGTCGATTATCAGCTTAAGACGAAGATTCCGTTCTATAAACTCACGAAGAACGAATTCAAGTTTACACTTAGCAATGCTCCTACAGCAGAACAGGTTGCTAATGCAGCAATCCGTCTGTTTATTGACAATGACGACAATAACACGATGGATGAGACTGCCCCTGAATGCTATAAGGTTGCGCTTGTAGATGGTACGAAAGAGTATGCTCTATCTATTGATCTTTCGGGTGTAGCGAATCTTAAACCAGGCGATCACCGTATGCGCATTCTGCTTGCCAACGATGAGAACTACAATAAGTTCAAGGCTGGGCAAGAGATTGAGTGGGGGCACGCAGTAGACTTTACGGCAACAATAGCTGAAAGTGCAAGTCCGCTTGAGTATGAAATGGCGATTGTTGGTATAGAACGCATAAAGTCTGGACGTAATCTGACCAATGCAGTGCCAGTTAAGGTGAAACTGAAGAACAATGGTCTCAAAGCGGTGACGAGTGTTGACGTGAAACTTGAGGTTGATAAAAAAGCACCTAAGACGGAGACTTTAACAGTGAACCTTGCACCGAAAGGTGAAATTACAGTAGAACTTGCTAATAAAGCAGATCTTTCTGAAGAGGGTGATCATACCATAAAGGTATCTCTTACGCAACCTGATGGTAAGGTGAGCGATAACACGGCTACACTCAAAGTCTCCAAATTACCAGCGATCTCTGAAAAGCGTTATAGCCTTGCTTTTGAAGCGGTTAGAGGCGAAGGAGTGGTAGTACCCGAAGAACTTGGCGCTTCCATTCAGGATGAAGCAACCATAGAGGGATGGTGGAAAATAAATAAACCACAGACTTCTGCCTTCCTAAATGGTGGTGATGATGGTCTCTATTTGGGAGCATATAGAGGAGGTTCGCAGTATCCTGCCAATGCATTGGTATTCTTTGCAGGGAATGGCGGTTACATAAGCAAAGAGGGTGTGCTGACCAATGGCGTATGGCATCATGTAGCAGCATCTGTAAAACAAGTGGCTGGCAAGGTTACGCTGAAGGCTTACGTGGATGGTGTTGAAGTTGAGATGCAAAAGAACTCGGAGGGAAGTGGTTTTGAAGTATCTATTACACATCTGAATATTGCACTTCATGGCGAAAACCTTATGTTCCGTATGTGGAAGAAGGCTCGTACAGCAGAAGAAATAAAGGCAGACATGGCAAAGAGTGTTCGTACCACTCTTGGGGGATCATTGCCATCTGACTGTGTAACTGAGCTTATATATACAGAAGGTAAGGGTAAACTTACTTCGTTTGGTGATGAGGGTATTGCTACAATAGTTAGCAAACGTGTAGATGCAAAAATCTGGAAAGAGTTTGCGCCTAAGACCTATTCGAACATTGAAGTTGCGGGACAAGTAATTCCTGTAGAAATAACAGGTACGAACGCGGTCGCTACAATGCCTTCCGATTTTACTGCTTTCGATAAGGTAAAGGTGAAATTTGTTTCCGAATGGAGTGGCGTTGAAATCAAGCAGGGTTCTACAGTTGTAACCGAGAATACAGAACTTAACTTCAGCAGTGGTGATCATAGTTTACCGTTTGTTTTGAAGTTTGAGATGTTGGGCAAGGTTGCAACAGATAATGTTACCATCAAGCTTGTAAATGACAAGTCGAATGCTTGCGACATGTTGGGTCTCAAGATGGAGAAAGCGAAAAATCCTGGTTTGAAGCAGGATGTAACGCCTAATGTTCCGCTTGAATCCATAGTATTGCTTGAAGCAGAAAATGAGTCAGCTACTAGCAAATTCGATCAGAAGAATGTTGTATTGCAAGTGACGGGTATTTCGACCAATGCGAAGCTCTATAAGGGCGAAGTGCTGCAACAAACTGCAACAGACATTACAGTGGATCTGACTGCACCTGTAACGTTCAAGGTACTTGCTGAGAACGAGCGTGATGCGAAGTTCTACACCGTTCGTCTTGCGATGAACCAAGAGATTACATGGGAAACGACGAAGATCGATTGCAACTATGGTGCTACTCAGAAGTTCAATGCAACCGCATCGTCGGCTTTGCCTGTTACCTACGTAAGTGCCAATCCGAATGTGGCTACTGTGGATGCAGAGGGTAATCTCGTGACGGTAGGTGTTGGTACAACCAAGATTGTTGCTAAACAGGAAGGTGATGCTATCTACAAGGCAGCTGCTGAGAAGGAACGCGAAGTTGAAGTGAAGCGTATACCGTTGACTATAAATGTAAAAGATGCTACTATGGCACTTGGCGATGAACTTCCGGAGTTCGAGTTTGAGTACCAAGGGTTAGCGTTCCCGAATACTGAATGGCAGTTCGATGCTCCGTACATTGTTCAAAACAACGATGGTACGCCTGCAACCATGCCACTTGCTAAGGGTACATACAAGGTAGCACCGAAAGGATACACCGCACCTTACGAGTCTGGCAACTATATGGTAACGCGTACAACGGGTGTGCTAACGGTAACAGATCCTGTTAATGCTAAGAAGGTGACCTTCTTGGCAAAGGATGAGAAAGATGCCCCATTGGAAGGAGTAGAGTTACAGTTTGGCGAAGTAAAGGCAACTACGGGAGCAGACGGTAAGTACGAAGCATACTTGTTACCATTAGAAGATGGGGAGAGGTATACCGTAACTGCTACGAAGGCTGGCTATACATCAGACGCGAAAGAATTTGAGGTGAAAGATGTTGCACAGACGGTAGAGTTGAAACTTCTGAAGGAACAGTACACGCTTACTTACACTACAGATGCGAACGGTTTGTTGCAAGGTGTAACGAGTCAGAAAGTGGCTGCGGGCAAGGATGGTTTGCAAGTAGTAGCTGTGCCGAAAGATATTAAGTATCGTTTCAAAGAATGGAGCGATAATCATTCGACAGAAGCGGCTCGTACAGACAAAGCGGTAAATGCTGATGTTACGGCAAAGGCAGTATTTGAAGCATTCAAATACACGTTGAAGTATGCAGTAACAGAAGGTGGTGAGTTTGTAACTCCTGAAGCAACAAAGATGCAACAGGTAGTGCCAGGTGAGGATGGCGCGGCTGTAACCGTAAAAGCCAAAGAAGGTTATCTCTTCCTTGGTTGGTCAGATGGTGTGATAGATCTCACACGTACAGACAAGAAGGTGATGGCTGATATGAGTGTAACGGCACGCTTTGCAAAACCTTACATGTTGACTTGGTCAGAGGATTTCGAGTTCGATGCAACGAATATGGAAACGTGGAGCTTCCAGAAGCCTAAAGAGGGTGCGGGATGGCAGATTATTCCATTAGAGAATATTAGTAAAGCGTATGTTGGTAAGGGTAAAGCATTAGCTTTGGCGCCTCTGTACGAATATCCACAACAATCGCCTTATCCGAAGATGTGGGTAGCTTCGCCTTGGTTATCTATCGAAGGGCATGCTGCGACAGCAAAAGTGGTAATAAGCTTTGATCGTTATGTTCAGAAGTTCTACAATCTATCGGAGGCAACCTTAGAATATTGCTTCGAAGATAATGCATGGGTGAAAGCGCTAGATATTGATCAGAATGCAGCAGGCGTAAAGGCTGAGACATTTACGTTGGATCATACTAAGCTTGCAACGCATAAGTATCTACGCTTCCGTTGGGCATTTGATGCGGCGAATGGAACTCGCGCATACTTGGCAATTGACAATGTGAAGGTGGCTTATGAAGCACCGACACAGGAAGTACTTCGTTACTATGCAGGTGAAAATGGTAAGTTGCAGAAGGAAGGTACTACAGAAAAGGTAGAAGCTATTGAACTAACTACTCCAGTAGGTACGCCTGCTACAAAAGTGACGGCTGTTCCAGAGGCGGGTTATGTATTTGATAAATGGTCTGATGAGAAAATGACCGCAGATCGTCAAGACGACCAATCTGTTACAGTCACTGCTATCTTTAAGCGTATACCGAAAGCAAAGCATGTTATACAGTACACAGCTGTTGCGAATGGTACAATAAGTGGTGTTGCTTATCAAGAACTCGAAGAAGGCGCGGAAACGGCTAGTGTATCGGCTGTTGCAGACAATGACTATGTCTTTAAGCAGTGGGATGACGGCAAGAAAGTCAATCCGCGCTCTGATGTTGTAGGTTCTGAGGACAAGACCTATACTGCTCAGTTTGCTCAAGTCTTTACATTAACTTATAAAGCAGGCGAGCATGGCTCAATAAAGGGCGAAGCAACACAAAAAGTCGTTGCAGGAGAGAGTGGTTCAGCGGTTGAAGCAGTGCCCGATCCTGGCTATCGTTTCGTAAAATGGGACGATAATAAGACTGACAATCCACGTACTGAGGTCAATGTAACAGAAAGCAAGACCTACACTGCTCAGTTTGAATTAATTCCTACGTATGCAGTAACGCTTACGAAAGAAGGTAATGGTACTTTGAGTATCGCGGGTTACGACGAAACAATGTTGCAGAGCGTACCCGAAGGCACAGAACTACAAGTAGTAGTAACGCCAGATGCTGGTTGGGAATTGAAGACTTTGACCGCTGGTGGCATGGACATTCTTGCGACCAAGAAGTTTACAGTAACAGCAGCTACTGAAGTGAAGGCTGTCTTCGAACAGAACGCTCAAACGTTCGCTGTAACACTTAAGAAAGAAGGCGAAGGTGAGCTGAAGATAACGGGCATTGAAGAAAGTAAACTGAATGCCGTTCCCGAAGGCACCGAGCTCATAGCAGTGGCAACACCTAAGACAGGTTGGAAGTTGAAGAGCCTGACGGCAGGTACACAGGACATCTCGTCTGACGGTAAGTTCACCGTAACCGCAGATGTTGAAGTAAAGGCAGTGTTTGAAGAAGAAGGTGCTCCACAACCTAAGACGTATGTCGTAACACTTACGAAAGAGGGCGAAGGTGAGCTGACGATAACAGGCATTGAAGAAAGTAAACTGAATGCAGTTCCCGAAGGCACAAAGCTCACGGCAGTGGCAACTCCTAAGACAGGTTGGAAATTGAAGAGCCTGACGGCAGGTACACAGGACATCTCGTCTGACGGTAAGTTCACCG
>CAJPTC010000021.1 GCA_905373475.1 Bacteroidia bacterium | reverse complement strand
GTTCTCAATTTTGAAGCTTACACACTTTTTTTGGGACAGTAACAAAAAAGTAAAAACAAAAGAACAATGAAGCTTACACACGAGCAAATTTAGGGAATTATAGCTGAAGTGGGCGAATCTCGTTTTGCCCCTACAAATTCGCGTCTGGCGGCGCAGGAAATGTAAGCAATTGGTCGCAGTAGTATGTTATACTGTTTATGGCGGAGGTCTATCTAGCGGGGCAAGCCCTCGCAGAAATAACAATTGCAGTGTCGCTTTCTACATTTTTTGTGCTATAAAGCCAAGAGGTTGTATGCTGTTTTGGAATATGGCAAATTGCCCCGGTGTTTTGAATTCCTAACATGTCGTTTTCCTCTTTTTACCACAGCTACTTCTTCCAACCGTTTCCACTCTACAGGCAAGTCTTATAACAAATCTTCTACGAATTTCAGTATAGCAACCTATACCGTTAGGCGATGCCATGATAGAGAGAATCGGAGCAAATTCACGCCCGTTCTGGCATGCTATATGTTATGCTTTTGTATAGCAAAAGTGTACTACAATTAAGCAAATAATACTACTTTTGCGGGCAAATTGAGTGGCTGTGGAACGCAGAATAATAGATATAGACGACATCCGAAAGATATACCAAGTCGGGAGTGTTGAGGTGCGAGCCCTAGACGGCGTCTCGCTTTCTATCGGGCAGAACGAGTACGTTGCCATTATGGGACCTTCGGGGTCGGGAAAGTCTACACTCATGAATATCCTTGGATGCCTAGATACGCCTACCTCTGGTCGGTACGTTCTCAACGGTACGGATGTTAGCGAAATGGGCGACGACGCACTTGCCGACGTTCGGAACGCGGAAATCGGCTTTGTCTTTCAGACGTTTAACCTTTTGCCCCGTTATACTGCTCTGGAGAACGTGGTGCTACCTTTAGTTTATGCAGGCGTGGGGCGTAATGAGCGTATGGAGCGCGGCAAAAATGCCCTTGAGAGCGTGTCGTTAGGTGACAGAATGGATCATAAACCTAATGAGATGTCGGGCGGACAGCGACAGCGTGTCGCAGTGGCAAGAGCTTTGGTGAACAATCCCGCTATCATCCTTGCAGATGAACCAACGGGGAATCTTGATACCAAGACGTCTATCGATATCATGCATCTCTTTGAGGATATCTATGCGCGTGGCAATACCATAATTGTTGTGACGCACGAAGAGGATATTGCACAGCATGCCCGCCGTATCGTACGTTTGCGCGACGGACGGATAGAGTCTGACAAAATGAACGAACACCCAACCCTCGCAAAATAGAGAAGCGGGCAACCATACAAGCGGGCATTGTACCGTTGTATGCACTGTAACCTTTTAGATATTAGAACAGTTTCAAAAGAGTTTTTATTAGACGGTAAGTAATGTATTGGACGTTAGAGTTGGCTTCGAAGCTCGAAGATGCTCCTTGGCCTGCAACCAAAGATGAGCTTATAGACTATGCACAGCGTTCGGGGGCACCGCTTGAAGTAATTGAGAATCTCAACGAGTTGGATGAGGATAATATGGTCTATGAGGCTATCGAGGACATCTGGCCAGACTATCCGACGAAGGAGGATTTCTTCTTTGACGAAGAGGAATATTAGCGAAAAGCGGTATTCCGACGTTTCCGAACAAGCCCCGCGGTTGTTACAAAGTAGGTAAACCTGAATATACGCAGAGGGGCGGGGAATTACGTTGGAATCAGTAAGTTTGTACAACAAAAGAGTGATTAGAATGGTACGCATATCTTTTCCCGATGGTAGTACGCGCGAATATGAGGCTGCTGTAACGGGAATGGCAATAGCCGAGAGTATTTCGCAGCGTTTGGCGAAAGAGGCTCTCTCGGTTACAGTGGACGGTGTGGTGTGGGATCTGACGCGCCCCATTGAGCAGGATGCGACCGTAAAAATAAACACGTGGGAAGACGAAGAGGGGCGACACGCCTACTGGCATTCTTCGGCGCACCTTATGGCGGAAGCCATTGAAGATCTCTTCCCTGGCGTGCGGCTTGGTATAGGACCGAGCATAGAAAATGGCTTTTACTACGATATAGATTTTGGCGATTATAAGCTAACAGAAGACGACCTTGCGAAGATAGAGGAGCGCATGCGCTACTTCGCCAAGCAGAAAGAACCCATTGTGCGCCACGATGTCTCCAAGATCGAGGCGTTGGCTGAGTACAAAAAAAAGGGAGACCCGTATAAGCTTGAACTGATAGATGGCTTGGCAGACGGTACAATAACTTTTTATACGCAGGGGAATTTTACCGACTTGTGTCGCGGTCCGCATGTGCCGAATACGGGCTATATAAAGGCCATTAAGTTGCTGAGTCTGGCTGGCGCCTACTGGCGTGGCGACGAACACAATAAGCAGCTTACGCGAATCTATGGAATTACGTTCCCTAAGGAGAGCCTACTGACGGAGTATCTTGCGATGCTCGAGGAGGCAAAAAAGCGCGATCATCGTAAGCTTGGTAGGGAGTTAGGGCTCTTTACTTTTTCGCAGCGAGTAGGGCAGGGTTTGCCTCTGTGGTTGCCCCGTGGTGCGATGCTTCGCGAGCGTTTGGAACAGTTTCTACGTGGTGTTCAGAAGGAATATGGCTATTTACCCGTTATAACGCCTCATATTGGGCAAAAGGCTTTGTACGAGACATCGGGGCATTGGGCTAAGTACGGTGCAGATAGTTTCCGCCCCATCGAAACGCCGCAAGAGGGCGAGGTCTTTCTATTGAAGCCTATGAATTGCCCGCACCACTGTGAGATATATCGGTCTTCGCCGCGTTCCTATCGCGACCTCCCGTTGCGTCTTGCCGAGTTTGGTACGGTGTACCGTTACGAGCAGTCGGGCGAATTGCACGGATTAACCCGTGTACGCGGATTTACACAAGACGATGCGCACATTTTCTGTCGCCCCGATCAGCTCAAGGAAGAGTTCTTGAAGGTGATAGATATTATTCTCTACATCTTTGGAGTGCTAGAGTTTACGCAATTTGAAGCACAGATCTCTTTGCGCGACAAGGTGGATCGGAGCAAATACATTGGCTCTGACGAGAATTGGGAGAAGGCAGAACGTGCTATCATTGAGGCTGCTGCCGAGAAAGGGTTACCCACGCGTACGGAATATGGTGAGGCGGCGTTCTATGGTCCTAAGCTCGATTTTATGGTAAAGGATGCCATTGGGCGACGTTGGCAATTAGGTACAGTGCAGGTAGATTATAATTTGCCCGAGCGCTTTGAACTAGAGTATACGGGGGCAGATGATCAGCGTTATCGCCCTGTAATGATACACCGCGCACCGTTTGGTTCTATGGAGCGTTTTGTAGCGGTTCTACTTGAGCATACGGGTGGACGTTTTCCGCTCTGGTTGTCGCCCGATCAGGTATCGGTATTGCCCATCAGCGACAAGTTTAATGAGTACGCCGAGACGGTGGTTCGCGTTTTGAAAGAGAAAGGCTATCGCGTCAATTACGACGATCGCAGTGAAAAGATTGGTAAGAAGATCCGCGAGTCTGAGTTACAACGTGTTCCGTACATTGTTGTATTGGGCGAGCGCGAAGCAGCCGAAGGTGCAGTTTCGGTACGCGCACGTGGCGGAGTAGATATGGGAAGTATGAGTTTGGAAGTTTTTGTAGAGCATCTGGAAGACGAACTCGCACGCTCATTTGAAGTCAAGAAAAAATAGGAGAAGTACACATAAAAAACGAATTTCGGAGGGTACTACAATAGCAGACAACAGATTCTTTCGTCCTCGTCCGCCGCGTCCTGAGCGACCAGAACGAGGAGAGCGCGGCGATTTTCGTTCCGACCGTGCGCCGCAACATCGGATCAATGGCGACATCCGTGCTCGCCAAGTGCGTATCGTGGGAGACAATATTGGCGAATCGCGTGTAGTCTCTATAGACGAGGCTTTACGTATTGCGCGCGACCTTGAGCTCGATTTGGTGATGATTGTAGAGAACTCTGAGCCTCCCGTATGTCGTGTGGTAGACTATCAGAAATTCCTCTACGAGCAGCGCCGTAAGCAGAAGGAGATGCGAAAGAGCGCGACGAAGGTTGAGATGAAGGAGTTACGTTTTACTCCCAATATGGGCGAGAACGATTTTCAGCTTAAGTTGCGTCATGCTATTCGTTTCTTTGAAGAAGGAGCAAAGGTAAAGGCGGATCTTCGTTTCATGAAGCGTTCTATCCTTTTCAAGGATCTGGGCGAGGCGCTTTTGCTTCGTTTCGCAAAGGAACTGGAAGAGTACGCCAAAGTAGAGCAGTTACCGCAGCTGAATGAGAAGCATATGGTTATGGTGCTTGCTCCGCTCAAGACAGCCAAAAAGAAGCCGCAAGAGAAAAAAGGCGCAGCTGCTGAGGCCTCGAACGACGAAGAATAAAGGTTTAACAATCAGCATAAATAGTTAGAGAAAGATGCCGAAGATGAAATCGAACCGAGGAGCGATGAAACGCTTCTGCCAGACGGGTTCGGGAATGTTGAAACGCAAGCATGCGTACAAGAGTCACATCTTAACAAAGAAGAGTACGAAGCGTAAGCGCAACCTAACCAAGATGGGTTTGGTGCACCACAGCGATGAGCGTCGTATGAAGGTTTTGTTGTTAGTGAAGTAGTTTGTTGTTTTTTATTTGTTTAACAGGGGTAGCAGAGCTGAAAGAGTTGTGGAGTAACAACCGCTCGTATTCCGAAAAAGGTAAAAGATGCCTAGATCAGTTAATGTAGTAGCGTCGCGCAGACGCAGAAAAAAGATCCTTCAACAGACGAAGGGTAATTTTCTAGCACGCCGTAATGTGTATACGGTGGCCAAAAATACGCTCGAAAAGGGGTGGACGCATGCGTATGTGGATCGCAAGCGTAAAAAGCGAGAATTCCGTGCTTTGTGGATACAGCGTATCAATGCTGCTGTCCGTGCAGAAGGGATGACCTACTCGGAGTTCATGGGGCGTTTGAATGCGAAAAATATCGTGTTGAGCCGTAAAGTACTTGCCGACTTGGCAATGAACAATCCACAGGCATTTAAGGCTGTTCTGGATTCGGTTCGCTAATCGCTATATTTGTAGAAAGATAAGGGAGGCACGACTTCGGTTGTGTCTCCCTTACTATTTGCTGCAGTGCGCCAAAGAATCCAGTGTACTCCTGAAGAAGCCACTGAAGCATAACCTATTGTCTGTCATAAAAAAACGGACACCAAAAATTTGAACTGCACCCCAAAAGTTGGACAAAAAACTTTTTGAGGTCACTTCAAGGAGAGGCTCTCTTTTGAGATATTCAAAATCATAGAAAGCTAAACTCCAAGAATAGGGATAAAGTACACACTTGTTATAAGTTCCTCGCGTCTGGCAAAAAGACTCCTAGGCAACGTAACAATTTGCGTATTACGAGCACACCACTTAAACTTACGAATCGCGCTAGTATGCCGATTTATTTAGATCGTAAGCAACTCGTTGAGTTTTTGTTGGAGCTGTTTCTGCGTCAGCCCTTCCAAACGTTTTGTTCCATAAAAAAGGCTGATAGAGCCCGTCTCCTCAGAGACCACAACAAGTAGTGCATCGCTCTGTTCTGCAAGCCCTATAGCAGCACGATGTCGCAACCCCAAGCGTTTGGGGATGTCTGCATCGTTGGAAACAGGAAGAATACATTGCGCCGCCTCTAGCCTGTCGTTACGGATCACCACCGCGCCGTCATGCAAAGGAGCATTTTTGAAAAAAAAACTCTCTAGTAAGCGAGCACGCACAAGCCCATCAACCCTCACTCCAGTGTCTATAACCTCTTGTAGGTTGTCGTGACGCGTAATGGCGATAAGCGCGCCCGTATACTCGCTACTCATCTGCGCACAGCCTTCGGCGAGTTCGGCGACGTTGTTTTCCGACATAAAACGCGAGGTACGTTTCAAAATATGGCGCAATGAGAGGCGGTGGCGCATCTTATAATAGTTGCCAACATAGAGCAGGAAACGGCGTATTTCTTGCTGAAATACGATAAGCAGAGCGAGTAGTCCGACGCCCGTAACTTGTCCGAGGATCGTACTGATAAGCTCCATGTTCAGGGCACGTGCCGCTACCCATGCGGCATAGAGCAAACTTATCGCCCAAAAAATGGTGACGGCTGTTGTGCCGCGCGCCATCTTGTAAATCTTGTATATGAGGAACGCAACGAGAAGTATATCGATGATATCGAGAATACCTACCGAGAAGAAACCCTGCGTTTCCATCCTAGCACCTAGATTCTGGAATTTACTTTAAGAAAGCCTGATGCGCATATCGCTCGTAGAGTTTCACAGCCTGCACAGCAGGTAAAACATCGTGCACACGAAGAACAGAGGCTCCGTTAGCTAGTGCAAGCGTATCGAGAGTCTGTGTACCCGCCAATGCGCCTTCTGCGTCGGTTTCTAGCACTTTGTAGATCATACTCTTGCGAGAGATACCTACCAAGATAGGGAGCTCGAGCATAGAGAAAGTGGCAAGATTGCGTAGCAACGTGTAGTTGTGATCTATCGTCTTACCAAAGCCAAAACCAGGGTCTAGAATAATATCTGCCACTCCGCGGCGCTTGAGATCGGCAACTCGCTCCGTAAAAAACTTTGCGACCTCCTCTACGACATTCTCATAGTGCGGATCGCTTTGCATGTTGTCTGGACTCCCCTGAATGTGCGTAAGTACATACGCCACACGGTATTTTCCCACAACATCGAACATCTTGTTGTCTAGCAAACCACCCGAAATATCGTTTACAATCTCAACGCCAAATTCGTCGAGCAATTTTTCTACCACATCGGCACGGTAGGTATCAATAGAGATGGGGAGGTCTGCCGAAACCTCACGCGCAATGGTTATGGCTTTCTTGAGGTCTTTGTACTCCTTTTCAGGAGTCGGTGGCGTACTACCTGGACGCGTAGAACATGCCCCGATATCGAGAATTTCTCCACCCTCCTTGATAATCTGCTCTATGCGCTTTGCAATTTTTCGAGCCGACTGGCAACGGCTTTTCGCATAGAAACTATTGGTCGTTACGTTGAGAATGCCCATCACAACGGGTCTCTCCAAACTCAATAACCGCCCACCACAGCGCAGCGTGCGCGCACTTGCTCCTTCTAGCCCTCCGAGCAGCTCGCCACACGGAGTCATAGCATTTTTATTCTCGCTCATCGTTGTACGGTCTGCCATTATCGTTTTTCGCTTTTTTTGTCGCCCTGTCCGTTCTCCGTAAACCTATTCGGGCTAAGCTCTCTGATGCTCGAAGCAATGAGCACGATTCCGTATCCTGCACTGCGCGAGAACTGTGAATCGCTCACCTCAAGCCCATCTACGTCGTAGAGCACCAGATTCCCTTTTTCATTTCCTCCGCCACCAGCGTCAAAAAGGCATTTGCGGAAGTAACTTTCTCTTCCTACTACGTGCGAATTGACAATTACACCGCGCCACATCCCTTGTCGGAGGTCTGCACCACGTCCTGTAAAGACAACGCCTTCTGCTTGCACCTTGGTTTCCGAATATACCCCGATATTCAGACCGCCATTACGTTCAAACTCAAACCTCGTCTGTGCATCAAAGCCAAGCCGTTTGGCATCTATAGAGATCTCCGAGCGCACGATGTACGGGCAAGAGAAATTTCGGAAATGAAACCTATCGGCGGTCAGTGTACCACTCGCAAGATAAACTCCTCCGTTAGGAGCAGTCAGTGTAATATTGTGACCAAGAGCATAGAGCAACGAAGCATCGCCTGTGAGCGGGTTGCCCGTCGGCGTTTCCACGTACAAGTAGGTAATCTGCGGAGAATTAGGAGCGGCCTTGTGAATCTCAATTCCGTCACCGCCACACTTGACTAAGCGCAAGTTTTCTATCGGGAAATTTACCTCGGTAAGCTCTAGTGCGGGCTCATTGGTACTCGAAGCCTGTTCCAGTTCGCAGTGCGCTATGCGAGACTCCGAGCGCGTTTTGATGAAATGTATGCCGCGCCAATAGATCTCTTGCGAACTAGGAATAATGCGGACTGGTGCATCGGCAGTTCCGTTAATTTTGAGGGCACCTGCTTGGTTTTCGCCAATCACAAATGCACCATTGCGTCCCATGCGGATGGTTGTACCTGCCTCGATAGTAAGGGTTGCTCCCTCTATATTTACCGCCCCTTCAAGTAGAATCGGCTTATTCTTTGTCCATACCGTATCGCGACTGATGCGCATACTGCCGACACCATTCAAATCGTCCAATGCTTCTGGGCTACAACTCGCAAAGAACAAAGTGGCAGCCGCGAGCAAGAGAAGAATGCTTCGTGCGGAAAAACTCATCGCAAGTTTCATTTTCAAGTCCCACTTTAGGTAAGTAATGCAAAGATAACAGATGTTCGTTGCATAGCATCTGTACATACGGCTACTTACCCTGCGTTTAGGGGGAACAGGCAATGCGCCACGAGGCGCTAAAATTTTCAACCAATCTTCACAATTATCGGATTAGTCTTCTTTCCCCGACGTGCCATAAAAGCACATAGCGGTTCGTATTCCTTGCCCTCTAGCATCGGATTTACACGATACAATTCGCGCACCTCTGTACGCATAGCCTGAATTATATCTGTATCCTCTAAAGCACTGGCAAACGAGAAAGCTCCGCCTTCTTTACCACTCTGCATCAAACCTCCCAACTCCCCTGGCCCGCGCAACTGAAGATCGGCTTCTGCAATTTTGAAACCATCGTTGGTCTTCTCCATAATCTGAAGCCGTTGGCGTGTAGTGCCTTGAATATCATATTTCGTCATGAGGAAGCAGTAACTCTTTTCAGCGCCTCGCCCCACACGTCCCCGCAACTGATGAAGCTGCGTTAGCCCAAAACGTTGTGCATCTTCTATCACTATCACCGTAGCATTCGGTACATCTACCCCAACCTCTATCACCGTGGTAGCTACCAACAGGTTCACTGCCCCACTGGCAAAGGCACGCATCACCTCCTCTTTCTCAGCAGCAGGCATCTGTCCGTGAAGCATCCCCACTCTATACTGCGGTGCTGGGAAAACCTCTCCCATACGTTCGTACCCCTCTGTTACACTCTTTAAATCCAAGGCCTCCGATTCATTCACCAGCGGATAAACCACATAAACCTGATGCCCCTGCGCCATCTCCTGTCGCAAGAAATTGTAGAGCTGCTCACGTTGGTTTTCGTGCAAAATGCGTGTTTCAATGGGCTTACGACCCACGGGCAATTCGTCTATCACGCTAATATCTAGTCCCGCGTATACGGTAAGTGCCAAAGTACGCGGTATTGGGGTTGCCGACATAACAAGGATATGTGGGAGTATCTCGGGATTCTTGCCCCACAACTTAGCACGTTGCGCCACGCCAAACCGATGCTGCTCATCCACTATCACCAAACCTAGATTGTGAAAGACTACCTCATCCTCTATCAAGGCATGCGTACCGATAAGAATATTCACCGCTCCGTCGCGCAACCCTTCATGTATCGGGCGGCGTTCTTTTTGCGTTGTACTGCCCGTAAGAAGTTCCACACGTACAGGCATATCCCCGAGCATACGGCATATACTCCGATAGTGCTGCGTAGCCAGAATTTCGGTCGGCGCCATCAAACACCCTTGCAAGCCATTGTCAACAGCGAGGAGCAACGAAAAAAGGGCAACCAACGTCTTGCCAGACCCCACATCGCCTTGCAAAAGTCGGTTCATTTGCCGCCCACTTTTCATATCGGCATGAATATCGCGGAGTACACGCTTCTGCGCCTCAGTTAAAGAAAAAGCCAAATGCTCCTTGTAGAAACTATTGAATAATTCTCCAACGCGAGAACAGACAATACCGCGCACCTGCGTATCGCGAACTAAAAACTCCGCTTGCTCTAGTTGCAAACAGAACCACTCTTCATACTTAAAACGCAACCTTGCATTGTCGGCATCTGACATCTGACGCGGAAAATGCAAACGTAAAAAGGCATCTGCGCGAGAAAGTAGGTGGTATTTGTCGAGGATATACTGCGGCAGAATCTCCTCTATTCTACCCGCCAGAAAACGCAAACAAGTACCTTGGATTTGCATCATACGGCGGCTATGTACGTACTGCCGTTTAAGCTTCTCGGTAACTTCGTAAACGGGTTCGAGTGCAAGATTGGGCGACCGTCCCTCGGCAAGAGGTTCTAGCTCGGGATGCACAAAATTGTACGTATGCATAAAAAGCGACGGACGCCCCCAAAGAACGTACCGCGTACCTATCGACAACTGTTTGTAAATGTACTGATGCCCCTTAAAAAAAAGCACCTGAAACACGCCACTCGGATCACGGAACTGCGCCTCCAGACGCTTCTTTGTTCCCTCGCCCGAATAGGCAATGTGCTCAAGAGTGGCAACAAGCTGCACAGGCGTCGTAGTATTCTGAATCTGAGCATAGAACGTTACCTTCGTCCGATCGTTGTAACGGAAAGGGGCATACATCAACAGATCTTCCAAAGAGTATATCCCTAACTCCGTTTGGAGTGCCTGCACCAGTTTCGGAGCTAAACGCAGTACACTCAACGAGGACTCTAGCAAGCTGCTTGGCATCGCCTATCCGAATTACGACTTTACACGACAATAACTTCGTGAGAACCCGAATAGCGCTCCGAGTAACCCTAAGCCATAGCCCAAGATCATGATTGCACAGGCATACACACTACGAAGTGCAAGCTTTATATCGTGAAAACGCGATTGGGCATCTACAAAGAGCAACAGGAAATAGATAACAGCAAGCACCCCAAAAACCAAATACTGCCAGCGCGTAAGCGGTACAAAGAGCACCAACACCAGCACAACAATACCCACTGCGGGAAGGAGATGTACCAATTTCAAAGAACCTCGATGGAGACGTGAGAGCATATAACGCGCCGTACCCGAATGATACACTTGCATAAAGAAACTCCGCCAACTTGTACGGCGCTTGTGGTAAACAAATAAACGGGGCGCTAGGTACGAATGGTAGCCTGCTTCTACCAGACGCATGCTCAGATCTACATCCTCGCCATAGCGCAAATCCTTAAAGCCTCCAACTGCACGAAACGCAGATAAGCGTACTCCCATGTTGAAGGTACGCGGATAAAACTTATCGGACACCTCATTGCCGCCACGGATGCCGCCCGTACTAAACGGAGAGGTCATAGCATAGCTTATTGCCTTCTGAATGGGCGAAAAATTCTCATTCCAAGCATCTGGTCCACCCCACAAATCTACTTGTGTGGTTGTAGCAAGCCACTCATAACACGTCAGCATATACTGCGGCGGAAGCGTGCAATCCGAATCCACAAAAAGCACAAACTCACATGTGTCGCCCAAAACCTCCACTCCCTTATTACGAGCTAAGGCTGGCCCCGTGTTGGCTTGCTCTACGTAGGTAAGGTCAAGGCTATTCTCGAATGCACGACACACGTGCGACGAAGAGAGACTCGAGCCATCTTCTACCACAACAACACGAAAACTGTGCTCACGTTGCGATACTAAGCTTACCAATAACTCTTGCAACTCATCGGGACGATTGTACACAGCCACCACAATCCCCACCCTCTGCTGACTCATTCTGTTTTGCCTCCTCGCTCCTGCTGCGTATTTGTAGCTAGCGCGGCAACAGAGCGTTCTACAAAGGTAAACAACCCCTGATAGTCTTCTGCATCGAACCAACGGATCGCGTGGTTTCGTTTCCACCACTGCATTTGCCTGCGTGCATACTGCCGTGTATGCACCTTGATGAGCTCAATGGCCTCTGTAAGAGTACACTTCCCATCGAAGTAATCAAAGAGTTCCAAATAACCTACCGTCTGCAAGGCAGGCAGCATACGGTAGGGTAATAAAGCCTCTACCTCCGCGACAAGCCCTTCTTCCACCATGGTATCTACACGGCGACGAATGCGCTCATTAAGTTCTTCGGGCGAGCGACGTATTCCTACCGAAACCAACGAAAAAGGGCGAGAGTGCTTTTGCTGTTCAAGCCACGAACTGTACGGACGCCCTGTCTGTAGAGTCACCTCCAGTGCACGCAACACGCGTGCACCGTTGCAACGATCAATGCGTTGCGCCGTGACAGGATCAAGAGTTTGCAAACGCTCGAAAAGCGTACCAACTCCCTCCGTGTTCAACTGTTCGGTGAGCGTTGCTCGTAGTGCCATATCGGGCACTGGGAACGCATCGATACCCTGCGTAAGTGCATCCATGTAAAGCATCGAACCGCCCGTAAGAATAGCCAGATGCTGGCTACTACGCAGTTCTTCTATCAAGCGCAACGCCTCTAATTCAAATTGCCCTGCCGAGAATCTTTCTATAATGCTGTGAGTACCCACAAAATAGTGCTGCACCCTGCGCGTCTCTTCCTCCGTAGGACGCGCCGTACCAATTGACATCTCGCGGTAACACTGGCGCGAATCTGACGATATGATAGGACACCTCAACGCCTCTGCTAGGCGAAGTGCAACGGAGGTTTTACCAACACCCGTAGCGCCATAAAGAGCAATTAAAACAAAATCAGGGCTAGACAAAGCAGCTCTTACTGATAAAGGTCTCTGAGATCTTCCAAAACGGACTCCTCCATATCAGGACTCGGGGCAGGATCTGCACCAACCGCTTTCAGACACTTACCTGGCAGTAGGGCTACATCGCCCTCCTCTATGGCTATCAGCTGCACGTATAGGTTACGATTCAAAAAAATATCATGGCAAAAAATGAGACGATCGCCCACCTGGGTCAGCACATCGCCCAGACGCACCGTATTCATCGCCACGGTCGGGAGTTCTGTGCCCGAATCGCCCATATCTAAGAGGGTTAGCTCCATCTGCTTCTCCCAGTCCTCACTCACTGTGTAAAAAGACATGAGATGCTCGCTCTGTAGGTGCAGATCAGAACACAAGAAACGATAAAAATCGTAGAACGTAGCACCCGACGAAATTAAATATTCACGCAAAAAATCGCCCACAAGCGGATCTACCATCCGAAAATGAAATTGCATATCGTGCCCTCCCGATTACCTACTCATATAACAAAGATAAAAAATAAAGTGTTTCTATGTGGTTTTTGAATGCAAAAACAAGCGAGACTTTATCTTTCACTCTCTTATCTCCCGTATCTCTCCACAGCTAACGAGTGAAAAGGCTTATTTTGTTCATTCATGCGAACAAATTTAATGGAGCAGTATCTATGCATGTTGTTTTTTTTTGAGGTAGCCGATTGCATAACTCTCTCACGTTCATTCTCAAGTACCATTCCGTTTTCTTTCCGCGTAAGCGCATTATTGAAAAGCGGTATCTTTGTTGCCAGCGGGGGTGAGAGATTTTGAAAAAGCTACACGTATTTCTATTGCGGACGTATCTGGGGCCGATGATCATGACCTTCTTCATCGTCATGTTCATTCTCCTGATGCAGTTCTTGTGGCGCTATATAGACGATCTGGTCGGTAAAGGGCTAGACCTCAAGCTCATAGCCGAGCTGCTCCTGTACGCCTCGGTAGGGCTTATCCCAATGGCACTCCCCCTTGCCACAATGCTTGCGGCACTGATGACCATGGGCAACCTTGGAGAACACAACGAGCTACTGGCCATGAAATCGGCGGGCATCTCACTACCGCGTATCATCTTCCCGCTTGCCATGGTAAGCCTCTTCCTCACCCTATTTGGTTATCTGGTGGCAGACTACCTAGTGCCCGTTTCGACCCTGAAGATGCGTACCCTCATCTACAGCGTGCAGCAACAACGCCCCGATATCGTTATTCGCCCAGGGGTCTTCTACAACGACATTGCAGGCTATAGTATTCGGATCGGGGGACGCGAATCTGGCGGGAGTCTTATGTACGATCTCCTGATTTACGACCACTCGGAGCGTCACGGCAACGTCTCTGTAACACGGGCAGATTCGGGGTATATTACCATTACCCCCGATCGGAAATTTATGCTTGTTGAGCTATTCAGTGGCACACGATACGACGAGACAGATCAGGATGCTCCCTTCAACAGCACAGACCCTAAATACGCTGCGCGTACCTCACATTTCAAGCGCAAAAGGCTCATAAAACGTTTGGAAGGCTTTGGTTTTGAACGTTCGGATGAGGGGGTGTTTAGCAACACCTACCATGTTATGAACACTAGGCAGTTGCAGCGCGCCAGTGACTCTATCGCGACTCGTTGCGACTCTATGACAGATGCCGAACATACCTACCTCAACAACGGGGTGCTTCTACGTCTTCGGAACTTGAGCGTTTTGCAACCGAACCCGATACGCGACACCTTCCACGTGCAGGAGTATTATGCAACCCTCTCCCCCGCAAAGAAACGCGAGGTACTAGCAAAAGCTATAGAACAAGCACAGAATGTGAAGGGACACGTTTACAATTTTTGGGTAGACTACGAATACGAGCTCAAGACGCGCGCCAAGCATCTTATAGAGTTTAACCGAAAGTATTCTATGGCTGTTGCCATCCTCATTTTTTTCCTCATCGGTGCTCCATTGGGAGCAATTATCCGTAAAGGAGGACTGGGCTTTCCCGTGGTTATTTCGGTGCTTTTCTTCATCATCTATTACGTAATCTCAATTACGGGAGAAAAGATCGTGCGCCAACTCATGGTCTCTGCACCAATGGGAATGTGGGGAGCTAGTTTTATCCTTCTCCCCATAGCCGTTTTCCTCATCTACAAGGCAACAACAGATTCCGTAATACTGAGCCGCGAGGGATACCGCGGCGTAGGTCGTTTCTTCACAAATTTGCACAAAAAGGCACTTAAATTGTTACACAAGAAAGGTTGAAACACAAACTGCAGGCGAGCTGTAAAAAACATGGTAAGACAATAACTACTGAGAACAGCCCCAAAAGGTTTGAACCAAAAAACGAAGAGATATGAGCGATACGCAGAAGTTGAGAGGCAGTCTGAATACCATAGAAGAGGCCATAGAGAGCATTCGGAACGGAGAGTTCGTGATCGTTGTAGACGATGAGTCGCGCGAGAACGAAGGCGATTTTATAATTGCCGCTGAAAAGGTAACTCCCGAGAAAGTGAACTTCATGATGCGCTATGGTCGTGGCGTATTGTGTGCCCCCATTACCGAATCGCGCTGCAAGGAGTTGGAGCTCGATATGCAGGTGACGGTAAACACCTCTATGCACGAGACGCCGTTTACGGTAACCGTAGATAGGATTGGGAATGGCTGTACCACAGGAGTTTCGATGTATGACCGTGCACAAACCATCTTATCTTTGGCCGACCCAAAGACGAAGGTAACCGATTTAGCACGTCCAGGGCACGTATGTCCGCTACGAGCACGCGATCGGGGGGTACTCCGTCGTGCAGGGCACACCGAGGCCGCCGTCGATTTGGCGCGTTTGGCTGGGCTTTATCCCGCAGGAGCGCTCATAGAGGTTATCAACGAAGATGGAACGATGGCGCGCCTACCCCAACTCCTTGAAGTGGCGAGGAAGAATAACTTCAAAATCATCTCTATTGAAGATCTCATAAAATACCGCCTCAAGAATGAGAGCATTGTAGAGCGCGGTGCAGAAGCCATGTTACCCACCGAATGGGGCGATTTCCACATCATTCCGTTCCGCCAGAAATCTAACGGACTGGAGCATGCAGCGCTCATTAAGGGTTCATGGGGGAAAGATGAAGATATCTTGGTACGCGTGCACTCCTCTTGTGCTACAGGCGACATCTTTGGTAGCCATCGGTGCGACTGTGGCGAACAGCTCCACGAAGCTATGCGACGCATACAGGAGGCTGGTAAAGGGGTGATTGTCTATTTGAACCAAGAAGGGCGCGGTATCGGGCTGTGCAACAAGATAAAAGCCTACCAACTTCAGGATCAGGGCATGGACACCGTAGAGGCCAATCTCCACCTCGGGTTTGGCGTTGACGAGCGCGACTATGGTGTAGGGGCAAGCATATTGCATGAACTAGGGGTTACACGCATGCGACTCATGACCAACAACCCTCTGAAACGTCAAGGCTTAGCTGGCTATGGGCTCATCATCTCCGAAATTGTGCCCATTGAGATTAAGCCTACCCCAGAGAACGAACGCTATTTGCGGACAAAACGAGACAAGATGGGGCATGCCATCTTGAAGAATGAATAGTGCTACTATTTATACTATAGTCCGTTTGTTCTGTATAGATACGTTTCTAGGTAGTTGATATCTCCCAGAAGATGCTCCCTCGTATCGTGTATATGGGTACGCCCGATTTTGCAGTAGCGCCTTTGCAGGCATTGCACGAGGCGGGCTATCCTGTGGTTTGTGTGGTGACTGTACCCGACAAACCCGCAGGGCGCGGTTTGAAACTCCGCCCCTCGCCTGTTAAAGAATATGCCTTGGCACACTCGCTCCCCGTACTACAGCCTGAAAACTTAAAAGAGGAGGCATTCGTGCAGGCGCTACAAGGCTACGAGCCCGAAATCGGCGTCGTGGTTGCCTTCCGAAAACTCCCGAAGGTGGTCTATTCTATCCCGAAGCTAGGATTTTTCAACCTACATGCCTCTTTACTACCTCGGTATAGAGGTGCTGCCCCCATCAATTGGGCCATAATAAACGGCGAAAAGGAATCGGGCGTTACCACCTTCCTCCTATCGGATACAATAGATGCAGGCGGAATGCTTTTGCAAAGCCGTTGTACCATTTCCCAAGATATGACGGCTGGCGAATTGCACGATGCGCTTGCCGTATTGGGCGCCCCGTTAGTCGTTGAAACGGTGCAGGGACTGGCGCAAGGCACATTGCATGCTACCGAGCAGTCGGTGGTAGAACCTTTACGTCCTGCGCCAAAGATCTTCCGCGCAGACTGTAAAGTAAATTGGAGTCAAAACGGTGAAAAGATTCACAATTTCATCCGTGGCTTATCGCCCTACCCAGGTGCGTGGTCTATACTGCGCATAGGAAGCAAGGAAGAGGATGTAAAACTGTTCGATTCTTTTCTTCTGGCAGCATCCTTACGAGGCACCTCTTCGGCAGTAGGCAGTGTGGCAATACACCCCGACCGCCGTTCGCTCGTAGTAACAACAGGACAGAACACGAGCCTACACATTGCAAGTATTCAACCCGCAGGAAAACGCCGCATGTCTGTACACGATTTCTTGCTCGGAATACCAACAGACGAACTCCGTTTCGTGTAAATTGTAAAATAACTGGGGAAGCGTGGAAACAACTATTGGTCTACTCCCGCATAGGTAATACCGTGACGCGCCCCGCCTCAAATTAAACGACTTGCTGAAATGCGTATCGCACTCATAGGTTACGGGAAAATGGGGCATGTGATAGAACAGCTTGCACTTGCCGCAGGCGATTCTATTGTGGCTCGTATAGATAAAGATCAGTCGCTTGTGCATTCGACTCAAGAACTCCAAGCGGCGGAGGTTGCCATTGAGTTTACTGCCCCCAGCGAGGCGGCAGCTAACATTCGTACCTGCATCGAACTACAAATTCCCGTGGTATGTGGTACAACGGGATGGTATGCGGCACTCCCAGAACTTGAAGCGCTGGTAAAGAATACGCCCAAGGCGGCACTCTTCTATGCTCCGAACTTCAGTATTGGGGTAAATATCTTGATGCGAGCTACCGAGTTGTTGGCTAGTTATCGGGCACGCTTCCCACAGTATGCGGTTGCCATTGAGGAGACGCACCACACCGCCAAGCTCGATGCTCCTAGTGGTACAGCTATTGCCATGGCACAACCCTTTTTGCACGGCGAAAATGCTTATCCCGACTGGGCGCTCACACCTACCAACAATACAGCTGTATTGCCCATTACGGCGCATCGTCGTGATAGCGTGCCTGGTATTCATACCCTTACCCTAGATTCTGCGCACGATACCATCTCGTTGCAACACTCGGCTAAGAACCGCGAAGGGTTTGCAGCAGGAGCACTCGCAGCAGCACGTTTCCTGTTAGGGAAAACAGGGGTCTATACCATGAAGGACTTACTCTGATAGCCACTACCAGAGCATAACAGTTGTGTACCTCTGAAATAGTTGCCCTATGCCGTCGGTATTCTACTACACTTTGGGATGCAAGCTCAATTACTCGGAGACCTCTACATACCAGCGGCAGTTTGAAGCGCAGGGCTGTAAAAGTGTACCGACACCTACCGAGGCAACGATCTGCATCCTCAATTCGTGCGCCGTTACCGAACAAGCGCAAAAGAAGTGCCGACAAGAACTGCATAAGATGCGCCGTTTGCACCCCGAGGCATTTATTGTTCTCGTGGGGTGTTACGCAGACCTGATGCTTAAGGAAGCCCAAGTTATAGACACCGTGGATCTCATTGTAGCGCGGCATGATAAGCGGCGACTCGCCGAACTTGTACTAGATTCCTTACAGGGTAAGGCGCATACACCCTCGTGCACGGCGGGCGACGAGAATTATTTTCCAGCCTTCTCTAAGGGAGGGCGTACTAGGGCTTTTCTCAAGATACAAGATGGTTGCAACTATCACTGCACCTATTGTGCCATACCGCAAGCGCGTGGCGAGAGTAGGAGCGCTACCATTGCCGAGGTATTGGAACAAGTTCAAGCCATTGCCGAAGCGGGTATTCTGGAAGTTGTGATTACAGGTGTTAATACGGGCGATTTTGGCAAAGCGCACCACGAGCGTTTTATAGACCTAATGCGCGCCTTAGACACTATCGAAGCCATTCAACGTTACCGAATCTCTTCGCTAGAGCCCAATCTCCTATCCAACGATCTGATAGATTTTGTTGCCAAATCGCGGGCTTTTTTGCCCCATTTTCATATTCCCCTACAATCGGGGTCAGATGCCGTGCTGCGGGCAATGGGGCGACGCTATACCACACAACGTTATGCCGAACGCATTGCCAAGGCGCGCGAATGGGTAGGAAACTTTTTCTTAGGCATAGACCTTATAGTAGGCTTCCCAGGTGAAACTGAAGCCGATTTTGAAAAGACCTACCATTTTCTAGAGGAGCTTGCTCCCTCCTACCTTCATCTCTTCCCTTACTCGCAACGCCCAGACACTCCCGCTGCTACTTACCCTAACCAAGTACCTCCAATGATTATAAAACGGCGTATGGAGCAACTTATGCAGTTAAACGCAGCACTACAGGAACGATACACCCACCTTTTCATCAATACGACGCAAAAGGTGCTTGTAGAGCGAATTTCAAAAGACGGAGTTGCCGAGGGGCATACTGAGAACTACTTACCCACAAAATTTTCCGTGAAAAAGGCGCAACATGCCACGATTGTTCCCGTTTTATTGACGGATTACCTCGGAGAGGGGATTGTGGCTGGAAAAGAGATATAAGGCGTTTGGCAAAATAACAACAAAGATGGTGGATCTAGAACAACTTTCGGTAGCAGACCTTAAAGAGCTTTGTGCAAAGGTGGAAAAGGTGGCGCTGCAAGCTGGCGAGAAAATCGCAGAGCAGCTCAGCAGTTTACGCAAGCTGAATATCAAGACCAAAGGGTTGCACGATTTTGTGACCAACGTAGACAAGGCCTCAGAACAGTTAATCGTGCCTGGATTGCGTCATATTCTGCCAGACGTAGGCGTTTTGTCGGAAGAAGGCGCAGGAACGCCACTCTCCGATGGTTATAATTGGATTATAGACCCACTGGATGGCACTACCAATTTCATTCACTCTATGCCCCCTTTTGCTGTTAGCATCGGGCTCGCAAAGGGGAATGAGGTGCTACTGGGGGTTGTTTATGAGGTGACCCGCGAGGAGTTGTTCTCAGCCGTAAAGGGAGGCGGGGCTTTCTGCAACGGACAAATGCTTTCTACCACGCCCTGTATGGCAGTAGATGATGCGCTTATAGCAACAGGTTTCCCCTATTACGACTACGACCGACTACCCCAGTTTATGGAGACGCTAGAATACTTTATGCGCAATTCGCACGGCATGCGTCGCCTCGGCTCGGCAGCCACCGATCTGGTTTATGTAGCCTGTGGGCGCGTAGATGCTTTCTACGAATATGGTTTGAAGCCATGGGATGTGGCTGCTGGCATTATAATAGCACGAGAGGCTGGTGCTCGTTTCTCCGACTACGAAGGGGGGAATAACTACCTATACGGCGGCGAACTGCTCTGTGCTGCTCCGTCGCTCTTCCCCGAGTTTCAAGAAATTATCATGCGAATTATGCGTCGCTAAGATGAAGAAGATAGGAGGTGCTCTGCTCTATTGGCTATTTTATGCCATCACGGGGTGTATCGCCATTTTACCACGTCCTCTTTTTTATGTTAAGAGCGATTTCCTAGCCTTCCTTCTGGCACATGTAATTCGCTACCGTCGGAAGGTAGTACATCAGAACCTTGCCAATTCTTTCCCCGAACTCTCCGAGAAAGAACGGCGACACATAGCGCGGAAATTCTACCTGCATCTATCCGACCTCATCCTAGAGTCCTTTTTCCTACTTCATGCCTCACCCAAACGCATGATGAAACGGTGTACCTACACCAACAACGAACTCCTTGAACCCTTTTTTGCACAAGGACGCAGTGTAGTCATTGCAGCTGCCCACATTGCCAATTGGGAATTCCTTACCACCGCCGCGCCTCTCATAAAGCACCACATGCTTAACGTCTTTAAGCCCGTGCACAACAAGCGTATAGAACGTTTCCTTACCCGTTCGCGCGAACGCCTCGGCGGTTCTGCAATCCCTATGCAAGGCATATTGCGCGCTATCGTGCAGTACGAGAAGTTGCATATTCCCACCCTTATCGGGCTCATTTCCGACCAGACACCGCCACCTGGCAATTACCCGTGGCTAGAGTTCCTACATCAGGACACAATGGTGTACACTGGGGTTGAAAAAATTGCACGGCAATTCAACTCGCCTGTCTTCTTTTGCGACATGACGCGTGTACGGCGCGGCTACTACTCAGTAACCCTGCGTCTCATTACCGATACACCCAACGAACTGCCCGAAAATACTATAACGAGTACTTATATGCAGCTTTTGGAGGACGCAATACGGCGCAACCCCGAATCGTGGCTTTGGTCGCATAAACGTTGGAAACGGAAACGCCCTACTGCATAGCATTTCTCCTTACTTTTGCGAATGCAAACAGCGGTGGTCATTCTCAATTGGAACGGCGCAAAACTTCTTCGCCAATTCCTGCCAAGTGTTGTAGAAACTGTTGACAACGATGCCGTAGTCGTGGTTGCCGACAATGGTTCTACCGACGAGTCGGTTGCCATTCTAGAGCAAGAATTTCCCACAGTACTTCTTTGCAAACTCGACAAAAATTATGGATTTGCCGAAGGCTATAATCGTGCACTGCAATGGGTACAACGCGAGCTTGCTCCAACCCTCTATGTGCTCCTAAATAGCGACGTACAAACCCCTACAGGGTGGTTGCAACCATTGGAAACCTCTCTACTCGCACAGGAGAACATTGCCGCCGTAATGCCCAAAATTAGGAGCTATCGCCATCGCGAATACTTTGAGTATGCTGGTGCGGCAGGCGGATTTGTTGACCAGCTCGGCTACCCGTACTGTCGCGGACGTATTCTCGACGAGATAGAAAAAGACAACGAGCAATATGATACGCCCATTCCCGTAGATTGGGGTTCGGGGGCATGTCTGGTGGTAAAAGCCAAACACTATTGGGAAGTAGGCGGACTGGAGGCGCGTTTTTTTGCCCACATGGAGGAGATAGACCTCTGTTGGCGTTTGCGTCGCGCTGGCTATGAAATTTATTGCGACCCTCGTGCCGAGGTCTATCATCTGGGGGGAGGCTCGCTTCCGAACAATTCGCCTCGGAAGATCTATCTCAACTTTCGGAACAACCTCCTGATGTTGCGCCGAAATCTCCCGCCGAGTGCCGCAAAGTGCTGTAAAATGACCTTCCGACTCTGGCTAGATTGGGTTGCTGCTACACTCTTCCTACTGAAGGGTAAACCCTCCTTTTTTGCCGCAGTGCTTCGGGCGCATTATCACTACTTCGCAATGCGCAGCGCCTTTCCGTTTATCCCCATGGCAGCGGATGGAGTTAGAAACTTAGGCGTTCGCTCTATTCTCATTCAGTTCTATTTGCGCAGACACAAGAAGTTTTCCGACTTGCAGCACTAACTGTAAGTGTGCACAAAAACGGATTTTCAATAACTTTGCAGATAGCAACGTGCCTCCTACGTTGCGCGCTTGGTGGTGCAGTTAATAAACATACATATATGAGATGCAAATAGCAGAACCCATTTTTTGGTTAGTGCCCGTATCATCGGTGCTAGCCCTCTTATTTGCTTGGCTCTTTTTCCGCGGCATGATGCGTGCGGATGAGGGTACGCCTCGCATGAAAGAGATAGCGGCCTACGTCCGCCAAGGTGCAATGTCGTACTTGCGCCAGCAATACAAGATTGTGCTAATCGCGTTCATTGTACTGGCCATTTTCTTTGCCATACTAGCTTATGGCTTCCACGTTCAGAACAAGTGGGTGCCCTTTGCCTTTCTCACGGGCGGTATCTTCTCAGCGCTTGCGGGCTACATAGGTATGCGCACCGCCACATACGCCTCGGCACGTACCGCAAATGCTGCCCGTAAATCGTTGAACCAAGGGCTGACCGTGGCCTTCCGTTCAGGCGCCGTTATGGGGCTCGTAGTGGTTGGACTCGGACTTCTGGACATATCTATTTGGTACATCGTGCTAAATCACTTCATGGAAGCAGCAACGCAAACCGATAAGCTGATTGCCATTACCACCACCATGCTAACCTTCGGAATGGGTGCTTCTACTCAGGCACTCTTTGCGCGCGTAGGCGGAGGTATTTACACCAAAGCCGCGGATGTGGGCGCAGACCTCGTAGGAAAAGTAGAAGCGGGAATCCCCGAAGACGATCCGCGCAATCCTGCGACTATTGCCGATAACGTGGGCGACAACGTAGGCGACGTGGCGGGTATGGGAGCCGACCTCTACGAAAGCTACTGCGGTTCAATACTTGCTACTGCCGCACTCGGCGCATCGGCTTTTGCCGCAGACGGCACGATGCAATTTAAGGCTATCATAGCCCCCATGATCATTGCAGCGGTCGGGATTCTACTCTCCATCCTAGGTATTTTCACCGTACGCACGAAAGAAAATGCTACGATGCGCCAGCTTCTCGGCTCGCTAAATTTCGGTATCAACCTCAGTGCTATTCTCATTGCAGTGGCCACGTTTGTTATTCTTTACTTTTTGGGACTTGAAAACTGGCACTATATATCATGCTCAGTTGTCGTAGGTTTGCTCGTTGGTATCGTCATTGGCAAATCCACAGAATACTATACCTCTCACTCCTACAAACCCACGCAGCGCGTTAGCGAAAGTGCACAGATGGGGCATGCTACGGTCATCATCTCAGGCATGGGGCTCGGTATGATCTCCACGGCAATTCCCGTCATTGCGGTGGTTATCGGTATTACTTTCTCCTATCTCTTTGCTTCGGGCTTCGATTTCTCCAACTTCGGAATGGGGCTCTACGGTATCGGTATTGCGGCTGTGGGTATGCTCTCCACTTTGGGGATTACACTCGCCACTGACGCTTACGGACCAATTGCCGACAATGCGGGCGGCAACGCCGAAATGTCTGGCTTAGAGCCTGAGGTAAGAAAGCGTACCGACGCACTTGATGCTCTGGGGAATACAACAGCTGCAACTGGAAAAGGCTTTGCTATAGGCTCTGCCGCACTCACAGCGCTAGCTTTGTTAGCCTCCTACATTGAGGAGATAAAGATCGGTATGGTACGACTACTCGAATCAGGAAAGGAAATTGCTACCCTGCCCAATTTGCACCTAGATGTGGAAACAGTTAAGAATGCCACAATCCCAACCTTTATGGACTGGTTCTCGGTAAACCTTATGAACTACAAAGTGCTCGTAGGCGTGTTTATTGGCGCGATGCTTGCATTCCTCTTTACAGGTCTGACCATGAACGCTGTAGGACGTGCAGCGCAAAAGATGGTAGAAGAGGTACGGCGTCAGTTCCGTGAAATAAAAGGGATTTTGGAAGGTAAGGGGACACCCGATTACGTACGCTGCGTACAGATCTCTACTGGTGCAGCACAGCATGAAATGATTCTGCCATCAACATTGGCAATACTAGTTCCCATTATCACAGGGCTCATATTCGGCGTAGCAGGCGTAATGGGGCTTCTGATTGGCGGTCTGGGCGCTGGTTTCGTGCTTGCAGTCTTTATGGCAAACGCGGGTGGTGCTTGGGACAACGCGAAGAAGTACATCGAGGAAGGTCATTTTGGCGGCAAGGGAAGCGATGCACACAAAGCTTCTGTAACGGGCGACACCGTGGGCGATCCTTTCAAGGATACCTCTGGTCCGAGCTTGAACATTCTCATTAAGTTGATGAGTATGGTATCTATCGTAATGGCAGGGCTTACCGTCGCATTTAGTCTCTTATAGAACTTTCCCATATTTGAGTCTGCCATTATGCAGACCTACTAAAAACGGGGCATCATCTTGAACTGCACCCCAAAAGTTGGACAGGTTATTAACTAATTACTTTGTGAAAGAGTTCGGTATTGTACTGGACTCTTTTCTTTTAAGCGAGATTTGATTCTCTTGTTGTTGTAATAAACAATGTACTCTTCCAAAGCTTTTACAAACTCTTCGGGAGAATTGAACTTTTCCGCATAGAGCAGCTCAGATTTCATAATACCGAAGAAGTTTTCCATCATTGCATTGTCTAGACAGTTCCCTTTGCGCGACATACTTTGTATAACACCTCGATCTGCTAATCGCTTGCGATATCCGTAGTGCTGATATTGCCATCCCTGATCAGAATGTAGTATGAGCCCCTCTAGAAAGTCGAACTGCGAGAAAGCTTTTTCAAGCATATCATAGACCTGTGCTAGATTTGGAGTTCTTGAGATATTATAGGCTATGATCTCGCCATTAAACATGTCAAGAATTGGTGAGAAAAATAGCTTGACAGAAGCGATCTTTATTTGTGTGACATCGGTCGCCCATTTGCTATTGGGTGTTTTGGGTATGAAATTACGATTAATGATATTGGGCGCTACCCGTCCCACATTGCCTCTGTACGAATGGTAACGTACACTGCGAATTTTACTCTTTAGCCCCATCTGGTCCATAAGCCGTTGGATAGTCTTGTGGTTTAACACAAAACCCTTGTTGCGCATCTCAGAAGTCACACGACGGTAGCCATACCGCCCCTTATGCTCATGAAAAATACGCTCAATAGTCTCTTTCTCAAGAGCATACTTGTTTGCACTTTTGAGGCGCTTAATATGGTAATAGAAAACAGAGCGAGCCATCTTTCTCAACTCTAATAACAAGTCAAGAGGATATTCAGACCTTAGTTCGTCGATGACTCGTGCCCATTCTGAGGTTCTTGGGCGCTTTTTGTCTCGACTAAGGCCTTCGCTTTTTTTAGTAGTGCGTTCTCTGCCCGCAGACGCAAATTCTCTGCTTGTAGCCTTTCAAGCTCTGTTTGTGGTTCTTTCTTCTTTGGTCGTCCCATTATCTCTTTGGGAGGTCGTCCCATGCGTTTTGACGGTTCAAGACCATCATAACCATACTTACGTACTGTATTGACCCAGCAATAAAGTGTCGTTCTACAAATTCTGTATTCGACTCTTACTTGCGTCAAAGATCCGCCTCTTTCTAGGATTAAACGTACGATTTTCTCCTTTAGTGCTCGAGTGGGACGACTATGGGGTTGATATTTCAATCCCGAACATCCGTATTTGTCCCACATTTGCACCCATTCCCTTATCTCATTACGACTGACACTGTACGCCTTAGATAAATGAGAGATGGCTTCGCCTTGCTTTACACGCTTTACAATAGCGAGGCGGACTTTATAACTGTACTTCATAAAAACACCCCAAAGTTTTTTTGTCCAACTATTGGGGTGCAGTTCAATTTTTCGGCTTTGAATTTAGGATTCCCGTATTTCAACATCGTAATGTTTTTGCGCGTGTGCTAAAAAGCCCGCAAGTAGCTTTTTACTACCTTTGCGAGGTAAAGAAAAGGAGTATAATTAGTTATGGAACAGGCTGGATTGTTAGAAAAGCTTGAAAAGATAGTTGAGCGTTATTACGAGGTCGAGAAGCTGCTGGGCGAATCCGATGTGATGAACGACATGAAACGGTATGTGCAGCTGAACAAGGAATACCGCGATCTCGCACCTATTGTTGAAGCAGCAAAGCGCTATCGTACGTTACAAGAGGGGTTGCAGCAGGCAAGAACAATTCTTGCGGAGGAGAGTGATCCAGATCTGCGTGAACTTGCCAAACAGGAGATTGAAGAGTCGGAACAGAAGGTAGATCCCATGGAGGAGGAAATCCGCTTGCTTCTTCTCCCTGGCGATCCGCAGGATAGCAAGAATGCCATTGTTGAAATACGAGCAGGAACGGGGGGCGACGAAGCGAGCTTGTTCGCCGGAGACCTTTTCCGCATGTATTCCTATTTCGCCGAATTGCGCAAATGGAAACTAGAGGTTACCTCCTCGTCTGAAGGAACGGTAGGGGGCTATAAGGAAATAGTCTTCTCCTTGAAAGGCGATGGGGTATACGGAATCATGAAGTACGAGTCGGGTGTGCACCGTGTACAACGTGTACCACAGACCGAAACGCAGGGGCGTGTACATACTTCTGCGGCTTCTGTGGTAGTGCTCCCTGAGGCAGAAGAGTTTGATGTGGAACTGAAGATGGAGGACATCCGAAAGGATACCTATTGTTCCTCAGGACCAGGTGGGCAGAGCGTAAATACCACCTATTCGGCGGTACGCCTTACACATATTCCGTCGGGCATAGTGGTTCAGTGTCAGGATCAGAAGTCGCAAATCAAGAATTTTGAAAAAGCACTGATAGAACTACGTACTCGTTTGTACAATATTGAGTACCAGAAGTATCTTGACGGCGTGTCTTCACAACGAAAGACCATGGTTTCTACTGGCGACCGTTCTGCCAAAATCCGCACCTACAACTTCCCGCAGGGACGAGTTACAGACCATCGCGTCAATTACACGGTCTATAATCTGGATGCTGTGCTCAATGGGGCGCTGGATTCGTTTATCGAGCAGTTACAGATAGCCGAGAACGCCGAACGGTTGCGTGCTAGTGGTATTTAATACAAAATAAAAACGAAGAGCAAACGACACGACAATGGATGCCAACCATTTGTATGAGCAGATAGTCAAGAAGCAGAGTTTCTTGTGCGTAGGGCTGGATACCGATTTGCGGAAAATCCCTGTATCGCTCTCGGGAAAGCACGACCCGATGTATGAGTTTAATAAGGCTATAATAGACGCTACTGCCGACCTCTGTGTAGCATATAAACCCAATATGGCATTCTACGAGGTGAACGGGGCGAGAGGCTGGGAATCGCTTGCACGCACAGTGCAGTACCTGCGCGAACATCATCCCGAGATCATGATTATTGCCGATGCCAAACGTGGGGATATCTCTAACACGGCTTCTATGTATGCCAAGAGCATGTTTGCATCTATGGACTTTGATGCTGTTACCATTGCTCCGTACATGGGGCGCGACGCCGTGCAACCATTCCTTGAGTATGTAGGGCGTTGGGTCGTATTGCTTGCAGTGACCTCTAACGAGAGCTATGAAGATTTTCAGACGCTTCAGGTAAATTCGCCACACGGGGAGCAGCGCCAACTTTTTGAAGAGGTGCTAGAACGTTCGCGGCATTGGGGGCATGAAGGAAATATGATGTATGTGGTGGGAGCCACGCATGCTTCGATGTTGAAGCGTGTGCGTGCCATAGTGCCCGAACATTTTTTGCTCATCCCAGGTGTTGGACATCAGGGCGGTAGTCTTGACGAGGTGGTGCAGTATGGTATGAATCGCCGTTGCGGATTGCTAGTCAATTCCGCTCGCGGAATTCTTTATGCCGACAGCGGTTCGCATTTTGCAACTGCGGCGCGTGAAAAGGCAAAGGAGTTACAGCAACAGATGGCTAAGCATTTAGAAAAACTGAGTGCTAAGTAAGCAGCCACAGAGTATCCCAGTTTGTAGATTCCTTGTTGAGGAATTGATGGAATTTCCGTTCGGCTCCTTCTACATTCAAAAATATTGTGTACCTTTGCGCTGTTGTTGGAATGCGAGGGAGATGATTCAGTAGCTCAGCAGGTAGAGCACATCCCTTTTAAGGATGGGGTCCTGGGTTCGAATCCCAGCTGGATCACAGGTTGTATGTATATGAAAGGGTTACTCAAAAGGTAACCCTTTTTCATTGTCTGTAAAATCGATGTAAAGCAGGCGGAGACCAACTATTTGAGTTGCTCGCCCTGTTTCGAGTTCTAATGCTCGTGCTCGCAATGTTCGTGTCCGCAATCGCAATGCTCGTGATGGTGATGCGCTTCTTGCTTTTCCTCGCGTTCGTTATTGATTACTTGTTGCAGACACCGACTACAGGTAGATTGAAGTTCTTCGAGGAGAAGACGAACCTCTTGCCGTTTCTCCTCTTTTTGCATCTGTTTCAGCGCTTTGAGTGCGAATTCCAACTGTGTACGTGAGGCGTGGTCGAAGGCAATTTCGAGGCTTGTCATGGTCTCAATGACCACTTGGAGGTTCGGGTGCGACATGAAGGGGAGAAGACACTCTAGAAGCGGGGAGTAATCTAACGGACTCTGCCAGCAAAGCGAAATGAGAAGTGCCAGCAGATCAGCTTCGTAATCTTTTTCCAGAGCGTTTGCCAAATGCGTTACGAGTGCCGACGAGTGTATATCAATCAGGAATTCAAAAATGTAGCTGCGGAGTTCTAAGTCGGTCGTTGCAAGGAGTGCTAAGGTTTCGGGGAGTAGTTCCTCGAGTCCCTCGCTACGAACTGTGTCTAGTGCGCTACGCAAAGTACTGCTATGCTCCGACTGTAGTAAGGAGCGTGTTTCGGCTATAAGGTTTCTACGTTGCTTCTGCGCTTCTGTGCTATTCTCTACTTCCATTTTTTTTAGCTCTATTGGAGTAAGTGCTTTGTTCTATTTACAGCACTCTATACCCTTCAAAACGTGCGATTCTCTATAAAATTACCCTAAATTTGTACAACGTTAAAGAGGAGGGCAGAATGGGTGTTACAATACTCTATATAGTGGTATTAGCTATTGTGGCTTATCTACTAGGGAGCATTCCCACCGCCGTTTGGGTGGGAAAAGCGTTCTTCAAAATTGATGTGCGCGAATACGGAAGCAAGAATGCGGGCGCAACCAATACGATACGTACTTTAGGGCTTCCAGCAGGTCTTGCTGTTTTTGCTATTGATTTGTTGAAAGGCTTTGTAGCTACTAGTCTCTATCGTGTTTTGTTCCATCTTGTTCCCACATTGAACGTCTCGTGGTCGCTCTTTGCTATTTTATTTGGCATTTGTGCCGTTTTAGGACATATTTTTCCCCTATTTGCAGGCTTTAGGGGCGGGAAGGGTGTCGCTACGCTTTGCGGCGTTGTTTTTGCCCTTCATCCGCTGGCTACGTTGTGTGCGCTCGGTGTGTTTGCTTTAGTGCTAGTGATAACGCGTTATGTGTCGCTCGGCTCAATGACGGCGGGGGTTTCGTTCCCTCTCTTCCTTGTATTCCTGTTTAGGGTGCGAGATCTCCCCCTTATCATATTCGCTATAACCGTTGCTGTGCTTCTTTTTGTCACGCACCGCAAGAATATAGGACGTTTGCTTAATCATACCGAATCGCGTTTCACACCGAAAAGAAAAGGATCGGTAAATGCGGATTAGTGGAGCATGTCACTAGCAGTAGTGCGTCTATTTGTGCAATTTTATGGTAAGGACGTGTTAGTCACTGCGAATTTGCTATTTAATGTGTAAGCATACATCGCAACGTTTGCAATGTTGCTCCGCTTCGGAGAGTTCCTCACCAAAATAGGTGCGTAGAAACGCTTCGCGGCATACCCCATGGCTGTTTATATAAGCCAACATTTTTTCGTAGCGCTCCTCTTTTAAGCGGTGCACCTCCTTCCAGTAGGAAAAATCGAAATCAAAGGTTGTTGCATTTTCAAGCTGTAGGTAGAGAGCGCCATGTAAGTCCATGTAATGGATGTAGCCTGTATTATGTAACCGTTGTAGGATTTCGTGCAACTCTTTAGGAGCTATCTGCAATTCGCTCTTTAAGACCCGATAGTAGGGGATGATGTGGTGATGCTTGGTAATGCCCTCATACTTCCCTAGAAGATATTGAAATAGAGAATTGTACAGTTTATCATTTCGCCGTAACGCCTCTATTGCTTCGCGTTGCTCTATAATGCGAATAGCAAACTCAGGACTATTAGGTGTTCTGAAGGTGAGTTTTTCGTTTTGTTGCAATAGTACTAGGAGGCTGTTAAATCTTTCTTTCTCCCAAGTAAAGCGGTGTGTAAATTCATTTACGTTGAAAACTGTTTCATTCGTACTGGGTAGGTGCTCCGCGTATGCACAATAGTCGCGCAGATTTTGATAAAAGCGCATTATTTCCTCCTCCGAAAAGCGCTGTGCCTGCAGTTGTTTCCATCCTGTTTCAATCTCCTCTTTGCGATAAAGTAGTAGAGCCAGTGCGCCCTTTCCATCGCGCCCCCCGCGTCCCGCCTCTTGGTAGTATTCTTCAAGTGAGGGTGGTATCCCGAAATGAAGGATTAAGCGTACATCGTTTTTATCAATCCCCATTCCGAAGGCATTGGTAGCTACCATTACACGCACTTTGCCTTGCATCCATGCCTCTTGGCGCTTCTGTCGCTCGCTTGCAGATAAACCTGCATTGTAAGCAAGTGCAGAAATCCCTGCTTTTCTAAGTGCCCCTGCCACAAGTTCGGTACCTAACCGAGTGCGAATGTAAAGAATCGCAGATCCGTCTATCTTTTGTAAGATACGTATAGTACGTTGTTCTTGTCGTTCTTCTTCAATTACGGCATATTGTAGCCCTGGACGCTTAAAAGAGGCGGAATAGACCTTCGGAGTGCGTAATTCGAGGTTTGAGATAATATCTTTTACGACGAGCGGGGTAGCTGTTGCCGTTACGGCTAATATGGGAACATTCGGTAGCAATTCGCGCAGCATTGCGATTTTGCGATACGGGGGACGGAAATCGTGTCCCCATTGTGAGATACAGTGTGCTTCGTCGACGGCAATGAGGCGAATATTGAGCTGCGGGAGGTATTCCAAAAACGACACCGTCTGCAGGCGCTCAGGTGAGAGATAAAGAAAAGAATAAATGCCTAGTACGGCATTGTTCAGCCGAATGGAAACCTCGCTAGGCGTAAGCCCTGAATGGAGTACAGTAGCGCGAATACCGCGGTGCAACAGAGCATTTACCTGATCTTCCATGAGAGCAATGAGAGGCGTAATGACGAGAGTTAGCCCACCGCGTGCAAGCCCTGATACTTGATAGGTGATAGACTTTCCTCCTCCCGTAGGGAGAAGCCCAAGTGTATCGTGCCCTGCGACTACGCTACTAATAATTTGTTCTTGTTGCAGACGAAAACCGTCATAGCCCCAGTACTCTTTAAGGATAGAAAGAATACTGTCTTGACTCATCGTGCTTCTTCCTTTTCGCGGAGTCCTGCTAGTGTAATGAGTTCGTTGAGTTCAGCAAGCGCTTGTAAAGGTGTCATTGCATCGGGGTTATATGAACCGAGGCGTTCGCGGAGCGCTTTTAGGGTAGAATCCTCTTTAGGCAGAAGAATGCTTGTATCGGTTGCGGCGGCATCCTTCAGGGCATCTGCCTCGTTGTGGTGTTGCCGATTTTGTTCTAGGAGTTTCAGTACTACTTGTGCCCGTTGTACTACGCGCAATGGCATGCCCGCTAGCCGTGCTACGTGTATTCCAAAACTGTGCTCGCTGCCCCCTGCTTCGAGTTTACGGATAAAGAGTACTTGCCCGTCTACCTCGCGTACCGAGACGTGGTAATTTTTTATACGTGCGAACTGTTTCTCCATTTCGTTCAGTTCGTGGTAGTGGGTTGCAAAGAGGGTTTTGGGGTGTCCGTAGGGGTTCTCGTGCAAGTATTCTGCCATGGCCCATGCAATGGAGATTCCATCGTAGGTACTTGTGCCGCGTCCAATCTCATCGAGAAGTATGAGACTGCGTTCGGAGAGGTTGTTCAGAATGCTTGCTGCTTCGACCATCTCTACCATGAAAGTAGACTCGCCCATGGAGATGTTGTCGGAGGCACCTACGCGTGTAAATATTTTATCTACTATGCCAATGCGAGCCCGTTTTGCGGGTACGAATGCCCCAGCTTGTGCCAAGAGTACGGCGAGGGCTGTCTGTCGGAGTAGAGCCGATTTACCCGACATGTTCGGTCCCGTAATCATCAGGATCTGTTCTCCCTCCGAGTTGAGGTGTATAGTGTTGGGTACGTACGTTTCGCCTACTGGCAACACATCGGCTATGACAGGATGCCATACCTCCTCGAGGTCTATTTGTAATGACTCGTCCATTATGGGACGTACCCACTCCTTTTCATTAGCAAGCGTGGCAAAGCCATTGAGTACGTCTATTTGTGCAAGGAGCTCCGCATTGCGCTGGATGGTATCTACGTATCCTAAAAGATCTTGCAAAAGCTTATTGTAAAGCTCATCTTCAATAGCTAGGATGCGTTCTTCTGCACCGAGTATTTTTTTTTCAAATTCTTTGAGTTCGGGATTGATAAAACGAGCTGCTTGCACAAGCGTTTGGCGCTGTTCCCATTCCTCGGGAATGCGGTCTAGTTGTGTTTTGCGCACCTCGAAGAAATACCCAAACACGTTATTGAACCCGATTTTCAAGTTCGCAATACCCGTACGGTGGCTTTCTCTTTGGAGCATTTCGTCTAATCGCTCCTTACTGTGGTTTTTCAGGTTGCGTAGTTCGTCGAGTTCTGCGGAAACGCCTTCAGCAAATACGTCACCTTTACCTAGGTTCGCAGGGTTGGGAAGCAGTTCGCGTGCTATACGTTCGGTGAGTTCACTACACGGCGCAAGGTGCGTAGCGAGAGCTTCAAGTGCAGGTTCGTTTATTTTTAGTGCGAGTTTTTTAGTGGGTTCAACCTGTTGCAGTGCCTGCCCCATCCGTACAATTTCGCGGGGTAGTATGCGCCCCATTGCTACTTTGGAGGCAATACGCTCAAGGTCTCCTATTGACTCTAGGTGTGATGTAAGTTCGTAGTGTATTTCCAATTGTTTTGTGAAAGCTTCCACCACCTGATGGCGGCTCACAATCTCATCGAGCTCTTTTAGAGGCATAGCCAACCAACGACGCAAAAGCCGTCCTCCCATAGGGGTTTTGGTGCGGTCTACGGTTCCAACAAGCGTCCGACCGCCTTCTCCCGTAGAGTTGAAGATCTCCAGATGGCGTAACGTAAAGCGGTCTATCCAGACGTACTTGTCTTCTTCAATGCGCGTAATGTGGGTAATGTGTGATAGGCTAGAGTGTTTGGTTAGATCGAGGTAAGCCAATATTGCACCAGCCGACGAAATACCATTGGTAAAGTGCTCTATGCCCAGTCCGCGCAAACTATTTGTAGCAAAATGCTGTTGTAAGCGTAAGGTGGCATCGGGGAGTGCATAAGCCCAGTCATCTACCTTGGTGAGGTAGAAGCGTGAACTGAAATCGGGCGCGAGGTGCTCGTATTGGTTGCGTGCAATGAGGATTTCGCGGGGTTGGAAGTTCGCCAAGAGGCGGTCTATGTAGGTGTTATTCCCCTCGGCGATGTAAAACTCGCCCGTAGAGATATCGACCAAGGCAATGCCTATTTGTGTAGTAGGGAAGTAGAGAGCTGCGAGGTAGTTATTCTCGTGTCGGTCGAGTACGCTATCGTCGGTCACAACTCCTGGCGTAATGACTTCAATAACGCCACGCTTTACGAGTTTCTTGGTGAGTTTCGGGTTCTCCAGTTGTTCGCAGATAGCAATGCGTTTTCCTGCACGTATAAGTTTAGGCAGATAGACATCTAAGGCATGGTAGGGGAAGCCTGCCAAATCCATCTCAGAGGCTGCGCCGTGTGAGCGTTTAGTTAGAGTAATTCCCAATATCTCTGAAACTTCGATGGCGTCAGTATTGAACGATTCGTAGAAGTCTCCCATGCGGAAGAGGAGCAACGCGTCGGGGTACTGCCGCTTCATATCGTTGTACTGCTTCATCATCGGGGTCTCGACGGGCGCTTCTGGTGGTAGGTCAAACTGCAGTGGCATTTCTTATAAACGTTATAAACAAAAGTACGCACTTTTGGTGTTTGTGCCAATCGCGCTTATTTTTGAGGCTACCGCACAAATCGCCGTTATCGTAATTCCTGTTTTAGGAGCTTTTTTTGCACTTAAATGAGCCCTCTAAAAAGCCTTAATGCCCCCTATAAGAGGTTATTCATCTCCTTGTATGTCTTTTGCACCATTTGGCACAATAAGACACGCTAAGGGCTATCACTTCTATTCTTCACGTGTCAGTAAACGTAGCATGATGTTTCATGTTGTAAGCCATAAGTTCCAACACGCCCTGCGTATGTACCTTGGCAAGACCACGATAACGTACGCGACCACCGCTCATCCAACTATGGATACTTCCAAAAGTGCGCTCAAAGATGTACCACCCCGCACTGTTTGCACGATTACAGTGTCTCAACTCTGGCGATAGTTTTTTGCTCTTATGTCTTTTTGTGCATGATAAACGATCTCATCTGACTTCTTCAGACTAGAACGCCTATCCACACAAGGGTGTGGCTAAACGTAGTAAGTCCATTGATTTTTTACTTTGTACCATCTACACAAGGCATAATTAAATAGCTTAATCTATTGATTTTCAATATAAAATGCTTTGCGCTATTAGTATCTAATTAGTAATTTGAAGATGTGGAAAAGTTGTTTTGACAAACCATTATGACGAATGTGCGCTTTCCGCCACTCTTGCCTCTTACCTAAACGTGAGCACCTCCATTTTGCGTTGGTGTTACTTCCAACTTCCTATTTGCGCCAGCGGTGCTTTACTCTTAGCCTAATAATTTTCCCACCTCTTAATTTAAAGAAATTGAGGTTTTCCTAATCAAAAAGTGACTCCTCTCGTCCCAAGGCGATCTCCCACTAACGCCCCCTCATGGACTAACATAATAATCACACAATCCTGCACAAAAATGGCAAGATTTCTTGAAGAAATACTAAATATTTGAGGGGAGAATGCGCCTGATAGATACGTAAAGCGCTAATAATTAGATGTCTATAAGTACAGTTTCAAACCACAAACTGACCATAATGACCGTGCAAAAATAACAATTATAGCAGAAAGTTTCTTGCGCAACAAAAACAACCACATCATAGCTCGCCCTACAGAGTATACCATCATTTTGCACAGAGATTTTGTCGTGAGTTCTCAAAGTGGAGAACAAAATATATTTGCAAATCGGGAGCTTACATTTTGATGCATCACCTTTTCATCGATCCCTGTCCGTTCACTTGATAGCTGCTCAAGTTATAACATTGTTATAAGGACAAACTTGAAGAGCATGAGGGGAGCGCAGGCGGGAGCGTCGACGGCATACGGTGTTTTTGTGTACGTTCTATCAATGAGTATGCGAAATTTGAGTCAACTCTCTCTCGCATCTATCAATCTTTACGAGTGTTCGGAGTTTCCCTTTCAAAGGAAAGGGGGGCTAATACGTAAACCAGCACATTTTGTTACCTTCGTTGGTTAGTAATTCTTAAATTATATAGCTTATGAAAGAGATTTGGAAAGGTTGTTTTTATCTCTTTTTGCTAATGCTTCCATTCTGTTTATGGGGGCAGCAAGAAGTAATTCTCGGCGGGGTGCACTTTGTGCCAGAGCAGAATATGCGACTCCGAGGTGGGGATCTGTCATTAGGGAAACCCACTAATGGATTCTATAACACGCTCGTGCAATTTGAGTCGCTTCCGTCGCAGAAAGAAATTACAGCGCTTGCAGCTGCAGGTATTCGCGTGGGGAGCTATGTAGGCGGAAATGCCTATTATGCGCTCATCAATGCTTCTACAAAATCTGTACGGAGCTTGCGTAGCAGTAGTAAGTCATTGACTTCCGTCGTTCCTTTGCAAAAGGAGTGGAAAGTATCGCCCACGCTCAAAGCAGCGACTCTTCCTACTTATGCCTTGGAAGGCGGCAATGTGAAAGTAGTTGTACACTATGCTGAGAATGTGGATGAAGCACAAGTTCGCTTGACGCTTCAGCGCATGGCAAAGGGTGCGGTGCGTATCTCCAATATGTTCCGTACAGCTTCACTCACAGTAGAACGCGAAGTGCTAGAGGCAGTAAGCGCATTGCCATGGGTACTGAGCATTAACCCCGTAGATGCTCCGCTTCAACTCAACAATAGCGATGGTGGTGCACTGAGTCGTGCCTCTGTACTCCGTTCTGCTTCGCCGCTTCTCGGGGCAAGACGACTGGATGGTACGGGCATTCGGGTTGGAATTTGGGATGGGAATGTGATGCAACATCCCGATTTTGGTAATCGTGTTCATCAGCAAGAATATGAACAGCAAGGCAATGGTAGCGAACAGCACGGAACGCATGTGGCAGGGTCAGTACTTGGTAGTGGTCTTTTGAACGAGCGTGCATACGGAATGGCACCGCGTGCCACAGCCTATACCTACAACTTTGGTGGTAGCAATGGGCTGAGTGCTCAGGAGGAAATGTTGGAGGCAAAAAAGAAATATGGCATCTCGTTAACACAAAACTCGTACGGTACTCCTCTTACAGGACAGTGTCAGTACTATTACCGTTTGAATTATAGACAAAACGACTTTGAGTTAGATATCTTAACCAATCTTCAACCCAGCATAACGCATGTGTTTGCGGCAGGTAACGAACAAGCATTTTGCTCGGATATTACTACCGAGCGTTATGGTGTGCCAGGCTACGGTACAACAACGTGGCGTGCTAAGAATGTAATTTATGCGGGTGCAGTAAACACCGCAGGGCTGATAACGAACTTTTCTAGTTGCGGACCGCAAGACGACGGTCGTATGTTCCCAACAATCATGAGCAAGGGCGAACAAGTACTCTCTACGCAGCCCAATGCATCATACGCTCCTATGAAGGGTACGTCTATGGCATGCCCTATAGCGTCGGGTACGTTGGCACTCATTCAGCAACGTTATTTACAGCTCCACAACAATCGCCCGATTCGCAATGATATCCTGAAAGCGTTGGTAATCAATACTGCCGATGATGCAGGTCGGCGCGGACCAGACTTTCAGTATGGTTATGGGATTCTCAATGCCGAGAATGCCATTGACTGTTTAGAGAATGGAGTTATTATCTCCGACTCTTTGAGTTTGGGCGACATAAAGAATTTTAAGCTCCCGATCCCTAAAGGCGATTATACACAGGCTAAAGTTACGCTTGTATGGAATGACCTACCCCTCGAGAAGGCAGTTGACTATGGTGAGAGCGTGCTTGTAAACGATCTGGACTTGGTTGTAAAGGGTGCAGATACGTACCTCCCGTGGGTATGTAACCCTGCTAAAGGGCACGTAGAAGAGCTTGCTACACGCAAAGTAGATAATCTGAACAATGTGGAACAGGTGACGCTATTGCCTTCGGAATTTGGGCAGAAGGAGTTGGCGATAGAGGTAAAGGGAACACGCGTGGTGAAGGGGAAACAACGTTTTGTGCTCGCTGTTTGGTTTGAAAAGAGTAAAACCACCCGCATCATCCCGTTAAGCGACAATGAAAAGCTAGTACCAGGCGAGGACTATACTCTCCATGTAGAAGGCGTAAAAGGGACTTACAATATAGATTTGTCGTACAACGACGGTGAAAGTTACATTAACCTTGGACATGTAACTCCGCGCGAATATCCTGCTGGCTACAATATTGTACTAACTATTCCTAGCAATGCGCCAGCCACTACAAAGGCTCGTTTCCGCATCGTAAGCCCGAATGGAGGAATAGCTGCTTCGCCCTTCCCCATTACCATTGCTCCGCAGGTGCAAGGCGTTCGTCTTGAAGCAAATACTTGTGCTTCGGCTGGTATGAAACTGCTTTGGAAAAAGGTAGATGGCGCTATAGAAGGCTACGACCTCTTTTTATGCGATGGAACAAAGGAGAGTGTAGAAAAAATTGGGTCGGTAGATAAAGAGACGAACGAATTTGCGATCACCCCAGAGATACTAAAGCGTGCAGCTGTTCCCTATTTTGCCGTAGCTGTTCGTTTGGCAGGCGACAAAACAGGCTTGCGCTCACAAGCAGTTCGTCCGTATGCGTCACGTAGCTTGCCCCTCTCTTTAACGTCACTTCCCTTCAAGGAGGAGTTCCGCGCATATCCATCGCCCTACTTCCACGAGACTAGGGGTAAGAACCTATTTTCTATTTACAAGCCCTATACGCCCGAGGCTACTCCAGGCGCAAACAGCCTTGTACTCGTTGCGCAAAAAGTAAAAGACTATTTCAACGAAGATGAGTACTTCGCTGCTGGCAATGCGCCACAGATTTTTACTCTGGAGATGTGCGACCTAGACCTCAGCGAAATTCCGCCTAGCGAATTTGTTTATCTCCACGTTGACGGTAGAATAGGGGTTGGCAATGTGGATTACCCGAAGAGTGCACGTTTCCGCGCCGTGATTGATGGTGAACCTGCCATCCCTGTGGGGGCAAAAGAGGTAGAACAGGTATCTACATTTGGAGCAGAGGAGTGGATCTATAAAATTACAGGCGGTGCTCACCACAATGTTAAATTGCAGTTCGTGGGGAGTATAAAGGATGACAACTTCACCCTAAGCGGTGTTACTATTGCGCATCCCTCTGCAAAGGCAGATCTCATCTTGAGCTTAGAGAAATATTTTGGTAGAGGCGAGTCTCCGAAGGAAACGGAGTGTAAAGTTCTGGTAGAGAACCGCTCAAGTGTTCCGTTGAAGGATGTAGGCTTGCGCGTGCTTGTAAATGGTAAATGGGTTGCAAGTAGGGTAATACCCGAGCTGTCCGAGATGGGGACTACGGTTGTTCCTATTACATTGGATCTCAGTGTAAGTGACCCATTGGGTGCTATACTCGATATTCAGGTGATTGCCGACCTTGAGGACGATCCGACGCCAGAAAACAATGTGCTAGAGCTGAAGTACAACAATCGCGGTCAGGTATTGACGATGGCAGAATCTGAATTAGTACGGACGGCGTTGGGAAGAGCACCCGAAGACCCAAAGAAGACTGTGGTAATATCTCGCCCAGTGATATTCACCGACTGCGGAGGAATTTTTGGTAACTATAGCGAGTATCAGGAAGCAACTATGAAAATAGTACCGTCTGATCCGACGCAACGTCTGCGTGTGACCTTCAAGAAGCTTGATCTGGTTGGCAGTAACACGGGGTTATACGTTTACACGTCTAGTGTGCCGAAGGACTTAAAACTTTACAGTGTTCCTGTAAAAGAGCTATTAACGGGCGCAACCAAAGCCCCGATTTCGTTCACTTCGGAGGCTACTGACGGTGCACTGACATTCCTTTTCAATTGTCTCTATGATTTAGGCGCTGGGTGGGTGGCAGAGATAGACTTTGTACCACGTGCGAATCCGTTAGCCATAACATGGGCAAGTGCACAAAGCATAAGTAAGGAGGAAACGGTGGCAATTCCCGTGAAAGTGAAATTATTAAACCGTTGGAATACACCCTCTAAGAATGTGAAGCTTTCGTTGTGGAATGGGCGTGAGGTGCTACAAGAAGCTAGTATTGCAGAGCTCGCAGCGGGCGAAACAGACTTTGAGTTCCCCGAAAAACTAAAACTGAAAGCACGCGAATTACAGGCATTGGGCGTATTCCTTGAGGGCGACGACTACGAGTGGAAGGACAACCACTATGATATATTGGCAGGGAGCGACGCTTATTGCATTCCCAGTTTTTACAAGCGTTTTGCAGAGCAATGGTTCAAAGAGCTCACTTTTGAAAATCGTACCATAAAATTCAAAGCTACTCGCAACCATATTCACTATACTTTGGACAGTGTACTTGCTCTTTACAAAGCGGATGGCAAGATCAGTGCTAAAGTTACGACTAACAACCAAGTGCCCGCCGAACAGACGATTCTTTTGTTTGTAGACTGGAACGAGGACGGTAGTTTTGACACCGACGAACGGATACCGATTGCTGCAAAACCAGATGACGATATTCATTCGTTTGAGATCGCTGCTCCAGCCACTGTCAGTGCGGGTAAGAAACGTGCACGCCTGATGTTAGTACGTACAGATGAGGTAGCACAATACCCATGCGGTACGGAAAATGTAACAGAGGCAGATATACATGACTTTACCATTGAATTGCATGATGGAGGCAACCCAGCACACAATGACCTCGAGTTGGTGAGTATCAATGCGGGGCGTTCGGGGAAAAATCTATCGGCTGCACAAGAGCTGAGTATTGTAGTAAGAAATCTCTCTAATGCCGAATATGCTGCAAAAGTTAAGGTGCATATTAGTGTAGATGGTGGTGCTGAGACTGTGGAAGAGTATGATTTTAGCGCACAACCCTTGGCAAAATACTCGGGCGAGCGGAAAATAACTCTGGCAACAAAAGCAAATTTCTCTGCTCTTGGCAAGCACAGTGTGAAGGTACGAATCGAAGAACTCCCCACCGTTGTAAATGACAAGAACAACGAACGGGAAGCCCTCGTATGGTGTAGTATACCGTCAGCAGACGGCTTCTATGCGTTACATTCGCAATCGAATACTCCCGAATTTAAGGGCGAATATCTTGACCTGAGTGCCGTGGGTAACCGTATAAACGTTGCCTACGATTTTACTCTCGAATTCTGGGTAAATCTGGATCATCCGCAACAAGGACAACTCTTCTCGGCGGAGCAGTTTACGGTCTTCACTTTGTACCAGATGTCTGAACAATATCCAGACAATGCGTTGGCATTTGTACTGGGAGCGGGACAGCATTCGCTACTTGCCTACACGAAAGAAAATACCTTCCTTCCCAAGCAATGGAACCATGTTGCTATCGTAGTGTCGGATATAGATGCAACTGCGCCGTCGTCGAAGCTAGAAGTTTATATCAATGGGCAAAGAGCACCATTGACGCGTGAGGGCGCTGGCGCTCCTACACTGCGCAGTTTACGTTTTGTAAATCGTCTTAACGGGCAGCTCGACGGGTTACGAGTTTGGAATAAAGCACGTAGCAGTGCAGAGATTGCAGCCAACCAATTTGTTAGCTTGCGCAAGAACAATGGCGAACTTCCAGATGGCTTGGAAGCCGAGTTCTTGTTTGATGAGGGTAATGGCAATGCGGCTACCTTCTCAGGTGCGGATCATGCCTCCATCGGTATAAGAGATACCGAACGTTTCTACACGTCTAACGCTAACACGGTGTGGAAGGAGAATAAGCAACTCTTTGATCCTTTGCGCGATTGCCGATTTACACAACAAGCTAACATTGAAAAGACGGGAGTTGAGAACCACTATCGTGTAGCCTTCATTAAGGGGTCGGCTAAAATGCAAAGTGTAAAACTACGTTCGTCGTGGCCTAATGTGGTATTCTCTTACGAACAAACGCCTGGGAATTGGCAACCCGTAACAGCTACGACAACGTTAGACTTTAATACGCCTGTAAAACTTAAAGCCACACTAACGCTGTTTGGTAAAGCTCTGGAACAAGTAGTATCCTACGAATGGACAGAAGACAAATCGAACGCCAACCAGATTACCAAAATAACGCTATCAAAGGCGCAAAATGCGGGGCTAAATAATGATTTGGTGTTCACGGACGTTAAGGAGACTCAAGTAATAGAAATTCCCCGCGGCGAGACGCTTGCAAAGCCTGAAGAGGTGAAGTTGAAAATTGCAATCGATGAGGGAGCTAAGCTCCGTTTCAAGGGAGCTGAGGTTACAACAGAGGAAATTACTGTAGACTTGCGTACTCCAATTTCGTTTGTGGTAATTGCTGAGAATGGCTACGACACGCGTCTGTACACGCTGCGTCTTGCGATGGAACAATCTATTGTTTGGAATTTAGCGACAACAGAATACATGTATGGTGATGTTCCCATTGCCCACCAAGCTACGGCAGACGGAGGCACAGTGACCTTCGAATCTACTGACCCGTCTGTGGTGAGTGTAGCTGGTGCAAACATCGTCTTCTCCAAACCAGGGAGTGCGACGCTAACACCTATTCAAAACGGTGGTGGGCTTTACAAGGCAGCACGAGGCGAAAGCAAGTTATTTACCGTGAAAAAACATGCAGCTAAATGCTTCCCCAATGTGTCGTCTGCAAACTATGCTGAACCCATTACGTGGAGTTTCCGCTATGAAGGTTTGGTTGAGGAGACGGATGCGCTTGCATTTGCCTCACCGCTTTCGTATTACGAAATTCGGAATGCAAACGGAGATTTGGTAGAAGCCGATGCAAAGTTTACAATTGGGCACTATACGCTAACTCCGAAAACAAATAGCAAGTTCGGCAATGCGTACTACGATGTAGCGCTTCAAGCGGGTGCATTTGATGTGGTGCAGGGTAAGCAGATTGATGTGACGATTGCAGTGACGAATGAGCAGAGCGAAGCTGTTGCGAATGCCGCCATTAAAATTGTAAACAAGGTCTACAAGACAGATGCTACTGGTGCGGTAACGCTTCCGTTGCCCGAGGGCGAGAAGTTTAGTTACTCAGTAGCATGTGTAGGTTATTCGCAATACACGGGCGAACTGCTTGTAAAGGTAAACAGTTCACGTATCTCTGTTGTGCTGAAGAAGGCGACGATTACGCTCACCTATAAAGTACAAGGAGCAAATGAAGGAGCTATTGTTGGCAATAGCAAACAGCACCTAGCACAGGGCGAAAATGCGCTTCCCGTAGCGGCAGTTGCAAGAGAAGGATACGTCTTCGTGAAGTGGAGCGATGAAAAAGTTGACAATCCGCGTATGGATGGTAATGTTCAAGCCGATGCAGAATACACGGCACAATTCCGCAAACGAGGCTATACGGTAGAGTATGACCTAAGTGAAGGTGGCCGTTGGAAGAGTGGCGATGCTATACAGGAGGTGCAAGAAGGTGGCAATTCTTCGGAAATAGAAGTAGAGCCAGAGGAAGGCTATTTTTTCAGCTGGTGGAGCGATTACGTACGCACACCGCGTCGTCATGAGACAGATGTACAAGATAATTTCTACGAGGTAGCTTATTTTGACCCATACGGCTCTGTACCCAGTGCAAATTCCTTTGAAAAAGGAGTATTAGGACGCGATGGGAGCGGTTGGAATTCTGACAACGGCGATGAGGATAACGAGGGGACGTGCTCTTGGGAGATATCTGCTAAAGAACCTCGTCCTGGTTACGCCCTAGATGGAGCATGTGCGTTGCTTAATGGTTTTGATCTGACTGACCAAACGTCATTAAAGATCTCACACTTAGTCTCAACACGCTATTTGTTGGGCGACAATACGAATGAACTAGAACTTAAGTTTGATTACATCTACAAGTCGTCTGCTGACTCGAAATTTAAATGGGCGTATACGTTGGATGGTAAGACTTGGGTAGAAGGTGCAGAGTTGCCAGACGCAAGTAACAAGCAAGAAATTCGCTACACGTTTGCGCCCGCAGCTCTTGCTGGGAAGAAGTTTATTCAGTTCCGTTGGACATACGAAGCAAAGGCAAGTGCCCTTGTAATGGTTGATAACTTCTTGATAGCGCCAAAGAATCCCGCACAGCCTGTTCTTAAGTTCGTAGCACAGCCAGCAGAAGGTGGGAAATTCTTGAAGGGTACACAAGAAGTTACGCAGTACTCAATACCTTATGCGTCAATACCCGAAAATGTGACAGCAGTAGCAAACGACGGCTTCTTGTTTGATGGTTGGACTGATGGTACACGTAAAGCGCGTCGTGTGTTCACAGAACCTGTAATGAAGGATCAGACTTACACAGCGCTATTCCGCAGAAATGACCTATTCCGCCTCTCCTACAGGGCAATAGAAGCCGAAGGTGGTCACATAGAAATGGAGGGTAAACCTGTTACGGAACAGCTTGTAGAGAAGGGGCATGATGCTCTTGCCGTAGTTGCTGTACCAGCAGTTGGTTATCGTTTCTTACGTTGGAATGATGATGGTAGTACGAATGCCATAAAGGAGATGAAAAACGTGCAAGCCGATGCGAAGATTGAAGCCATCTTTGTACGTACGGGGTATGAGGTAACGTTCCGCATACTAGGTAACGGTGAAGCTGTTAAGGATGCAAAAATTGCGATTGATGGGAAATTCCTAGAGAGCGATGCCATGGGAATGGCAGTATGTGCACTAACAATGGGGAAATATGCCTTTACTGTTACGGCAGAAGGCTACGAGACCAAAGAGCGCGAACTCGAGGTAGACACGCAAAATCTTTATATAGATGTCGAGCTGACCAGTAGTACTATTACCAAGCGTTATCCGCTACATGTCGCAGTTATGAGCGACAAGGGTGAAACGCCTGTAGAAGGTGCTAAACTAACAATCGCGAAAGAGGAACGTGTGTCTGATGCAGGCGGCGTAATAACATTACTTTTGCTTGATGGTACGTATGCCTATACGGTGCAAAAAGAGGGCTATAAGGAAGCTACGGGTAATGTAACCATTGCGGGTAGCGAACAACGTATAAAGGTTGTTCTCTCAACAATTACTAAGGAGCCAGAGGGCGTTACTGAGAATGTTTGGGCGGAGCTGGTAGTAACTCCTAACCCATTCGATAATCAATTACGACTAAGCAAGTACGACGTAAAAGATGGACACTATGAGCTATTGAATGCACAGGGTGTAGTAGTTCGTACTGGAGCGTTAGGAAACCATGAGACGTTGATCAATACGACTGAATTGCCCTCGGGGATGTATTTGGTACGAGTAACTGCCAAGAATGGCGCAACAAAGACATATAGAGTTGTAAAACAATAAGATGTCTCTTGTAGCGGCGCGCCATGGCACGCCGCCAATAAATACAACGGGCACGATCTTCGGGTTGTGCCCGTTTTTGATTGGTTTCGCCCAACGTTTCACATTGGGCTAATAATACTCACCGCCGCCATTCGGCGGGGTTCTATTACGGCGTGACGTGGCGCGCCACTACATGTAATAATGTGTTTTTTACGGGCGAGGCACGCCTCGCCCAATTCGGCATAACGTACCGAATTTATCATGTCGTTATGTATATAAATTATTGGATACCAATTCTGTAGGGGCGAAACCTGATTCGCCCGCAAAATGCGCATCGCGCATTTTCAGATAGCATTGCGATTGTAGCGGCGCGCCATGGCACGCCGCCAATAAATACAACGGGCACGATCTTCGGGTTGTGCCCGTTTTTGATTGGTTTCGCCCAACGTTTCACATTGGGCTAATAATACTCACCGCCGCCATTCGGCGGGGTTCTATTACGGCGTGACGTGGCGCGCCACTACATGTAATAATGTGTTTTTTACGGGCGAGGCACGCCTCGCCCAATTCGGCATAACGTACCGAATTTATCATGTCGTTATGTATATAAA
>CAJPTC010000020.1 GCA_905373475.1 Bacteroidia bacterium | reverse complement strand
CAACCTTAGATCCTTAACCTGTTTTCTAGTGTTTAGCCTTGCCTCCGCAAGGCTTTGTAGGAGCGAGGCACGCCTCGCCCGAAATGGTAATGCATTGATGATCAGTGTGTAGCAGCGCGCCATGGCACGCTGCTAGCCGCAAGGCTTTGTAGAACCGATGTGGCAACCCTGTTTTGTGCCTTCGCACGAAAATTCCGTGCATCGCAAATAATCGCTTTGCGCTGGTAATCGGTCATTCGTAATTGTCCTCGCCGCTTTATCTCGTACTTCGTACCTAGAACCTTGTACCTAAATTAAAAAACCGTATTCGTATACCTTCGGCACAATTTTAAGGCGGAGAGCTTCCATGGCGGTTTTCAGATTGCTTAGTAGGCGGTTGTATTCTGCATCCTTACTCGTTGGGTTCATGCGCCCTTTCTTGTTCCTTTGTTGGAAATACTCCCGTATATCGTAGTACGACGCGTTCGGGTTCGCATTCGGTTGTGCATGGTAGTAACGCCACAATTCACGTCCTGCATCAAACACTGCAATAGCTTCGGGTGAAAACACTAGTGGCTTTGTCGGCACAAACGACTTTTCAGCGCCTAGTTCTCGTAGAGAAGTTGTGCTTTGATCTGGTATTTGGTGTTTGGCTAGCTTGCCAGCCATAAAGTCTGTCATAAAGTGACTTGTAAAGCGTGATTGAGCGTTTACCTCTTCTTCTGTAAAGGGTATCCAATGGTTTGTTCCGTATGCGCTTTGGATTGTATTCGAGAAGAGGGTAAATGTGAGACAATTATTTTGAAATTCTGTGTCGGTTTGCCAACCATCGCGTGGGTAGAGGAACTGGTCGCGATCGTTTAGCCAAGTAGATGCAATGCATTTGCGAACGGAGAAATAAATACAGAAAACGAAGAGATTGTCACAAACTATACTTTTGTGAGCATCCCCCCAGGACAGAACATTTTCCATACCTAGGACGAGTCTGTTGTTATGTTGGAAATCGTTACTCTTAGTATTCAAGAATCCAATGGGTTGTTTCGTCTCAATAGAGAATTGATTAAGCCACGTATTGATAAGTTCTGCGGGGGGCGTATTTCGGATTGTCTTTTTTTCTAGAAAGTTGCCATACCGATCATAAACATCGGCACTAATAGATTGAAATACGTTCTCTTCTGCACAGTCCCAAACCATGAAACCGATGGGGAATGCACCCTCTACGTTGTCGAAAGTATCGGCAGGAACTAAAAAAATTTTCTCGAGCTTCGCTCGAAATACATTCCTGAATCCCGAAAAATTGGGAGCTTGCAAATTTTTCAACTTTGAAAAATTTGCAAGCTTTGCACTAGGGATTTCGGTGTAGATACGAATAAAGAACTGAGCGTAGAGTTCGCGGCTTGCTTTGCCCAATGCTGTTTTGTAGCGCGTATGTATTTTGGTAAACTGTACATCTTTTTTGCCGTGCCCCTCTTTGGCTAAGCCGACTTCGACATAAGGAGGGTTTATATAGATGAGAAGTTTCTTCCGCTCTTCGGGATTTTGAATGATAGCCAACAAGTCGGCAGGGAGCTTTCCACAATCAAACTCATCGTTCAAGAAATCGAACTGAAAGACATGGCTCTCTAACAAGTTTGCCCCGTTCTTGATACGGTCTTTCATTACGTCAACATCCTGCTGGTCGAGCGTCGAAGCCCAGATGTTGTACTTGTTGGTTAGCCCGTTTAGTAAGTTGCCCGTACCCGCTGCACAATCCCATACATAGTACTCGTCTTGCCAGTTCTCGCCTAGTACGTCAGCAAGGTATTTTTGGGAGAGGTCTACCCAAATCTTGGGGGTAAAGAATGAACCTTTTCGTTCGCGAACATCTTGTGGTACTAGCAGGTCGCGCCGCTTGATGATGTAGTCCCAGTACTCCTCGCGGGGCGGACGTTGGTACAGACTCCAAAACAGGGAGTGAGCTTTCTGTCGGTCTCTGAAAAAGACAGTACTCTCGTCAAATAAACCGTTCACATTCTTGCGCCGATTAAGAGAGTAACGATTATCGTTCAATAGAACGAAAAGAGCGTCTTTTATTGTCTGGTTCTTCTCTGAAAGTAGATCGGCGAGAAAGAAGTCACCGTCAATAATACTCAGTTTTTTCAGACTTGCCCAGTCTACATCTATACTCGGCTGCACTTGTATTAGCCATCGCTGGTATATGCTCACGAAGTTGTTCTTGTTGATCTGGATGAGTTCCGAACTCTCGCTCAAGTGCTGTTTTATGAACTCACGTAGCTCTGCCTCGTGCACATCGTAGCGAAAGAGGTACGACGTTTTATCCAGAGTTGCCTTTACTGCGTCGTATAACAAGCCAAATTCGCGCGACTTCTCATCAGAGGGTGTCACGTTCCAGTTAAAGTCATTCTGCGAGAAAAACGGTAGAATTTCTTTGTAAGGGATAAAGGCTATTTTCTCCGCATCGAACGCTGCAAGAAATGGGGGTGGTAAGTAGGTTTCAAAGGTGCGCGCCTTGCCAATGGTGAGGATGAGCTGCACGAGGGGTTTGTAAATGTCGGCAACAACACCACGTTTGGCTTCCGCCCACAACAACGAAACCGTTTCTCGTCCCTCAGTAGGGGCGAGGCATGCCTCGCCCGCTATTACATGCTTTGCGTCTTGTATTTGGGTAACGCAAAAATCTATTTTTCCAATACGATTGCCGCAATCATACGAGGCAAAAAATTGCTCTGCAATCCGAATTTTCAATTCCTCTTCTTGTAAGTTATTGTAATGGCTCATTTCCTTAGGTACGAATTACGGAGTTTAGAGTAATACAGTTGTCAAAATTAGCGATTAGGGACGCAATGCGACCCCCAGATGAGGAGGATGTATAACGGAAGCCCAACGTTTTACATTGGGCTGAAAGTACCCACCCGCGCCATACGGCGTTCTTTTTACGCTATGCGTTTAATATCCAATCAATGTCCGATGTTTGGGTGTGCTAAATGATAAATCATCGCTTTGCGATAGCCTTGCTCTCGCAAGGCTTTGTAGGGGCGAGGCACGCCTCGCCCGCCATGTCATACCATGACATGTATATTCGCATTGTGTGCGATTATTTCATAGCACGACGTGAATAAGGCATTAACCGAATATACGCCAAAGGCGTATTTAACGGGCGAGGCACGCCTCGCCCGCGATAACCGACAATGATGTTTTTGGAATGAATAATCGCAATATCTGCAATACGTGTGCGAACATACGTATTACGATTATTAACGGCATTTCACGGTTTGTTATATTCATCCTCCGCCCAACGCAAAGGATTCATTCTTATATATTCTGCAATGCGATTAAAATCATCCGTATCGCGTATGATATGTTCATGATACGAACGTTGCCATGCAAAGCCGATGTTATGTATATTCGCAAAATGCGTAATCGCCGATTTGAAATTACCGACTACAACCGACAATAAACCTTTACTTCGTGAAACCCTCTGCATATAATCCTCTTCGGTATTGGCGGGCGAGGCATGCCTCGCCCCTACAAAATGTGCCGTTGGCACATTCTTCAAATCTATCGCGAATATTGCATGAATATGGTTTGGCATAACCACAAACAATGTGCATTCTGCATATCGATTATGTTCGCGAATTGTTTGTAAAACCTGTGTGACAAATTCGCCCAATTCATCCAAATGCATTACGCCATCTACGATATCGCCAAAACAATGGATACGGTCTCTCGTGCATATTGTCACAAAATAAAACCCTCTGTTGTAATGCGACTTGCTAAATCGTACCGAACGTCTATATGGCAATGACATTATTCCTTTGTATTTGTGCAAAAATAATGTTTGTCTGTTTCGTGTTTAGCCTTGCCTCCGCAAGGCTTTGTAGGGGCGAGGCACGCCTCGCTCGCCGTCTCATGACGTGTATTATTCGCATTGTGTGAGATTATTTCATAGCACGACGTGAATAAGGCATTAACCGAATATACGCCAAAGGCGCATTTAACGGGCGAGGCGTGCCTCTACAATTTGATAATCAACATGTTATGTCGGAAAATATTCACCCAACGTTTTACATTGGGCTAACAATACCCACCCGCGCCATACGGTGGGGTTCAATTTGAGCCCCTTAACGGGGCGAGTCTTTTTAGCACGGTGGTAAAACCCCGTGCGTATCTCGATACGCCAAGCGCTCATATACCACCCAACGTTTCACATTGGGCTAGTAAGACTCACCGCCGCCATACGGTGGGGTTTGATGCGCAAAGCGATTATTTCATGGTGTGACGTGGCGGGCGAGGCGTGCCTCGCCCGCAAATAGATATAGAGAATAATCACAATACGTGTGCGGCGCACACGACGGGCGAGGCGTGCCTCGCCCCTACAATCGCGCCAAAGGCGCGAACTCTCAACCTTAGATCCTTAACCTGTTTTCTAGTGTTTAGCCTTGCCTCCGCAAGGCTTAGTAGGGGCGAGGCGCGCCACGCCATCACCCTGTATCCGAAATTTGCTTAATTGCTACCTTTACGTACTTAATAACAATCTACTGGCATGATGCGAAAATTACTTTTGATAGGAGTATTGATTATGGCATTGCTTGCAACGGGCTGTAAGGAATTCAAACAACAGAGTAGTTCCGAGTCGAACCTACCGTGGAAGGTTGACCAATTTGCAGATCTCTACGTAATGCGCTATGAGATACCAGATTGGGATAGCCTCTCTTTGCAGCAGAAAGAGCTTTGCTATTACCTAAGTCAGGCGGCACTTTGTGGGCGCGATATCCTGTGGGATCAGAATTACGAGCATAACCTCGCTATTCGTCATATTCTCGAGGCTATTTATGAAGGGTATACGGGCGAACGAATGGGGACGAATTGGGAAGCTTTCCTTGTTTATCTCAAACGTGTATGGTTCTCTAATGGGATTCATCATCACTATGGCGAGACTAAGATCCTCCCCGAGTTCCCGATCTCTTATTTCCAAGAACTGGTAAATAAAACCCCTGCCGATAGGTTTCCAGAAGAGCTTGGCGAGGCAAGTGCAATTATAAGCTTTGCTACCCCAATTATGTTCGACCCCACCATTGCTGCTAAGCGTGTGAATAAAGACAAAGCGACGGATGTCAATGAACCCAATGATCTTCTCCTCTCTTCGGCAACCAACTTTTATAAAGATGTGACGCAAGACGAGGCACAGCATTTTTATGATATACTACAGGATTCGGTTGGAGACGACCGTTTGGCATACGGTATGAATTCCCAACTATGTAAACAGGATGGAAAGATTCTGGAGCGTGTTTGGAAAGTGGATGGTATGTATAGTCCTGCCATAGAGAAAATTGTTTATTGGCTCGAAAAGGCTGAAAAAGTGGCAGAGACCGAAGCACAGACGGCGACAATACGTAACCTTATTCGTTTTTATCGTTCGGGAGATCTACACGATTTCAACGACTATTGTGTGCAATGGGTAAAGGATACCGCCGCTAAGGTCGATTTTGTAAATGGCTTTATAGAAGATTACGGTGACCCACTCGGGCGTAAATGCAGCTGGGAAGGTCTTGTAAACTTCAAAGATCTCGCGGCAACGCGTCGTACAGAGATCATCTCTGCGAATGCGGCATGGTTTGAGGAACATTCGCCCATTGATGAAGCTTTCAAACGGAAAGAGGTGAAAGGAATAACTGCAAAAGTAATTAACGCCGTTACGCTCGGTGGCGATTGCTATCCTACGACTCCGATAGGTATTAACCTCCCCAATGCCAACTGGCTTCGTGCAGAATACGGTTCTAAAAGTGTAACGATTGAGAACATCACACGTGCTTACGATCAGGTGGCGCAAGGCAATGGCTTCTTAGATGAGTTTGCTAATAGCCCCGCGGAAATAGAGCGAGCTCGTAAATTTGGTAGCTTGAGTAGTAACCTGCATACCGATTTACACGAATGTTTAGGGCACGGAAGTGGCAAATTAGCCCCTGGTATTGTAGGCGATGAGCTGAAGAATTACTCTGCAACGCTTGAAGAAGCGCGTGCCGACCTTTTTGGTCTGTATTACATACGCGACCCCAAAATGGTAGAACTTGGTGTACTGCCAGAAGGACAATACTCCGAAGCAGAGTATGATGCTTACATCCGCAATGGGCTGATTACGCAGCTGACGCGTATCAAACCAGGTGAACAAATTGAAGAGGCGCATATGCGTAACCGTGCGCTGATTGCCAATTGGTGCTATGAGCATGGTAAACAGAATGAGGTAATTGCATGGAATGTACGCGACGGTAAGCGTTACGTTGAAGTAAAGAACTACGATGCGTTGCGCGATCTGTTTGGTCAGTTGCTTCGCGAGATACAGCGTATTAAGAGTACTGGCGATTTTGAGGCAGGTCGCGCCTTAGTAGAACGCTACGCGGTAAAGGTGGATAAGGATTTGCATACGGAAGTTCTAGAGCGTTACCGCAAACTTAACCTTGCTCCTTACGGTGGTTTTGTGAATCCGATCCTCGAACCTGTAATGGATAAAGATCAGATCGTTGACGTAAAGGTTCGCTATACGACTGACTATGCGGGTCAGATGATGGAGTATGGTAAGAAGTTCGGTCTCTTACCTCTTCGCAACTAAGAGAAATTGTATGTCCGTGTAAAGGGTAAACCAAGGAATTAGGATTATGAAAAAAACACCATTGTGCGCTTTTCATGAAAAGAGTGGCGCAAAAATGCAAGAGTTCGCAGGCTATTTTATGCCGATAGAGTACGTGGGCATTAACGAAGAGCATCGTATGGTGCGCGAACAGGCAGGGATCTTTGATGTTTCGCATATGGGCGATATTTGGGTAAAAGGTCCGAAAGCATTAGAGTTTCTCCAGCGTGTGAGTTCCAATGATGCATCCGCACTTCAGGATGGGCAGGTACAATATGCTTGTTTCCCGAACGAGCAGGGCGGCATTATAGATGACTTCCTTACCTACCGTATGAATGAGAATGAGTACTTGCTTGTTGTAAATGCAGCAAACCTTGATAAGGACTGGGCGTGGCTTTGCAAACAAGGAGAGGCTTTGGGAATGAAAGTGGGGCAGGATCTGGTTAACGCCTCTGATGCGATGGCACAAGTAGCAGTACAAGGACCACTAGCTATGAAGGTGGTACAAAAACTGGTTGCCGAACCCGTGGAGGATATGAAGTACTATACTTTCCGCTACGTGACGTTGGCAGGTGTCCCCAATGTGATTCTTTCCATTACGGGCTATACTGGAGCAGGCGGATGCGAAATTTACTGTGCAAGCGGGGACGTTGAAAAGATTTGGAACGCCGTACTCGAGGCTGGTAAGGAGGAAGGACTAAAGCCCGCAGGGCTTGGTGCACGTGATACCTTGCGACTAGAGATGGGCTTCTGTCTCTATGGGCATGATATCAATGAAACCACGAGTCCTATTGCCGCGGGCTTAGGTTGGATTACGAAGCTGACCGACAATAAGAAAGATATGGTGGCTCGTTCTCTAATAGAAAAGGTAAAAGCCGACGGCCCTGTAGAGAAGTTGGTTGGCTTTGAAATGATAGACAAAGGAATACCGCGTCAGCACTACCCGATAGTAGATGCTGCAGGCAATACGATAGGAGAAGTAACCTCGGGTACTATGTCGCCTTCTCTGAAGCTTGGGATTGGTATGGGATACGTGAAGAAGGAGTTCTCAAAAACAGATACCGAGATTTTCATTCAGATACGCGGCAAGAACCTCAAGGCAAAAGTGGTAAAGCTGCCCTTCTACAAGAAATAGAATCTTTGTAACAAGTGTAAGGAAGACACGTCTCTATTTTGAGGCGTGTCTTTTTATTTGTCCTGAAAATGTAGGCTCTAAACAGGAGAATTTGGAGATGCCGCCACTTGAAGAGAATATTGCAAATCACGTTATATCGTGCCGCAACGTATATTATTCGCATTGCGTGCGATTATTTCATGGCATGGCGTGAATAAGGTATTAACCGAAAATACGCCAACGGCGTATTTAACGGGCGAGGCGTGCCTCGCTCGCCATCATACCATGACGTGTATATTCGCATTGTGTGAGATTATTTCATGATAGACGCAAATGAAATATCAACCGATAATACGCTGTTGGCGTATTTAGCGGGCGAGGCGTGCCTCGCCCCTACAGTCGCGCTGCTGGCGCGAATCCGCAATGCGACCCTATTTTTCGCACTGAAAGTGCAACACAATCTAGCCCAAGGCAACGCCTTGGGTTACGATACCCCAAGACCGATGCGCCCTGTAGGGGCAGCACATTGAAGCCTAATGTTTTGCATGATGTTGCCCAACGTTTCACATTGGGCTAACAATACTCACCACCGCCTTCGGCGGGGTTTTAATACGGCGTGCCATGGCGCGCCGCTACACGTACTTATGTGTTTTTTACGGGCGATGGCGTGCCTCGCCCAATTCGGCATAACGTACCGAATTTATCATGTCGTTATGTATATAAATTATTGGATACCAATTCTGTAGGGGCGAAACCTGATTCGCCCAAATCGGCATAACATGCCGAATATTATCGCATCGCAATACGCATAAACATTGAATAACATCTCGTAGGGGCGAGGCACGCCTCGCCCGAATAGAGAACATTGATAATCAATGGCAACGGGCATGACTTTCGGGTTGTGCCCGTTTTTGATTGTTTTTCGCCCAACGTTTCACATTGGGCTAACGCTACTCACCCGCGCCATTCGGCGGGGTTCTATTTGAGCCCCTTAATGAGGCGAGTCTTTTTAGCACGGTGGTAAAACCCCGTGCGAATCTCGATACGCCAAGCGCTCATATATTCGCCCAACGTTTCACATTGGGCTAACGAGACCCATCCGCGCCATACGGCGGGGTTCTATTACGGCGTGCCATGGCGCGCCGCTACACGTATTGACGTGTATAATTCGCATTGCGTGCGATTATTTTATGGCATGACGTGAATAAGGTATTAACCGAAAATACGCCAACGGCGTATTTAATGGGCGAGGCACGCCTCGCCCCTACATGTTTAATTGTCATTGCTGTGGTGCTTTTTGTCCTTTGTGTCTTGAGCTTCTCTTCGGTAGTGCTTGTCGCAATTGACAATGAAATTGTATTTTAGTAAAGTATTAGTAGGTGTGAGAATGGAGAGAAAAGACTTACCTATTGGTGTACAAAGCTTTGAAAAGCTCATTAGTGGGGGGTATTTGTATGTTGATAAAACTCAGTATATAGTACGACTTTTACAAAATCCAGTTTACTTCTTGAGCCGTCCGCGTCGCTTCGGTAAAAGTCTTTTCCTTTCAACTTTGGCGGCGTATTTTCGTGGTCAAAAAGAACTCTTTAAGGGGCTATATCTCGAGAAAGCCGAAGAAGAGTTAGCACAACGCGAAAATCGAGAGGCGTGGCAAGTATATCCCGTGCTCTACCTAGATTTGGCACGACGGGAATATAAAACTTGCGAAGATCTCCTTGAACGCTTGACTTTGAATTTACGAAGTTGGGAAGCTGCTTTTGGGGTCGCAAAAGTAAGTGATGCGCCCGACGAGCAGTTTGCTTACATCATTGAGCAAATACACCTGACGACGGGCAAACAGGTGGTAGTACTAGTTGATGAATACGATAAACCGCTTTTTGAGAGTTTAGATAACGAACCTCTTAATGCAGCCTATCGCGGTATTTTGCGAGGTTTTTATTCGGTAATAAAGTCGCTGGATGCACATATTCGTTTTGCCTTCCTTACGGGTATTACCAAATTTAGCAAGGTGAGCGTTTTTAGTGGACTTAATAACTTGCGGGATATTAGCCTTGTACGCAGCTTTTCGGGAATATGCGGAATTACTGGACAAGAGCTCTTCGAAAATTTTAAGCCGTACGTCTCTGCATTGAGTGAACAGATAGCGAAGTCGCAAGAAGAAACGCTTGCCGTTCTTAAGAGGGAATATGACGGCTATTTGTTTGCAGCAGACGGCGAGAATGTATACAATCCGTTTAGCCTATTGAATGTGTTTGCTTCCGAGCGAATAGAACCTTATTGGTTCGCAACGGGCACGCCTACATTTTTAATCAATTATCTAAGAAAGGTACATTACAATATCCCAGATCTGGAAAATAAAGCGCGTTTGAGCGTTTCGCGTTTTGACAGCTATCGTGCAGATATGCTAAATCCGTTACCCATACTCTTTCATACGGGCTATCTGACCATAAAGGGCTACGATCCTGAAACGTGGGTATACGAGCTCGGTTTCCCGAACAACGAGGTTCGTTATGGATTTTATGAAAACCTTCTAGCAGACTATGCTCCAAGTTATAGTGATTTGGGGTTCTCTGTAAACGACTTTTTGGATGCTGTACGTGCAGGCGACGTGGACACATTTATGACCAATCTACAATCGCTCCTTGCTAGTATTCCGTATGATACCGCTTCTGCTTCCAATCTGCAACTTCGTGAGCGTGACTACCAAATTGCGGTTTATCTCGTGTTTGCCTTAGTGGGTCTATTTACACAAACTGAAGTACACAGCTCTGCAGGACGAGCTGACTGTGTGGTCATAACCGAAAAGTACATTTACCTCTTTGAGTTCAAACTTTGGAGTGCAGGTACTGCTGGTGAGGCGTTGCAACAGATACTTAACAAAGGCTACGCGACACAATACCAATCTGCAAACAAAGAGCTACTACTCGTTGGGGCTAGCTTCGATGAGACGAAGCGCAATATCGGGGAGTGGGTGGTAAAGAGGTGTAGTACCAATTGTTAGTTACTTAGTACGATTAGTGCAAAACAAAATGCGTAAAGGCTAAGCGCGCATTTTCTTATCTACACCGTGTTTTTACTTTTCCTACTTCGCACTCTTCCTCTTGCGCTTGACCTTTAGCCTACATTGCGCTCCTCAGATATATTCCCAGTGAGTTTAGTTACAGAGGACTGAATGCGCACATATTCAAGTATACGCATTATGGAGAAGTCTTGTTCTTTCAATTCCGAAAAACAGCAATTCCTTTAACGGAAATTAAAGCGAATAAGTTTCAATTGTGCGCGCTTATTTAGCATTTTCAACGATTTTATCACACAAAGTCGACCACAAAATTTTGCCGTTAATCAGATTTCTCTAATTTAGAGTAAGCGAAAAAGATAGGGAATGTACAAGGGTTTTGTGTCAAAGATAAGGCACTGCTTGCGGAAATTACCTAATCTTTTTTGACGAGTGTACAATTTCCAGCAGGGGCGTCTCTGTCAAAAATGGTAGAAAAAAGAGCGTTCTAATAATATTGTTTCATTAAAAGGTCGAGGTAATGAGAAGATCGCAAAAATTCACTTTTGTTAAAAGCATGCTTATGGTCTTGCTCTCCATAAGTTTGCTAACGCTCCTCTGGGGTGGAGGAGCGCTTGCGCAGACGATTACTGCAAAAATCAATGGAGCATCGAAGTCAGGGGCTTCGCTGCAAGCTGCTATTGATAACACGGCGCTTGACCAGATAATTTCTATCGAGGTTACGGCGGGCAAGGTTACCACTGCAGACTGGCAGTATTTGTACACTAACAAGGACAAAATGTTGTCGCTTAAGACGTTCATTGTCGAGGCTGGGGTAACGTCTGTAGCTGACATTAGCACGGGAAGCAATGGCGCACTGAAGAATAAGAAGAAAGACAACGAAGGTAATTACTACTGGGAAATTCTCATCAAGGGAGGTTCTCCGCTTAGCAGTTCGGTAGAATATTGCGAGATAAACAAACTCAAGAAAATAGGAAAGAATGGTTTTTCCGAGGTGGGCGAACTGAGTGTTGCCGTTCTCCCAGATCTCGAGGAAATAGAAGATTTTGGCTTTGCCGAGCATGGTATGCTTCGTACCGTGATTGCTCCGAAGTTGAAGAAAATAGGCGATTATGGCTTCTACAATTGCAAGCGCTTAGAACTATTGCGTTTGGGCGAAGAGCCCCCGACACTTGTTGTTGGTGTAAACCCTGCCAACGACCAGCCTAACGAATTTGCTAATGTATTTGGCGCAGACACAGACATATATTGTATCCTACAGGTATATAAGAATGGACAGCCCATTGCAGGTACAGACCTCGAGACCGTGAAAAGAAAATATTTTGACGTGAAAGACGGGAGTCCGAATGGTAAAACATGGACAAAACCCATTCCAACCGAAAACGACCCAGAATATCCGGAATACAAGAAGACTTTGCCTGATGATATGTGGTTCGGGTGGCACTTCGGAACATTTTCCAGAATAAAGGTAACGCAGAATGGGGGGGGGATAATCTCCGTAAAGCCTCTCTACTATCAAGTTAAAGATGGAAAAGTACAAGTAACGGTGACTCCCGAGAAAGGAAAGGCTCTAGATAAGTTGACATACACGCCAGACGGAGGTACACCAGTTGAGGTGGATGAGACCTTTAAGATGCCAGGGAGCCCGATCACAATCTCTGCTACCTTCAAGACCAAGCAATTAAAAGGTGAGATAATAGCAGCCGATGGCACGAAGTATACGAATGACAATGCAGGTAGCCTTGCCAATCTCTTCTATGATACAGACGATCGTCCATTTGAAAAATTACGGGATGAGGCGGGGAAACTGGATCTACTAAAAGTGGCAAAGATTCGCATAACAGGAGGCTACTTTGCTAAGAGCGACTGGAACTGGCTGAAGGTAAACAATGCGAACTTCGCAAAGCTGAACTCTTTTACTATTGATGCGACGACCGATCAAGTTGATGACATCGCCGATGACAACGATTACGATGGTTACTTCTTCAAGGGGGATCATGGTGCGCTTGAAGAACTAGAACTTCACAAATTAAAGAATATAGGTAAGGCGGCATTTACCAATTGTACGAAGCTGAGAAAAGTGTCGGCTCCCGATGCAGAATCGGTTGGCGAGAGTGCCTTCGATACGAATAATATGCTCGTAGAAGTGAATTTGCCCAAAGTTAAGCATTTAGGCAAGGCATCGTTCAACAACTGCCGTATGCTCAAGACGCTTGAGTTCCCACAGCTGGAGTCGCTCACTGGTGGTCAGGCATACGATCCTGCCAATCCGGTAACAAACAGCACATTCCTAGATTGTCGTAGTTTACGCAGTGTTGATTTGGGGAATGTAAAATATATACCTACCGAGACTTTTGGGAAATGTATTAGCTTGCAAGAAGTGAAAGCTACAGCGGTAGAAGTTGTTGGCGACAAAGCTTTCTCTGATTCCGATAAGCCTTGCGTTAATTTAAGAACTATCACGATGCCTAAGCTGACTGAAATAGGTTTGTCTGCTTTTGCGGGATGTAGCAGTTTAGCGCAATTTACACTGCCTGTTAAGCCTCCCAAGGTGAAGACTAATTCTTCCAATCCGTCTCCCTTTGAAAAGTGTAAAGCACAGGATCTGCTACTTTTCGTAGATGCTACAGGTGAAATAATTACTTCAGGTGAGGCATTGACAAAGGCTGTGGCTGCTTATAAGGCTGAGGATGATGGTAACAAAACAGACGATAAGTGGTTTGGATGGAATTTGCCAACCTCCACTCTACATCAGATAAAGGTTGACGCTGCGTTGCAGAATGGACGTATTGTAAGTACGCCTAGTGGTTACGCTCCGCAAGGGAAAACGGTGTTTGTCAGTGCGCTTCCTGCATTGGGGTACTTTACAAAGAGCATATCTTACAAAACAAATGGTGGCGAGACACAGACCATCGAAGGTGGAAAATTTGTTATGCCCGACGCTGCCGTTACATTGAGCGCAGAATTTGTACAGACATCTCTCGAAGTTTCGATAAACGGGAATGCCACAGAAACGGGCAGCTCGTTGAAACAGATTATCGATGCGTCGTATGCGAACAACTACAAAGAGGTGAGAGAGATTCGCGTAGTTGCTGGCGAATTCTCCCTCAATGAGTGGGAATGGCTAGAAGAAAATGTAGAGGCGTTGATACAACTTAAGTCCTTTACCATAGACGAGGGAGTTGTGGTAGATGATATTCCAGACGTAGCTAACCTGCTCGTCTTTGAAGGTTACTTCAGCAAGAAGACGATTACAAAGGTAGATATCGCAGGTCTGCACCAGATTGGGAAATGGGTGTTCCAAGATACGAAGGAAGCGCTCACAGAAGTAAATTTCCCCGACGTAACTCGTATTGGAGAAGAAACCTTCTCAGGTTGTGCAAAACTAAGTAAGGTGAGCATACCTAAGTTGGAAGAAATGGGTGTAGGCGCGTTTGGTAATACGTTCTCATTGACCGAGGTCTCCTTCCCCAAACTGAAAAAAGTGCCCGCGGGTGCATTCTATTCGCAAGATGCAAGTTCGGGGCAAACGGTGTTTTATGGTATTCTAGCGAAGGTAGATCTTCCTGCAGTTGAAGAGATCGGCGAAGATGCATTCCAGTCTTGCCACCATCTCACAACGATCGATTTACCCAATCTGAAAAAACTAGGCGAGAAAGCCTTTGCGTCCTGTTTGGTGTTAAACAATATCCATTTTGATAACATCGAAGTGATCCCCACAAGTGCCTTCTATTCTTGCAATAAGTTGCAAAACTTCTCTTTCAACAAAGCCAAAATTATTGGTGATGGCGCTTTTGGTTATAGCTACATTGAAGATATTAAAGACGAACTCTTCCCACAGGTAACCGAGATCGGGAGGAGTGCCTTTAAGGAAAATATCCGCGTACACAGTGAGGGACAGGTTACGGGTCTGACGACGGTTTCGCTCTCGAAGGTCACAGAGGTTAAGGACGGTGCCTTCATGAACAATGGTGCACTGGTTTATGCCAACTTCCCAGCTCTTGAAACACTAGGTGCGCAAGTGTTTAAGAATGACAAGCTGCTCACTACAGTTGTATTGCCGAAGGTTTCGCTGATTGGTAAGGAGGCTTTTGTGGGTTGCACATCGTTGAAAACTATGGTTCTAGGGGCTACGCCGCCCACTCTTAATGCAGATACTCCCGAGGAAAAGGCGAAGATCTTCGAGTGCCAAGACTGTGCAGAACGCTCCATAGTACTTGTTGATGAGGCTGGTACTCCGCTTACGGGCGCACAGCTTACAGCAGCTATTAATAGCTATAAGGCTAACAAGGAGAAAGGTGCAGATGGGAAATTCTATGGCTGGGATGAGGCTAAAGGTGAGTGGTATGGTTGGAAGATTGCAGAGGGTGTCCACAGTGTTGCTATGGCAGCTAGTGTTAAAAATGGCGAACTCAGTGGTTTCCCATCCTTCTACAAAGTAGGTGAAGAGGTTATTGTAAGCCCACGCGCTAATGCAAACTTCCAAGAAGTAAAGGGCTCGCTCAAGGCTTATAAGAAAGGCGATGAGAATACGAAAGTCGACTTCGTGTCGGATGGTCAGGGTGGTTTCTTGAAGAAATTTGTAATGCCTGCGTATGACGTAGAGGTATCGGTTGACTTCCAACCTTCGCCCTTTGAGATCAAGTTCGCAAAGCTATTTGATGGGACGATCACCTGTAAGGGGATTACTGACCTTCGTCGTGTGCCATGGGGAACAATGGTTGTATTAGAGATAACCCCAGATGAAGGACGTGAACTTGTGCCTGAGTCGTTGATCGTAACCCATGCGGCAGACAAGAAGATAACCGTTGAGGTCGCTGACGACTACAGTTTCACCATGCCGCCATACAACGTCGTAATTTCGGCTAAGTTCCAGAAAGAGACCGAAAAGAAGATCAATGTACTTGCTACAGAACATGGTAAACTCTTTGCAACGCCAGTTACGGCAGTATCGGGTGTAAAGGTAGCGCTGACGGTTGTGCCTGATGAGGGTTTCAAACTTAAAGAGGGCTCACTAAAAGTCTACAAGCATGGTGATGAAGCGACTGTAGTGGAGGTCGCAGCCGACAATACGTTTGTTATGCCCAAATACGAGGTCGATGTAACGGCAACTTTCGTGGATAAGAACACGGACGTTGAGGATAATCTGATTGCCAAGATCGCAGTTGCGCCCAATCCTTTCTCGGATTACATCAGCATAGTTAATGCTGACCTTGTGCGAGGCTATAAGTTGTATAACTTGTATGGCGAGGTGATGCGTGAGGGGCAGCATGATGGTACACCGAGTCTTCGTATCAATACCGAAGGTTTGCGTGAAGGTTCGTATGTTTTGCAGCTCGAAGTTTATAAATATTACAAGCCACTTTCTTTCCGTCTGATCAAGAAAGATCTTTTAGGAAAGTAGTATAGAGTAATATAGGTAGAGTGCGGGTTCAGATTCTGTAGAGTCTAGATTCTTTTGAGATTCTGAACCCGTTCTCTTTTTGCGTATGAGATATATCATCTATAAAGAGAGATAAATAAACATGAGGAAACGTTTCTGGAGTCTTTTTGTGTTGCTGCTCTTCGCAGGAGGGGTTGCATTAGCACAACAAGCGGTGCAATTCGGGTCGCACCAGATCGTGCCCGAGCAGAATCTCAAAAAGCTACGTACCGAGCGCGTGCGTGGTGCTGCTGTGCCTACGTTACAACAGTTAGATCCTACTTTTACAGCATCTAGGAATTTTGCACTCCTACAGTTTGAGGCAATTCCTACTGCTTTGCAGCGCGAAGCGCTGAAGAAGAACGGGGTAGAGCTTCTCGATTACATGGGAGGCGAAGCCTATTTTGCAGTTGTACCAAGTAATGTGGATTTGGCAAATGTTGCAGCTGCCAATGCTAATGCGCTTGTGCCGATAAAGCCTGAGTGGAAAATCAATGAGCATCTTTTGAATAAGGAAGAGCTCCCTGAATGGACAAAGGCTACGGCAGACAGATTGAAAGTAACGCTTGGCTATTTCCCTGTAGAGCAAAGTTTTGTGAAAACGGAACTTGCAAAGCACGGAATTACCCCAAAGGCCTTCTCGCAGATAGTGCGTGTTTGTGATCTTGAAATTACCGCAAAGGAGATTGAGAAGCTCGCAACGTTGCCATGGGTTGCATCTATTACTTTGGCAGCGCCTCCGCAAGAGTTGTACAACTACTATTCGCGTATCATAAGCCGTTCTAACATCTTACAGCTTTCTAACGACTTAGGTGGTCGTGGGCTGTCGGGAGAAGGAGTACGTGTTGGTATCTGGGATGGGAACGTAGGTCCGCACGTAGATTACGGGAATCGGCGTAAAATGATGGAGGATGAGATTCTGATAAAGGACTCGGATAGCCATGGGATGCACGTTGCGGGAACTGTTGCTGGCGCTGGGATCTTAGATCCCAAAGCGCGAGGGATGGCACCTAAGGCGAAGTTCTATACTTATAACTTTAATGTACAGAGCAATGGCAAACGCGAAGGCGAGGAAATGCTCGATTGCTTTAAAGAATTTGGTATTTCGATATCTCAAAACTCATACGGTCCTTACCTGAAAAATCTATGCGCGTACCAACACCTTCTTGTTTACAATGTAACACAGGCAGACTATGTGATGGATATGCTTGCTATGGAGGCTCCGACACTTACACTCGTGTTTGCTTCGGGCAATGATCAGGGATCGTGTGGTAAGTATTATGGTTCGGTGGTACGCCGTGCAAAGAATATAATGCTGATCGGTGCTGTTAAGTCCAATGGTATGATGACGGATTTCTCCAGTCTGGGACCACAGGACGACGGTCGTATTGCTCCTATTGTTTGCGCAATGGGACAAAACGTTTATTCGTGTATAAAGGATGATGGTTATCGCGCCGAATCGGGTACATCAATGTCTTGTCCTTCCACGAGTGGTACTTTGGCATTGCTTACAGAGCGTTATCACCAGTTGAATGGCGGACAAGATCCGCGTAACGATTTGATGCGCGCCGTAGTGTCAAATACTGCTGACGATGCGGGACGTTGGGGACCAGACTATGCCTACGGTTACGGGATTATCAATGGCAAACGCGCGGCGGAAGTGTTTGAAGCGCGTACGTATAGCTACGGGAAGCCCCTACATGAAAAGGATGCGGCACATATCTATTCCGTGCAAGTGCCTGCGGGTACGAAGTATCTGAAGGCGATGATCGTATGGAACGATACGGTAACACACAAAGCGAACCATCGTCTGGGAGCGCCTGCTCTAGTAAACGATCTTGACCTGCAAATTGAGAAGGATGGCAAGGTTTACTTGCCTTGGGTGCTTGATGCGAAGAATCCACGTAAACGTGCAACTACGGGTGTAGACAGACTTAACAATATCGAGCAAGTCTTGATAGAAGACCCGAAACCAGGTCTGTACAACCTCTCGGTTCTCCCCGCACGGATTGTTTCCTCAAAGCAGGATTATGTTATCACATGGTTTATTGAAAAGAATGAAATAGATCTTACCTACCCCATCGGGGGCGAGAAAGTAGAACCAGGCGAAGAAATTAAGGTTGCTTGGAACAAAGTCTATGACGGCGTAGATGTAGATTTAAGCTACGATAACGGTAAGACCTATCAGACCGTTGCACGCGGAGTAAAGACAAATGTCACAACAATAGTCATCCCGAAAGATGCACCTCACACAGGCGAGGCAAAAGTACGAGTACGTTGGGGTGAGAAATTCTCTGAAAGTCCGAATCCGTTTACCATCATGCCTGTTCCGCAGAATGTAATGGTGAAGGCGAATGACTGTTCAACAGCTGGGTGGAAGCTCTTCTGGGATGGCGTTAAGGGGGCTAAGAAATATAAGATCCTTAAAGCCGATGTGCCTAACGGCGAATTCAAGACCATCGGTGAGGTCGAGGCTACTGAGAAATCCTACGCGTTGACTTCTGAGGATGTCTCGTATGGTAGCGAGAACATTTTCACTGTAGTAGCAGTAGGCGAAAAGGGGATAGAAAGTGAACGTGCTGTTGCGGCGTTTGCCAAAGCAATAACGCGTCTGCCGAAGTCGGAGGGTGTGATATTAGAAGAAACATTCGTACGCTTCCCGTCGCAGTATATTAAGATAGATTCTACTGAGAATAACTGGGGGCTCGAGGTTTCCTACAAAGAAGACCGTTGGGATGATTACGAACACGGTTCGCACGTGCTGGTTTGTGTCTCCAAACGAGATGCTACTGAGACGAGCTGGAAGTTTGGCGAATATCCCCCAAGTTTCGATCCGAATATAAACGACCACGCCGCACACTTCCAGATCTGTAATATGGATCTCTCGGGTATTCCTGCAGGCAAGAAAATAATTCTTGCTGTAGAAAAACGTCAGCGTTATGCGAACACGCCTCGTCACTCAGTATTCAAAGTAAAGGTAGCAGGTGAAGAACTTAACTACATGGATATTGGAGCAGGTGAGGGTAAAATTGCTATGGGTGCTCCTAAGGGGGATACGCCATCGTATTACGATCTATCGAAATACCGCGGACAGCAAAATGTTACCGTCGATATGTACTGGGCTGGGCGCAATTCTTGGGTAGACCAACTTTACCTTGACCGTATACGGGTGTTTGTGCCTGAGGAAAAATCGGATCTTCAACTCAATCGGTTAATCTTGCCTAAGAGTGCAGCAGGTCTTGGTGAAGAGCCTATTAGCGCCATAGTCGTGAACAATGGGAATCGTACGGCAGAAGGCGTAAAACTCCATCTGAAGATCAATGGCGAATTGAAAGGAATCTTCTCGTTATCCGCGCTTAAGCCATACGAACGTCGTACAGTAGTTTGGCCTTCGGCTATTGACTTCTCTACTACAGAGCCACGTGGTAAGAAGTTCGAGATCGCGATGGAAGTAGTAGATGCCAACGATATTCGTTCAAATAACAATGTAAAGACGGGGACGGTCGTAAACTTCGGCGATACATACATACATCCCTACAGTCCACATTATACGGGCTTTATGGGAACGTATGCGATCGACCCCTTAAAGGTAAAGTATGTTGAAAAGTCCTTTATCTATACTGACAATGGAGGCGATGGTGGCGACTATCCTGCTTTACAAAGCTCTACTGTGCATTTTATGCCGAGCAAGCCTGGAAATGTCGTGATGATTACTTTCTACGAATACTGTAGTGAAGAGGACGACCTCCTTGCCATTGCGACTCATTACAAGCATACGGATTTGGTAATTACCGATGACCAGTTTTACGAGCACATCTTCCGTGGCGATTACAACAATCCTACCACGGGGAAGATGGATCGCCCGATGACCTTTATCTCGAAGAATGAGGATGGTTCTATAGGTGTTTATTTCCGTTCTAATAATGACGGCTACGAGAATGTGGGTTGGGTTGCTGAGGTGCGTGAGGTAACGCCGACTAACCTATTCAAGTTGCAAGAAATTGCTCTTGAGGCGGGCTTCCATCCCGACGGCAAGGTGCCAGTTAAAGCGACCGTCAAGAATTTAACGGACAACGCGCTTTCTAATGTGCGCATCGCCTACTCGCTTGATGACGAGAACTGGGAATACGAGACGATACCCGCGCTTGCTGCTAAGCAGGAACTTGTCTATACATTTAAGACAAAGGCTGCTCTGCCTCCTGCAGCGCCTAAGACGCTTCACGTGGTAATTGTGAGTGAAGATTACGATGCAACAGACAACGATCTGGCAATCAAGGTAATCAACGATAGGTATTGTGCTACACGCTCGTATGCACAAGGTGGCGATTGTATTGTGGCAGTAGATGGTCGGGAAGGGCACTGGGAACTCTCCTATTCAAAAAAGGGCGATTACCAAGATCACGAGTATGCGACAGAGAAAGAGTTTGTACTCTATCGTCCAGATGAGAAGGCAAGCCTTGTACTTACCACAGACGAACTCGTAAAGCCTGCGAATTTCGCTTTCCGTGCGTGGGTGGATTGGAACGACAATGGTACATTTGATGGTGGCAAGGAAACAGTTGCACCTGTAACACCAGAAAAAGGAGTTACGACCTACCGTTTGAACTTTGATATCCCAGCAGATGCAAAGATCGGTAAGCTTCGTTTACGTATTGCGTCAGCGCCTGAGGTTTACAATACCGATTGTGGTAAAGTCGCTGAAGCTGGTAATATGGTTGACCTTACGATAGATTTGCGTGAGACAAAGAATCCCGTACAGCTCGATCGTGCGATCAGAAGCATTATTGTAAAGAATGCGGAGAAGCTCAATGACGATGAGAAAGTAAAGGTATACGTTGCAAACCTTACGAGTCAGCCTGTTCCCGTAGGGCGTCTAATTCTTGCTGTAGATGACACCCTGCCTATTATTGAGGAAAGTGAACAGATGATCCCTGCTTTCGACTCTGTTGAATACACCTTCCAACAGCGCGTGGATCTTTCTAAGGTGGGCGCTCATAACATTACTATTACGGCTGCTGATGATGATAACAATGAGAATAATCAGGCAACGTTCATTGCTTATTGCGTCATTCCAGTGGAAGGCAAGCAGTATGCTCTCAATCTAAAGGAATACCAGCCTCGTACGGAGGGATTGGATTGTGGAGATTTGGGTGGTATCGATCTTGTGCATAATGGCGCTACCTACGAAGCGTGGATTTATCCGCGCGAGACGGAGATTAACCACCTCTTCCGTGGCAAGGGGATTGTCGTTGCTCTCTTCAATAACCCTGATTCGGATATGGCTCCTATCAATTCGATAGTGGTGATTGTAAATGAGGGGCGTCTCTTCTATCCTACTAAGCCTAATACCATTAAACAGGGTGTGTGGCAGCATGTTGCTGTAGTGCTAGACCCTACAAAGAAGAAAGAGATCAAGATCTATATCAATGGCGAAGAGATCGCGATGAACGTCAAGGGGTTTGACGAACTCGTAAATAAGCCAAAGTCGCACCTCTTTGTAGCTTCCGATTACGAGGGGATGATTGACGAGATTCGTGTTTGGGCAAAGGCGCGTACGAAGGAAGAAATAAAAGAGTACATGAAGAAGCATGCCAAGGGCGCAGTTCCCGCTTCGGCTAAACTCGTGCGCGAGTATCAGCTGAATGAAGGTCCTGGCAATCAGCTCGCTATGTATACTGAGGATGAGTATGCACTAATTCGCACCGACCGTGCGCACGATGCGGTAGATGGTGCTTGGCAGGAAACAACGCAAATGCTTAAAGCGATCTCATCGCCGATGCAAACGCGCCCTGCTAAGATCAATGGTAATGAGGTTCGTCTCTGGTTCCGTCAAGGTTCTGATCTGAAGAAGATTAAACTCAATGTTGAGGCGCTCTGGCCTGATATGGAGTTTACCTACAACGGAAAGACTATAACTGACGAAACAGAATTCGACTTCTCGGGTTCTACCATTGAACTTAAGGCTGCCTACTATGAGTTGTTTGGTCATAAGTTTGATAAGCCCATTACTATTACGGGTAAATACGACGTGTCTGACGAATGTGAGCTGTTAGAACTCTCGGTTTTGAAGAAAGACAACTTGCGTTTAGCAGCAGATGTGGTTAAGACTCCTGTATCGCAGACGGAGTTCTTTGTTCTATCAGGCATTACAGATCTTTCGGCTGTAAGATTTACTTACAAAGCTTCGGACTTCTCCAAGGTTTATTATCGTGGAAAAGAACTTGAAGCAGGCAAAACTTTTGTAGATCTCCGCGAGTCGGCAATATTCACAGTTGTTTCAGAAAATGAACAGCAGAGTAGATCGTACGTGGTACGAATACCGAATAAAACGGTTTTTGTCGCTCCTGAGCTACCTACAACAATGGCTTACGGCGAAGGAAAGCAAGTAGCTATCAAAGCACCTGTTGTGCTTCGCACTGCGAATAGCAAAATAGTGGCTATAGATGGTAAAACCCTTTACGCGACAAGCGTTGGAAGCACAGAGGTCTCTGCTGTTTTACCGAGCAATGGTATTGAGCCAGAACAGATACATAAGGTTACGGTTGTGGTAACGCCACGCGAAGTGACCGTTGCGCCCGAAGAGGTTGAAATACCATTCGCAGTTCCTGTAGGTGCGTATGAATTGGCTTATAATCCTCCTGTAAGCACAGTTGAAAAAATAATTCTTGACGACCTACTGAAGCGTAAGGTCTCTTTTGAACTTTACAATGGTGCTCAGAAGTGGGATAGAACTACGAACCTCGCTATTGGTGAATGTACGTGGAAACCAAATACTACGGAGGTTATTACATCTGGTAACTATAAGGTGACTCCAGCAACGAGTAAACTGAAAGTAGTGGCAAGTGCCACCACGCAAAACGTTAAGTTCCATGTAACCGATGCTCAAGATGCTCCGCTTGTTGATGCTATTGTGAAAATCAATGGCTTGAATGGTAAGACATCGGCAGCGGGTATCTTTGAAGTTGCACTGAATACGGCAGAAGCAGATGAGTTCCAGTACATTGTCTCCAAAGAAGGCTATTCAGTAGCAGAGGGAGTGTGGAAGAAAAAAGAGAATCAAACCGATGTTAACGTTAAGCTGGTAGAGTTGACCTATACGCTGAAGTACATTGCAGGTGCGCATGGCGTAATCGAAGGTAAGACAGAGCAGAAGGTGGCTAAAAATGGCAACGGGACGCTAGTTTATGCCTCGGCAGATGCGGGCTATAAGTTTGAAAAGTGGAGTGACAATAAAACGGACAACCCACGTACAGACGAGAATATTACGGCGAACCTTACGGTAACAGCGACTTTCACGAATTTCATCCCGAAGTTTACGTACATCGCAGGTGCAGGTGGAAAGATTGGTACGCAAGCGCAAAAAGTCGTTAATAACCCTGACGGTACGCAAGAAGTAGAGGCTGTACCCGATGCTGGCTATAGTTTTGTACGTTGGAGCGATGGTAAGGAAGACCCGAAGCGCGCTGACGCAAATCTATTGGCGGACAGAACGGTTTATGCATACTTTACCATTGATCGCGAATTGCCATTCAAAGAAGATTTCGACGCATACGACGAAATGCCCGAAGGGTGGATCAATGTCGACCAAACGGGGAATGGCGCTTGGCAGCTCACAAGAAGTTATGTAGGGCAGTTAGGTACGATAGGTACAAAGAATTTTGTGGCTATCAATTCGCAGCTCACAGGACCCGATAAGGAGGTAAAGGTCGATTTAATCTCCCCATGGATTAAACTCGATAAGAGTAAGGGCGATCTTAAAATTTCGTTCGACTATAAGTATGATCTTATCCCGCTGAACGTACAGCCATCGCAAGGGTTCTTTGTATTCTATACGACGGATGGCTCGCAGTGGCATCAGCTCTTCCGTTGTATTGAGGAAAAACCGAAAGGCGAACGTGCTGAGATTGCGTTAAAACGTGATGACCTTAATAGTGCAACGAAGATTCGCTTCAAGTGGCATTACAAGGATGTCTGGGGCAAGGCGGCTATCTTCGATAACATTAAAGTTGAAGCTGCAACGATAGAGCGGTTTACTGTAATGTATGTTGCCGATAAAGGAGGAACTGTGAAAACGACAGATCCGTCGAAGACACTGCCTTCGCTGCAAGCGTTTGGGACAGAGGGACCTGAAGTAAAGGCAGTGCCAGATGCTGGATATCGTTTCGATAAATGGTCGGATGGTCGCGAGCAGAATCCACGTAAGGATGTAGAATTTACCTACGTTCACGCGATGTTTGCGCGCACTTCGAGCAGTAATAGGTATCAGATTGCGTACACAGCATCGGAAGGGGGTTACCTCACGGGGCTTACTTTACAAACGCTGGGTCAGGACGAAGAAACAAGTCCTGTTCTTGCAAGACCAGAATTCGGCTATAAGTTCAAACAGTGGGAAGATGATAATACCAAACCCGCTTTGCGTACAGACAAGGTTGTAGCGAATGCAACCTACAAGGCGTTGTTTGAGAAGCTGACGGCATACCCTGTTACGTTTGAGAGTGCTGCACATGGTTCATTTGTTGTTACTCACAATAAGGGGAAAGTTTTGACGAGTGGTGAAGAGTGTCCTGAAGGTGATGCACTCGTAGTACAGACTACTCCTGATGATGGCTATTTCTTGAGTACGCTTACAGTGAATGGTACGCCTACAGTACCCGATGCTCGTGGCTTGTATCACATAACTGTTAAGGCTGCAACTACGATAGTTGTAACCTTCAAACCTTTGGCTTATACGGTGACGTTCATTGCTACAAGAGGTGGTACAATTGAAGGTACAAGTGTGCAAACGATTGAGGTGGGTAAGGATGCAACACCCGTGGTTGCAAAAGCAGATGCTGGGAAAGAATTCGTGTGCTGGAGTACGGGAAGTAGAACTCCTGAATTGCAGATAAAGGCAGTAAAAGCCAATGCGATCTACACGGCATTCTTTAGAGAACCTGCTAATGTTTTAGTTACTTTCCACTCTAATGGTGGCTCGAACGTGGAAAGTGCAGTACTCCGTAAGGGGACGACGCTAACGCTACTAGAGACCCCCTTCCGTGACGGATATACTTTTGGTGGTTGGAAGACAGATAAGGCGGCTACTGTAGCATTTGATGCGTCCAAACCGATTATGGAGAATACTGATCTCTATGCAGCTTGGACTCCTATTACCTATACTGTTGCATTTGATGCAAATACAGGGACTGGTACAATGGCGAATGTGTCAATGACTTACGATAAGCCTGAAGCACTACCCGCTAATACGTTTACCAATGCCGGTAAGACTTTTGCGGGTTGGAGTACAGCGGCTACCTCACCAGTACTTTACAATGACGGTATGCAAGTGGTGAATCTTACCCTGAATGCAGGTGCTACCGTAACGCTCTATGCACAGTGGGAGAATGGTACAGTAAGTTCGCATACAGTTTCTTTCAATACGCATGATGGTACAGTTGTTACTGCACAGAAAGTGCTAAACGGAAAGAAGGCAATGCAGCCCGTTTCGCCTACAAAGCAGGGGGCGGCATTCGCAGGCTGGTATACGAGTGCTGATTATACGACACAGTACAATTTTGACAATGCGGTAACAGCCGATCTAGAGTTGCACGCACGCTGGACACCAAGTATTTATCGTATACATTTCAATGCTGGTGAAGGTTGGGGTGAGATGCACGATCAGTCTCTAGTGTATGGTGAAGAGACCCCGCTTGATAAGTGTCAGTTTGTTTATACCACCTTCGCATTCAACGGTTGGGCAACAACCCCTAATGGTGAGGCGGTGTATGAAGATGGCGCTAAGGTTAAAGATCTTGCTTCGGAAGACGGCGCTCAGACAGAGCTTTATGCTACTTGGAAAGAGATATATCACACTGTAACATTTGTGACAAATGGTGCGGGCGATATTGCATCTGTGACAGTACGCGAAGGGCAGACGATTGACAAACCACAAGACCCTGAAAAAGAGGGCTTCATCTTTGTGGGTTGGTATCTCGATTCTGAGTTCACTGCACCGTATAACTTTGCGCGCGCAGTAACTTCTGATCTGACACTTTATGCAGCTTGGCGTTACAAAGCGTCGTCATTTACGCTAACCATTGTACCAACAGAAAACGGCACAATAGTGGTTAAAAATGCTGCTGGACGCGAATTGGCTACAGGAGCTGGTCTTGTGCCCGATTCAAAGATTTTGGTTATTGCAACGCCGAAAGATGGCTATAAACTCAAAGAGTTAAAGGTTAACGATGCGGTTATAGAGTCTGAAACAGAGATCACGGTGACAAAGGACATCAAGGTAGAGGCGCTTTTCGAAAGTGTGTCGGCAGTAGAAGATGTTGCCTTTGCTGAGGTCGTAGTGGCGCCTAATCCGTTTGCAAACCAGTTGCGAGTAGTCAACTATCAGTGGCAGAATGGTGATCGCTACGAACTCCTCAATGTGAACGGGCAGACTGTGCGTACAGGGTACTTACAGACAGCTGAAACGTTCATTGAGACTTCGGAGCTTAGCGAAGGTATTTACATCCTACGTCTGATTGCTGCCAATGGCGCAACGAAGACGTATAGAGTTGTAAAACAATAATTCTCCGCAATGTAGCGGCGCGCTATGGCACGCCGCCAATAAATACAACGGGCATGACTTTCGGGTCGTGCCCGTTTTTGATTGGTTTGTTCTTTAGCATATTAAATATCAATATTTTGGTAAAAGCGAGCCCTGCCTCGCTTGCCACGTCATATCATGAAGCGTATAATTTGCGTTGCGTACAATTATTTCATGGCACGACGTGAATGAGATATCAAATGAAAATGCGCCAACGGCGTATTTTTAATGAGCGAGGCACGCCTCGCGTGCCTACGCTTTCGTAGAACCCCGCCGAATGGCGGTGATGAGTACTATTAGCCCAATGTGAAACGTTGGGCTAATAGCATCAATTAGGACAGCGTCTTCCGCACAGGGTTTTATCCTGTCGGTCTGCGACCCGTGCTAAAAGACCCGCCCCATTAAGGGGCTAATATAGCCACCACCGTATGACAATGCTTCTGTGCCCAGAGGGGGAACAATTCGAGATAATATATTGATTATCAAAGAGTATAGCATGTTTTCGGAGGTTATTTCATTCGCGGTGTGCCATGGCGCATATCGCCGTATACCCCGTTTCGCGTAACCTTCGCCCCTTCATTGTCTTAACTGCCAGCGGTATATCGAAACGATAATATCGGAGTCTTAAAATATCAAAATACGGATTCGCATAGTTTTATGTTTCATTTTATCAGAGATATTAAATTTGATTCTTGTTTTGTAGAAAACGGTCAAAAAACAAACGGTAAAAGTATGATGAGTAAATGGAGGTCTTTTGTGCTCCTGCTATTCTTAATCCCAGTATGGGTTTATGGGCAGGAGTGGGTGCAGCTCAACGGCGTGCGCTTTGTACCCGAGCCGAATATTGCAGTTCGTGGTAGGCAGGCGTCGTTGGACATTGCCAAAGAGCAAGCTGTGCTAGTGCAGTTCCGAGAACTACCCTCAGAACGCGAAGTTGCAGCGTGGGAGGCAAAGGGGGGCAAACTTCTAGGATATCTGGGAGCAAACGCCTACTATGCCGTACTCCCGCAGCAGCTACAGGCAAGCAAGAATTTGCGTTCTGTGATGCCTTTGAAGCCAGAGTGGAAGGTATCGCCAGCTTTTCAGAATAGAGAGCTTACAGCATTGCTTAGCGGGGCTGAAGGGCGTATCCGTGCTACATTGTGGTTTAGTCCCGTTGTTAGTACAACAGAGGTGAAAGAGGCTCTACACAAGGCAGGGGCACAAGTAGTATCTTTAAGCGAACTCTTTGGCACGTGTACTTTAGAGATTGCCGAGCAGAATATTGCTAAGTTGGCAGCTTTCCCTTGGGTACTAACCATTACCCCAGCAGAACCTCCCCTTGAGGCTAATAATTATACGGCACGCGCACTGGGACGCGCTTCGGTGCTCAATACGCCTACAACACTTGGTGGGCGTGGTTTGACGGGAAAAGATATTCGTATTGGGATCTGGGACGGAAATGTGGTTTGGCATCCCGACTTTGGTAACCGCATCCACACGCAAGAATATGAAGTTCACGGTGCTAATGCGCGTCACGGAACACACGTTGCAGGGTCGGTGCTTAGTGCAGGTGTTATAGACCCATTGGGTACGGGGATGGCGCCTCAGGCAGAAGCCTATACGTGGAACTTTAACGTGGGCTCTAATGGGTTGAGCCAGCAACAAGAAATGGCTATAACACGAGACAAGTATGGAATAACACTCACTCAGAATTCCTACGGAGTTTACATTTCTGGGCGTTGTCTTTCTTTCCGTTCTATTATCAATTATTCGAGCGACTATGAGCTGGATCGTCTAACATTTATCGAACCTACGCTGACGCATGTATTCGCGGCAGGGAATGACCAACAGGGGTGTCCTACTCAATCGGAGGAAGTGTGGGGCGTACCCAATTATGGTTTAGCACCACGTAGAGCGAAGAACGTGATCAATATCGCCGCAGTTGACGACGATGGCTCGATGACCTCGTTTAGCTCTTTCGGTCCGCAAGACGACGGGCGTGTCTTCCCCACAGTTGCTGCAAAAGGGTATCAGGTACTGAGTACTGAAGCTTTGGGATATTACTATCGCGAAAACGGAACCTCTATGGCGTGCCCAGTGGCTACGGGTCATCTTGCACTGCTTCAAGAGCGTTTCAAACAGATCCATCGTGGGCAGGAAATCCGAAATGACCTACTACGTGCTCTTGTAGCCAATACGGCGGATGATGCTGGACGGAGAGGGGTAGACTTTCAGTACGGGTATGGGATTCTAAATGCAGAACACGCTCTGAATTCCATTGAGAACAATTGGTGGACACAGGCGAATGTACAGAACGCACAAAAACAGTCACACAGGGTTTCTATTCCTGCGGCAACAAAGTCACTCAGAGTGATGCTAGCGTGGAATGACCCTGCAACCGCCAAGGCAAGAGAATACGGAGAGCCTGCCTTGATCAATAACCTAGACCTTGTACTAAAGATCAATGGTAAGAGCTATAATCCGTGGGTGTTGAATACGGAAAAAGGGAAGGTTGAAGAATTACCAACTCGGAAGGTCGATGTGCTCAATAATATGGAGCAAGTAACGCTCGATATGAGCGAAATTGGTGCAGCCACTGAGATGGAGCTTTTCGTAGAAGGAAAGAAAGTGGTAGACGGTGCGCAAGAATATGTACTTACTTGGTGGTTTGAAAAGGAGAGCGACGCTCTGCGCATTGTTTGGCCAAGTGCAGGATCGGTCGTAGAGGCTGAGCTTTCTTACCTCATTTACCTAGAGGGAGTAAAGGGCAAATTCCACGTAGACTTGACACTCGACGGAGGGAAGAGCTATAAGCGTTTACTGGAAGGAAGCGATATAACAGAAGAATTTGCACTTCCTAAGAACGTAACCGTGACCGACCAAGCACAGCTACGTTTGGTAGAAGAAGCTACAGGGCGTACTTTTACCACAGAGCGTTTTACCGTATCGCCAAAGATTCGTAACGTGGCGCTTAAGAGCAGTACTTGTGGTTACGAGAATTGGGAACTAACATGGGATGCCAATGTTGGGGCTGTAAACGGTTACACCGTTCTGCTCAATAACCCAGACACACAGCAGTGGGATATAGTTGCCGAAGACATTACAAGTGCTTCGATAACGAGCTGGGCAATACCTGCTGATATAGCGAAACGTTATTCGCGTCCTATATTTACAGTAGCGCCTCGCCTTGCCAAAGGCAAATACGGGCAACGTGCAAAGGCTGTACAGGCGCAGGTATCAGCTCCGTTGCCTCAAACTATCGAACTTCCGTATACCGAGACCTTTGTACGCACCCCTTCGCCTCTACTTAAAGTTGTTGAGGTGGGTAAGAACGTACATAATTATTATGCAACGCGAAGTTTTGCCGATGGCGCAGTGGCTGGTTCTAATGTCTTTGCTTGCAAGGTAACCAGTACGCGTAAAGGCACATTAGCCGATGCCGAATATTTCGATAAGGCGAAAAATGCCGACTATATGGCGGAGTTCCAGATATGCAGTATCGATTTGACTACGAAGGGCGATGTGCGTTTTGTTATCGAAGGAGCTCTGATCGATGCTGAGAAGATAGGATCTGCTCGTTTTGTTCTCGAAGACAACGGTGTGGCGCTTCCCAGCCAATATGCACATGCGGACAACGTGCAGAGTACTCATCCTGATTACACCCAGTGGTATTTCACTCTGAAAGGGGGGATGGTGCATCAGCTTAAGTTGAAGTTTGCTGGTTTAAAGGAGGGTGACTCTTTTGCCATAACGCGTATTTTGCTTGCTCCGTTTGCCAATAGCGTAGATCTGACGTTACAAGAAATAGAACGTCCCATCAACAAGGCGCGTATGGGGAAGGAAACGCTAAAAGTGCGTATTCTCAATCGGAGCGATGCGGAGGCTAAAAACCTTGAATTGCGCGCCTTTGTGAACGGTGAACTACAAGCTTCTAGCAAGGTTGAGACATTGGCAGCACGTGCACAAACCGATGTGAGCTTTATACTTGATCTTTCCACACAATACGAATTAGGCGAGAAGAAACAGATACGGTTTGAATTATTGTGTGCAGAAGATCAGGAGCTTCAAAACAATATACTCGAAACTACAGTACTCAACTACGGTAAAGTAGTCGCACTTGAGAAGACAGAGGTTCGTAATGTGCCTCTTTTAGGTCAGACCAAACGCGATCCGCGTCTTACGATGCATCTGAAAGTCCCAGTAATATTTACTGATAACGGTGGTGTTCTGGACAATTATGCTGACGGACAACAGTCCACGATGAAATTCCTACCTCCCGATCCGTCGCTGCGTGTACGTATCACTTTCAACGAGTTCCATACGAAAGCGCACGAGGCTGCATTGGCAATTTATACAACGGATGTTCCTTCTGATTTGAATATCCGTAACACGCGCATACGTGCGCTCCTCACGGGCAATATTACAGATATGCCGTTGCAATTTGTTTCAGAAGCAAAAGACGGTGGTCTGACTGTACATTTCATATCATTGGATGGTGCAGATTTGGCTTCTGGTTGGTTAGCGAAGGTAGATTATGTGCCTGTAGCCAATGCCGTAACGCTAGTCTCGGCGCAGGGTACGAAACTAGGTAGTGACGACCAAGGACAAGTAACGGTTTCGGCAAAGGTGCTTAACCGTTTTGAGAAGCCACTGGAGAACGTGGGACTCTATGTTTGGAATGGCAGTAACACCTACTACTTGCGTATGCGAGACGTAACGCTACAGCCAGGTATCAACGAATTAGTCTTCCCTGAAACAGTCGCAGTGCCTTTTGCCAATAGTACTGTAGTAAAGATGTACATAGAGTCGGAAGACGATTATGATGCCTCTGATAACGATCTAGATGTGCTTTTGGCGTACGATCGCTACTGTTTCACGGGTGGTATAGCCAATACACAGCGTTTGAATTTGGCCAGTTTGCAGATAGGAGCACGTAAATATGGTTTCCCTGCAAACCCTGGGCGACTAATGTATATGAGCAAGGATGGTATTTTCGATATCTACAAATTAGACAAGACGGTAAAGGCTCAATTCTTCTTTGATTTGAATGAGACCGAGGGGTTGGAAAATGCGCTTGCTGTTTGGGTAGATTGGAATGATAACGGTCTCTTTGATGAGGATGAGAAGACGGCAGTTGCAGTAAGTGATTATGATTATAGCAAGATATTAACGCTGAATATCCCAGAGACTGCGACGGAAGGGAAGAAGCGTATGCGTATCATTCTGGGCGACAAGATGAGTGTAGACAAGGGCGCGTGCAGTAGCGAAGGACTCGTATACGGCGATATGCGCGATGTCTTCTTGAATGTAATTGCAGGGGCTGACCCGACAATTGGCGACATTGAGTTGGTAGAGATCGACGCTGGTAGATCGGGACACGATCGTTCGGCAGCGCAGGAGGTGAAAATAAAATTAAAGAACCTCTCCAATACGGCATTCAAAGGGAAAGTGACGGCAAAGCTCTTTGTAGATGGTGCAGAAAAAGCTACACAAGAGTTCGATTTCTCAAGAAATGCATTGTATGCTTATTCGGGACAGCGTACGATGACATTTACAGAAAAAGTGGATCTGTCAGCTGCTGGTAAGCATACTATAAAGGTGGAAATTGACGAAGCTGGCGGTGAGGCAACCAAGGTTAATAATGTGAAAGAAGTTGAGGTTGTCTGTGTGAAGGATGCGGCTGATGCATTCAAGGCAATACGTCTTTTGGGATATACACACGAGGGTGCGAATCCGTCAAAGCGTGAGTACATCAATATGAAGGAACTCGGTCAGGAAATGGGACGCCCCGTCGACGGGAAGGAACGTTTCATAGAAATGGTGGTTAAGATGGATAAGCCACAGAATGCGTTCTTCCTCCGTGCTGACAATGTTACTCTTCGTGCTGCCTATGGTCTTGAAGCAACTACGGGTGTGGCAGACGGGGCGTTGGTTTTCCTTATTGGCGACAAACTCCTACTGAGTACTAAGAAGCCTGTCCTAACTCCTGGCGTATGGCAACACATAGGCGTTGCAGTCTACAACATAGAGGAAAGCGAAGGATCTTTTAAGGGGAGCTGTGATGTTGACCTTTATGTGGACGGGAAGAAAGTAGAGGTTGAGAAGGATGGGGCAGAAGTGCCTATTTTTAGAAATCTGCAACTCTGTCGCCGTTTTGATGGTCAGATAGCGCTCTTCCGCGTTACCAAAAAAGCACCTAAGAATGCAGATGTGGTAAAGGTTGATGAAGAGAAATTTGTCTATACCTTGGAGAAGACTGACCAAATTGCGGAATACCGTTTTAACGAAGGGCAAAATGCTAAAAACGTCTATTCGCGTGCCAAGAAAGAGCAAGAGGTCTATATGGCAGATTTTATGCTCCCCGATGCTGACTTGTTGAACGCAACAGGCGAAAAGGCTGTATGGCAGGACATTCCTAAAGATAAGCTCTTCCACACAGTACGTTTGAAACATCAAATAGGTGACTGGAAATGGGATGAGACAAACAAGCAGTTCGTGGTTACCTTCCCAAAAGAACTCGAGGCAGAGGCGTTGAAAACGCTTACGATAGATGAGGTAAAAACGCTGTGGTCTAATGCAACGTATGAATTCAATGGCGTTGCTGTTTCTACGCTTATCGGCAGTGTTTGCGATCTGAGTGAGGCGAAGCACGTTACACTGAAGGCTAGCGTCACCGTCTTCGGACATACGATTACAGAGACGGTAAAACTCGTAGCGAGGATTGACGAGTCGGCACAATTTGCCCCTCTTGCTCTAAAACTTGCTAAAGAGGCAAACAATGGTTTGAATGCAGATATTATAATCCCAGTAGCCGATCAGATGCTCGTTACTGTGAACGAAAGTACGGGTATTCCAACAGACTTAAGCAAGCTTGTACTTGATGTGACATTACCAGAAGGGGCAAAGGCTTTCTATAAGGGAACACAGTTCCAAAGTAGAGTGACGAACCTCGACCTGCGAGAGTCGGCATTTATTATTACGGAAGCCGCTAATGGAACTCAGCATGTTTATGAGCTTAAACTTGCTATTGAGCAGAAAATAGAGAACTGGGCGACTGAGCAACTTACCTATGCTTATGGTTCGGAGATAGAAGATGCAAATTCTCCCTTGCGTGCAACAGCGACATCTCAATTGCCTGTAACGTACCTCAGTAGCAATCCGCAAGTGGCGAGTGTTGCTAATGGTAAACTGAAGATTGCGAAGGTCGGTGAAACTATGCTACGTGCCGTGCAGAACGGTAATAAGCTCTATAAGGCGACTGAAGGTGCAGAGCGGAAGGTTGTGGTAACCCCCAAACCGATCAGTGTTACACTGAACCAGAAGGTGGCTTTTGGTGAAAAGATAGACTGGGAATTCTTGTACGATGGCTTAGTTGCTGCGAGCGATACCTATAGAATGCCGTCGCCGTGGAATAAATCTGCTTATACGCTGAAAAACAGTCAGAACGTAGCAGTAGCGCATGATGGTCTGTTGAATTGTGGTGTGTACAAACTTGAAGTAAAAACACCGTCGTATACTACTGATGAGTACACTATTACAGTACAAGAAGGGACTTTGGAGGTGCTGCCGTCAGAAGAAAAGGTTGCAGTAGAATTTGTTGTTAAAGACGAGAATGGGCAACCGATAGAAGGCGTTCGTGTGGCTACCAATGATGTATATAGGACAACCAATGCGGAAGGGTATCTTCTTCTCTCTTTTGCAAAAGGCGAAAATTTGACTTGGAAGGCAGAAAAAGTATCCTATTCGACTGAGCGCGGTGCTGTTGTACTAACAAGCAACAAACGCTTTGATTTGACCCTTAAAAAAACGACCGTAGCTTTGAAATATGCCGTGCATACAGCTACGCCTAATGGGGTAATAGTAGGCGACCTTGAACAGCATTTAGCGGTTGGCGCAACAGGAACGCTGGTGCGTGCTATTCCCGCTTCGGGCTATGCATTCGACGAATGGAGTGATGGTAAGAAAGAGGCTACTCGTATGGATGCTAACGTAACTGAGAGCAAGACGTATACGGCAAAATTCCGTCCACAACGTTTTCTATTGCAGTATACATTGGGCGAAGGTGGCAAGTGGAAGACGGGAAGTGAAGCATTGGCAAAACAAGAAGTAGATGCTGGAAAGGATGCTACTCCTGTTGAGGTTGAACCCGCGAGTGCCGATTATTATTTCATTAAGTGGAGCGATGGCAATCTAGGGGCACGTCGTGAGGACAAGAATATCTTAGCCGATGCTACGTTGGTTGCCGAATTCGGGAAATATGCAGCTTTGCCGCAAACTAACGACTTTGAGGAGAAGGTATTTACTAAAAGCTGGTACGTACTCTCCGAAGGGGCAGCGCGCGGTGCGTTTAGAATTACCAACCGTCCGCAAAAGAACGATAATGAAGATAAAGGGATTGACGGTTACTTTGCTGCTGCAACAAGTTATGGGGTTATGGAGCAGGTCAACACAACCCTTTATACTACTCGTTATAAACTTGCTTCGGCGCAGGGTAAAGATATCGCTGTAAAGTTCGACTACTTCTTCCCATTGCGTTCGGCAGTCAATGGAACGAAAGCTAAGATCGAGTACTCGTTTGATGGAACGACTTGGGTAAAAGCGACGGATATAAACCCACTCTTTTTTGGTGCTACGGTCGTAAGCAAAGAAGTAAAAATAGAACAAGCAACGTATGCAGCGAATGAGTGGATACAGTTCCGTTGGAATTACTTCGCTCTGAATGATTATTCCCTATCATTGGATAATATCGCCGTTTATGCAAAGGATGCGGCTCAGCAATATTCTGTTAGCTATGTAGCACAACCAGCCGAGGCAGGTGAGTTCGTAGATGAGAATAATCAATCAGTGGCATCGCCAGTAATGGTAATAGCAGGCGCTACGCCCGAACCCGTATATGCGAAGGCAAAAGACGGTTGGAAATTTGTAAAGTGGGTTGAAACGGGGAGCACGGATAAAGAGTTGAGTATATCTGTCCCTGTTGTACAGAACAGTACTTATACAGCACAATTCCGTAGTCTCAGCAAATTGCGTATTAGCTATAAGGCTATCTTGGCAGAAGGAGGTAAGTTCACGGTCAATGGAGTAGAAGGAACAGAACAGGAAGTGCTAAGCGGGGCGGATGCTCTACCTATAGTGGCTGTACCAAATGCTGGTTATCGCTTTGTACGTTGGGAGAACGGTTCAACACAAGCAGAACGTTTGATAAAGAACGTAACTGCCGACATGGAGCTAGTTGCAACTTTTGTGAAGATTGAGCATACAGTGCGTTTCACAGTAACTTCGGATGGAGTTCCAGTGGCTGGTGCATTGGTACAACTAGGGCGCGATGTGCTTAGAACAGATGCGGAAGGTAAAGTAGCGGTTATGCTACCTCAGGGCACATATCGTTACGAGGTGATTGCGGACGGTTACCAGCATTTGGCAAATAGCCTAGAAGTGACTGACCATGATTTGAACCTCGTTCTGGATCTGAAGACACAGCAGTTACAAAATTGCGTGACGGTGACTCTTACCGTACTTGGTGCAGAGACACAGCCCGTTGAAGAGGCAGAAGTGACCATAGGTACATTCCCAACGCAAAAGACCAATGCAGAGGGGAAGGTCGCCTTCACACTTGAAGCCAATAAGACACATTCAGTTCGTATTGTAGCTGCTACTTATGCAGAGAAGCAGCTCGAGTTGACAGTAGGTGTAACTGATTTCGCACAAGAGGTACAGTTAGACCGTGTTCAGTACACGGTTACCTTTAGTGCCGAGGCGGGCGGTGCATTGAAAGCGCTTGTAGGAGGTGCTGAATTCGTGTCAGGCGGTAATGTGGCGCATGACGAGGAGCTTGTGATAAATGTACAGCCCGAGGCTAACTACACGCTGGCAACTTTTGTTGTAAATGGCAACGATAAGTTTGCAGAAGTGCACGATAACCAGTTCAGGGTTAGAGTTACCGAGCAACTAACTATTGCAGCAACGTTCAAATCGACACTCGCGACTTATGCTGTAACGCTTACGCACGAGGGAGAAGGAGAACTAAAGGTAACTGGCATTGAAGAAGCTAAACTAAATGCCGTTCCCGAAGGCACTGAACTCACAGCAGTGGCAACCCCAAAGACGGGCTGGAAGTTGAAGAGTCTGATGGCAGGTTCGCAGGACATCTCGGCAGACGGAAAGTTCACAGTAACTGCAGATGTTGAGGTGAAAGCCGTATTTGAGAAAATCACCCCAGTGGAGGATGCAATGTTTGCTAACGTTGTAGTTTCGCCTAATCCGTTCGAGAATCAGTTGCGGATTACGAGTAACGACTTACGTGGTCAGTACGCTTTGTTGAATGCACAAGGTGTTGTAGTACGCAGAGGTAATATGGATGGCAACAAGGTCGTGATTGAAACAACCGATCTTACTTCAGGTCTCTACCTCTTGCGTCTAACAGCAGAAAGTGGTGCAACGAAGACAATTACAGTCGTAAAAGAAAGATAATGAGACTTGTAGAGGTGAGGCGTTTTTTCAGATAGTATTGCGATTGTAGCGTCGCGCCATGACACGACGCCAATAAATACAACGGGCATGACTTTCGGGTTGTGCCCGTTTTTGATAGGTTTTCGCCCAACGTTTCACATTGGGCTAACAATACCCACCACCGCCATTCGGCGGGGTTTTACGCGCATAGCGATTATTTCACGGCGTAACATAGCGGGCGAGGCACGCCTCGCCCCTACGATTTGATAATCATTTGTTTGTGTTATCCCTTTTGGGCGAAGAAAACGCTGAGGCGGATGTAGTGGCTCTCCTCTACGCTTCCACGAGCGTCTTCGTTACCCAGCCCCCGATGTTCCGCTTTGCAGCATCGAAGCTTACGCCAATGGCAATAACCTTTTTCCCTTGCTTCTGATAAGGGGTTGCGTACCCCTTTTCCTCGATCTGTGCTAAGGCTTCCGCGGGAGTACTCGTTCCTTCCAGCTTAAACTCAAAGATGTAGGTTGTTTCCGTGGTATGTACTACCGCATCTGCCCGCCCAATCACGCTATGCACCTCCGACGCAATAAACTGTCCCATCAGAGAAAAGATAAGGTAAACAGCGACCTGCGCATCACGCTCTCGGTACTTGACCATCGTTGGAGCAAAGGTGTCATACGGAATGCCCGCAATGAGTCCCTCGAGTCTCTTCATAAATTCATCTACCTGCCCCGCACGGATCTCGCGTAGAAACTCTGCCGTTTCGGAGCTAGCATCTTCTATCTCAGGCGCATAGTTCTGTAAAAGGTTCTTCAAGAACCCGAATCGTACCTCCTCATTTGGGAAGCCGAGGCGATAGATCCCCTCGTCAGGTCTGTATTCGCGGATAGTCAAATAGCCTGCTTGGAAGAGGATCGGAATAGGGCTTTTAGCTTCTATAGGGCTTACCTGTAGCCCAGACATTCCCATTTCTACGTCGTGTTCCAAGTCTGGTAAGAAATAGTTCAGATTTTGAAGATACCGCACGAGGAATGTCGGTGTCCCAGTTGCATACCAATAGTCTTTTAGCTTTTTCTTTTGCAGTACATTGAGCAAGCTAAACGGATTGTATACGTGTTCTCCATCCTCACTAAAGAGATAGCCGTCATAGCGTTTTTTAAGGGCAGCAATTGTAGCCTCGTGTGTCAATTGTAGCGCCTCTGCGAGTGCCGTTATCTCAGGGGCAAAATAAGTTATGAGCTCCTCCTCTGTAATACCACAAATGCCCGCGTATGCGGCATCCATGCTAATATCGTTGAGGTTGTTGAGTCCGCTGAAGATGGTCAACTTGCCAAAACGCGATACTCCTGTAAGGAACACGAAACGGAGGTATCGGTCGCAGTTCTTGATGTTTGAGTAAAGCCCGTAGAGCATCGACCTGTAGGTTTCATAGAGCTCTTTGTTTACTACCGATTCCAACTGGGGTTTGTCATACTCATCGACCAAGAAGACCACTTGTTGTCCTGTTTCTTGGTAGGCTCGTTTTATTATGCCCTCAAAGCGACCAGAGAGCGAGTCGTCCTCATTCCCTTTACCATAAAGACCTTCCCAATCGCGCAAATGGCGGTTCAATATCTTCACGAGGTCTTCCGTGGTTCTATAGCTTTCGTTATTCAAATCGAGGTATAGTATCGGGTACTTCTGCCACGCTTCTCTTTTTTCTAGTGCTGCGAGTGCTAGTTCTGCTTGTTCAAGTGCTAACCCCTCAAAGAGTGCTTTATTCCCCTCAAAATAGGCTTGTAGTGTTGATAAAAAGAGGCTTTTCCCAAAACGGCGCGGACGGCTCAGAAAGTAAATACCTCCTCCTCTCAGAAGAGGTATGATGTATTGGGTCTTGTCTACATAAAGTAGGTCGCGTTCCCGTAGCTTTTCAAAGCTCTGTATCCCAATGGGTAACTCCCGTAGCTTTTCTATCGTCATCTCGCCGCCTCCTTGTTCCTACTACGAAGGTAGGGAAAAACGGAGTTTCGAGCACGTTGGTGTTCAACGTTGTTAGGCTAATGGTTAAAGAGCAAGAAAGCTGTTATTCTTCGTTTCTTTACTTGTCTAGGGCATGTATTTCTTACAGACCTACGGCTTAACCCCCGTGCAGAGGGAGGACGAGTTATGCTTTGCATAGCTCGCGCTGTGAAATTTATTCGTGGAAACGCAAACGAGAATATATAATACTCTGATTGATAATAATATTTTGCGTTTCATATACATGTTTTCTTAGAAAGACAATATGAATACCGAAAGATTTTACTCTTCTTTTGACAAAAGGCGCTAACTTAGTTAGCAATTAACTAATTGTATAGAGAACAGATGAGACGATCTTTACTTTTGTTACTCTTTTTGAGCATTGGTTTATTGCTTTATGCACAAGAGCCAGTTCGTTTTGGAGACCATGAGGTTTACCTAGAGGCGAATGTACACGCCAAGGTACGTGGACACAAAACGTCTAGTTTGGAGTTGGGTATTCCCACTGGCGAAAAACTCAATGTGCTAGTTCAGTTTGGAACTGAGAAAATCGCTTACGATGTGCTGAAGCAAAAAGGGGTAGAATTGGGCGATTACCTAGGTAGCAATGCTTACTATGCTCAAGTAGTCCCAGGTAGCCGTCCGAGCGATTTTGTGGGTACTGGGCTTCGTACAGTAGTGCCGATACGTTCAGAGTGGAAGGTGGTAGCTGGTGTATTCTCGCATGCAATTCCAGAATGGGTGCACAGTGCAGGAAAGCTTAAAATGACGCTTTCATGGTTTACAGATATCTCGTGGGAGCAGATAAAAGATCTCTTAGTAACGAAAAATATACGCTACACAGCATTTTCGGAAAGATTGCGTATTGTAGAAATCGTAGCCCCTGAATCAGAACTTTTAGCGCTTGCTGCCAATAATGCGGTAGCCTCTTTGTGTTGGTGCGATCCGCCACAGCAGTTAAACAATCGCGATGGTGCGCGTTTGTGTGGTGCAGGACAGTTGCAGCTTCCAACAGTTTATAAAGGTAAAGGACTTACAGGAAAAGGAGTACGAATTGGGCTGTGGGATTCTAATGTAGGTGAGCATGTAGATTATGGCGCCCGAATTCAGCGTCTCGAGTATGAAATTTCAATAGCTTCAACAGGTGCGCATGGAATGCATACGGCAGGCACAATTCTCGGGAGTGGTTTGCTTGACGAACGAGCACGTGGTATTGCCCCCGAGGCTCGTATTTGGGCTAGTAACTTTAACGAGGAGTCGAATGGCAAAATTCCCGAGCAGGAGATGTTAGATCTATATGATGCTGAGCATATATCGCTTACGTCCAACTCTTACGGAATGCAAATGTTTCAGTTGTGTGGTCTAGACAATTTTTATAATTACACAGCTATGGGCTTCCGTAACATAGATATCCTATCTTGTTGGGAACCTACGCTAACACATGTTTTTTCGGCTGGTAATGATCAAGGGGCATGCAACAAGCCTTTTGGTCATTCTACGCGCTACTCTAAGAATATAATTTCTGTTGCTGCAGTAGATAAGTGGGGAGCAATAACCGATTTTTCAAGTTTCGGACCTCTTCGCGATGGACGAATGTATCCAATTATAAGCGCCCGCGGCAAAGAGGTATACTCTACGATTGACGGTGAACGCTACACTGAGATGAATGGTACATCTATGGCTTGTCCGATGGTTACAGGGCACTTGGCGCTTTTAACACAACGTTGGCGTCAGTTGCACGGCGGTACTACCCCGTACAATTATTTCTTGAAGGCGCTGGTAGCTAATACTGCTCGTGATGCGGGCAATGTGGGACCTGACTACAAATATGGTTTTGGAATTCTGGATGCAGAAGCGGCGCTAATGACCATGGAAGAAGGGTGGTTTCATCTTGCCACCTTGCCACAAGGAGGTGCAGATCAGAAAATTACGTTGGATGTCCCCGCAGGAGTGAAAGAGTTGCGTGTTATGCTTTGTTGGAACGACCCTGTGTCTCTAAAAGAGTATAAGACGGGCGAAACGCCATTGGTAAATGATCTCGATCTGACAGTAGCAAATGCGGGTGGTACTATTTACTGGCCTTATACACTGAACCACGAAAAGCCCAACGAAATAGCAGTAGCTACAAAGAAGAACTTAGTAGACAACATAGAACAGGTGGCTGTAAAAAATCCTACAGTAGGTTCTTACACAATTACTGTGTCGGGAACAATAAATCAGGAAGACAAACAAAGTTATGCAGTGGTTTGGTACTACGATCAGGAACGTCCGTCAGTTGCGTCGCCACTTGTGGGCGATGTTTATTCGCCTGGCGAAACAATCTATCTCCGAGCAGAGGGTCTGGGAGAGAATTTGCAAGTTGAGTTCTCGGCAGATGGAGGACAGAATTTTCAAGTGCTTGGTAATTATGCTGCATGTTCGGAAGTACAAATTCCATTTGATGTCCTGCCGACTTCTAAAGCGTTGTTGCGTCTAACGGACGCGCAAAATCGGGTATTCGTGATGCCAGGTTGTTTTACTATAATGCCCCAAGTACAAGGATTACAATTGGAGGCGGGGAACTGTAGTTCTTCTGGCTGGAAATTGAAATGGATGCCTGTGGTAGGTGCAACGAAATACAAAATCCTCAGAGGCAATGTGCAGAACGAAGGATATGATGTGATAGATGAAGTAAATGCTCCTAGTACCGAATATCTGCTTGCTGAGAAGTACACAGACGCGAAGCATAATTTCTATTCCGTACAAGCCATAAATGCAGATGGTATAGAGGGACGTCGCAGTGTAGCTGCGTATGCGAGAGTGCAAAAGGCGGTAAAACTAGTTAATTCAGATTTACCCCTCCGTGAGACCTTCATCGGTTGGACGCCTTTGCAGAGCAATATAACGACTGGTAAGAACCTCAGATTGATGGTTCGTGATGCTGTACCAGCTTTGAAGCTCCCTATTGGTTCGCAGATGTTAGAATGGCAAGCTATCAGAAAGGCGACGAATTGGAATAAACCCTTTGAAAGCCGAGACAATGTGGCAGCAATCGATATTTGTGCTTTAGATCTTACAGGAATAGCGCTGGGTACAGAGTTGCATTTCGTTATCTACGAATACATGACAATGACTCCCAATAAACCGAAAGGGTCTATGTTTCGATTATTGATAAATGGTGATGAGGAGGCAACCCTACTTGGTCAGGAACAAATAGTGGGCGACGAAGACGAGCACCGTTTAGCTTGGGATTTCTCGAAATACGTAGGGCGTAAGCTCTCTTTGAGGTTAGAAACGGCGTTGCAGGATCAGGGCAACAATATAGTTATCGTTTATTACCAACTAGTTGAGAAAAAAGCGAAGACGGATGTGGGAGTGATATGGTCGAATTATCCGCCCATAAAAGCTAAAGCGAATATGGCGACCGAGAATGTGAATTTCAAGATTCGGAACAACGGTTCGCAGATATTACACAATGTTCCTGTTTCTATTACCGTGGATGAGAATGTGATATATTCAGATGTAATTGAGACATTGCAACCGTTTGAAGATAAGCTTATAGAGCATACATACGATTTCACGAGTACAGATGCACACAAGTATCAGGTAACAGTACGAACGGACGTGGCTAATGACCAAGATGCGGAGAATAACACGGAGTTGTTCGAGGTGTATAATTTGGGCGATGCGATAGCAATGCCAGAATGCTCCTATTTGAGAGCCATGGGCGGTCTATTCCCTCAAGTGCCATACGAAACGGTGACAGTACATACTCCGAAAGCATTTGTTGACGCACGCGGTGCACTTGCAAATTATATGAGCGACGATCAAGCTGTTTTACAAATTTGCCCGAGTAACGAAAAAAATAGAGTCCAAGTAACTTTCTCAGAATATGATTTTGCAGTTGGTGATACTCTATACGTTTACAAGCGAGATGTGCCTGCGGATTTGAAGGTTGCATCTAAAGATGCGTCTGTTGTTCTAACAGGTACAAGTAAAGAAGGACAAATTTATTTGGCTGAAGGTAATAGTGGAGCACTAACATTTTATTTCAGGTCGCACAATGAACAGCCCGCTACAGGTTGGAAGGCAGAGGTGCGAGAACTGGAACAAGAGAACCAATGGACATTGTTATCGTTTTCGGAGCAAGCAGGCAGCGATGCAACACATCGGAAGTTGGTTGCGCAAGTCAAGAATAATGTGGCAGGTATACTATATGACGTGCCTATCGAAATAAGCTACGGAGGTAAAGAGAAGCGGTATGTAATTCCCCAATTAAAAGCTGCTAGCGAAACTTTGTATGAGATCCCTGAGGAGCTGGAGGTCGTTGCGCCCACTAAGTTGCATTTGGTGGCAACATTGGGGAAAGATGCGGATGTGAGCGATAATAAAGCAGAGTTACAGATACTTGTTGACCCGTTGTGGCATGAGGGTGAGATAGAGAAAGAGAAAGCTCTTTACATAGCGGCTGTTACCAATTTGGGAAATGAGCAAATAGATATTGAACCTTCGCATTCGGTAGTCTATATGCCCGATAAAGAAATTGTGCTGTACAAAGGGAGTAAGAATGCTTTGCAAGTGAGACTCTCGGGACAACCATCTAGTACACAGCTTCCAGCGCAAGTACGTTTATGGGTAGATTTTGATGACGATAATATCTTGCAAGATCTTCCTCCCGAACTCGTAAAAACAGAGCTCGTAGCTGGAACTGAAAGTTATTGGTTAACACTAGATTTAAGTACACAAGCAGCACTGACATCGGGCAAGCATCGTATGCGTATTATGCTTGCAAATGAGGAGAACTATTTACAGTTCAAAGACGGTAAGACGATACCTTGGGGAAGTGTGGTAGACTTTACAGCCAATGTGAAAGAGGGAAAAAGTCCTTACGATGTGGAGGTTGCGCTTCTTGCAATCGAAGGGGTAGCTACTGCACACGATTTGAGTGCGACAACACCCGTTAGGGTAAAGGTTCGCAATAATGGACTAACGGCTTTGCATGAGGTAAAACTTTCTTATAGTTTTAACAATGCAAGTGAAGTGGTTGAAACGCTTACGTGTAATATTGCACCGCATGGTGGCGAAGAGGTGCTAACCTTTATGACGACGGCAGATTTGTCACATGCGGGTAAGTATACGCTTAAAGTAGAAGCTCTGGTGAGCGATGCCAATCCGAAAGATAATGTATTAACTCACAATTTTTATAGCCTCCCCCCACAAACAGATAAGCTGTATGCTTTGAAATATGTCGGGGATAAGGTAGAGGATCTGAGGTTGCCGTCAGTAGGTGCTACTGTTACCAATCAAGCGACTATTGAGGGATGGTGGCGGTTGGACAAGGCACAGACGTGCGATTTGGTTTATGCTTATAAAGTGGGATTACAGACACTGGCAGGACATAAAGATTACCCCGATAATACACTAGTATTTCTCTGTGGTGCGGCAGGTAGTTTTGTGAGCGAGACGCCAGTAATTGTGCCAGGTAAGTGGCAGCATATTGCCGTGTCAATGTATCAAATGGGTAAGAAGCCCAAGGCTATTCCCGAAGTGTATCTTGATGGCGAAAAAGTACGTATGAAGAAAGTTTACGACGGCGATTTTGCTTTCAAAAGTATGTGGCTTAATGTGGGATTGCAGGGGCAACATGCAATGTTCCGTCTTTGGAATACAGTGCGCACACAACGCCAAATAAAGAATTTCATGACTCAAAGCGTGCGCGATAAAACTACAAAGAAGTTGCCCAAAGGATGTATCGGCGAGTATATCTTTACTGAAGGAAAGAGTATCGTTTCTGCCACGGATGATGTGCGTTATGCGTTTATAAATACCTCCCGTGCAGACGTTTGGCAACCTATAAAAACGCTGGTACAAGGAGTTACTGCTGAGGGAGAAAATATCCCTGCCAATTTCTCATCTACTGATGAGATTACAGTTACTATGCCTCCGCATTTCAACAATTATACTAATGTGAAACTATCATTTGATGTTACGTGGGCACAAACGGAATTAACATTGAAGGGGAATACCATAGTATCGGGGCAAGTATTTGATTTTAGTGTTGACCCTGAGCATAAATTACCATTCAAGGCGGAGCTTATCGATTTGTTTGGGACAAGAATTACTCAGGATTTTACAGTCCGTGTGGTAAGTGATCTTGCATCGGCTTGTGACTTAGTGAAACTAACAATTCCCAAGGATGCAAATCCTGGTTTAAAACAAACGATAGAACTCAATAATCTTCCGCAAGAGGTTGTTCTCAATGTCGAAAATGAGTCGGAGCAGAAGGTTTTAGATATTACAAAGGTCACATGTGTTGTAAATCAGATTTCACCCAGTGCTAAACTCTATAATGGAGCACAAGAGCTTGTTGTTGGTACAAACTTCGATGTAGATTTCCGTTCGCCTCTGTACTTGCGAGTTGAGGCTGCAAATGGGCGTGATGCAAAGTTGTATATTTTGCGTCTTGGAATGCAACAGGAGATCGAATGGCAGTCGGGCAAGTTGAAATATACTTATGAGCGTCTACCCAAAATATTGGATGCAAGAGCTACATCGGGCTTGCCGGTCAAATATTTTACGCAAGATCCTGCCGTTGCCACTGTCAATGCTAAGGGCGAACTCGTTGCAGTAGGCGTAGGTACGACTCAAATATTTGCCGTGCAAGAAGGGAATTCGCAATACGCCCCTGCTGTGCAGAGAGTACGTGAGATTGAGATTTTGCGTGCTCCCTTAACAATCAAGGTGCAAGATGTAACAGTAGCGCAAGGAGATAAACTCCCGCGCTTTACTTTCACCTATGAGGGTTTACAGTATGAAGGAACTGAGCAACAATTTGATGCGCCTTACGAAATCCGTACACCCGATAATAAGATTTGGAATGCTACAATGCCTGCGCTTCCTGTAGGTGAGTACACCATAGCGCCTAAGGGCTATACAGAGCCTTATCCTATAGGTAATTACCTTGTTACTCGGACAGAGGGGAAGTTAAAGGTAAATGCGGCTCAAACGGCACAAAAGGTAACTCTAAAGGTAGTAGACGATGCAGGTGCTGCTTTGCCCAGTGTAGCGGTACAATGTGGTAAGATAAATGCAACTACTGATGCAAATGGAGGGATAGTGCTTTATTTATTGCCAGAGGATTATGAGATTGCAGCATCAAAAGATGGTTATCTGTCCAAGAATCAGCATATTGTGGTAACAGATAAAGCTGTGGTAGTAACCTTACTACTTAAGCGATTGCAGTATGAATTGCTTTATCATGTAGATGCGCATGGTATTTTACAAGGAAATACGCGGCAATGGGTGGCAGAAGGCGAAGATAGTGAGACTGTGGTTGCAATGCCTAACAGTCCGAGATACCGTTTTAAGCGCTGGTCGGATAATGAGAAAAATGCGACTCGTGTTGACAAAAATGTACGCCAAAGAATAGAAGTTACAGCTGAGTTTGAAGAGATAAAATACACTCTCAACTACATAGTAGGAGTGGGTGGTGAATTCGTATCAGGCGTGCTCTCGCAGGAGGTTTTGGCGGGAGAGAATGGAACGCAAGTTTCGGTAAAAGCAAAAGCAGGCTATCTATTTATTGGTTGGTCAGACGGTAAGAAAGATATGATACGTACGGATCTTAATGTGTTTAACGATGTGTCGGTAACGGCACTCTTTATAAAGCCTTACTTGTTGTCGTGGTCGGAGAGTTTTGAATTGGGAGCATCTAATTTGAATGATTGGGAATTTGCAAAACCTTCGCGCGGCAAAGGTTGGCAGCTGCTAAATAAGAATGCTATACCCAATGTAAGTGTATCGGACGGAAATGTACTCCTGATAGATCCCACAAATGAGGGCTATCCCATCTACGTAGATTGTTATGCGGCAACCCCGTGGCTCTCGTTGGCCGATCGCGATCCCAATGCAAGTGTAGTAATTTCCTATAACCGCTATTATACAATGGCTGGGCGAATAGCGAAACTCGAGTATTGTTTTGAAGATGGTGAATGGAAAGAAGGAAAGGATGTGGGAGAGTCTAGTTTCGGAATGCCTGAAAGTTATACACTTACGAAGGTAAAAATAGGGACAAATAAGTTTGTGCGTTTCCGTTGGAATTTTAGCAATGATTATCTGTCAAACACTTGGCTTGCTATAGACAATATCAAAGTGAAGTATGATCCCACTGTATCGCAGGTTACTTTACGCTATATGGCAGATGAAAACGGAATGATACAAGAGAGTGGAAAAGAAGACAAATTCTCAGTTCTTGAGCTACGAACCACAGCAGGAGTAAAGGCTGCAAAAGTAAAGGCAGTACCTAATGAGGGGTATCTGTTTGAAAAGTGGTCTGATGGAAATACTGCCCCAGAGCGTGAAGATGATGCGGAGCTAACAGTAAAAGCCATTTTTAAAGAGATCCCGAAACTTAAATTTGTCGTACGTTATGAGGCAGGGGCTCACGGGAAAATTGTGGGTGTTGCCTACCAACGATTGTTTAGTGGAGAGACAACGACTTATGTGAAGGCAGAGCCCGAAGTGGGTTACAAATTCGTCAATTGGTCGGACAACTCTACGCAGAATCCGCGGGCAGATATTGTCACTACAAATGATGCGGTCTTTACTGCGCAGTTTGAAAAAATAACGCCCAAATATATACTGACCTACATTGCAGGTGACGGTGGCACTATTCGCGGCGAAGCTACTCAGACCGTAGAGGCGGAGAGCAGTGGTTCAGAAGTTGAAGCAGTTCCCGATAATGGATATCGCTTTGTAAAGTGGGACGACGGTATTACGACAGCTAAACGTACCGAGACCAATGTACAAGCCACGAAGACGTACAAAGCTGAGTTCATTCGCACTTTTACATTAAAGTATATCGCAGGCGAACACGGTACAATAGAGGGTGATGCTACGCAGATAGTAGATGCTGGTGGTAGCGGTACAGAGGTAGAGGCGAAAGCTGACGATGGTTACCGCTTCGTTAAATGGAGTGATGATGTAGCTACTACTAAACGTACAGACAAAAATGTTATAGCGGATAAAACTGTTACTGCGGAATTTGAAACGATACCAATGTTCACGCTCACCTACACAGCAGGTGACGGTGGAACAATTCGCGGTGAAGCTACGCAGACAATAACAGAAGGCGGTGATGGTACTGAGGTAGAAGCCGTAGCTAACGATGGTTATCGTTTCGTTAAATGGGACGATGGTATTACAACTGCTAAACGTACCGAAACCAATGTACAAGCCAGCAAGACGTATACTGCGCAGTTTGCAGCCGATGTAAAAACATTTGCCGTAACGCTTACACAAGGGGCGCATGGTACAATTTCTATTAAGGATTACACAGCAGAACAGTTGCAAACAGTAGCTAAGGGCACAGAGCTTACCGTTGTTGTAACGCCTGATGCTGGCTGGAAGTTGAAGATCTTAACCGCTAATGGAGCAGACATTGCAGCTACCAAGACGTTTACAGTAACCGCGGATGTTCAGGTAAATGTAGAGTTTGAAGAAGAAGGTGGTGCTCCGCAGCCCACAACTTTCGCTGTAACGCTTAAGAAGGAAGGTGAAGGTGGGCTAAAAGTAACGGGCATAGAAGAAGATAAACTAAATGCCGTTCCCGAAGGCATCGAGCTCACGGCAGTGGCAACGCCTGCAAAGGGCTGGAAGTTGAAGAGTCTTACGGCGGGTACACAGGACATCTCGGCAGACGGTAAGTTTACTGTAACCGCTGATATTGAGGTAAAGGCAGTATTTGAAAAGACTACTTCAGTGGAGGATGCAATGCTTGCTAACGTGCTAGTAGCGCCTAATCCGCTCGATAATCAATTACGAATTGTAAACGGCGAATTACGTGGAACATACGCGTTGTTGAATGCACAAGGTGTCGTGGTCGTTTTAGGAGTGCTAGAAAACATAGAAACACGTATAAACACCTCGCTACTCCCTGCAGGCATGTACCTCGTATGCTTAACCGCTGACAGTGGTATAACAAAGACGTATAGTGTTGTGAAACAATAGATTTCTTTTTGTAGCGTCGCGCTATGGCACGACGCCAATAAATACAACGGGCATGACTTTCGGGTTGTGCCCGTTTTTGATAGGTTTTCGCCCAACGTTTCACATTGTGCTAACAATACTCACCGCTGCCTCGGATGGGTTTAGTTTGAGCCTCTTTACGGGGCGGGGATTTTTAGCACGGTGGTAAAACCCCGTGCGTACTATAATGGGATTTGCGTGTCATCGCACGCGTGCCTTGCCCACCCCGTCATGCCTCGCCCGCCACATGCAAAGTATACAAAAGCTGAATTCAAGTCACAAATGCAACCGTCCGTCGCATTTATGTAATTACAATC
>CAJPTC010000019.1 GCA_905373475.1 Bacteroidia bacterium | reverse complement strand
ATGCCTGCTTGCGTCATAAACAACGCGAAATGGCAAGTGAGAGCCTTTCGCTTTTTTCATGACACAAACAGTAGCTTACACACTTTTTCAGACACTACCGGTTTTATACGGCAGGATATACCGTTATATACATAAAATATTGAATACCATTTCTGTAGGAGTGGGGCGTTCCTCACTCGTTAAATGCGCGTTGCGCATTTTTTGATCATACAGTTGCCGCCTCGCGCCACTCTTAACTCTTAATTTTTAACTCTTAACTCACCTTGTACTTAGTCACTACCTCTATTCCGAATAATAGGTGCGCGGTATACGAGGCGATATCGAACTAAGCACTTCGTAGGGGATCGTATCTAACCACGCAGCAAGATCTTCCAGTGTAGGGCTGTTGCCAAAAATAGTCACACTATCGCCCTCCTTTACCTCTAATCCCGTAATATCTACCATGCAGGTATCCATGCATATATTGCCTATTGTCGGCACTAAATCCCCCCCTATACCCACTTTTCCCGTACCATTCCCTAAATGCCGATTGTACCCATCAGCATACCCAATGGGTATTGTTGCAATTCGCTTCTTCTGTGGTACTTTGCCGTGACACCCATACCCCACCGTTTCGCCCACTTCTAGCTCCTTAATCTGCGCAACGAATGTCCTAAGGCTCGCCACGGGCTGTAGCTCTCTATTGCCACAACACGAGATGCCGTGTAAGCCAATTCCGAGGCGCACCATATCATACTGCCAGTTAGGAAAACGCTCCTGCCCAGCAGAATTGAGAATATGCCGCATAGGGCGGTAAGGTAAAGCTGCTAAAATGCGCGACGACATCCGTTCAAAACGCTCTAGCTGCGAAAGTGTAAAGGCATCAAGAGCCTCCTCATCAGCACCTGCTAAATGGCTAAATATAGATGCTACACGCAAGTGAGTACAATGCGCCAACTCTTCTAGCAAAACATCTATTTCTCCCTCCATGAACCCTACACGATGCATTCCCGTGTCCAGTTTCAGATGGATAGGATATTCCTTTTTCCCTGCAACACCAGCTGCCTCGTTGAATGCGTGCAATAGTTCCAAAGAGAAGATATTCGGTTCAAGGTTGTACTCCAGCATGGCAGTAAATGCATCGGGCGCAGGATTGAGCACCAAGATGGGCAACGTTATCCCCGCTTGGCGCAATGCGAAACCTTCGTCGGCAAAAGCAACACCCAAATAATCCACCTTGTGGTACTGCAAAAGCTGCGCAAGTTCGCCCAGACCATTGCCATAAGCAAACGCCTTAACCAGCACTAACAATTTTACTCCTTTATGCAGGCGCGCACGAAACCAATTGAGGTTATTTTCCAATGCACTTAGATTAACCTCCATTACCGTGCGATGCAAGCGCCGGTCGAGCTGCTGACATATTTGCTCAAAGCCAAAACGACGACTCCCTTTTACAAGAATGGCATAAGCTTGCAAAGAAGCATCGTCGTGTAGATGCAAAAACTCCTCGGTAGTTTTGAAAAACTGCGCCTGCGGGAAAAGCGTTTTTTGGGTTGCTATGGTAGCACCGATGCCAGCGAGCAACGTTACCCCATATTGTTCTAATAGTGCCGCCACGCGCATGTAGAGTTCTTGTGGCGCAATGCCCGACTGATCTATGTCGGAGAGAATCAGCCCCTTCTTCTCCGTATCCGCCTGCTGGCAAAGAAAGCCGAGCGCTACTTCGAGCGACTCTAGGTCACAGCTATAACTATCATTGATGAGCGCATGTCCATTCACCCCCTCGCGGCGCTCCAAACGCATAGACACCGAACGCAAACCTTCTACCAATTTTAGAGCCTCGGCAATAGGCATACCCAATGCAACACTCGCCACCAAAGTATGCAGCGCATTCTCTACCGTTGCCGCATCGTTGGCGGGAAACACACCGCGATACTCATGCGCAGGTTCTTTGCGCAAGCACAAGGAAAAGGGTAAGCCTCCTCTGGAATTTTCCGCAGACAGTGTCACCTGCCAATCTGCTTCTCGCCCTGTTACAGACCACGTAATTAGCTCTACGCCATGTTCACGTTGCAACTGAAGCGCTAGGGCATAAACGGTTTCCTGATCTCGGCACACAACCAGTTGCTTGGCACGAGCAAAGAGTAACATTTTCTCATGTCCCTTGGTCTCGATATCTGGAAAACCTGCTTGATGTGCATGCCCTAAGTTGGTAAAAATGCCCAGCGTCGGACGAATGATCTCCTCGAGAAAACGCATCTCGTCCATTTGCGAAATACCCGCCTCGTAAACCCCAATTTCGTCTTTCGGTGCAAGCCCCAGAACAGAAAGGGGGACGCCAATCTGCGAATTATAACTCTTGGGACTATGATTTATGCGCCACTTGGCAGCAAGCACCTGCGAAAGCCATTCTTTGACAACCGTCTTCCCGTTGCTCCCCGTAATTCCTACGACGGGGATCTGAAAACGTTGACGATGGTAACTTGCCAATTGCTGCAACGCTCTGCGCGTATCTTCTACACAAAAAAAGGTAGCCTCTGTAAGCAAACGATAGGCAGGACGATACGTTGAAATAACGAAACAGCGCACACCTTGCACCCTATAAAGACTCTCGATATAGTCGTGCGCATCGTGATTTTCGCCTACTAATGCAAAGAAAAGAAGACGTGCGCCCTCCGTAACCATCCGACTATCTACGGCGACTTCTCGTATCGGAGCGCATTCTACGCCCTGAACACGACATGGGAACGCCCATTGTAGTTCTTGAAACGAATAGTTCAACATGATTTTTTTCTCCGTTAGCCAACTCACTCGCAACCTCCGAGTCCGAGCTGGCAAGTATTTTTAGAGGAGCAGAGCAATTACGCGTCTTGCGGCTTCTCTTGTACAGGCTTCTTCGCAATGGGTTTGCCACGCTCCTGCACCGTATGAAAAGCAAACTCAGCACGTTGCTCGGGGAAATCGGAGCGATAGTGCCCTCCCCTACTCTCCTCGCGATAAGACGCCCCTTCAACCAATAAGCGCGAAACAATCAGGAGGTTCTCGATTGCATGTGCATAGAATTCACTTGCTGCATCGGGGTAACGCTGTGCAAAATCGGTTTCCAGTGCCAATAATTGCTGTTTTGCCAATGCCAATGTATCGGCACTGCGCACAATCCCGACACACTCTGAAAGGAGCTTCGAAACTGTTTGACGCGCCTGTAGATATTCGTCGCTGCGCGCTGCATTCATCGTATAATGAGGTGCAAACTCGGTAGGAAGCGAGAGCTTAGGCACTACGCGCGTCTGCTCTACGGCTCTGTGTCCGAATACCAAGCACTCTATCAACGAATTCGATGCCAAACGATTAGCGCCCATAATTCCCGTAGAAGCCAATTCGCCGCATACATAAAGGTTTGCAATGCGTGTTTGCCCGTACAGATTGGTGTGCACCCCACCCACCATATAGTGAGCCGCTGGCGCTACGGGGATTCGTTTCGTAAGATCAAACCCTAGCTCAGCACAATGACGCGCTATGGTCGGAAAACGAGCTAAAATACGTTTCGGATCAAGGTGCTGTAAATCGAGCCAAACACAGGGCGTATTGCTCTTTTTAATTTCATTGGCAATAGCACGTGCCACCGTATCGCGAGGCTCCAGTTCTGCTAGCGGGTACTTGCCTTCCATGAAACGTTCCCCGTTTTCATTGATCAGGTGTGCCCCTTCACCGCGCACTGCTTCGCTAATCAGGAAGGCATTTGCGCCCGCAAATAACGCCGTTGGATGAAATTGAATAAACTCGAAATCAACAACAGGACACCCTGCGCGCCAAGCAATTGCAATGCCATCGCCCACCGTCGTACTCGGGTTTGTGCTACGCGAATAGATGGCACTTGTGCCGCCTATCGTTAGAAACGTATGCCGTGCTACAAAGAGCCGTTCGCACCCCGACGCCACATCCCACGTAGAGAGCCCCCAACAAGCACCACTGCGCATGATGAGATCGAGCACTACGTGATTCTCAAAGATCTCAATGTTCGGGTGTTCTGAAACCTTTTTGGCTAAAAAACTAGTAACAAGCGCACCTGTAGCATCGCCTCCCGCGTGTAGAATACGCCGATGGTGGTGTCCGCCTTCCAACCCCAGAGCCAATGAGCCATCAATCTGATCGAAGTGCATACCACTCGCAATAAGTTCGCGAATACACTCAGGCGCTTCATGCACCAACACATCGACCGCATCCCAATCACACAACCCTCGACCAGCCGTGAGAGTATCGGCACGGTGCTCTTCGGGGCTATCGCCCTCGTCGGTTACTGCGGCAATACCGCCTTGTGCATAGTAGGAATTGCTTTCTCGCACCCACGACTTGGTAACAATTGCCACACGCCCATAACGTGCTGCACGAAGCGCCACACTCAACCCTGCAAGCCCGCTCCCTGCCACCAAATAGTCAAAGGTTCTTAATGTTGCGTCCGCTGCCCGCTCCATAGCCCACCCCTATCCGCTCTGTTGTACTTTTGTCGTGTAAAAGTAATACTTTCAGAGGTACTCACGAAGCGTGTGACCACGCCCCACGGCAAAAATTTTGCTTACAGCTATACAAAAACAGAACACAAGCGCAACGCCTACTTTTAGGCATACGCTACGCACTTTTTATTCGGATTAGGCTTGTGGCTAGTACTTTGCAGGTACAATTTCCACTTCTCGTTCCAAACGGACCCCCATTTTTTTGTACACGTCGTCGGCTATTTGCTCGCTCAGGGCAAAAATCTCTCGCCCCGTAGCACCGCCATAGTTTACGAGCACGAGCGCTTGTTTCTCATATACCCCTGCATCACCAACACGGTAACCCTTCCAACCACACTGCTCGATAAGCCAACCTGCCGAAAGCTTGTACATATCGCGATGTTCGGTAGCATAGTAGGGCATATTTTCATAAGTGCTACGCAGTTGTTCCAGTACCGATTGCTCGACCTCTGGATTCTTAAAAAAACTCCCAGCACTTCCTATATCCTTTGTAGAGGGTAATTTTGACGCTCTTATAGACAGAACCCTACTACGCACCTCTTGAGGCGAAAGAATATCGTTTTCTAGTCCTAAACGCTCAAATTTGGTGTATGAGTCACACTGTTTTGAAAGACGATAGCAGACGTGGTGCACAATGTAGCAGTTCTTCCATTCCCTTTTGAAACGGCTTGTTCGATACCCCAAAGCTAAATCCACCACATCAAAACGTACCAAAGCGCCAGTAGCTATTTCAACCGCTTCCACTTCGACAATTACCTCAGCAGCCTCTGCCCCATACGCACCTATATTTTGTACAGGCGATGCGCCAACAGTACCAGGTATGCCCGATAGGAGTTCTACCCCCCAATAACCCTTCGCAACACTCCAAGCAACAAAAGCATCCCATTCGTAGCCTGCCCCCACGCGCACTAGAACCTGTTGCGCATCTTCGTTTATAACCTCCAGATCCTGGTTTGTAACGTGAAGAATATCCCCTGCGAAATCCGCAACGAAGAGCACATTGGCACCTCCTCCTAAAACAAAATAAGGGCGAGGTGTTTTGCGCAATGCATTTACATATTCCACAAGTTTCTGTTCATTGGCAACAGTCAATAACGCTTCAGCCGAAGCGTGTATACCAAACGTGTTGTAAGAGGCGAGATCTACCATTTGTACAGTGAAAGTTACTCATAGACGTGCAAAAGGGACTTATTTTGCGATTTGATCAAAATCAGGGATTGCATCTAAAGCTCGTTTATTGAACTTATCGATACGGGAGCGAAATTGCTCCATGAGATTGTTGGCTTCCAAATATTTTATCATATCGAGGTAGGCATCCACTACCTTATCTCCCATGTCTTCGCCACCTATACCAAAGAAAACTATATATTCAAAAAACAACAAGACGTAGTAAAGATAGAGTTCTCCAGCAAGTTTTGGTTCAACCCTCAGATTGATAAAGTCCTGCACAATCTTTTTGCATTTTCGAACCGATGGATTCACTCTTGGGTTAATCTCCTTGTTGAGTAAAACCTTCGCTTTTTCATATTCTTCTTCTGGTTTATGATCGAGGTAGAAATCTACTACATGTTTTACCTCCTTGGAGGCATCGTAAGCGTACTGAAGGAGAGCTTCTAGAGCCTGCTTATCATTCTCTTTACAAAACTTCTTCAATGCCTGTTTACTCATCACGCTCCTCCTAATTATTGTACAAACAAAGATAATAGGAAATATGAAGAGAAATTGGTAATTAAGATTAACTTTGTATGTGTACAGGAGGAATTATAATGACAAAGTCGTATGGAGCAGTATTTCGTGGATACCGAATGGATACAAACAGGGATACGCTCCCCGAGTATACTGGGATATTCATAGTCTATCGCTGTATCCTCGAAGAGAAATCGCATACGGTAGATTTGAAAGAGATTCTATACATCGGAAAAGCTCTAAACATCAGAGCTACAGTCAACGAGTTACACGATACTTTTATAGTAGAAGTGAAAGATGGGGAAGATTTGTGCTATTCCTATGCAGAGATTCCCGAAGACAACCACAACCTTGATATCATAGAAAACGCATTGGTATTCGCACAAAAACCTCGCTTAAACAAGAATGAGGAGCTAAAAACAGAATATAATTTCGACAAACCAGCGCAATTCCTCATAGAAGGGAGTTGCGCTCTGTTAAAGCATGTAAATTATACAATCCAATAGGCAATGCAAAACAACTCACCAACGAGCATAAGAGATCACCAACAACGACTACAAGCTTGGGATAAGGATACGGAAAGGCTAGTATTGTATGCTGATTTCATGGGTTTCAAAAGTAGAGTTTTTGGTACCGAACACTCAGCACTGAAAAACGAACTGTTAGCTTTTCATAAAGCGTGGATGGCTAAGATAAAACCACTAATGAAAAATGATCACTTACAAACGATCCAATTCTCTGATTCTATCCTAATTGCAGTTAATGGTGTCAATGAAAAATATTTCAATCTGCTCACTAAAGCAGCTGTTTGCCTTATGCATGTTGCTTTGAGTATGCAAATTCCCATAAAAGGAGTTATAGCTCAAGGACTCTTTTCATACGACGCGACAAATGAATTATACTTCGGACGCCCTCTTGTAGATGCTTACTTGCTACACGAAGAATTGAAATATTACGGTATTGTAGTACACAACACTGCTGAAAAGACCATCAAACAATATCAAAGCCCCAGTAATCCGTACTCCAATTCGTCTATCTACATAGAGAAGGGGAAAATTTGTCATTACCATCTCTGCTGGAATCTGGTAAATACACAGCTTGCTTCGCAAGATATCACCCAAACATGTGAAGAATGGATTGATAAAATTGCAGAACACGTTTCTGGTGCACCACGCATCTATATTGATAGAACGCGCGAAATTCTGAGAAACGATCAGCAACTCAAGAACGAAAACGAACTGCCTCAACATATACCCAATTCATAGGGCGGTAGAAAAATTTCTATAACCCTGCCTCTCAGAAAATAAAAACCGAGGGTATATAAAGATATACCCTCGGCATGAAGAAAAATGAAACTAAATAGTTAACACCTTAGAGTTGTGGGCCCGCAGCTACCAACTTTTTGCCAGCCTCGTTGTCTGTAAAGTTTTCAAAGTTTGCTATAAACTTCGCAGCAAGATCGCGCGCTTGCTTTTCCCACGCCTCAGGACTACTCCAAGCATTGCGCGGGTTGAGCATCTTGCTATCTACACCATTTACTGCTTTCGGCACTCGTAGGTTGAAAATAGGTAGCACGTCACACTCAGCATTCACTAACGAACCATCCAGAATAGCATTGATTATAGCACGCGTCGACGGAAGGTCTATACGCTTACCTACACCGTAGGCACCTCCGATCCAGCCCGTATTCACTAAGTAGGCCTTGCAATCGTGCTGCTGTACTTTGCGCACTAGCTCACGAGCATACTCCGTGGGATGAAGGAGTAGGAATGCCTGTCCAAAACAGCTACTAAAGGTCGGTTGCGGTTCAGTAATTCCACGCTCTGTACCCGCCAACTTCGCCGTAAAACCACTCAAGAAGTGATACTGCATCTGTTCGGGGGTAAGTATTGAAACAGGCGGCAACACCCCAAAAGCATCCGCCGTTAGGAAAATAACATTCTTAGCATGCCCTGCTCGTGAAACGGGCTTCACAATGTTCTCTATATGATAGATAGGATAGGAAACACGCGTATTCTCCGTCTTCTTTTTCGAGCTAAAGTCTATTTTACCGTTGGCATCCACATCAAGGTTCTCAAGGAGCGCATCCCGACGGATAGCATGGTAAATATCTGGTTCTTTCTTCGGGTCAAGGTCTATACATTTTGCATAACAGCCTCCCTCGAAGTTAAACACGCCGTTGTCATCCCATCCGTGCTCATCATCTCCAATTAGGGCGCGGTTCGGATCGGCAGAGAGGGTTGTCTTCCCTGTTCCCGACAAGCCGAAGAAGATAGCAACATCCCCCTTCTTACCCACATTGGCACTACAGTGCATAGCCGCAATACCGCGCAGAGGCAAGAAGTAGTTCATAACCGAGAAGATACCCTTCTTCATCTCGCCTCCGTACCACGTACCGCCAATCACAGCCATTCGCTCGGTTAGATGAAATGCGGCATAGACCTCGCTATGCAACCCCTGTTCCTTCCACTTGTCGTTAGATGTCTTCGATGCCACGAGCACCACAAAATCGGGCTTGAAATTGGCAAGCTGCTCCTCGGTGGGGCGAATGAACATATTCTTTACAAAATGCGCCTGCCAAGCTACCTCGCAAATAAAACGTACACAGATGCGCGTATCCTCATTCGCTCCGCAATATGCATCCGTCACATAGAGCTTTTTACCGCTGAGTTCCTTGGCGCTAATTTTTTTCAGATAGTCCCAAGTTTCTTGGTTCATTGGTTTATTGTCCGAACTCTTTTTGCCAAGAGTAGCCCACCATACATGGGGTTCTGTTTCCGCATTACGAACAATGTATTTATCCTTAGGCGAACGACCTGTAAATACGCCCGTATCTACGTTCACAGCACCTAGTTCGGTCAGCACGCCGCGTTCGTAGCCTGTTAAAGCGGGCGACAACTCTTGTTCATACAAATAGTCGTATGAAGGATTATACACAATCTCGGTAGGGTTCTCAATCCCATACACCGATAAATCTAACTTACTCATGCCCCGTCTTTATGTTTTAGAATTATCCACAAGGTACAAAAAAAATGGGCGCTGTTATTAAAACAACGCCCACAATTTTTATTCTTCCTCCCTAGCGAGTTCGCGAACCTGCATAGAGGTACGCATTGAACAGAATTTCTTGCCACACATACTACAGAAGTGCTCACTCTTATTCGCCTCATCTGGTAGTGTCTCATCGTGATATGCTTGCGCTCGCTCAGGGTCTAATGAAAGGTGAAACTGATCTGCCCATCGGAACTCAAAACGCGCTTTACTCATCGCATTATCGCGGTACTGTGCCGACGGATGCCCTTTTGCCAAATCTACAGCGTGTGCGGCTAATTTGTAGGTTATAACCCCTTCTTTTACGTCATCTCTGTTTGGCAAACCGAGATGTTCTTTTGGGGTTACATAACACAGCATTGCTGTACCCGCATGCCCAATAATAGCCCCACCAATTGCCGAGGTTATATGATCATAACCTGGGGCAATGTCGGTTACTAGTGGTCCTAGTGTGTAGAAAGGCGCATCGTTACAAATCTTTTGTTCAAGCTCCGCATTTACGGGAATTTTATCCATCTGCACGTGCCCAGGACCTTCTATCATCACCTGCACATCTTTCTTCCACGCACGCTGCGCCAATTCGCCCAAAGTTTCTAACTCCGAGAATTGTGCCTTATCGTTCGCATCGGCAATAGAACCAGGTCGCAAACCATCGCCCAACGATACCGCCACGTCATAAGCGGCGAGGATATCGCATATATCGTCGAAATGATCGTACAAAAAGTTCTGCTTCCTATGCAAGTAGCTCCACTTTGCCATAATTGCGCCGCCGCGCGACACAATCCCCGTTACACGATGTGCCGTATATTTCACATACTCGCGTAGCAAGCCCGCATGAATCGTAAAATAGTCTACCCCTTGCTCAGCCTGTTCTATAAGCGTGTCGCGGTAGATCTCCCACGTAAGCTTCTCTATATCGCCTTCTATTTTCTCTAAGGCCTGATAGAGCGGCACAGTACCTATCGGTACGGGGGAATTACGAATAATCCACTCCCGCGTCTCATGGATATTGTCGCCCGTAGAGAGATCCATCACCGTATCAGCGCCCCAACGCGACGCCCAAACCGATTTTTCAACCTCTTCGTGGATGCTGGACGTTATTGCCGAGTTCCCGATATTAGCATTGATTTTTACCAAGAAGTTCCGCCCTATAATCATAGGCTCCGACTCTGGATGATTGATATTAGCAGGTATTATAGCACGTCCCGCCGCAACCTCCGAACGTACATACTCTGCTGTTATCAGCTTCGGCATTTCACCACGACCGTATGCAGCATGCATTACCTGCATGTTCTGATTCTCACGCACAGCCACAAACTCCATTTCTGGAGTGATTATCCCCTTACGCGCGTAGTACATTTGCGTAACACCATGTCCACTCTTGGCGCGCAGCGGATGCTTACATACATGCGGGAAACGCAAAGCGTCTAGACTCTTATCCGCCAACCGCATGCGCCCATATTCTGAGGACAAGCCTGCAAGTTCTTCTGTATCGCCCCGTTCTGCAATCCAACTCTCGCGCAAACGAGGTATACCCGCCTGTACATCCACATCTACACTGGGGTCGGTGTAAAGACCAGATGTATCGTAAACATAAATGGGCGCATTCGGAGTCCGAGTGCCGTCAGTTGCTTCAGTATCCGCCAAATCTATACGGCGCATGGGCACGCGCACACGCGCATCTACTTCCGATTGTATATACACTTTTTGCGAGCCTGGAATCGGGGCCTGTGTGATATACTCACACTCGCAATCGTGATGATTCTCCATCCAACCTACACTCCTTTCTAAAAGATATTGCCACTCAACCCCCTTGAACAGCAGTCAATAATACAACACTATCACCCGCAAGTAGTTCACACGCTGCCCAACTCTGACGACGCACCACTTTGTTATTTACAGCCACAGCTATGGCACTTGCCCCCAACAAGCCTCGCTGAGCTAACAGCTGCTCTACTGTCGTAGATTCGGGGATCTCCTGTTGCGCTCCATTCACCGTAATGGCGATCTGTTGCTTCTCTTCTTTAATCATAAAGCAAAGATAGTTACTCTGAACAATAAGTGTTAAAAACAACACCCGACCACACGGGCTCGTACTTTGCATCCGTGACGCGTATCTGGAAAACGAGGGGCATTTTTCTGCATACCGACACGTTGTGTGTACTACAAAAGCGAACCAAGCATGTACTAGCAAAAGTTTATTATTTTTGTTTCAGTTAAAGAAAGTTTCTAACAACAGACACCGTTATGTTTGAACCCATAGTATATAGCAATCGCCGTAACGAACTACGCGCAACACTTCGGAAGGGGCTTATTCTCTTCCTCGGCAATAGCGCCTCGCCTATCAACTACCCATCTAATACCTACAAGTTCCGACAGGATAGCAACTTCCTCTACTACTTTGGTATAGACAAACCCGACCTCGTGGGTGTTATTGACCTAGAGGGTGGACGCGATACAATCTACGGCAACGACTTCTCAATGGACGACATCATCTGGATGGGAGACCAACCTAAGCTTGCCGAGCTCGCACAAAAGGCCAATGTAGCTTCTACACGCCCTCTTAAGGAAGTGGCGATAGACATCACACAGGCGATACATGCTGGGCGTCCTATCCATTTCTTGCCCCCCTATCGTGCCGAACATCTCCTCACTCTGAGCAAGTGGCTAGGCATCATGCCACACTCTCTGGAAAACTACGTTTCACGCGAACTCCTATTAGCGGTTATAAACCAACGTTCGGTAAAGAGCAGGTGCGAAATTGAAGAGCTGGACCGTATCGCAGAAGTGGGCTACAATATGCACGTGGCCGCTATGCAACTTGCCACACCTGGCAACCACGAACATGTTATTGCGGGCATACTAGAGGGTATTGCACATAGCTTCGGCTATATGACCTCGTTCTCTACCATCCTTTCTCAGAACGGGCAAACGCTGCACAACGAAGACCACTCGCAAGTCCTCTCTCACGGACGTTTGTTACTAGTGGACTGCGGCGCTGAGTCCGACCTTCACTATGTCTCAGACCACACACGTGTTACCCCTGTCAGTGGGAAATTTACAGACGAACAGCTTGCGGTCTACAATACTGTTCTGGCGGCACACGACTACGCGATAGCCGTTTCGCGTCCCGATGTACCGTACCAAAAAATTCACCTAGATGCGTGCACGAAACTTGTAGAAGGGTTGCAAGCGCTAGGAGTTATGAAAGGCAATGTGCAAGACTCGGTGGCGAACGGAGCACATGCACTCTTTATGCCTCACGGGCTCGGGCACATGATGGGGCTTGATACGCACGACATGGAAGGCCTCGGCGAAAAGTACGTTGGCTACGACAAGGAAACGAAACGGAGCGAGCAATTCGGAACTGCCTCACTACGTTTTGGACGCAAGCTACAGAAGGGCTTCGTTGTAACCGTAGAACCTGGTATTTATTTCATCCCTGCACTCATAGACAAATGGAAGGCGGAACACATCAACACCGAATATATTAACTTCGATCGTCTGAACGATTTCCGTACCTTTGGCGGTATACGTCTGGAGGACGACATTCTCATTACAGAGGATGGATGCCGCATTCTCGGGGAAAAACAGATCCCGATTAAGCCCGAAGACGTAATTGCGACAATGAATTCTAAATCTTAAAATTTTCCTGATTTTGTGCGGAGGGGAAGTTTCTTTACAGGGCTTCCCCTTTTTTTGTACCTTTATTTCCGATTTAACACAACAGTACGATGGATATTTCTCGTCTTTTTAAGCGTCTCAATCTCACCCAAGGTCTAGTCTTTGATGCAATATCCTTCGTGCTACAGTACATCCGTACTAACAAGCTACGAACGTTCCTCTCACTACTCGGTGTCACCATCGGTATCTTTACCATCGTAGCCATCTTCATCGTCATAGACTCTATGAAGAACGGAGTTACCACATCACTCAGCAAACTCGGCAACAACATCGTATACGTGGAAAAATGGCCATGGTCAGGAGGTCCAGACACTCCATGGTGGAAATATGTACGGCGGCCACAACCCAAATACGACGACTACCTCGCTCTGAAAAATAACAGTCGTTGTATCGCTTCCGTCGGCATGCGTATCGGGACGCGCGGTAGCGTAGAATACAAGAAAAATAGAACTGAAGGCACGCAAATTATGGGCTTTACCCCCGAATTTGCAGAGGTGCTAGATATCGATATAGAAAAGGGACGTTTCTTTTCTCAACAAGAATACGACCAAGGGGCAAGCTGCGTAGTTCTCGGGCATACGCTCGCATATCAGCTATTCCCCGACGGCAATGCGGTAGGTAAGACTATTAAAGTGGCAGGCTTCCCGATCCTTGTTATCGGAATTACAAAGGAACAGGGCTCTTCGATGTTTGGGATGTCTGCCGACGAAAATGTGCTTGTAACCTACAACTATATCCGACGCATTGTGAACCCGAACCGCACCTATGCCTCCATTGCTATAACCTCGTTTGCAGAGTTCTCTAAAGAGGAATTTATGGATGATGCACGACGCGTACTTCGTGCACACCGTGGTTTGCGCCCAACGCAAGAAGATGACTTCTCGCTCAACTCCTTGGATATGATGCAAAGCCAGCTAGATTCGGTGTTTGGCGCGTTGAACCTCGCAGGTATCCTCATCGGAGGACTCTCCATTTTGGTAGGAGGTTTTGGCATTGCAAACATTATGTTCGTTTCGGTGAAGGAGCGCACCAAAATCATTGGTATACAGAAGGCTCTAGGCGCGAAAAGATGGTTTATCCTGCTCCAATTCCTTTTTGAATCTACACTCCTCTCTTTGTTGGGGGGAGTTTTTGGTCTAACACTACTCCGACTCATAGCCGCGGTTATAGGGCAAGTCTCCGATTTTACCCTAACCTTCTCTGTCGCGCATCTTCTCCTCGGGCTAGTACTTGCCACTGTAATAGGCGTTATCTCGGGCTATATGCCAGCTCGCAATGCGGCAGACCTCGATCCTGTAAAAGCCATAGACTCCAGTATCTAGTAGGAAGTTAAGAGTTGCAGCGCTCCTCGTACGGAGGACGGCTACATGCACTACGCAATGGTGCATTTGTGCAGGATATGACCTCTAAAAGTCTAACGAACTTTTCTCTTCGGTTCTATACTCGGCAAGAAGCCAGCTACTATACCTAAGAAAGGAAGTAGAGTACTTACGTGGAATATGAATTCGATGCTGGTATGGTCGGCCAACCAGCCAAAAAAGGCTGAACCTATTCCTCCTAAGCCAAACGACAACCCGAAGAAAAGTCCAGCCACCATTCCTACACGTCCTGGCTTCAATTCGGTAGCATAGACTAGGATCGCCGAAAAGGCAGATGAAATAACCAAGCCTATCACAATAGCGGTAAGTATCGTAAGCGGAAAATTGAGGTAGGGTAAAAGCAATGTAAAAGGCGCAGCTCCTAAGATTGACCCCCATATTATGTATTTACGTCCGTAGCGGTCGCCAAGATGTCCTCCCACCACTGTACCGATAGCCACTGCCGTAAGAAAGGCAAACAAGCACAGCTGCGATACTCGAACCGTTACCCCGAACTTATCGATCAGGAAAAAAGTAAAATAGCTCGTCATACTCGACATATAGAATGCCTTGGAAAAGACCAGAACAACAAGTAGTGCAAGAGCTATGTTTATTTTCCGATGCGAGAATTGCGCCACACGCGAATTAACTGCCTGTGCCTTCTTCGTAAAACGGTGTAACTCGCCCTTATACCACGTTCCTACCCGAAAGAGCGTAGCGCTAGCCAGCATTGCAGCCAGTGCAAACCATGCTATAGCATGCTGCCCAAATGGGAGCACTAATACTGCGGCTAAAAGAGGTCCTATTGCACTTCCGCCATTGCCTCCCACCTGAAATATAGACTGCGCCAATCCATTTCTATTGCCTGCAGCCATCTGTGCAACGCGCGAAGCACTCGGATGAAATACCGAAGAGCCCCACCCTATCACACTCACCGAGAGTAGGATCAACAAAAAGCTATTAGCAAAAGAGAGCAAAACAATGCCCAACAATGTAAACAACATACCCACAGACAGCGAATAAGGCTGCGGGCGTCGGTCGGCATACCAACCAACAAAAGGTTGAAGTACCGACGAGGTCATCTGAAAGGCAAAAGTAATAGCGCCTATCTGACCAAAAGTAAAACCATACTTCTCTTTTATTAACGGATAGATCGACGGTATTACCGACTGCATCATATCGTTCAGAAAATGAGAAAAACTGATTGCCAACAATATCGCAAATACTGTGCGCCTCTGCTCTCCCGACTCCACCTCAGACCTCCCTTCTTTGCCAATTAACCAGTGTGGTTGTGGCAGCAAAATTATACGCATCCGCCATAACAATAAATAGCCCGATGGTATATCTTTGCTGCGAATGAAGAACAGGCTATCATGAACGAAAAGGGTTGCATCCTCGTAACGGGGGGACTAGGCTACATCGGTTCTCACACCGTAGTTGCACTGCAAGAACGTGGGTATGAGGTTGTTGTGGTAGACAATCTGTCTAACTCACGCCTAGATGTGCTACGCCTCATCAAACGCCTAAGTGGTACAGAACCGCAATTCTACCAAGCGGATTGTACGAACCGCGAAGAGATGGCACGCGTCTTCGACGACGTATTTACCATCGACGGCATTATCCACTTTGCAGCACACAAGGCCGTAGGCGAGTCAGTGGAAAAACCCCTTAAGTACTACCGCAACAATATCGATGGGTTGCTAACCATTCTCGAATTTGCGCAGGCTTTCGGCATACAAAATTTCGTATTTTCGAGCTCTGCGACGGTATATGGCACAGCTTCAACATTCCCTGTAACCGAGCAGACGCCACTCAGTGCTCCCACATCGCCCTACGGTGCTACCAAGCTTTTTGCCGAGCAAATTCTACAATCGGTGGCCAACGCTTACAAAGAGTTCCGCTGTCTTTCCTTGCGTTATTTTAACCCGATTGGGGCGCACCCCTCTGGCCTATTGGGCGAATTCCCGCAAGGCGTCCCTAACAACCTGTTACCTTACATTACACAGACCGTAAGTGGCGTACTGCGCGAACTCACCGTCTACGGTTCTGATTATCCGACTCCCGACGGAACTCCTTTACGCGACTACCTCCACGTATGCGATTTGGCACGTGCACATGTACTCGCCTTGGAGTACTTGGAGCGTACACAAGACGAAGTAGGGTTACAATTTGTGAATATTGGAGCAGGACGCGGCGTATCAGTACTCGAAATCATTGAAACCTTTGAACAGGTTACGGGCAAACACGTGCCTTACCGAATAGGACCACGGCGTTCGGGCGACGTCGCCGAAATTTGGGCAGACATAAAAAAAGCGTGGCGTTTACTCGGCTGGAAACCCGAATACTCGCTAGAAGATGCGCTCCGCGACGCCTGGAAGTGGGAACAGACTATTAGGGGATAAAGTCACCGCGCAGTATGCCTCGAGGAGAGTTTTCTCTCTTCGCTCAGCTCGCAACAAGAGTTAGCTTAGTGTACTTCGGGAACTGGAATCTCCAGTTTCTCATACACGCCACGCAGGTCGGCGGGCGTTGTGGCCATAACCAGAATCTTGTCGCTCTCTAAGAGCTGTGTCGCTCCATTCGGCATTATAAACTGATCGCCTCGGCTGATAAGTACTATCAATACATCCGTGGGTAAATTCAGCTCTATGAGCGTCTTGCCACTAGCATGACACCCTTCGGGGAGTTCTATTTCTTGCAACAAGGAGCGGAAGTTCTGACGCTGTTCTAAGGCAAGCGGATAGAATGTTTTCTCGCCCATCGGGATCGCTAAATGGAGGCGTTTGGCCAACTCGGTCAGCGTTGTGCCTTGTAAAAGAACTGATAGCAATACGATAAAATATACGATATTTAAGAAAGCATACGCGCCCTCATTGTTGGCAGTTCCCTCCTCAAAAGCCAGTATCGGATATAAGGCAAATACCAACGGAGCAGCTCCCTTTAAACCGCCCCAAATCACGAAGAGTTTACTCCGCAACTTTATCCCTTTGAAGGGAGACAATGAGACAAAGACCCCCATCGGACGCGCCACAAAGATCAATGCCAATGCCAATAACAGACCAGGTAACGTGTACTGAAACACCGAACTCGGATTTAGGATGATGCCCAATGAAACGAAAATCAGAATCTGCATCACCCATGCCATACCATCAAAGAACTTCATGGAACTTTGCTTGTGCATAAAAGGCTTATTGCCAAGCACTATCCCCAGTATATAAACTGCAAGAAGCCCGTTACCATACACCAACTCCGTAAAAGCATAAGTAAACAAGACTATGGACAGTATCAGAACAGAAAAAAGTCCTTCGTACTGAAGTGTTACCCTGTTTACTAACTTTAATGTGAGCCAGCCGAGCAACAGACCAGCTCCTGCCCCGATAACCAGCTGTAGTACCAAGTGAAAAGCAATAATACCTGGCGACGCGTGCTCACCCATCAGCCAAGCAATGGAAACCGTCGTAAGTAACAATGCCATGGGGTCATTGCTACCAGACTCAAATTCGAGCATTGGGCGTAGTCGGTACTTCAATTCCATATTCTTGGAACGCAGTACTGAAAAAACAGCAGCAGCATCAGTAGAACTCACAATAGAGCCCATAAGGAATGCCTGCGCAGGCGAAACAGGTAGAAGGAAATAGGCTGCCACTGCTGTAACACCCGCTGTAACCAACACACCAACTGTAGCCAAAGAAACACTGCGCCAAATAACAGGGCGTACTGCCGAGAGATTGGTGTCTAGCCCACCAGAGAAAAGAATGAGAGACAGTGCCACAATTCCCACCTGACGCAACCAAGAAAGATCGTCTAAGCGGAAAACATCTAAAGCATGCGGTCCAAACGCCCAACCAATAAGCAGAAAGAAAATGAGCGCTGGCACCCCCAAACGCCCACTGGTTTTACTAGCCAGTACGGCGACAAAAAGAAGGATTGCAACAAAGAGAAACCCATAAGCGGGTGCTACTACCTGCATCGGAAAGCAAAGTAATCGTCAATTACTTCTTAAGCCCTTCCAAGAAACGCTGACGATTCACCACTACACGCGTATGCGTACCTTCGCCTATTACATCATTGCTTGCATCTACGGCACGTAGAGCGAATGTATACCTACGCCCTTCAATGGCTGTAACCGTTACCATTATCTCCACCGTCTGCCCCACTGCTGTAGCTTTCAAATGCTTCAGGTCTACATGCACGCCTACCGAGGTATTTTCGGGCGTTAGGGTTGCTCCCAACATGTCTTTTGCCACACTCTCAAACATTCCCACAAGGCGGGGTGTTGCCAATACCTCCAAATCCCCCGACTCAAAAGCCTTGGCAGTTTCTTGGGGTTGCACTACGTACGTACGAAGACTTTGCGCTCCTACTTCCATTTTTCTATTTCTCTGTATTTATCCTACACAAGTGTAATACGCTTGCCCCTTTTATTTTGTGACAAACGACGACCAAAGTTAGGAAAATTCAATGCCAGAAGGAATGCGCTCAGAGCGCAAGTTAAAAGTTGCACTCCAAGCGCGAACAGCGATATATGGCGCGAAGCGGGTATTCAAAATGCGTGTTATACCCTGAATGCGATCCGATTATTACGGCTCGCTAGAATTTATACACAGCTTCCACCCAAACCTCGGAGTTATTCTTGTAAGTACCTAACATACCTTTGTCGCCATGAAAAAGGTCATAGCCTACATTAACAAGCAAACCATCTAACACTTGATATGAGCCTGAAAAACGATTGAATACTGCCTTATTTTTGATATCGAAATAACCGAAACTGGAAAGAGTAAGCAAGTCGTTTATAAGTTTCTTAGAAAGGCGTAATGTTGCGTAAATCGTATGTTCCTCTGTTGCGATCTCAGCCTTCTGATAGTTCGGAATGTATTCGTATAACCCCTGCGCTGAGATATTCCACGAATTAGGACCGTACCAATCTATGCCCAACAACCCTTGCACAAGATCCTTTCTTACCGTCGGCTTGGTGATAAGAGCCGCTGAGTAGAGTTTATCAAAACTGTAGGCAAACTCACCACGAACAACAAAAGCATCTAGAGGTTTAGAAAAGTCAGCCCCGAGTACCGTCATACGGTCATACTGTGGCGTGAGAATAATAGAACGAAAATCGGGAGCAAGTTCTCCACGGAAACAAGGAAGTTTATTCCAAGTATACAAACCCGATAGAGAAAAATCTATACCTGGTAGATTGAAAGAGAGGTGTCCCCCGTATTCCATATTTTTAAGGAGAAAATCGGGCTCATTGCCTTGCTCCACTGTGACAGGGAGCTGCGCCTTAGGGACTATTGACCACGGATTGTTGGGTTCTAGAGGTAGTCTGTACCCTTGAAAGGTCGGTACTAGCATTGCTTCTACTGTGACGAACTCGGAGAAGTAGAACAGACGTACAGCATTAACCGCCATACGAATATCGTCATACTCCTGTGTAAGGAATTCGGTCATGTCCATCGGTGCAACAATATCGTTGAGTCGTAACCCATCTGCTACACCGCGTATAACGATTTGTTTTCCCGCGCGAAACCCGAAATGGGTAGTCGTATAATCCATATAGAATTCGTGCGGGAATATGCCCGTATATTGCTTAATAAAGCCATGATGGTTTACCTTCAGTGCTCCGAAGAAACGGATATCGCCGAAATGATAACGCCCTGCAAGCCGAAAACGATTGCGCGAAGTCATCCAATTATAGGGCGAGGAGGTGCGCAAAGCATGGTAACTCCCTATATCGCCGTATAGTTGCAACGAGGCGCCGTCGTCTTCTTGTGCATAGCAAGCGCCTAAGCTCAACAGGAGGGTGAGTAGGAATAGGAATGGTGTTTTCATCTTCAGTAGATTGACTAGTGGAGCAACTCTGTGGGTTAAGTAACGGCGTATCTTAGCACGCCGTTACTGTCTACATCTGTTTAACGACGTTGTGAGCAACGTACGTCGAGGCGCGTGTGGCGTTATGGGCTATAACCCTCGTTCTAGTTTGCCGACAGTAAAAAGATCATCTGCCATAGGTGCATCGTAGCTATGATTAGAAAACAAAATCACCGTTTTATGATGTGTCTGCACATTCTCCATAGTCTCTTTCTCATAGCTCCAGAACTGTCCAACCTTTACAATGGATTGTACTGTAAGAAGGCGATGTAGTTTATTTAGCTTGTCGTAAAACTCTACTCGTATCGGCATTAAACAATCTTGACGCACCCACAGCACCTTGCGTGTGTAGAGCTCACCTTTAGCGACTGGTACAGATTCGATCACCCAGCACTTATTCCCTTCATAGGTTTCTTCGCGCAAGAACTTGTGCGTATCCTCCTCTACATTGCGCGAGCCCATATCGTCGTACGTGAAATCTGTACCCATGAAGTAATCGGTCTTAGCCGAAGAGCTACTGATGCGTCGTACCTTCTTCATCGCAGGAAGATAGAGCCACTTATCATCCTCTTTTTTCGGATCATCGTAGTCCCACGTGAGAAAGCCTGTTCCTTTCACATCGCCAGGATGCGTAAAGAACATTATCGTCTTCTTATCTGCTCCATAGTCTTTGGAATACGATTTTAATTTACGCACGCGCTCATCGCCACGCTTGTTTATGAGTTTGAGTTCCACTTCTACAGTACGTGTCTCACCATCAGGACGATCCTTAACACGGCGCATAATTTCAGTGCCATCTTGTGCCCATGCATTAACAGCAAAGCAAGCGGCTAAACAAACAGTGATGATACTTTTCATTGTAATCTGTGTTTTTATGTTGTTCGTTGACGTTGTTCTACGCCTCTTTTTCTTGTTCTATCTCACGCCCAAAAACCTTGAATTTGCGACAAAGAAGCGGTGTAAAGGTAAGGTCAGCCACCAATGCCGTAGTAAGCCCTGCCACACAAAGTACGCCCATATGCCATATTGAGGTCGCAGGCGATATGATGTAAGTTCCAAAGTTGCAGCATAGTACCACTGTAGAAAAGATCATGGCAATGCCCGTAACCTTAAAGCTCCGCTCAATGGCCAAGTTGTAATTCCCCTTCCGATAGAACTCGAGATGACAATGATTGATAAACTGTATCGTGTCGTCTACGGAGATCCCAAGCACGATAGGAATAATTGTAGCCGTCATCATATCCAGAGGAATATTAAACCACCCCATAATCCCCGCCACAACAATTCCAGGCAGCACGTTTGGGATCATGCCGACTAAGGCAATTTTCACGCTGCGGAAGACAATCATCAAAATCAGCATGATGATAAAGAGTGAAAGGAAAAACGAAAGCATTTGTCCCCGCACTACATATTGCATCATCGTAGTAAACTGTGGCACTGTACCTACCACCTGTACGTGCGCGTCGGGGATGAGAATCTTCGCCTCCTCTTCTATCTGTTTCGTGAGCTGCTCGGCTATACCCGAATTGTAAGTGTGCATCTCTACCGAGATACGAAGTTTCCGGTAGTCGTAATCTACCCAATATTCAACCTCACTCCCACCTGCATTCTCGTACAGTAGTAACAGTTGGGCAACTTCTTCAGGCGAACTTGGTATGCAGTAGGCATCGGGGGCGTTGTCATTTATGGTTCTGTTAAGGTCTTTTAGAACAGAAAGTACTGAAGTAGTACGTTTTGTCAACGGGAGTTTTAGAATGTAATGCTCCAATGAATCTAATTGGCGCAAATGCTCTGGCTGTTTTGCATCGTCGGAATTGGGGAAATCTACCAGAATGTCGTAAGAGTATATAGTACCAATTTCGGTTTCTGCCAATTCCAGTAGTTTCTTTACGTATGGCACACGTCGCCCCATAGTAGCCTCTACATCGAATGCAGTTTGCAACATGGTACTCCCGACGAGGAAAAAAGCGGTGAGCCCAACTCCCAAGCAGAAGATGAGCCAACCGCGGCGCAAAACTGCATGTCCCCAACGCTGCATATAAATATCGCTGCGTCGTACAACCTCGTCATTCGTTTGTTGTACCACCTTTCGGTTGCGACCAAAACTCATGATTGTTGGGAAAAGAAGGGCGATTAGAATGCACGCAAACAATAAACTGAGTGCAGTACCAGTACCCACAAAGTTCAAAGGTTTAACAGGTACAAACAAGAAAGTAAGTAGTGCCGCAATCGTAGTTAGCGCAGAGAAGGATACGGGCCATGCCATCTCACACATAGTCTCTACTACTGCACGCTTGCGCTCTCCGTGACGGAGAAACGAACGACGAAAGAATGTAAAGACGTGCACACTATAGGAAATGGGGAGAGTAAAGCCCGTAAGAATAGGGATTATGAGCATCATAGAATCAGTCTCATACCCACAATAACCTAGCGTACCTAACATCATCACAACCGAGAGTACAGAAGTAACTATTGGCAATACTACACCGCGCCACGTACGTGTAACAACGAGCAACATAATGATTGCAAGCAGGATAGCAATCGACTCGATGATCTGCATCGAATGGTTAACCCAAATAGTCTTAGAGTAATTAAGATACGGCAGCCCTGCCGCGCGGATGTTTAATGGGGTATACTTATCTTTGGTTATTATCTTTTCTACTTCTCCTCCCGTAAGCATCTCACAACCTTTTCCTTCATCAGAGTCTGAAGGCGGGAATGGGCGCAATTTGAGTAATACCCATGTATAGCAACCGTCGGAGCTTATAATCCTCCGCGCTGTCTCTGGTTTTGTCTCAAGTTTAGCGCGAATATTGGCAAGTTCTATGGGGGCAGTGGGGATTTCGTCGGGGAGAAGTTGTTCTATTGATATGACTCCGTCCTCATTGCTCATAAACTCCATATCGGTCAGTGCCGTCATTTTATCGGCGTAAGAGACACTATCCTTAAGCTCTTCGGTTAACTCTCGCAGCAGCGTTAATGTACCGTGCGAGAAAAGAGAATCCGACTCGACAAGCAACGCTACATAGTTGTCATTGCCAAAAATATCCTTGAATTCTCGCGTCTTTACCAGCATGGGGTCATTTTCGAGGAAATAGCTTTCAAAACTGGAACTGGTACGGAAACGCGGCAACCCAAAACCAATAGCTATAATAGCTACAAGAGTACATAAGAGTACCGCCCAGCGGTGGCGTATACTCCAACTGGCATAACGCCCAAAAAATAGATTGATACGTTCTATATAGCTCATCGCAAATCTCCTATGGTATTAGATGAGTATTTGTTTTGAACAAATGTAAATAGAAGCGGTATAAATAACAAATAAATACCATCTTAAAATGTGCACAGTTATTGCAATTAGCCTCATTTTCATAGAAAGGGGCAAGAAAGAAGAAAAAAAATGGGAGTTCAAACTTTTTTTATTGCAACGGGAAGTTTTGTGCAAAATCCGCCAACAATTGGACAAAAAACATATGCAATAGTGTTGCAAGTAGTTCTATATGAGAGACAATACCATTGCGCAAATAACCTTACTTAATGAGTTGAATTTGGGCTTCCAGTTTGATATAACAGCCAAATATTACAAATCGGGGAATTGGTAGTAGCATGTAGCGTGCAAAACCTTCGTTCTTGGAAAAAGTTTCAATTTTGTGAAGGGCAAGAATAATACACGCAACGACCAAGAAATCAAAACGGCTACAAACCCAATGGAGTCTTTCTTTACACATAATCCTCTGTGGTACGAGCAAATCGGCAAGATTTATGCTCTGTTGGAACGTGTAAAGATATCGGAGGAGCAGTCGAAAGACGTATTGCATCTGAGAAGAACCAACCGTATTCTAACAATCGGTTCTACAACGGCAATCGAGGGCAATAGGCTTACTGTTCAGCAGGTGTTTGATGTGATTAACGACAAAGTCGTATTTGCCCCCCTGCATGATATTCAAGAGGTGAAAAATGCCTTTTCCGCATACGGTCAAATCCCAGATTTAGACCCATATAGCATTGATGACTTTCTGAAAGCACATAGAGCCATCACCGAGCATCTCATTCAAGAGTCGGGGCAATTCCGTACTATTAGTGTTGCCGTTGTTGATAGTAAAGGGAAGGTATTGCATTCGGGAACAAAGTTCGACGAAGTTCCCACACAGGTTGCCGAGTTACTAGAGTGGGGCAAAGCTACCGAAACACATGCACTAATTAAGAGTTCGGCAATGCACTTTATGATAGAGCATATTCATCCGTTCCGCGATGGCAACGGAAGAATAGGACGGCTTTGGCAAACGCTTGTTCTATCGAAATGGAACGAGCTTTTTGAGTGGCTTCCTGTAGAGACAATGATATATTACAACCAAGAAAAATATTACCACGCCCTACAACAATCGCACTCCAACACAGGGATACCCGACTGTCGTCCGTTTATCGATTTTATGCTTGATATTATCGGAGACGCAATAGTTCAATATGTTGAGAGCGATGAGAAAGACGATAGTGGTTTAGGGAGTGGATTAAATGGTGGATTAAATGGTGGATTAAATGGTGGATTAAATGAGATTGAGAAGGCGATACTCTCATTAGTCAGAGAGAATCAGTATATCAGAGTTTTTGAAATGGCTCAAAAACTCTTAAAGCCTGTGCGCACCATCGAGAATAACATTAGTCGGCTTAAAGAACGCGGTATCCTATCTCGCATTGGCAGTAAGAAGACAGGCTATTGGAAAATTGATTGAGAGATATTACCCTACAACGGGCTTACAAGCGACTGTAATACACAAATCGCCACTCAACACCTTGCCTGCTCCTCCTTCCACTCCCCTATGTTCCGCTTCTTTTCGTCGAAGCTCACGCCCACTAAATGTATTGGACGCTTTCCCGCACGGATCGAACGCAGGTAACCCCTCTCTTTGATCTGCGCAATTGCGTCCTCGGCAGTGCCCTGCGTGTTCACCTTGAACTCGAAGATATAAACGTGTTTACGCGTCGAAACCATCATATCAATACGCCCAGTAGCACACACCACCTCACTACGAGCGTAAGTGCCCAACAAGCGGAAGACTACATAAAGTACCGACTGGTAGTACTGCTCGCGTAAGGGACGTCCCGTTTCGTCATTGGGAATATTACCGTATTGAATCCCAGCCAAAATGGTTTGCACATGCTCCATTACTGCGGTAAGGTCGCCACGCTCTAGTTCTTCGTAAAGGTCGAGCACCTCGATATCTGTATTGGCGCGCGTGAGACTCGAATAGAGCGGTAGAAGCTCATGTAAGAAGCCAAAACGCACCTCCTCATTGGGGTAGCCCAGCTGGAAAATAGTTGCCTTAGCGATTGTTTTCTTGATGGTAAGGTAGCCCGACTGGAAGAGGAGAGGAATTACGGAATCTTTGTCGCTGTAGCGAAAATCTTGCACCACCTGTGCGCCGATCTTCACATCATTGTCTAACTCGGGAATAAAGACACGTGTCCGTTTCAGGTAATTGACAAGGTAAGAAGGCGTAGCATTTTCGAACCAATAGTAGTTGTAAGTACTATCAGCTAAAACATTCAGTAGGCTGAATGGGTTATAGACTGTCGTACCTTTGCGGCAAAAACAATAACCGTCGTATTTCTTCTTGAGAGTCTCACGAACCTTCGCCACTGAGCTCTTCTCCGCTTCGGCAAGTTTCTCGATCTCGGGCGTAAAGTACAACGTTAGCTCCTCTTCTGTGAAGCCACAAATGGCAGCATAATCATCCAACAGGGTTATATCCTTCAGGTTATTTACACCGCTAAAAAGTGTTGTCTTGCTGAACTTAGTAATCCCCGTAAGGAATGCAAAACGGATGTAACCATCACACTGCTTAATCACTTCGTAAAAGGCTTTAAGAAGTGAACGATTCGCGGCATTCAAGGGCTCGTCATTGACAGTCTCGAGAAGCGGTTTATCATATTCATCGACTAGGATAACAACCTGCTTGTTTCTTTCACGATAAATCGTCTTGATAAGATGGATAAAACGATCTTCAGGGTCTTCCGCCTCTCGTTCAATCTCATATAATCGTTCGAAGTCTCTTAACTGTTCTCCGATTCGATTTCTTAAGGTATTGCAATCTATATAGTCCTTTGCATTAAAATCGAAATACAGCACAGGCAATGCTTCCCACGGCTCACGCTTTTGCCGAGCTGCAATCTCTTCCTCGTGTTGGGCGATATACAACCCGTCGAAGAGTTCCTTCTTCCCCTCGAAATAGGCACGGAGGGTGGACAAAAAGAGACTCTTACCAAAACGGTGCGGACGGCTAAGAAAAAAGACGCGTCCAAGCCGAAAGAGCCGATCTATATACTGAGTTTTGTCCACATAGCGGTCTCCGTCATTACGCAACTGTTCAAAGATCTGTGTACCTATGGGTAAACGTCGTGGCACGCTCATCGTTTCATTTTCTTGTTTATCCAAAGATACGGAAATCTACGCAGCTCTTTACATTCTAAGAAAGAGGCGCTTCAAAACTCTGTGCATTACACCACTTACGATAGCAAGGCGAACTTTATAACTATACCTTATAAAAACACCCCAAAAGTTTTTTGTCCAACTTTTGGGGTGCAAACCAAAGCAATATTCGTTGTTATTATAAGCCGCGTTCACACGGCAAAATACCTGCGTTCTCTACTGCTCTGCAATATTCTTGAAAGTAAGTCCTGAACCAAGCGGTGCAACCTCCACTTCAATCTTGGAGTCTTGCCGTACACTACCTGCCAAGATAGCTTTAGAGAGCTCATTTACTACCTCGCGTTGTAACAGACGCTTAAGAGGACGCGCGCCGAAAGCTGCATCAAATCCGCGTTCGGCTAACCATTTCGACGCATCAACGGTAATAGAGAGCACTATCCCCTGTTCCTTTGCCATGTCGGCAATACGTTCAAATTGTAACTGTACTATGCGCAGAATATCGTCTTGTGAGAGCATTCCAAACAAGATAATGTCATCTATTCGGTTTAGAAACTCAGGACGTATCGTCTTCCGCAGCAGCTGCATCACCTCGTTGCGTACCTGTTCCACATCCTCATGTTTCTCTAGTAGCGCCTCGGAGACTTGCGATGCCCCTAGGTTGGAGGTCATGATGATAATAGTATTCTTGAAATCTACCGTACGCCCCTTGTTGTCCGTAAGATGTCCGTCGTCTAGTACTTGCAAGAGTACATTAAACACATCTGGATGCGCCTTTTCAATTTCATCTAATAGCACTACCGAATAGGGATGACGACGTATTGCTTCCGTAAGCTGCCCACCTTCATCATAGCCCACATAGCCTGGAGGCGCTCCGATAAGTCGCGATACCGAGTGCCGCTCCTGATATTCACTCATATCAATACGTACCATCTGGTTCTCATTGTCAAACAGCGCCGCACTTAATGCCTTTGCTAGCTCGGTTTTACCGACCCCAGTAGTACCCAAAAAGATAAACGAACCGATGGGACGCTTCGGGTCTTGTAAGCCCGCTCTACTACGTCGCACGGCATTAGCAACTGCTTCAATGGCTTCCTCTTGCCCTACAACTCGTTTGCGAAGTTCATCCTCTAGACTTAGCAATTTTTCACGCTCACTTTGCAGCATACGCTGTATGGGGATACCTGTCCAACGAGCCACCACCTCGGCAATGTCCTCTGCGGTGACCTCCTCCTTAAGCATCGGCGAATCGCCCTGCAACTTCTGTAACTTTTCTTGTTCCTCTTTCAGCTTTTCTTGTATAGAGGGAATCGTTCCAAAACGCAACTCTGCCACCTTGGAGTAATCCGCATTGCGTTCAGCTTCGTTCGCCTCATTTACCAACTTCTCGTTTTCCTTCTTGAGGCGGTGTATTTCGTCCACCATCCCCTTCTCTTCCTCCCATTGGCTACGCATTTGCGTACGTTTCTCATTGAGATTCGCTAACTCTTGCGTCACCTTTTCGAGTTGCAACTTATCTTGTTCACGCTTGAAAGCCTCGCGCTCTATTTCAAGCTGCACGATCTTGCGTTCTACCTCATCTAGCGCTTCGGGTACCGAATTGGCTTGCAAACGAATACGAGCCGCAGCTTCGTCTACAAGGTCGATAGCCTTATCGGGCAAAAAACGATCACCAATGTAGCGTTGCGAGAGCTCAACAGAGGCTACTATCGCCTCGTCCTTAATACGCAGGTTGTGATAAGCTTCAAAGCGTTCGCGCAAGCCACGGAGGATCGATACCGCATCCTCAGCAGTAGGCTCTTCAATGAGCACACGCTGAAAACGACGTTCGAGTGCCTTATCTTGCTCAAAGTACTTCTGATACTCCTGTAGAGTTGTCGCACCAATGGCACGCAATTCACCACGCGCCAGCGCAGGTTTTAAGATGTTGGCAGCATCCATCGCTCCCTCACCCTTCCCTGCACCTACAAGTGTATGAATTTCATCGATGAAGAGGACAATATTTCCCTCGGAGTTCACCACCTCATTCACCACACTTTTCAATCGCTCTTCAAACTCCCCTTGGTATTTAGCCCCTGCAATAAGTGCACCCATATCGAGAGAATAGATACGTTTATCGAGCAGATTATCGGGCACATCGCCTCGTACGATACGATGCGCTATTCCCTCCGCAATGGCGGTTTTACCTACACCAGGCTCACCAATCAATATCGGGTTGTTTTTCGTACGGCGCGAGAGGATTTGTAATACTCGACGGATCTCCTCATCACGCCCAATGACTGGGTCTAATTTCCCCGATTCTGCCTGTGCGTTCAGGTCAATGGCATAACGCGAAAGAGCTTCATAGCTGTTCTCTGCACGTTTGTTATCTACCTTCTTTCCTTTACGTATCGCCGCAATAGCTTCGCGCAACTTCGTTTCACTAATGCCTGCATGTTTGAAAATGTCGCCTACTTCGCCCTTTGCGTTACAAAGCGCTAATAGTAAATGTTCGATGGTGATGTAACTATCGCCCATCTTTTTGGCTTCGCTGTCCGCACGTTCTATTGTTTCCTGTGCCTCACGACTCATAAACAACTCACCTCCCGACACCTTCGGTTGGCTTTTTGCAATAGAGAGCGCCGCCTCGCGGATATTAGCCGTCTGTGCCCCTATCTTATTGAAAATAAAGCCTACAAGCTGCTCATTTTGTTCTATGATACCCAGAAGAATGTGTGCAGGAGTAACGGCTTGCTGTCCGAATTCCTTAGCATACATGCCTCCTCGATTCACCGAATCTTGTGCACGCTCAGTCATTCTTTCAAATACATCGTTCATTCTGTTTCTCCTTTCCGTACAGCTTTGTGTACACCTCTCTATTAGGCAATCGGCACACCACTCCCGTTATTTGTGCCAAAGCGACACAAATAATGACAAAAAGACCAACTATTTCTGTGGTAATCACATTTTCAGATAGCATCGCGATTGTAGCGTCGCGCCATGGCACGACGCCAATAAATACAACGGGTATTGCCTTTGGGCAGTGCCCGTTCTCCTTGAGTTTCCTATCTTTCTTTTCTCAAATATTCTATTAGAATTAACTACTATAATTTTTCTAGTACCGAAATATGTTATATATTTGTAGTGTTTAGAATACACTGAAAACAATAGAACTCCGTACGACAATGAAATTCGTGAAACAAATTAGCCTAGGCGACCGCATATTTGCGGTGGAAGAAGACGCGCTGCTACTACTGGAGAACTACCTGCAAATGATTCGGCGTAAATACGCCAACGCACCAGACGTGGCAGAAGATTTTGAGAGTCGCATATCTGACTACCTCTGGGAATGGCGTGCCTCGCACAATTGGGTGGTACGCGCAGAAGACGTGCAACGTGTAATAGCAATACTCGGCAATGCGAACGAGTTTGATACTTCTGAGCAACGCTCTTTTACAACCTCTGACACACCGAAACATTTCTACCGCGATCTCACTAATCGGAAGATTGGGGGCGTATGTGGTGGACTTGGGCATTACCTCAACGTAGATCCGCTCATATTCCGCCTAATCTTCGGTATTGGGCTGCTATTCGCCTTTACAAGTTTTTGGGTGTACCTCATTATATGGGTAGTAACCCCTGCTAAACAATTCCCCTACGAAAATTAGATGCACTACTGAGATGAAAGAAGAAACAAATGCTAAATCTGCCATGCAGCGTAGCCTCATTGAGCTATGTACACTCGCCATACTCGCCAAGCACGATGCCTATACCAACGACATTGTACAGCTGCTACGCGACAACGACATCATCGTTGTTGAGGGGTCTATATACCCACTACTTTCCAATCTCAAGAAATTGGGGCTACTTTCTTACCGTTGGGAAGAGTCGGCACAAGGACCACCGCGCAAGTATTACAACCTCACCGAAGAGGGGAAAAGCTATTTCGCACATTTGTGCGCTGACTGGGACAAGTTGGTTGCCTCGGTAGATTTTCTACTCGGGCGTACGACAACAAAGACGAGCCAAGAGAAGGTTGAAAACGAAGAAAAGAAATAAGATGGAATCCATTGTCAATATCAGCTTAGCGGGGAGCTACACCTTCCCAATAGAAAGTAATGCTTGCCGAGTACTCCAAGAGTACCTAGAGACCTTACAGGATCGCGTCAAAGAGGACGAGGAGGGCAAGGAAATCCTGCAAAGCATAGAAGAGCGTATCGTAGAGCTTTTCTCGGAATATACACAAGAGAAAACGCCTGTAACACTCGCTACTGTACAAAAGGTAATTCAGACCATCGGCTCTCCCGACGACATCTTCCAAGATGAAAAAGGTACAGGCGCTAATAACCGAACTGCACGTACCGAATCCATGTATCGGGCACGTCTGTATCGCGATCCCGACAAGCGAGTGCTTGGAGGTGTTTGTGCGGGACTAGCAGCACGCCTAAACCTGCCTCCATGGTTAGTACGTATTCTTTTTCTTGTATTCGCCTTTTTCTACGGCATCACCATCCTCATCTATATAGTGTTGTGGATAGCGATACCCAAAGCGCGCACGCCTTTACAAAAGATGGAATTGCACCAGGAGCCCATTACCTTTTCTACTATTGAAGGCTCTGTACGCAAAGAATACCAAGCAATGCGAGAGAACCGCAACACAAAAGAAGGGAATGGTATTGGCAACTTCTTCTCAAGTCTCGCGGTACTACTCGGTTCTATAGCATTGGCAATTCTAAAATATAGCATCTATGTGGTTGGCGGTTTACTCATTGTGGGGAGTATTGTTAGCGTCTTAGCGCTCGCAATCGGTCTGATCACAGGCTGGGCATTCATTGGATCTGAGTGTGCTTGGGGGCACTTCTTGCATCGCGATATCATTTTCAGTGCTCTTATTACACAAAATGGTTCGTTATCGCCCATTCTCTTTTTCTCGGCTCTCTTATTTCTCCTCTTACTCGCTTTCTTTCTAGGGATCTACTGCCTTATCAAACGCAAAATATTTCTCAAAATAAGCGCTATAACCTTCGTACTATGGCTGTTATCTACCGTCGGGTTAATACTGAATATTGCAGGGACTGCTATGCGGTATCGCTCGCACTCAGAGACCGAGACACAGTATAGATTGGAGCTGAAACCCGCCGATACGCTCGTACTTGCTCCGTATACAAACGAAAAGAGAGAGCTACAAAAGCCTCTAAGTAATACGTCTTTCCTCGATCTATGGAAACGCCGAAAAGCATTGCGCGAAGAGATGAGCATGCAGGTAAGAATTGAGCCTACCTCAGAACCGTATGGTTACATAGAAGTGGAAAAGGAAGCACGCGGTGCTACGATAGACGAATGCGAAATGCTGATAGATGCAATACACTACGAACCCATAATTCGAGGAACACGTGTAGAGTTGCCTGCCTGCTACCAACTTACGGATACAGACCTCTCACACGCAATTTGTACGAAAGTAACCATCTATGTACCGAGCAATACTTACATTCGTTTTGATGGGCAACTTCCTTGGTCATACGTTGGATGGGATATGAGACTACGACGTAGTTCGCAACTCGCGAAAAAGATTTGGTATAACTCTGGCACGTATTTTGTAGTTAGTACTAGTGAACCGTTTGATTCTCTTATTGAAGATATTGATACCAGAATCGAGTAGGACGCGCGTAGCACTTTTAGCTACCTTCTACTCAACTATTCGTTAAGGGCACTCCGCGAGGGGTGTCCTTTTTCTTTACAAATGGTTCCGTTGAACAATGATACGAAGATGACACGGCGAATTAGACACAACGTAAAATTTCCCTAATCCCATGAAAAAAGGCGTAGCACATAAAAGTACTACGCCTCATTATTCCTCGTCTTACTAAGACTAACGCCTCTTTTTCTTTGCATGCATCGCACCGCCGCCCTGTAGTTTGCTTACGGAGTGAAGCATCTTACGCATCTGATCAAATTGTTTGAGCATGCGATTTATTTCCGCAATGTCGCGCCCACTTCCTTTGGCAATTCGCTGCTTGCGCGACGTGTTTAGAAGCTCAGGGCGCTGACGCTCTTGTGGAGTCATCGAATAGATCATTGCCTCTACGCCCTTAAAGGCATCATTGTCTATATCTACATCTTTCAACGCCTTTCCAGCCCCAGGCAACATCCCAATCAAATCTTTAATGTTCCCCATCTTCTTCAACTGATGGATCTGGGCGAGAAAGTCGTTAAAATCGAACTGATTCTTATCTATCTTCTTTTGAAGCTTTGCGGCTTGCTCTTCGTCGTATTGCGCTTGTGCTCTTTCAACCAACGTAACAATATCGCCCTGCCCCAAAATACGGTCAGCCATACGCTCTGGGTGGAACACATCAAGCGCATCCATCTTTTCGCCTGTCCCCACAAACTTTATGGGCTTCTTAACCAGTTCGCGAATCGTAAGCGCCGCTCCACCACGCGTATCACCATCCAATTTGGTTAGTACTACCCCCGTAAAGTCCAAACGATCATTGAAGGCAACTGCCGTGTTTACAGCATCTTGCCCCGTCATCGCATCTACCACAAAGAGGGTTTCGCACGGCGTAAGAGCCTTCTTGAGGTTTGCCACCTCAACCATCATCTCTTCATCTACCGCCAAACGACCTGCCGTGTCGACTATTACAACGTTGCAACCTCTCTGCTTCGCAGCTTGTACGCCTTGACGTGCTACAGCTACCACATCTTTATTGCCCACTTCGGAGTAAAAAGGCACTTGCACCGAATCGGCTACAACCCCCAACTGGTCAATAGCAGCAGGACGATAAACGTCGCAAGCAACGAGAAGCGGCATCCACCGTCCTGAACCTTTAAGACGATTTGCCAGTTTACCGCAGAAGGTCGTCTTACCAGAACCTTGCAAGCCTGCCACCAGAATTACAGCAGGGCTACCCGTTAATTTCAGATCCTGTGCCGTACTTCCCATAAGGGCAGCAAGCTCATCGTGCATAATCTTGATGAGCAATTGACCAGGTTGCACTGCTGTTAGTACTTGTTCGCCGAGGGCTTTTTCGCGCACCCGATCCGTAAATTCCTTTGCAACCTTATAACTAACGTCGGCATCAATCAGGGCACGACGTATGTCACGCACCGTTTCGGCTACGTTTAGCTCCGTAATACGACCCTGACCTTTTAATAGCTTAAATGACCGCTCAAGGCGTTCTGATAGATTCTCAAACATGGAATTTGCGACTTTTTCACGCACAAAGGTAGCAAGATAGCACGAGTTGCACACAGAGCACATTGAATTCAGTCAATAAAAAAGCGCAGCATACGCCACGCTTTTATATTCGCTCACAACACTAATCACATCCGCACTAATCTACGAGACTTTTGTATCGGGCTATCCCGTACAAAAATTAGTAAATAATCTCTGCATCAATTCTCACAGCACTAGCGTTTTTGTTTACGTGCTTCTTGGCGTTGTTTCCCCTCTTCTCTTTTCTGCTGGCGCTCTTGCGCTTTCTGTTGCTTCTCGTTTATACTCTTCTGAAGCTTTACATAATCCTCTTGCGCGCGTTCTACCGCCTTTTCTGCGTTCTTTTTGTCAGTGTGCGCCTTCTTAGCCATCTCTTTAGCACGACGCTCGTTTTTTAGCCCATTCTCGTAGAAACGCTGTGCCGATTTTCCACGACGATCAAGATCTCGAATACGCGCATCTATTTCTCGCTCTATGTTCCGATACTCCGTACGCAAAGAGTCTAAGGCAGCATCACTGGCATTGTTTACATCTTTACGGGCACGCTTCTCAGCATCAAACTGCGCACGTTTGATACTCTCCTCCTCTGCTCCAAGAAGTTTAAGCGAATCCTCCGCCATACGAATTACATCGCGTGCAGCCTCCACCGCCGAGTCGGCACGACGAGCATTCGCGGCAAGATCATCAACCTTTGCACGCAGCCTGTCTATCTTATCCTGCGCCTTGAGTAAACGCGCGTCTTGTGCCACAGACAACCCTGACAGAAGCACCAAACAACTCAAAAGAAAAATAACACGTACCCGCATAATACTAATTACAACAAATCGCTTGCCAACTCAGCCAACTCACTACGCTCGCCACGCACCAAATTGATATGCGCAAACGCGGGCTGCCCGTGCATCCGTTCGGCGAGGTAGCTCAAACCATTTGAACGCGTATCTAGGTAGGGGTGGTCGATCTGATAGATGTCGCCTGTAAATACAATCTTCGTACCCTCACCCGCACGGGTAATTACTGTCTTTACTTCGTGTGGTGTAAGATTCTGCGCCTCATCTACGATGATGTAGGCATGAGACAAGCTGCGTCCACGAATATAGGCAAGTGGCGTAATAACCAGTTTATTCGTTCGCTGCATCTCCTCAATGCGCACATAATTGCGACTTGTACTCTTGAATGTGCCCTTTATCACCCCTAAGTTATCAAACAACGGTTGCATATAAGGACCAATCTTCGCATCCACGTCGCCTGGTAAAAAGCCCAAATCGCGGTTACTCAAGGGAATAATTGGGCGCGCCAACATCACCAAATCAAATGCTTCTTCTTGTGCGAGAGCAGCGGCAAGCGCTAAGAGCGTCTTCCCCGTACCAGCTTTCCCCGTGAGTGCCACTAGTGGGATACGCGGATTAAGCAAGAATTCAAGTGCACACTGCTGTTCACCATTGCGCGGTTCTATACCGTACGCTTTCTTTCGTTCTACAGGCTCAAATACTTTAGTAACGGGATTAAATACCACGAGTGCACTCGAGTGCTCGCCTTCCAATATATAGCAGTCGTTCGCACTGGCTTCTACACCTAGAGACTCCGCTGTAAGCGTCGATGGTGTCTGGTATACCTGCTGGATCTGTGCATCTGTCACCCCATTTATGTGTTGTAATGGACGTCCTATAGCTTCGAGATCGTGCACATTGTCGGTCAAATAGTCTTGTGCCATAATGCCCAGCGACTTGGCTTTCATACGCAAATTGATGTCTTTAGACACCAAGATAACCTTACGTTCAGGGTTTTCATGGCGCACCCAATCGGCAATAGCGAGAATACGGTGATCTGGACTCGCCTCACCAAAGGAGAGTTTCATTTCCTGCGAAAAAGGTTTACCCGTAACAATACGGAGCTTACCTCGTCCCACACCCAACGATACGCCCTCTCCAAAAAGACTATCGCCACTAAGACGATCGAGGTCACGCGCAAACTCTCGTGCATGATAATTGATTGTCTCGTTCCCTTTCTTGAACTTGTCAAGCTCCTCGAGTGCGACAATGGGGATTACAATGTCGTTATCTTGGAAATAATCAATGCACTTGTGGTCATGCAGAAGTACATTCGTGTCGAGTACAAAAATTTTTGCCGTAGTTGCCATCCTCCAATACCTCCGTAAGTTGTTGTACAAAAATAAACAAAAAAGGACGCCATTCTCATAGCGCCCCTCTCAAAAAAAATAAGCAACCTACTTTTTGATTACTCGAGATGTCTTTATCGTTTGGTGTTCGCTGTTAACGACCTTCACAAAATAGAGTCCCGCAGGAAGATTAGCCGTTGTATTTATCGCTTGAGAATTGACACATTTCGTAAAAACAAAACAACCTCTCTAAGTTCGCACCAAGGACGGAACGGGAACGCTCCACGTTGCGAGTTCGCCATATACCATAAATAGAAAATTCTATGCGGCATTTTGATCCACAGCACGAGTCTCCCAAGTATACCCCTAGCAATGCCATGAGAGAATAATCGCATAGCGAATAGAACAAGGTAAGACGAGTCCCTACGAAGGGAACTCGGTACGCCACTCTCCTATATTCCGCGTCTTGGGGTCAAAGGTCACACCGATGCATACTATCTTCTTGCCCTCTGCGAGGTAACGATTTGCATAGCCTCGTTCTTTGATTTGCGCTAGTGCTTCTTCAGGAGAGCCCGCTCCCTCCATTTTGAACTCAAAGATGTAAATGGCACTTTGAGTGTGTACCACGGCATCTGCACGACCACCAGGCGTATGTATCTCGGTTTGTACATACTGTCCCAGTAACGAGAATACCAAATAAACAGCTACCTCGCCGTGTTCTTCGTGATACTCTTCCTTCTTCTTATTGCTGTATGGGATACCACCTATGATCGCTTTTAGTCGCGTCATAAAAGCATCGATGTCGCCAACTTCCACTGCCTCCAAAAAATGAGAGATCTCAGTATCCGAATCTGTAATTTGCTCATTATAACCCTGTAGCAAATTTTTCATAAACCCGTAACGAACCTCTTCGTTCGGAAAACCGAGACGATAAACGGCTGGAAGCTTCTCTTTAATGGTCAAATATCCTGTTTGAAAAAGTATCGGGATTGGGTCGCGCGTCTCTATGGGGCTCATTTGTAAGCCGTCTTTCCCCATTTTGACATTTTTTTCTAAGTCGGGTAAAAAGAATCTACGTTGCTTCAGATACTTAACCAAGAAGGTGGGTGTCCCCGTGGCATACCAATAGTCGTTTAATTCTTTATTTTTCAATGCTTGGAACAGACTGAACGGATTGTATACATGCTCGCCCTTTTCTGTAAAAAGATAACCGTCGTACCACTTTTTAAGCTCAGCTAAAGCTCCCTCATAAGAGGTTTTTAATTCGACAGCGAGCCCCTCTAGCTCAGGGGAAAAATTTTCAACTAGCTCTGTCTCGGTCACACCACAAATGCCCGAATACTGTGAAAGCATGGTGATATCTTCGAGGCTGTTGAGTCCGCTGAAAATGGTCAACTTGCCAAAGCGCGAGACACCCGTTAGGAAAACAAACCGTATATATGCGTCACAACTTTTAATTGCGGAATAAAATGCTTGCATTGTTCCGCGATAGGTTTCGTACAATTCTGGGAGAAGAAGTGCATCCATCAGGGGCTTATCATACTCATCAATGAGTATAACTACTTGTCGCCCTGTTCTTTGATATAGGGTCTTGATAAGATACTGAAATCGATCCTCGGGAGTGTCGTCTAGCCTTTCTACTCCGTATTGCTCTTCCAATTCTCTCAAATTGAATGAAAGCCGTTCAATTAGCTTCTCGGGATCTATATAGTTCTTAGCATTCAAATCAAAGCGCAATACGGGGTACGTCTGCCATGCCTCGCGTCCCTGTGCAGCAGCTAACTCGGGCTCGCCGTGCTCAAGAAATAGACCATCAAATAACTCTTTTTTCCCTTCAAAATAGGCTTTCAGGGTTGAGAGGAAGAGACTCTTGCCAAAGCGACGAGGGCGACTTAAAAAATATATTCCTCCACCACGTAACAAGTCTGCAACATACTGAGTCTTATCGATATAAAGAAGCTTACGCGTACGTAGTTTCTCAAAATCTTGTATCCCTATTGGTAATTCGCGCAACTGTTTCATCTTGTATACTCTTTTATACTACGAAGATACAAAATTCGGAGCTGCTCAGCGTTGAGCTCTTTGCGGGTACTTCGAACTACGTACTTTGTACCTAAACAACAACGGACACCTCCCGCTGAAGTGCCCGTTGTTTACTACAAATTTTACTTCGCGATTACCTTTTTACCACAGTAAAGGTTTTCGTTGCGCCGTTTTCTACGGTGAGACGTAACAGATACATACCTGCGGGGAGCAATGCTGTGCTAATGTGCGTTTCTGCGCCTTCTAATACACCCAAAGCAACCTTTACGCCCTGCGTATTGTATAAGGCGTATTTCCCGCGCACATCGCCATTTAAAATGCGTAATTGAGTGTCAAACGGATTGGGCGATACTACAACATTTGCAAAAGCAGCATCTTCTACAGCCGTGGGCAATGGTGTCGACACCTTTTCAAACTCAGCTGTTACTGTTACAGCATAAGCGGGCATGGTAAACTGCGTCTCATTTACAGGCACGAGTACACTCTTCTCCTCCGTCTTATAAACAGAAAGAGTGCCCGATTTCAGACGATAGCCTGCACTCGGTGTTGCAGTGATTTGTACCACATCGCCCTCAGCGGCTTCTGATTTATTTACCGAGAGTGTACCGTTCGACACCGTTGCAACGGTGATAGCATACTTTGCTGCGGGAGGTGTATCGACTTTTTCAAACTCAGCTGTTACTGTTACAGCATACGCGGGCATGGTAAACTGCGTCTCGTTTACAGGCACGAGTACACTCTTCTCCTCCGTCTTATAAACAGAAAGAGTGCCCGATTTCAGACGATAGCCTGCACTCGGTGTTGCAGTGATTTGTACCGCGTCGCCCTCGGCTGCTTGAGATTTATTTACCGAAAGTGTACCGTTCGGCACCGTTGCAACTGTGATAGCATACTTTGCCGCGGGAGGTGCATCGACTTTTTCAAACTCAGCTGTTACTGTTACAGCATAAGCGGGCATGGTAAACTGCATCTCATTTACGGGCACGAGTACACTCTTGTCCTCCGTCTTATAAACAGAAAGAGTGCCCGATTTCAGACGATAGCCAGCACTAGGTGTTGCGGTGATTTGTACCACATCGCCCTCAGCTGCTTGAGATTTATTTACCGAGAGCGTACCGTTCGACACCGTTGCAACTGTGATAGCATATTTTGCTGCAGGAGGTGTACTGTCGTCTTCAAACTCAGCAGTCACTGTCGCTGCATACGCGGGCATCGCGAACTGCCCACCGACAATGGGAGTAACTTCGCTTGTGTTCTCCATTTTGTAATACGCTAGCGAACCCTCTTTTATACGATAACCAGAGTTGGCCTGTGTGGTTACCTTCACCACTTCTCCTTCTTCTGCCTGCGCCTTATCTACCAGAATTGTTCCATTAGCCACGGACGCTACTGCAACTTGATACTTCTTTCCCGTCTTTAGTTCAAACTCAGCAGACACAGTAACTGGGAAATGAGGCATTATGAAATAAGGCATCCCCTCTTTCACTCCTCTTACATCCATAAGAAATGGCTTGTCGCCTGTTTTATAGACCGAAAAAGCTACCAAACGATAGTTCGCATTGGGCGTATTCGTTAACTTTACTTTTGTTCCCTCAAGCACTTCACCACTAGGTGCTGTAGCAATAGAGCCATTCTTCACCTCTGCGTCGATGGTTACTTGCGACTTTTTAAGAGGTTGAGTAGCACCTTCTACTGGCACTCGCGCCGTATTTACCACGCGCCCATTTTTGTCTGTTAGTATCGCCACAACAAAGAGATCTGCCTCTTTTAACGGCTCTTGTAGCGCGGGAGTTGTTGGAAGAATTAGCGAAAACGTTGCATCCGATTTTACATTAGCCGTTAATTGCAAGTCGGGCGCAGTCGTCTTCTTCGAGCTATAAGAAGTTGAAAGTACAACGTCATTATAGGTCATGCGTCCCTTACCATATTGCCCATAACCATTGGTTCTATACAGATTATCCCCCCCCAATACATAAGCTATGCTATAAGTACCACCGAGTAGAGAGGTTACCCCCGCCTCTACCTCAACCTTCGTTTTATCCGTTGAAAGTTTGGCCTTTAGATCGATTTTAGCAAATGCAGGCTTAGTTAATTCCTTCTCAAATGTTTCGACAACATTATCAACATGAAGTATTTCGCCACGATTAACAAGAAACTGAGGTGTACCCGTAAAGACGACATCGGCATACCTATCGCGAGCGAAAGCCATCGGATCGGAGTTATTCTTATGCAAGGATAGCCCCACAAAATGCCCCGCACCTTTTTCACGCATGGTCTCCATAGCATAATGCCCTAAAGGACAATTGATACAGGAGGTCGATGTATGTTCTTCTACCAATACACCACGCTCAAAGCTGGTCTCCTTCGCAAATGTATGCAACTCCCCTTTGCACTCACCCTTTGCAATACCGTTGGACTGTCCATTTACCTTGGTGATGGTTAATGAAACAGGGTCAACACCCTTCGTCGCATCGGCATCGAATTGTAAAGGCGCTAATATTGTAGTGCCGAGACTTTTATAACTCAACGGAAGCAGATCTGCATGATAATTCTTTGAGCCCTCAGTAGTTGTTACCGTATAATCTACGTTCTCAATAACATTGCTCCCGAAGTTTAGTAGCTCTACATCTACCGTCGCTTTACTGCCGACAATTGCAGCGACTTTCCCAAAATCGGCAGGTTTCGCTGCGTTCTCAGGGAAATCACCTTCCAAACGGACTTCTATTGCGGGGCAATAGTATCTATACGCCTCCTCCCACTGCGACATTTCAGAGGTTCGCAATAACCATAACCCATTTTTTTCTACACGATCTGAAATTACTAAGGGGTACTGCCCCGACTCGGTTTTTACATCCTTCACAGTGAATGTATAGCCCACATAAGCCCCATCGCTTGTTAACGTATACGGGGTAGAAAAATCTATCATGTTCGACGAACCAAACTGGTCAGTATCGCCACCATTGAGATTTGCGACCTTAAGTTCCTCCTTGGTATCGACATCAGCCGGAGTGTTTGGCAAACGCTTTGCTACCCATACTTGTACATCTTCCGCCAATGTCTCCTTTTTGCGTAGGAAGAAATTAATCGTCTTGATCTTCTTACCTACCAAAGCCTCATTGTCGCCAGGTATTCTAATAGCAACACTGTAAGTTAATTTTTTCCCAAGTCCCGTACGATTTCGGGGGGCAGACGTATTATATTCACGATACCAAGCACTTCGTTCTGTTTGAGCGCTTACGCTAATTGCACTCCCAAATAGCAGGAGTGAAAGTAAAACACCCAACCACTTATTCAATCTACTCATCTATTGTACAATCTTTATATTCTCAACACTATTGTTTTACCACACGAAGAACTTTCGTAGCCCCATTCGCTGTTATCAGATGCAAAATATATACTCCTGCGGGTAACTCCTCTGTGCTTATTATCGTTTCAGACGTTTCTATCGCACCCGAGCGCACAACAAAACCTTGAGCATTCAATAGCATATATCCTCCTCGTAATTCTTCATCCGCGATTCGTAACTGATGCTTGAAAGGATTGGGGAATACGTTAACATTCGTAAATGCAGCATCTTCTACAGCAGTAGACGGAGTCTCTTCTTTTTCAAACTCAGCGGTAACTGTCACTGCATAAGCAGGCATGGTAAACTGCATATCGTTTACTGGAACAACCACACTCCTGTCACTCGTCTTGTAAACAAGAAGACTCCCCGCTTTCAAACGATAGCCCGCGTCGGCTGTCGCCGTTATCTTTATAAGGTCGCCCTCCAAGGCTTGGGTCGTATTCACGGTCAGGCTACCATTTTGTACTTCTGCAATAGAGACAGCATACTTGTTCGGTACTTTCTTAACAAAAAGCATTGCAACACCAAAATCGCCTTTAGGCAACCACTCATACTCCGCAAGTTGCTCAGATGCTGTCACTCGCAGATTGGCAGGCAATGCGTCCCAACCCTCCTCGGGCGTAGTCACGATTGTAATTTTCTCACCTCGTTTAATTGTACCCTGCGGTAGCACTTCCTCTCCATTGCACAGTACTTTTACAATACCCTTCCCAATTACACTTAGTTCTAAGAATTTGTATGAGGCATCTGGGGTTACATTTTTCTTTTTAGTAAATGTTACGTTTACCGTAAAATCGCCTGTTGGTAACCACTCGCTCCCCTCTTGTGTAGCAGGCGAAACTGTAATATTCTGTGGTAGTATCTCCCAGCCATCCTCAGGCGTTACAACCAATTTTATTTTTTTTCCTTTTTCAACACTTTCGCCTTGCTCCATAATGTGCATTCCAGACATCACACGCACATTTCCATTCCCTTCCACTGTAAGCCCCAAATACTTGTAACTATCACCTACAGGGGGTTGTGGCGTAGTCTCTTTTACAAACTTTACAGCAACATGCACATCGCCCATCACCTTGTAGGCGCTTCCCTCTAGGGTTACCCCCTTTACCTCTTTTTTCACAATAGTCCACCCCGTATTAGGTACAACCTCAACTTTTAGAAGTGTACCTTCTTCCACTTGCTCACCGTAATTGAGTGCTTGCCCATCAAGACGTGTAATGGTACATGAGCCTCCTTCCGTATTTTCTACAACGGGTGCATGAACGGTATACTTTGGCTTCGGTTCAGATTGAGCATACGGTGGAATGGGTAGTTGCCCTGTCCCCTCAAGCACTGTAAACGTAAACTTCTCATAGCGCAGATGTTGCCATTTACCCTCTACAGGAATTGAGATAGAAAGCGCATATTCGTACTCGCCTGGGGCTAGCTTGATAATTTGTGGGATGGAGACCTTCTGCGTCTCCCCTGGTAAAATATTCACTGTGCCCGCATCAAAGGAACTCTTTGTTTCATTTCCTTGACGGAGATAAACATTCAGCCACAAACGAGCCCCCTTGGTTGGCTCTTTTACAGAGAACTCAAAATGGCTCGTCAGGTATTCGTTTTGTTGTATTGTGGTCGGCTGTACCCCCTGTGTACTGAGTACTTCACCGAAACTATACGAATCGACCAATTCTACTTCTTGTACTCCTGCCCAATCTTTAGGGTAAAATTGAGGTGAGACAACACCGCTATTGTTACTTGGCTTAAGTGGTACGACACCTCCTTCGTTATTGGTCTTGTCATAGAAGAAGTGCACATATTTCGCTTGCGCTAACGGACCAAACGCATCAAAACGATATTCTTGCTTCTCGCCAGGCGATACACGTATGGTAGCGCGATAAGTGATATCAGAATAACGCAAATTGGTTAATGATGGCTCCGCAGCACTTTTATCGAAAAGTACCATTACGATGCCGTTATAATCTCGTGTCCCTACATTCGTTACACGTAGCGTGCAATGATTATTCACACCACTGTACATCTGTTTGGGCATCCACTCCATTTTAAGCCTCGGCTGTGGAGTCACCTCCTTAACCACAAGCTTATTTTCATCCACAGTCAACTCGAAAACAGGTGACCGCCAATTCAGACGAGCTGTATAAAACTTCTTCCCCTCGGGAATATAAGCTAAAGGCGCTACTGTATACTTCCCTTTGGGAAGCTCTGCCCATGGCAAACGAATGTTGGTAACGTGGATGATCTGTCCCGACTCTAACTTCTCAGGAGCATCTGTCGAGGCAATTTCACGAATTGTTTTGCCTGTCTCATCCAGAACCCGTAGCCCTGCCGTGAGCGTCAATGTAGGATAAGCTGCATTTTCCAACCCACGAACTGTACATTCTACCGATTCGGACTTTGTGTATGTACCTTCTTTTGCCTCGAAACGCGCGCAGGTAAAATTGAGCGGATATTCATCCAACGGAGCAAGTACCGAAGGCTGAATACCAATAATCATATCAGAGACGGAAAAGCTATAGCCAGGATTACTATTGTTGGTATGATTCAGCTCTTGGATATTGAGGGCATTCAGAGCGAAAAAGCCATCCGAAGCCCCATTACCTCCCCAATTGAAGTGAAAATACCCCTTACCGTCATAACCGTCACAAACAAAAGCATGCGGCTGATTATTGTAGGTATTGCCCGAATAATATACAGGTCGCTTCGCCTGCAATTCGCTCAGAAGCAACGCTTGCCAATCGCTAAAGCTGTAATGGATCTGTTCCACACGACGCAGCGTCTTGCTGTAATCAAAATTCCGAATCAGCGCCGTAAAAGCATTTACAGAGGTTGCACCACTCCCACCACTTGAGTAATTCATTTGAGCAGCACGCCCGAAGTCGTGCATAAGCGTGGCTACAGCATCTTGTTGCTCTGGTGTAGAGGACGTGGTGTAGGAATTTAACATCTTGTCCCACGCGTAGGTATGGGTAGAAAGATCTAGCGTCTCTTCACTGTCCTTGAATTTTACTATCCCCTGCCCTCTCTTTGGCCAAGCGTAGTAACGCATAATTTGTGTCATTGCAGTAGCCACACAACCTGTTAACCCAGGAGTCTTGTTATTGTAAGGCGTCCCTTGCCCCCAGATTAAGTTGCCAAGCAAAGGCTCTACTGCGGCACTAGGGTCACGCAGCAGCTTTTCAGAGGGTTGTATAATGCCCTTGCGCACTTGCTGTCCCCACAACGCATAGCCATCGAGCCACACTTTCAGTTCAGAAGGCAAACTGGAGGCAGAAAAACTAGAATTGGTAGAATACCCTAGTACTGAGGGGAGCGCATCATCCCCTGCCACAACAACAAAACCGACACCACTTCGGTTACCAAAAACGTAATAGTCCTTGTTATCGTTCGCGCCTCGCACAGGAGCCCCCGAACTTGTGTATAAGAGTGCCAGGTGGCTTTCGCCTCGCAAACGGTTTACACTTTCCCAATGTTTATTTGCCAACACTTCGGCTTCTTGTAACGACACAGGCAACGCCCACGCCGACAACGAAAACAACGTACATAGCACTATCAGTACACCGATATATCTTCTCATCCTCGCTATTTGGTTTTCATACACAACAGAGGCACACAAGAATTGCGCCCTGTCGTTTCAGAAAACACGATGCAATGCAACATTGTTGCGCATCTTATGACGAACACTCAACGCGCAATGATAAATAACAAAATCCGCTCTTTGGTGGGAGACGATAATATCCATAAAAAAAGGTTCGTAGCGTTTCCACCACGAACCTTTTCAACGTTTACTCTTTATGTGTGGTTATTCCTTCATTTCTATTCTATTATAAAGTAAACATCCTCCTCCTCATAATCATCTAAGTTACACCCTGCAGCGCGCCACTTTGCAACGAAAGGGAGTTCTGCTGCAGGTGTACCAAAGAACATCACGCGCATCCCATTTGAGTAGGCAAGGGGGTTAATCTTCCATGTCTCGAGGGACTGGTTGAACAAGGTGCAACCGCGGAACATTTCGCTCATATTAGTCACTTTGCTAACGTCCCACTTTTCTAGTGATTGATTAAAGGATCTGCAATTAGCAAACATTTCTCTCATATTAGTCACTTTGCTGACATCCCACTTTGCCAGTGATTGGTTAAAGGAGCTGCAACCGCGGAACATTCCGCTCATATTAGTCACACTGCTGACATCCCACTTTGCCAGTGATTGGTTAAAAGAGCTGCAATTAGCAAACATTTCGCTCATATTAGTCACACTGCTGACATCCCAATTTCCCAGTGATTGGTTAAAGGATCTGCAATTAGCGAACATTCCGCTCATACCGCTCATACCTCTCACATTGCTAACATCCCACTTTGCTAGAGGTTGGTTAAAAGAGCTGCAATTAGCAAACATTTCGCGCATATTAGTCACACTGCTGACATCCCAATTTTCCAGTGATTGGTTAAAAGAGCTGCAATTAGCGAACATTCCGCTCATATTAGTCACTTTGCCAACATCCCAATTTGCTAGGGGTTGATTGAAAGCAGAACAACCGCGAAACATACCGCTCATACCGCTCATACCTTTCACATTGCTTACATCCCAATTTGCTAGGGGTTGGTTAAAAGAGCTGCAATTAGCGAACATTTCGCGCATATTAGTCACTTTGCAGACATCCCAGTTTGCTAGGGGTTGGTTAAAAGAGCTGCAATTAGCGAACATTTCGCTCATATTAGTCACTTTGCAGACATCCCAATTTGCTAGGGGTTGATTGAAAGCAGAACAACCACTGAACATGCCAAGCATGTGGGTTACATTACTAACGCTCCACTTTGCTAGGGGTTGGTTAAAGGAGCGGCAATCAGTGAACATCAGACTCATATTAGTCACACTGCTGACATCCCACTTTGCTAGGGGTTGGTTAAAGGAGCGGCAATCAGTGAACATCATACCCATATTAGTCACTTTGCTTACATTCCACTTTTCTAATGGTTGATTGAAACTTTGGCAAGCGCGGAACATACGGTTCATATTACTCACATTGCTGACATCCCAATTTGCTAGGGGTTGGTTGAAAGCAGAACACCAATAGAACATGCCCTCCATATTGGTTACCTTGCTAACATTCCACTTTTCTAGTGGTTGATTGAAAGAAAAACACCAACTGAACATGTTCTCCATATTGGTTACCTTGCTAACATTCCAATTATTAATACCTTGGTTGAAAGCAGAACACTCACAGAACATGTTTGACATATCCTTCACACTACTCAAATCAGGTGTATCCACTGTGGTGGCAAACTGCATATTCTTGCAGTAGGCAAAAGCCCGAGACATACTTTTCCAAGCCACAAAACCAAACCGTTCTACGATTAGCAAGTTCTCAGCGCTGCCACGTTTTTCCTTCTCCCGTACAAAACGTATATACTCCACTCCTTCAGGACCTGCTTCTACAAGTAATTCGCCATCTTTGGTGGGCGTATAGATGTAGAAGTTGTCATCCTCAGTAATTGTAAGCGAATTCTCTGTTTTTATCTCGGTATTGTCCGAAGCCTTCTTAATGACCAACTTGTAATTCGTTCCGAAGATCGGAATTTTCAATTCTTTACCAGCCTCTCCTTTCCACTTCGTAATAAAGGGTTTGCTCTCTGCATAGCTCGCACTCGCCAGCCACAATGCGGCTAGGAGTGTCCCGAGGAGTAATATTATTCTTTTCATCGTTGCAACTATCTACAAATTATTTCATACAAAGAACTGTAAAATAAGTGTTAAGAGGAACAGTTACGTTGCTTAGTGGGAGGATAGTAGCCTATATTCTTTTCTAAAATAGTTTGATTAACAGATAATTAGCAATATTTCATAGGTAAAACAAATTATACTGTAATATGGGAGGATTTGTGGTTTTGCATGACATTAGACCAATGTTTCACATTGGGCTAATATTACACGCTTTGCGCCACTCGGCAAGGGTCAATTTGAACGCGTGAAATGGGTGAGTCTTTTTAGCTCAAGGCGCAGACCGACAGAGTAAAACTCTTTACGCTAGGGAATATGAGAATTAAGTTAGAAACAAAAAAGTTCGTAGCGTTTCCACCACAAACCTTTTCAATACTCTACGTATTGCTATTACTCCTCTGTTATGTATTCCTCCTCAGGATCCATATCCTCGTCAACGTCGTCTAATTGACAGCCTGCTTCGCGCCACTTTGCAACAAAAGGGAGTTCGGCTGCGGGTGAAGCTACGAACATGCCCTGCATTCCCTCGGTGTATGCTAGGGGGTTAATCTTCCATGCCTCGAGGGACTGGTTAAACGAGGTACACTTGAAAAACATACCACACATATCTGTAACCTTCTCCACATTCCATTGATCTAAGGGCTGATTGAAGAGAGCGCAATCAAAGAACATCCCCGACGTTTGGGTTACTTGGCTTACATCCCAGCTCCCTAAAGGTTGATTGAAGCTCTCGCAATTGGCGAACATACCGCTCATATCGTTCACTTTACTGACATCCCACTTTGCCAGTGGTTGGTTAAAGGAGCTGCACTCCGCAAACATTCGCGACATATCGGTTACATGGCTTACATCCCAGCTTTCTAGGGGTTGGTTGAAATTTTCGCAGGTCTCGAACATACTGTTCATATTGGTTATTTTGCTCACATCCCAATTCGCTAGGGGAGAATTGAATGACTTACACCATTGGAACATCCCCTTAAGACTGGTACATTGGCTGAGATTGGGTGTATCAATTCCTTCATAAAAACGCATGTTTACACACCAGCTAAATGCATAATGCAACCTCTTCCACACCACGTCGCCAAACTGTACGACTGTGAGGAGCGTATGGCCATATTCGAAACTGTTTTCAAACGACATCAACATGCCCTCTACACCTTCAGGACCTGCTTCTACCACATAGATGCCGTCGGTAGGAGGGATTAAGATATAAGGAGTCGCTTCCTCAAAACCATTCTCGCCCATGTAAGCGGTTATGGTCACTTGTTCGGTGTGCCGATCTTCGGGCGTTGCTTCGTTGTACCACGTTAGGGTATACGTCCCTAAGATGGGAATCTTAAGCTCCTGCCCAGCCTTGCCCTTCCATTTTGTGATAAAGGGGCGAGCTGTTTGTTTCTCGTTACACCCCCACAAAGCCAGCAGTACAGAACTAAGTAATACGAAAAGAAGTATTCTTTTCATCTCTCTTTCGGTTGTTTATTTTGTTTTACAATTTTACGCGACCAAGGTAATAAAAAAGGTTCGTAGCTTTTTTCACCACGAACCTTTGTACACATACCCTATTACTCCGCTATTTCAAGTAATGATCGTCTAGCTACTGCATCTCTTCGTACATATCTATGTCACACCCTGCGGCACGCCACTTTGCAACAAAGGGGAGTTCTGCAGCGGGCGAATCATTAAACATTCCCACCATGCCCTCGGAGTGTGCAAGAGGGTTAATGTTCCATGCCTCGAGGGACTGATTGAACGAGCTACAGCCGTAAAACATCCTAGACATGTCTTTTACATTCGCAACATCCCATTGTGCCAAGGGTTGATTGAAAGCCGTACAATCTGTAAACATATCAGACATACCAGTTACTTTACTGACATCCCACTTTTCCAGTGGTTGGTTAAATGAGCGGCAACCAGCGAACATACCCGTCATCAAGGTTACTTGGCTCACATCCCAGCTCCCTAAGGGGTGATTGAAGCTCTCGCAACCAGTAAACATCCAACTTAAGTTCGTACATTGACTTAGATTGGGGATATCGATCCCTTCCTCAAAACGCATATCCGAGCAATTATGAAATGCGCTCTGTAGTCTCTTCCATACCACATCGCCAAACTGTACTACAGAGAGGAGCTTCATTGAAAAAATTTCAGCATAGTCAAACAACATCAACATCCCTTCCACACCCTCTGGACCAGCTTCTACCACATAGACACCATCTGTTGGAGTCGTGAAAATGTAAGGGGACGCTCTCTCATACTCACCTTTTTTTAGAAATGTCGTCACTGTCACTTGTTCGGAGTGTCGTTCATTGGGGGTTGCCTCGTTGTACCACGTTAGGGTATACGTCCCCAAGGAGCTCTTTCCCAGCCGTTCCTTGCCACTTCGTGATGAAGGGACGGTTCGTAGATGCGGCTTGCTCTATTGTTGCTTCATGGTTTTGCGATTGCGTAGAACTATTACACCCCCACAAAGAGAGCAACATTACACTAAACACAACGAATAGAAATATCCTTCTCATCTCGCTTTCAGTTGTTTATTCTGTTTTACAATCTACACTACCAAGGTCATAAAAAAGGTTCGTAGCGTTTCCACAACGAACCTTTTCAACACACTAACCTTTATGTTCTATTGCTCCTCCAATTCGTCTTCGATGTATTCCTCCTCTTCGGGTATAAACTCCTCTTCGATAATCTGATCTAATTGATACCCTGCCTCACGCCACTTTGCAACGAAAGGGAGTTCTGCCGTGGGCGAACTATCGAACATTCCTCGCAGCCCATTGGACTGGGCAATGGGGTTAATCTTCCACGCCTCGAGTGATTGGTTGAACGAGCTACAACCATCGAACATACCACTCATATAGTGGTTACCTTGCTCACGTTCTACCCGATACTGTCCTAAAAAAGAGAGCACCCTCACTATTATACTCGATCTGGTATAATCCTTCTCTATACGACGCGCGACGTTTATGCTCTCAAAGACATAACCCCGCCCTACTGCTAAAAGCAACAATAAGGCGGGGTTACATCCAGAGTACTGCAACAAAAGCTATTTTGATAGTTTTATTGTTTTTCTCGTGTTTCCTTGCCCCATCAAACGCACCAAATAAAGCCCTGCAGGGAGTGCTTCGGTATCTACTACCTCCTCATGGCTGTTTATCACGCCCGAGCGAAGGACTGCCCCCATCTGGTTCACCAACTCATAGCGGAGGGTGATGCCCTCAGGGTTCAGAATACGCAGCTGTGCGGAGAATGGGTTCGGCGCTACGGTGATATTAGCCAACACGGTATCTTCTACTGCATTTCCTTGCTTTTTCTCAAACACCGCCGTAACCGTCGTCGCTGCAGTTACTTTGAACTTCATCGTAGCTTTGATATCCACATCGTTCGCCTTCAGTTCCTTAAGCTCGTAACCAGCATCGGGCGTTGCCTCTACCGTCAGCTCCGTACCATAGGGCACTACCTCTAGGTTCTCAAAACCCGTGATAGTAAGCGTACCCTTGCCTTCCTTTTTCTCCTCTACCTTAAAGGTCTTAAGACCGAACACCGCCGTAACCGTCGTAGCTGCCGTTACTTTGAACTTCATCGTAGCTTTGATATCCACATCGTTCGCCTTCAGTTCCT
>CAJPTC010000018.1 GCA_905373475.1 Bacteroidia bacterium | reverse complement strand
CGATTGAGGGTGAAAACGTTTACAACCCCTTCAACCTACTTAAGGTCTTCCAGAAGCTAAGCCTTGGTTACTATTGGTTTGCTACGGGCACACCTACGTTTTTGGCCAAGAAACTGCAAGAGCTTCGCTACCCTTTGCCCGACCTTGACAACAACGTGCGTATGAAACGCATAGAACTCGAGAATCCGCATGAATTGGTAGATGACCCGATACAAATACTTTATCAGGCAGGCTACCTAACAATAAAAACCTACGAAAACGACAGGGAACGCTTTACGCTTGGTTTCCCGAATGATGAGGTGCGCTATTGTTTCCTCGAGTTGCTACTCAAGGTTCTTTATGCCCAGTCTGCTTTGCGCGCTCTTGCGGAGCTTGATCTACTGGAGGATGAGATCCGCGATGGCAACCTAGATGCTTTTATGACGCGCATGCAGTCTTTCATTGCTGGTATGTCTTACAGTCCTACGCCCGAACTGAATCTCATTGAGTGGAACTACCAGATGGTATTCTATCTTGTTTTCCGTCTCATGGGTCAGCATGTACACACGGAAGTGCATAACATTGTGGGTCGTGCCGACTGCGTGGTGGAGCTGAAAGATACAATCTATTTTTTTGAGTTCAAGCTTTGGAGCTCTGGGAGTCCTGAAGATGCCCTAGCGCAAATAGAGGAGAAGGGTTATGCTGTGCCTTACCAATCGTCAGGGAAGAAGCTCATTGCGGTGGGCGCAAGCTTTGACGAGGCGAAACGTAACATCGGCGCATGGAAGGTGAAGGAGCTGTAAAAAGAGATGAAGATGACAGAGAGAAAGCTGCCCATCGGCGTACAAAGCTTTGAAATATTGCGAGAGAACAATTTCCTCTATATCGACAAAACGCAGTATGTCGCGCAGCTTTTGTCGGGTAGGGTCTATTTTTTGAGTCGTCCTCGTCGTTTTGGTAAGAGTTTGTTTCTATCCACCCTTGCCGCCTATTTTCGCGGGGAGAAAGAGCTGTTTGAAGGGTTGTATCTGGCACAAGCCGAAGAAGAACTAGCACGACAGTCGAAACGTGAAGCGTGGCAGAAACACCCAGTACTCTATATAGACTTAAACACGGGTAACTATAGTCAAGAAAATGAGCTTCCGTTGCGCTTAGATCAGACCTTGCAACAGTACGAAGCGCAGTATAGTGTAGAGGTGTCACCCGAGCGAAGCTCCTATTATGGCGGACGTTTGGAAAAGATAATAGAGTCAGCGTACCATAAGACCCAAAAGCGAGTAGCTATATTGGTGGATGAATACGACAAGCCTTTGCTTCAGACTCTAGATGCCGAACAACAAGCGCTGCATGAAAAGAATCGGAACATACTGGCAGGTTTCTATTCTGCCATAAAGTCTTGCGACCAATACATCCAATTTGTCTTTCTAACGGGCGTCACGAAGTTTAGCAAGCTTAGCGTGTTTAGCGGGCTCAATAATCTGAATGATATAAGCCTTGACGATGCTTATGCAGGCATCTGTGGTATAACGGACGCGGAATTGCGTTCAACCTTTACGCCCGAACTACAGGCACTTGGTGCGAAATTATCGCTCAGTACGGAAGCGACCCTTGCACAGCTTAAGAAGAAATACGACGGTTACCGCTTCGCGATTGAGGGTGAAAACGTTTACAACCCCTTCAACCTACTTAAGGTCTTCCAGAAACTGAGCCTTGGTTACTATTGGTTTGCCACGGGCACGCCAACTTTCTTGGCAAAGAAGCTGCAAGAGCTTTGCTACCCTTTGCCCGACCTTGATAACAATGTGGCTTTAACGCGTATGGATCTCGAGAATCCGCATGAATTTGCAGATGACCCTATACAGATACTTTATCAGGCAGGTTATTTGACGATAAAGACCTATAACGCAGAATATGACGAATTTACGTTAGGTTTTCCCAACGATGAGGTACGTTATTCTTTCTGGGAGTTGCTACTAAAATGCTACTTCCTTCGTCCCGCTACGGTTCGTTTGAGTGAACTCAGTAAATTCATAGAAGCGGTGAAACACGGCGACGTGGATGACTTTATGACGCGCATGCAGTCTTTCATCGCGGGTATGTCTTACAGTCCTACGCCCGAACTGAATCTTATTGAGTGGAACTATCAGATGGTGTTCTATCTTGTTTTCCGCCTTATGGGTCAGCATGTACACACGGAAGTACATAACATTGTGGGTCGTGCCGACTGCGTGGTGGAGCTGAAAGATACGATCTACCTTTTCGAGTTCAAGCTCTGGAGCTCTGGGAGTCCTGAAGATGCCCTAGCACAAATAGAAGAGAAGGGTTATGCTGTGCCTTACCAATCGTCAGGGAAGAAGCTCATTGCGGTGGGCGCAAGCTTTGACGAGGCGAAACGTAACATCGGCGCGTGGAAGGTGAAGGAACTGTAGTAGCAGTTTCCTCTCTTGGAGAGGACTTGTTGCTAGTCTTCGTTCTTCTGTATTGCGAGAGAAAGTATTCTCTTTTATGTTATCGCAGCCTGAATAACTGAGCTCGTTCGTGGCTGCACGTATTGCGTCAAAATCGCAAACGCAAAATTGTTTAGCTTTGTAGCGTTTATTTTATGTGGTTGCGGGTTGCGTACACCAATTGTTTGGCAACATTGGTGGGAGTCGCTCCGTTTGTTTAGGTGTCGTAGATTTAGGATGTAAAGCGTTGCGCCAAGTTTCCCTTTGGGCGCGTGGTGATACGAAATATAAATTTGAAAAGAGATGGAGTTTTCATTATCTAAGACGGAGGAGTTGTTTCTCCAGATGATCCGTTCGTTTGCACGCGAGGAGGTAAAGCCCCGTGCCGCAGAGGTTGACGAGCAGGAACATTTTCCCGAAGAGATGATCGCCAAGCTGGGCAAGATCGGAGCATTTGGGATTCCTTTCCCCAAAGAGTACGGCGGCGCTGGCGGAACGAATGTAATGTATTCTATGGCAGTTGAAGAACTGTCTCGCGTTTGTGCAACAACGGGTGTTGTAGTATCGGCGCACACGTCGCTGTGCCTAAACCCAATTTATGAGTTTGGTACAGAAGAACAGAAAATGAAGTATCTGCCTAAACTTTGCTCGGGTGAGTGGATCGGCGCTTTTGGGCTTACAGAACCCAATGCAGGCACAGATGCCGCTGGGCAGCAAACAACGGCGGTGCTCGACGGAGATCATTATGTGTTGAATGGATCGAAAATTTTTATCACGAATGCTGCTTACGCCCATGTGTTTGTCGTAATAGCTATGACAGATCGTTCTCAGGGCACACACGGCATTTCGGCTTTTATTGTTGAAAAAGGCATGAAAGGTTTCTCCATAGGTAAGGAGGAAAAGAAGCTTGGTATTCGTGGCTCGGCAACATGCGAGCTTATTTTTGAAGATTGCATTGTTCCTAAGGAAAACCTTCTGGGGCGTGAAGGGAAAGGTTTCTCTATTGCAATGAAAACCCTCGATGGAGGGCGTATTGGTATAGCTTCGCAGGCGCTCGGTATAGCACAGGGTGCAATGGACGAAACAGTAGCTTATACCAAAGAGCGTAAACAATTCGGTCGCGCATTGAGCCAGTTCCAGAATACTCAGTTCCAGTTGGCAGATATGCAAACGCGAGTTATGGCTTCGCGCTATCTTGTTCGTGCAGCTGCTTGGAAAAAAGATCAGGGGCTACCCTATAGTGTAGATTCTTCTTATGCAAAACTTTTTGCGGCTGAGACAGCGATGGAAGTTACTACAAAGGGAGTACAGTTGCACGGGGGCTATGGTTACACGCGCGATTACCCCATTGAGCGCATGTTCCGTGACGCAAAAATCACCGAGATATACGAAGGGACTTCCGAAGTACAGCGCATGGTGATTGCGGCAAATTTGTTGAAGAAGTAGCGAGGGGTTAATATTAGAAATTGGCGTAGAAATGAATATAGTTGTTTGTATAAAGCAGGTGCCAGATACCACCGAGGTGCGTATCGATCCCGTGAAAGGGACGATAATCCGCGAGGGTGTGCCGAGCATTATGAACCCTGATGACAAGGGGGGAGTAGAGTTAGCGCTTCGTTTGAAAGATCAGTATGGTGCAAAGGTCACGGTGATTACGATGGGACCTCCGCAGGCTGATGCCATCTTGCGCGAAGCTTTTGCGATGGGGGTAGATGAAGCTATCCATCTGAGTGACCGTCGTTTTGCGGGAGCAGATACCTTGGCTACTTCCAATGCATTGGCAGGAGCAATACGTACGTTGCCCTACGATATAGTAATTACAGGACGTCAGGCAATTGACGGCGATACCGCGCAAGTAGGACCGCAGATTGCAGAACATCTTAACATTCCGCAAGTGAGTTATGTGGAGAGTCTTGAGTATGACGGAAAGGGCTTGCTAAAGGTGCGTAAAGCAACGGAAGAGGGGTATCAGGTAGTAGAACTACCCACGCCTTGCCTCTTAACTTCGGTTGTCCCCGTTAAAGAAACCCGTTACATGACAGTTGGAGGCATTGTAGATGCTTACAACAAAGAGGTGAAGATCTGGAATGCCGACAATATAGACGTTGACGAGACAAAGCTCGGTATGAAGGGGTCGCCGACCAAGGTGTTCAAGTCGTTCTCGAAGGGAGCAAAAGCGGCTGGCGAGCAGCACGAATTGACGCCTGAGGAGGCAGTAGATTTGATTATAGCAAAGTTGCAAGAAAAATTTATAATCTAGTTGGGTGAGATGGATAAGTCGCAATACAAAGGTATTTTCGTATTCGCCGAGCAGCGCCACGGCAAGATTCAGAATGTGGCGTATGAGCTTCTGGGTAAAGCGCGCGATTTAGCAGATCACACGAACCAGAAAGTATATGCGTTGCTCTTTGGCAACAAGATTGCAGCACAGGCCAAGGATCTCATTGCAGCAGGCGCTGACGATGTGATTGTTGTAGAAGATCCAGCACTCGAGATCTATACGACCGAGCCTTATGCACAGGCTATGGCGCATCTAATTGCGAAGTACAAACCAGAAGTGGTGCTCATTGGTGCTACTACTATAGGACGCGACCTCGGACCACGTCTTTCGGCACGTATCGTTACGGGTCTAACGGCCGATTGTACAAAGTTGGAGATCTCGGAAGCGGGCGACCTCTTGATGACGCGCCCTGCGTTCGGTGGTAACCTCATGGCTACTATTATATGTACCGAGCATCGTCCGCAGATGGCTACCGTGCGTCCAGGTGTGATGAAGCGCTTGGCAAAGGATGAAAAGCGTACAGGCAACGTAGTTACCGAGACTATACCTTTCCAGCGTGATGCGTTCAAGGTTAAGGTTGTTAAAGAGGAGCTCTCGGCCAACGATAAGATCGATATTACAGAAGCTCGTATTCTTGTCTCTGGAGGTCGTGGCGTAGGTAGCAAAGAAGGCTTCAAGAAACTGGAGGCGCTTGCCAATGTAATTGGTGCGCAGGTATCGTCGTCGCGTGCCATGGTGGATGCTGGTGTTATGCCTCACGACCGTCAGGTTGGGCAAACGGGTAAAACCGTACGTCCTGCATGCTACTTCGCTTGTGGTATTTCTGGCGCTATTCAGCACCTTGCAGGGATGGAAGAGTCGGAATACATCATCGCGATCAATCGCGACAAAGATGCTCCGATTTTTGGTGTAGCTGATTTAGGTATTGTGGGAGATTTGCATAAGATTATCCCGTTGCTTACAGAACGGTTAGAGAAGCTTCGTAAAGACAAATAGTTTTTTGATTCTCGTAAGTATTGATTTGAGCTCCCTCCTTTGGAGGGGGCTTTTTTTGTGTCAATGTTCTGTATTTGAGAAATGGAGGCGAGCCCGTCCTGCTCAAAAAAAACGGTGATATTCAAAGATTACCAAGCGTATTCAATGCTTATATACATCTGGTTTTACACTGTCGGTCTGCTTTTTCTTCATTTCACGTTCTTTGACGTTTATAAGAGGCTAGAGATAGTATCATTACTATTGTTTTCAGAAAAATCATTTCGAACAGTATTTTAATGGGCGTGTTTTTTAGAAAAACACTACTTTTGTAAAAATTATAATTCAGATGAGACGTAACCTTTTTGTATCTACGTTTGGGCATACAGGAATAATATTTAATTGTATTCCTTGGTATGTAGATTTTAAGGAGGAGTTTTCAATTGATGCATATCCGAAGAGCAAAACTACCAAAGATGGCGTACAATATATGTCTTTTGACTCATGGTGTCGTGAACATAATGTGATGGGCTTACGCTATGTGAAAAGAAAATTTAAATGGAATTGGTTTCGTTCGAAGATGATAAAAACTTATGAAAATATTGATAATTTAACTCAGATGGCAAACCGAGCAAAGAAGTATATTGGTCGTATATATAATAGTAGTGCGGTCGCTGCAAAGGCTTTTGCCCCTAACCGGTTTATTTGTAGCTCGCTTGTTTGGTATTGTGCTAAAGAAAGCTATTCGATTGATATCTCTGATACATGGAAACCAACGGTAACACCACTACAAATTAAAGAAAGCGACCACACCTACACAAAAATAGAAGTCCGTAAATAGAGTTATGTGCAATGAGAAGAATTTTTTTGTTAACCTGTTTGTCCGTTTTATGCTACCTTGCTGCAAACGGACAGAATTCCTCTGCATTTAGCAGAAGCGAGTCGATGCTCTCAGAGCGTGTGGGTTATGCTTATACAGGTGTTGCAACAAGTTTGGTTTATGAATATAACCTAGTCGATGGTTTATTGCGTGGCACTTCTTCATTGGGGATTGGAGGCTATGTCGGCTATTTTTGGGAATATTCGCACGGAATTGCTGCTGCAAGAGTAACGCTTCATAATCAGCTTGGCAATGGTTTTGATCTCTATGGTGGGGCACTGGGCGGAGTAAGAATGATGAAATTCGAGGAAACAGGCTGGGGTGGCAAGCCCATAACTGCCATTTTCTTAGGAGGGCGTTACATGTTTACAAATACCTTAGGTATGGATTTTGAATTGTCGCCTACATCGTTAATAGACAACGAGATCGTTTTCTCAGTAGTTCCAGTTGTTTCGGTAGGTTTTGTACAAAAATTCTAGAATTGATTCATATCGGTAAATTCTGAGATCGATACCCAAACGAATTGTAATAAATACCCCAAGGGCAATAGTTGCTTCTTGGGGTATGTTTCATTGAATTATGGCACTTTTCAAAAACTAGGTAGATGTGCCAATTGATCTTGTTATTGTAGAGCCTCAACTTGTGCATACAAAACGAGTTCTTTATGTATTGCCTCATAATAATTAAGAAGTTAAAGAGCTCGCACTTTTCGCCTAGTTAAGAGTTAATAACTTGCAAAACGCTCTGCGCTTGTCACAACTCTCAACTAAATAGCGCGGCAACTTTTACTAGCTTTGTACCTGTGAACAATAGGGAAATAGGTCATGGTACGGAACTTCCGCGAGCTACTCCACAATATACGCGCTTTCGCCTTTGATGTGGATGGGGTTTGCACCAACAATAAGGTACTAATAAGCGAGAGTGGATTACTACTGCGTAACTCCAATACCAAGGACGGATACGCCATACATGCGGCGGTGCGGAACAACTTCCCCGTGGCTATTATTACGGGTGGGCGTACAGAGAGCGTTGCCTCCCGTTTCCGAGCATTGGGTGTTACAGACATCTTTATGGCTGTACCCGATAAAACCATTGCGTTCAACGAATTTCTAACCATTCATTCCTTGCAGAGCGAACAAGTGCTATATATGGGCGACGATTGGCCAGACTTCGATGTACTCAAGTTGTGTGGTCTCCCCACGTGTCCCGCCGATGCAGTACCAGAGATACAAGCAATATGCAACTACATCTCGCCCTACAACGGAGGCGATGGTTGCGTGCGCGACGTGATCGAGCAAGTGCTAAAGGTGCATGGCTGCTGGGGCAAACTCGAAAGTGCTGGACAATAACGTGGCTGCTATGTTGCGCAATCTGTGGTGGTTTGTCAGGCTCATGCGTCCGTCGCATCAGATGGCGTTGGTGCTCATATTCCTTTCTGTGCGTTATGGCATCGTACGACCGTGGCTTGCAGCCCATGCACTTACTGACCCGCTGACGACAGGGCATTTCCTCTTGGTGCTCCTTGGTGGTTTACTGCTTTCGTGCGGCGCGGTACTTATCAATGACTATTTCGATTGGCACGACGATCGTATTGCGCGTCCCGAGAATGTAATTGTTGGGCGTCATTTTTCGCGTGGCGCTGTTATCCTTTGGCACGGGATACTTACCTCTCTCGGGGTGCTTCTGCTATGCATTGAAGCCTTTTTTCTGAAGAGCTATTACCTCATACTCCTTTTCCCTTTTGTTGCTCGCCTTCTATGGTATTATTCCAAACTCTACAAGCAGCGATTCTGGCTCGGTGTCCCATTGCTGTTTATCTTCCTCTTTTCAGTTCCGTTGCTGCCACTTCTTTTCGAGTTTCGCGCCATAGACCAGATGCTTTGGAAGGAACTCAGCGTAAACTCGCTCAGTGTTCTTGATTTTTTATTTGTGGGCATGCTATATGCCTTGTTTGTAAGCCTTTTGGGCGTGCTCCGCGCCTTCGAGAAGCAAATCATCTACTATGCCCAGCGTACCTCTTTGCGTACCGAGACCCTGCCAGACCGTTTTGGACTACAACCTGCAAAGATGACGGTGCTAACCCTAAAAATCCTGCTCCTATTGCTTGTTTTTTTCGTGCTGGTACTCCTTACCATACGGGGAGATGGAGCGTCTAGTTTGAGTTCCCTATTCTCCTTGCTCTATCTGGTTCTTTTTGTGGGGATTTTCCTTGTGATATCTACCATAATAGGAGTCCGCAACTCGGAGAATGCGCCGCGCATAGCACGTTTTTTCACAACCCTTGCTGCGCTTTTTGTCGTGCTTTATCCGCTCGTACGTGCCGCACTCCTACAAATTGTTTAAGTATGAGTTACGCCACGCTATACCGCAATCTTCCGCCAGTGGTTCTTGCCTCTGCATCGCCCAGACGGGCACAGCTTCTACATGAGATGGGTATTGCGTTTGAAGTCTTTGTACCTCGCATCGATGAGCGTAGCATTAAAGCCCCTTCTAACGTATTAGCTCGAGTTTTAGCCGAGGAAAAGTGCCTGAGTGCACAAAATACACATCCCAGTGCGGCAAACAAACTTTTTGTAGCAGCTGATACGATAGTGTTGCTAGACGGAAAGCGTCTTGACAAACCGAAGGATGCAAACCAAGCAAAAGATTTTTTACGGCGGCTGGCAGGACGCAGTCACGAGGTGTACACGGGAGTTGCACTTCGCATTAACAAAGTGGTGAGTGCTTTTCAGACCTTGACTACTGTGAGTTTCGCAAAGCTCACGGAAAGAGAGATAGACTACTATGTTACCACCGCTGCGCCACTCGACAAGGCGGGGGCGTACGGAATTCAGGAGTGGATAGGGCTTATAGGCATAGAACGGATTGAAGGCTCGTATTCCAATGTAATGGGTCTTCCTACTGCTGACCTTCACCGTGCATTGCTAAATTTTGGATGCGACTGCAATACGCAAATGCTCCGCAACTCCATGCCAGAATAATGAGACGTGTGTATCTTTTCTTGTGCTTATTGCTTTGCGGTGTGGGGGTGTTTAGCTCTTTGCAAGCACAAGTGGTGCTTCGTGGGTCGGTGCTCGATCTTGAGCGTCAGCCCGTAGCCAATGCCAATATCATTGTGAAAGAAACGGGGAAAGGTACTTCTGCCAATGAAATCGGAGCATTTGAACTTTCGTTGCCCACTCGGAAAATCATTGCTTTGCGCATTGAGGCAATAGGCTATGTGCCCGTAGATACGGTGGTTTCTACGTATGCGAAGCGGTTGCCCCCTTTCAGTATTCTACTCGAGGAAGCATATACCGACATTGATCAGGTGGCAGTGGTAGGAACACGGAAGCAGTTCGCCACTCTGGAACATATAGACGTACGTACCATTTCGGCTATGCGTTCCTCCTCTTTGGGGATAGAGAGCCTAATTAAGACCTTGCCAGGAGTTCAGTCGGCTAACGAACTCAGTTCACAATATTCAGTGCGTGGCGGGACATTCGATGAAAATCTGGTCTATATCGATGGCTCAGAAGTTTATCGTCCCACACTTGTGCGTTCGGGGAATCAGGAGGGGCTTTCGGTTATAAACCCCGATATGGTCGAAAAACTCACCTTCTCGGCGGGAGGTTTTCCCGCTTATTATGGCGACAAGATGTCGTCGGTACTCAATATTCAGTATCGTACTCCGCGCGAGATGGGGGCAAAAATACAGCTTGGTCTTTTAGAGAATCGGATTCTCCTAGAGGGGGTAGACCCTACCCGTAAGTTTGCGGCCATGCTGGGTGTACGTTACAAATCGACGCGTCTTCTGCTCAATACGACCGAGACACACGGCGACTATACACCCACGTTTATCGATTTACAAAGTAAACTTCATTACACGATTACCGATCGCCTTTCGGTAGAACTTCTAGCTGGTATGGCGCGCAACTCCTATCAGTTTGTACCCAAAGTGAAGAAAACGCAAGTAGGTACGCTGGCAGGCAATTACCAAGCCCTCATGGTTTACTACGAGGGGCGAGAAGAGGATCTTTATAATACCTCTTTTGCGAATCTCTCGTTGAACTATTCGCCGCTACCAGCTTGGAAAGTGCAACTGGCGGCTACCATATTTCACACGGCAGAATCGGAGACGTTCGATATATTGGGCGAATACTGGCTACAGAATCTGCAAAGCGAGGGTACGTCGGTAAATGATGTGAACGACTCGCTCGCTAATTTTGGCGTTGGGGGTGCACTAGATCATGCTCGCAACTATTTCAATGCATGGGTGGGAAGCACGCAAGTTAATGCACGTTATTCATTTGGAACGCACTCGCTACAACTGGGCGTAACCGCCCATGAACACAGGCTACTGCATCGTTTGAATGAGTGGCATATCATAGATAGTGCTGGGTATACGATTCCGTCGCGCGAGTTGCTTTTTGATACAAGAAACAACATGCAAGCCGCGGGGGATTTACGCTATCTGCGTCTCGCAGCATTTGCCAATCTGCATCTTAATTACAAACTCTGGGCGTCTAAACTAGAAGTGGATGCGGGGCTTCGTGCTACTACGCGCGATGCACTGCAAATGCCCCGTATTAGCCCGCGTCTTGCCTTTACCATTACGCCTGAAGCCATGCCTACCTTGGCGTGCTATTTTGCTACGGGCTTTTACTACCAATACCCTTTTTATCGCGAAATGCGCGATCGCAATGGTATGCTTCATCCCACATTAGCGCCCCAACGTGCGCTGCATTTTGTGCTGGGCTCGCGCTGGAGTTTCCCGCTACAGGAGCGTCCATTCCGAATACAACTCGAATTGTACCAGAAGAATATTAGCAATCTAATTCCGTACACAGTAGAGAACCTTTCGCTGCGCTATGAGGCGGCAAATATTGGCGAGGGACTTGTGCGTGGAGTAGACTTGAAGATTCACGGCGAACTTGTACCAGGCGCCGAGTCGTGGATTAGTATGTCCCTACTCAGCGCACAGATGCGCTTAAACGGTACACCGCGCGATGTGGAGCTAACGCCCCAATCAGCAGGATATTTTCCCATGCCTTCCGATCAGCGCTTTGCGCTTTCCGTCTTTTTGCAAGACTACCTTCCAAAGCTACCGTCCTACACGGTAAACCTTACGGCACATTACGCCACAGGGCTTCCTTTTACGCCTCCGAATGCGGCGTATGGAGTTGTAGGACGCCTGCCCTCGTATAAGCGCGTAGATGTAGGCTTTGAAAAAGAATTTAAGTCGACAAATTATACCGAGCTTTGGTTGCGCAAGGCAACTTGGTTGAAAGAATTTCGGGTCGGCATTGAGGTACTGAATCTTCTAGATTTTGCCAATACCTCTTCGTATATGTGGATCTCTGTCCCTTCAGCTGATGGGAAAGTCTCGCGCTTAGCAGTGCCGAACTATCTTACAGCTCGTTGCATAAATTTCCGTCTGCGCCTAGGGTTCTAAAACTCCCAATAATGCATAAAATGCGAGGCGCTGAGATGAGGAAGCCTCGCCTAGTTGTATACCGTTAGTACTGGACCGTTGAGGTAAGTTCTGTAGGGGCGCAATTGGTAATTTCCGTCGTTAGAAATACCTGTATTCAATAACTGGTACTCTACCTTGCAAAATGGACAAGTGGCACTTGTACCCAGACGTTCGGTTACCGTGATATTGTCTACGTGGCGCGGGCAGGTGGCATCGTAAGCTGAGTAAGTGTTTGGAGAAGCGAGCTCGTGTACGATATAGAGCCCATTTCTCTGAAATCCGTAGTCGGGTAATGTAATGATACCTCCTGGTACTCCCAGTTCGGTATATTGCGGTAAATTAAGCCCAATATGGACACGGAATTTAACATCCCACGCATCCTTTCGTTCCTCTTTGTCGCATGAAATGACAACGAACGTAAGGAGCAGGGTAAGAAATACAGCCCAAACGCGCTGTTTAGAAGAACTCATCGGAGTCAGTAGGCGAGTCGTTGTAGTCGTCGCAATCAAATTTTACTCCTTTTAACGACTCAGGCACAGCCCATATTGCGTCGGGGCGAATACCAGTGCTGGGGTCTGCGTAGGCTTTTTGCAAAAAGAGACCTTGGATGGGGAGTGCCATGGCAGCGCCTTGCCCCAATGCAGTGCTTGTAAAGTGTACTGCGGGGTCTTCTGCCCCTACCCAAGTTCCAATCACGAGGTTGGGGTGTACGCACATAAACCACCCATCGGCATTGTTCTGTGTAGTTCCTGTTTTGCCGCCGAGTGGCCCTTCTAGGCGGTACATATAGCGCAGACGCTTACCAGAACCCTGATCTACTACGCTGCGTAGAAGGGAGATCATACGGTAAGCGGTTTCTTGGCTAATAATTTCATGCTTTTGTGGTGTAAAGGAGGCGAGTACGTTGCCACTCTTGTCTTCGATGCGGGTAACGAGGTAAGGTTCTACATGTACTCCACCCGAGGCAAAGACTCCGTAGGAGGCCACTAATTCGTAAACGGAAATAACAGATGTGCCAAGGAAGATGGAGGGTACTTCGTCTATGTGGCTTCGTATTCCCATACGGCGGAGAAGTTCTGCCATGGCTTCGGGCGAGAATTGTTTGATGAGCCACGCGGAGATATTGTTTACCGAGTTGGCTAGCCCCCATTTCAAGGTTACCATTTCGCCATCATATTTTGTAGACCCTGAATTCTTTGGAGACCAGATGGTATCTGCTACCTCGAAGACCTGCGGTACATTGGGCACTTTCATACAAGGAGAATAGCCTTCCTGCATGGCAAGGGTGTAGAGGAAGGGTTTGATGGTAGAACCAATCTGCCGGCGTGCGGTATACACTTGGTCGTATTTGTAGAATTTGAAATTTGTTCCGCCTACATAGGCGCGTACACGCCCTGTGGTCGGTTCTTGTGCCATGAACCCTACGCGCAACTGACGTTTTACGTAAAGCATCGAATCGCGCGGCGTCATAACGGTGTCGAACTCTCCGTTTTTCCAACTGAAGAGGGTCATATCTACGGGGGTGTTGAAATTCTCTTCAATTTGAGCCTCGGTAGCGCCCGCTCGCTTCAAGTTGCGGTATCGTTCGCTCTGATGCATGCCCGAACGGAGTACGATTTCGCGAACGCTGTTTTTCACATCGTAGGAGAATAGATTTTTCTTTTTTTCAGCGTCAAAGGCAGGTTGAAGCGTTGTGCCTAGGTGCTGCTCTACGGCTTGTTCGGCATATCGTTGTAGGTTGGCATTGATGGTGGTGTAAATACGCAGCCCATCGCGATAAAGGTTGTAGGTAGTTCCGTCGGGCTTTTGGTTCTTTTGACACCATCCATAGAGCGGGTTGTTAATCCACTCGAGCGAATCGTGCTGATATTGTTCTGGTAGGTAGTACATCTGCGGTTGAGGGTAGGGTGCAGTCATAATCTGTCGGAGGTGTTCGCGCAAGTAGGTTGCCAAGCCCGAGTTGTGATCCTGTACTCGAAAATGGAGCGTAATGGGCAGCTGCGAGAGTGAGTCGTACTCTTGCTTTGATAGCCTGTTGTAGCGTACCATTTGTTGTAGCACTGTGTTGCGACGCTCCTTGGCGCGTTCTGGGTTTCGCACAGGACTGTACCACGACGGCCCTTTTACAAGCCCTACCAACACAGCGGCTTCTTCCAGTTTCAACGAATCGGGGGTCGTGTTAAAGAATGTGCGTGCCGCCATCTTGATACCGTAGGCGTTAGAACCAAAGGGGACGGTATTGAGATACATGGTTAGGATCTCATCCTTGGTATAGTTACGCTCGAGCTTTATGGCCGTAATCCACTCTTTGAACTTGGCAATTCCGAGCCTTAGTTTGTTAGCAATTTTGGATTGCGAGTAGGCTGAATCGCGCGGGAAGAGGTTTTTAGCAAGCTGTTGTGTTAGGGTACTACCGCCGCCCGACTCGCCTTTGCCGAGCATCACCGTTTTGAAGAGCACGCGTCCGAGTCCACGCGCATCAATGCCCGAGTGTTCGTAAAAACGAATGTCCTCTGTGCAAACCAACGCATCTATCAGCCCTTGGGGGAGTTCGTTACGCTCTACAAATGAGCGATTCTGTACGTAGAAAGAACCCAGAACGGTGTGGTCATCTGCTAGCACTTCGCTGGCAAGGTTGCTATTGGGGTTTTCGAGTTCCTCGAAGGTGGGCATTACACCAAACGACCCTTGCGCTATGAGAATGAAAAGGACGATGACAAATACCATCAGCCCTAATAGAATGCCCCAAAATACGCGTCCGAAAATTGGGGAATAATGTTTTTCCTCGCCTAGTACCATTGTAGAGCCTCCCTACGTACAAATTTGTACAAAAATACGCCTTATTCGTAACTCGCACTACCTGTGTTGCTTCCTACGTTTGCTTGTTGTACTCCCTGTTATGATTCTTGTAACTTTTCAAACACTCGTTCGTCTTACGGGCAAATCCAAAACAGAGGATAAGATGAAATATTCGTACATGTTCGCACTATTGGCTTTTCTATTTATCGCGCTTGTAGGTCTAAGCCCCGTTGTAGGGCAGACGGTAATTAAAAAGCACAGGGTAGTAACCTACCAGCCACAAGATAGCGACGCAGAGCGCACACCGCGAAACGTTTCCGACACCGAGTACCGAGAAGCTTTCGAGCGTCTGGATGCTTACTTAGAGAAGACCCTAAACATTGAAGCTGAGGAGATTGTGAATTACGATTTCTCAGATGAGGCGCAAGTGCATCTTACATTTGCATCTGATACGAACCGCCCTGACACAACGCTGGTGATACCAGATTCTGTGAACTTCCCGAAGTATCTGGTAGCCGACTATGGCGAGTCAAAGCTTAAAGCGGCGAATGTGAAGAACCTACAAGTTGCAGGGCGCAGACTACAAAAAGCCGAGAAAGCGATGGAACGCGCAGAGGCAAAAAGAGCCATAACGGCAGAACGGAAGGCGCGGCAAGCGGCACGAAAGCTTAAAGTCGAAGCGCGGTATAGAGATAATGAACCCAAACAATATTCCGTAATAACGATATCGAGTGACGATTCGATTAAGGATGCCAATTTCGTGACGTTTAGTACGGATGATGCGAGTACCGAAACGATAAAGACCATTTCGCGCTCGGACAACAATGTTGAGATCTCGGTCAATGGACGTTCTTACATCTTTCAAGATGGGAAGCCTGTACTAGACACTACCCAAGTGGATGAGGAGAGCTATCAGACGGTTTCGTCGCGTAAGAAGGCGCGTCGCCTTTCGCAATACGACAATGACGATGATATAAACATAAGTTTTAATGCCTTGAAAAAGAAACTAGATCAAGTCTCCGTCAAAAAGAAATTCCTCGGACACTGGGTAGGAGTAGAGTTAGGCTTCAATTGGTTTCTTTCGCCGAGCGGGAGCTTTAGTTTGAGTGGAGAACAAAGACCTATGCGCATCAATATGGGGTCGGCCATCAACTGGAATATCAATTTTATGCAATACAGTATTCCCCTGAGGTCAGAGCACATAGGTCTGGTCGTAGGTCTGGGTACAAATTTCAACCATTTTCGTTTCAAGGCAAAAAATTCTATGAGTACGGGGGCTGACCAGATTATTTTCCATACCACACTGCAAGACCAAGGACACAACGTAAAGTCCAGCCGTTTCTTTAGTTGGTCGCTTACTGCTCCATTGCTTCTCGAGTTCCAGAATCGCAGCACGTATTGGAAGCGTTTTTATGTTGCCACGGGTGCCATTGCGCATCTGCGTTTGTACAGTTCTACGAAGGTTGTTTACGATAAAAGCCGTGAAATGAGCGAGAGCGATTCGTTTAATATGCACGACCTAAGTTACGCGGCAACGCTTCGCATTGGGTATGGTCCTATACGCCTCTATGGCAATTTTTACCCCATGGGGTTCTTTGAGTCAGGACAAGGACCGAAAGTTTACCCGATTGAGCTAGGTATCGTGATTCTTCCCTTCGTATAATTAACACAGTTCTCGTATAACTTCGTCTGCCACGAGGAATTGCTCGGTAGGTAGGTAGAGTTGCCCCGCCTCCTGTTTCAGTATTTGTGCCTGAAGCAGGGGGCGAGTTTTTTGAGCTAAACGACGCATGCGTTCTGCGCCAAAACGTTGCTCACCCTCCGCAAGGCAGAGTCCCCACCGAGTCCGAAGCCGCGTTAGGAGCCATTCCTCCCACTGCTCCTCCTCACTGAGTGTTTCTTGATTGGGGAAACATGCCCCCGAAGCTACTTGTGCGATGTACCGTTCTACACTGTTTGCATTCCACCAACGTCGTTGCCCATCGTAGGAATGTGCGGCTGCGCCTACCCCTAAATAGGGGCGCGAGCACCAATAGCCAAGATTATGCTGTGAATACCCTGCGCCACGTGCAAAGCTTGAAATTTCGTAGTGCTCGTACCCTGCGGTTTGTAGTAGTTCGTCGCAGATCTTGAAGTGCGCAATGCTTGTCTCCTCATCCACCTCTTGTAGCTTGCCCCGTGCCTGCATACGTCCGAAGGCTGTAGCCGCCTCAAGGGTGAGGTGATACGCTGAAATGTGTTCGATGCCTAACAAGGTGCGCAATGTATTCTCAAGCGACTCGAGGCTTTGTGAGGGTATACCATAGATAACATCGGCAGAGAGGCGTTGAAATCCTGCCTTCTGCGCGTATTCTAGGGCGTTAAGGGCTTCGCGAGCCGAGTGTCTTCGCCCTAGGAATTTCAGAATGGCGTCGTCGAGCGATTGTACTCCTATACTCAAACGATTGATGCCTACGGAGCGTAAAGCGCTGTAATAGGCTTCGGAGGCTTGTTCGGGGTTGCTTTCCAGCGTAATTTCACAATCTGGGCTAACCGAATACAACTGTGCAATGGTATCAAGGAGTGTTCCTATTTGTTCACTGCAAAGCAGAGAGGGGGTGCCTCCGCCAAAATAGATGGAGACGACGTCTTTTGGGAAATGACCAGTATATAGCTGGAGTTCCTGCTGTAGAGCCGCAAGATACTGTTCAATGCCTGCCTGTTGGGTTTGCGAATAGAAGTCGCAATACGGGCATTTGCGCTTACAAAAGGGGATGTGGAGGTAGAGACTAAACATAGGGCAAAGGTAGCCTAATTCGGGGGCTACCCAATGTGCATTGCCCTACTCGCATTGTCTAGAAGTGGAATCGTATTGCTATTGTATAGCATAACGCGCCGTTATATATAAAATATTGAATACCAATTTTGTAGGAGCGACGTCGTGCTTCCCCCGAAATTTGTATTCCTTGAATACACGGTAGGTATTATTTATTCTATCAGAAAACCGTATTCGTAAACCTTGGGCACAATCTTGAGGCGGAGCGCTTCCATGGCTGCCTTCAAATTGCCCAAGAGACGATTGTATTCGGCATCCTCACTTCTGCTATTCATTCTCCTTTTACGCGAATTCTGATCGCTTGTCGCACTATTGCCCCGTCCGGGCACGGACCGCCCTTGGAAGTGCTCCCGTATATCGTAGTACGACGCATTCGGGTTCGCATTCGGCTGCGCATGGTAATAGCGCCACAGCTCGCGCCCCGCGTCAAATACTGCCGTAGCTTCGGGAGAAAAGACGAGCGGCTCAGTAGGGATGAACGACTGTTCTTGTGCCAAGTCGCGCAGTGTGCCAGTCCGTTGCAGGGTTTGTTTTCCTTCCTCTCTCGGCGTAGTCGTCGTTGCGTCCGAGGCGCATCGTCCCTGCATAAAGTCCGTCATAAAGTGGCTTTCAAACGCCTCTTTAGCATTCACCTCCGCTTCAGTAAACGGAATCCAATGGTTCGTACCGTATTGACTTTGAATGCTATTTTTTGTGTGAAAAAGGAGAGCCGCAAGACAATTGTTTTGAAATTCGCGATCTTGTTGCCAATTCGCATCAGGGTAAAAGAATTGATCATTATGGTTGAGCCAAGTATGTTGTATGGCATGGCATACAGCGATAAACACGGCGCTTTCCCTCAGATTTTTATCGGTAACCCATGTTCCGCGTGGCGATTTTACTTGCTCCTTAGAATTTTTTATGTAGTTGTAGCTTATCCCCGAAAAATCGTGCGAACGTGAGGACATGTAGCCTATTTTCTTGCCTTGTCTGCTGCGTGTTTTGATGATCCAGTCGTTGATGGACAGGCGGTTATCGTAAGGTGCTAACATCTTTGTTCCCACTACTAGACCGTCGCTGTTGAAGACTTCAGTTTTTGCTTGTTCAAAGCACTCTTTTCCCGCTTTCCATATAAAGAAGCCAATGGGGAATATCCCATTCACATTATCGAACGTATTGGCAGGTACGAGGAAACTCCTTACTAACGAGGCGCGAAACACTGCACGAAAAGCCTTGAAGTTGGGGGCTTGCACGATTTTCAAAGTTGAAAATTGTGCGATAGTAGATGCGGGAATCTCCTTGTAGATACGTATGATAAACTGTGCAAATAATTCGCGCCCTGCAATGCCTATATCGGGTAGAAAGCGCTTATAGGTTGAATGTATTACGGAAACACCTCCTTTTTGTGTAAGAGAGCAGTCGTTTACCACCTTCTTATTCCCCGCCTCTGCATACGGCGGATTGATGTATACCACCAGCTTTTTGCGCTTTTCGGGATCGTTTATAACATCTTGTAGCGGTTGCGGGAGCTTCGTAAACTCATCGTTCAAGAAATCGAACTGGAATACGTGACTTTCCAACAAGTTTGCTCCGTTCTTGATGCGCTCTTTCATCACGTCAACATCCTGTTGATCGAGCGTCGAAGCCCATATATGGTACTTGTTGGTAAGCCCGTTCAGTAGGTTACCAGTGCCCGCAGCACAGTCCCAAACGTAGTACTCATCCTGCCAGTTCTCGCCGAGTGCATCTGCTAAGTACTTTTGCGAGAGATCTACCCAAATTTTTGGGGTAAAGAAAGAGCCCTTGCGCTCGCGCACATCTTGCGGTACAAGGAGGTCGCGCCGCTTGATGATGTAGTCCCAATATTCCTCGCGTGGCGGGCGCTGGTACAGACTCCAAAACTGAGTGTGAGCTTTCTGTCTATCGTTGAAAAAGACCTCACTGGAAGTAAATAATCCACGAGCATCTATTTTTCTATCCACGATGTACCTGTTGTCCTGAAGGAGGACAAAAAGCGCCTCCTTTATGGTTTGATTTTTCTCAGAAAGTAAGTCTGCCAAAAAGAAATCGCCATCTATCAGCCCATTCTTTTTTAGAACCTCCCAGTTTACATCAATGCTTGGCTGCACTTGTGCCAACCAACGTTGGTAGATGCTCACGAAGTTATTCTTGTTGATCTGGATGAGTTCGGAGCTCTCGCTTAAGTGCTGTTTTATGAACTCACGTAGCTCCGTTTCGTGCACGTCGTAACGAAACAGATAGGACGTGCGCTCCAGAGTTTCCTTTACTGCATTGTAAAGCAGCCCAAATTCGCGCGAAGTTTCATCAGAAGGGGTAGTGTTCCAGTTGAAGTCATTGAGTGAGAAAAAGGGCAGAATATCTTTATACGGGATAAAGGCAATCTTCTCGGCATCGAAGGCTGCGAGAAAGGGAGGCGGGAGAAAGGTCTCGAAGGTGCGCGCCTTGCCAATGGTGAGGATGAGCTGCACGAGGGGTTTGTAAATGTCGGCAACAACACCACGTTTGGCTTCCGCCCACAACAACGAAACCGTTTCTCGTCCCTCAGTAGGGGCGAGGCATGCCTCGCCCGCTATTACATGCTTTGTGTCTTGTTTTTGGGTAACGCAGAAGTCAATTCTGCCTATGCGCGTGTTGCAATCGAATGGTGCGAAAAATGCCTCAGCAATTCTGAGTTTTAGTTCCTCTTCCTGTAGGTTGTTGTATTGCGGCATGCGGCTATGCTCCTGTTTATCTCTCAAAAGTACAACAATAGATTACTAATGAGCGCTAGCCAATCTTACCGCAGGTGGTAGTATTTACCGATAGCTATTGTCCTCGTATAGGATGCTGAGGTAACTACGGTAACGGCTTTCGGCTAGAGTTCCTGCTTCGTAGGCAGCGCGTACGGCGCAGTCGGGCTCGGTTTCGTGCAAGCAGTTCGAGTATTTGCATTGGTGCGAGAGTGCGAAGATCTCGGGGAAAAAATGCGCTACTTCACTCTTCTCAAAGGCTACGACACCGAAACCCTTGATGCCAGGGGTGTCTATCACAAATGTGTTGGGCAAAGCGGCAAGCTCATACATCTCGCTAAAAGTGGTGGTATGTACGCCGAGTCCGTGTTGTTCGGAAAGTGGCGCTACGCGTGCCGAAAGCGATGAATCTAGGGCATTGAGTAAACTTGATTTCCCGACTCCCGATTGCCCTGCTACAAGCACTACCTGTCCTGTAATGCGCTGGCGGAGAGCTTCTAGTCCTTCGCCAGTAGTGGTTGATACCTGTAAAAGTTCCACTTCGGCAGCACTATAGATTTTTTCCATTTCAAGCGTTTCCCACGCTTCGCATTCTTCGGGCAAATCGCACTTATTGAGTACCAGCAAAGACGGGACACCATAGGCACGTGCTGAGACCAAGAAGCGGTCGACAAACTCGAGTGGGGTAGGCGGGTAGTGCGTAGTGTACATTAAGATGGCAAGATCTAGGTTTGCGGCTATAATTTGCATAGCCGCCGAGAGTTTTACCGAACGTCGTACGATGCAGTTCCGACGCTCTTGGATGTTTTCTATGACTCCGCCCTTCGTTGTATCGTACGAAAATTGAACCCAATCGCCCACAACTATTGGGCTGGTACTCCGTGAACCCGATAAACGCAGTTTCCCGCGTAAACGGCATTCGTAGTGCGTACCGTCTTCGCCCAGTACATCGTACGAACTCCCTACGCCCTTTATTACTAAGCCGCGCTTCGTATTATTGCTCATCTTCCCATTCGCTCCTGCTTTGTGTTACAAAAGTACGAAGGTTGTAGTTGCCGTATTGTTCGCCAACACAACTAAGGCGTTCTATCAATCTACGTGCACGTAAATAATAAGGCGATGTTGGTAGGTACAGTCCTTCTGTCCATTGTGAGCGGTAGTAGCGTAGTAAGTCGAGTTGCTCATACAAGAATTCGCCCAGCAACTCGTCCGCCTTGCTCTGTTCTCCGAGTGTGTAGAGTAGTTCTATTTGTTCGGCAGTGTGCTCGTCGTAGGCAAAGCGATTACCTCGTAGCACTTGTAAACTTCGTGCAAGGACTTCTTTTGCGCGTAGCGAGTCGCCTTTTTCGCAGAAGGCTGTTGCCAAACGCGTGAACATGCCGCGTATATCTGCAATGCGCACCGTTTGTTGCACGTGGTAGTCTGCGAGTATTTTAGGGTTCTCCAGACTTTCAAAATGCCCGTGTCGCATGATCCGATTGTAAAGAATTTCGGGGTCTAATGCGCCTACACGTCCCAATGAATCAACAGAAGTGCGATGGGTATCAAACTTATATACAAAGCCTTCGTAACGCAAATATTCCTCAATACCTGCAACGTAGTTTTTGGGCACAGCACTGAAATAAATGGGGCGTTCGTTGCGGTTATTTTTCAAGAGCTCAAGGAGTACAGCGCCTGTGTTGCGCCAAGCTTCTGCGGGTGGCGAAAGGGGGAGTGGGGCAGATTCGTAGGCGCTGCAACGCAACTGGTTGATGTACCATGCCAGAGGGAGGAGTTCTAGGTTACAGACGCGTACATCTCGGCGTATACCTTCTACTTCTTGTATGTACCAGAGTGGGTAGGTATCGTTGTCGCCCACGGTAAATAGGATTGCATTGGGTTCGAGTCGCTCTAGGTAGTTAAGTGCCAGTTCGTGTGCAAAATTACGACCGTGTCGGTTGTGCCAGCGAAGATTGGTGCTGAAAATGAGGAGGACAACCTCGGCGCATAAAAGGACACTCCAGCGGAAGTAGTAGGCAAATTTGCCGCGACGTAGGAGTTCGTATAGAGCCAAGACACCGAAGCCAATCCAGATGCTAAAGACCATGAAGGAGCCAAGGAACGTGTAGTCGCGTTCGCGGGGTTGCAAAGGCGTTTGGTTGAGGTAGAATACAATGGCTAACCCCGTCATGAAAAAGAGGCTGGTAAGTATTAGCGTATAGCGTGGACTGCGGAAAAAGAGAAAACCAAACCCAAGTAAGCCTAAGAGGAGCGGTAGGCAATAGAGCGGTGTACGCCCAGATGCGTGCCGTAGGCTGTTGGGGAGTTCGCGTTGTGAGCCCAGAAAAAGCGCATCGAGGGTATCGAAGCCGCTGAGTATATTTCCGTGCATTGCGCCCCCACTCTGGTTCAAGACGTCGTCTTGTCGCCCTACGAAGTTCCACAGAAAGTAGCGCCAATACTGGTGGTTAAATTGATAGGCTATGGCATAGCGCAAGTTTTCGGGAAAAGTGGGGCGTATGGCAATAGAAATTTCCCCATTTTCCTCGGCAATGGGTAAAGGAGTGCCTCGTACATTGCCCCAAAAGATGTATGCCGATTGGTGCTCGCGCACACTACTGTACATGCGGGGGAATAGCGTTTCAAACCGCGCGTCGTACTGATAAACTCTTTTGTGAAATGTTCGGCGGTAGCCTATTGTGGCTGTTTGCCACGATTCTTGTTCTTGGACATCTGTAATGGGTGCGGAATAATACTGTCCGTAGAAAAGTGGGCGATTGCCATACTGTTCGCGGCTAAGATAGTCGGCAAGGGCAAAAACGTTGTTTGGGGCATTGAGGTTAAGGGGAGGTGCGGCTGATGCACGAATTACTATGAGCGCGTACGAGGAGTAACCCAAGAGGAGCAATGCGAGCATAAGAATACCTACATGCCACTTGCTACGCCCTGTGCGGTAGGTAAAGTAAATCAGGTAGCCCAATGTAGTAAACAAGCCAAGAAGCCCTATAGCAACGCCTACGTTGTGTGCACACCCAAGGAGATTGGCAAAGAGTAGTTCGCTGGCTTGTAGAAGCAGCAAAACGCCTGGCATGAAGAGATAGAGAACGAAGAAAAGCACTCCCAGCGAGGCGAGGATAGCCACAAAGAAGCTCCGCCAAGAGAATCGATATTGAACGAAATAATATACCAAAACTACTGTTGGCAAGGCTAGCAAACACAATAGGTGTACGCCGATAGATAATCCTACCAAGTAGGCTATGAGCAAGAGCCAGCGATGGTTGGAGGTGTTTTGCTCCCAACGTAGAATTGCCCAGAAGACCACAATGGTGAGTAGAGTAGAAAGTGCGTAAACCTCGGCTTCTACAGCGGAGAACCAAAACGAATCGGTAAAGGCAAAAGAGAGTGCTCCTACTGCGGCAGCAAACAGCTGTAGTATTCGTTGCGAACGTGTTCGTGGTGGAAAACAGCGCTTTGCAATCAGTCTGATAACCTCAAAAAGAAAGGTAACAGTAGCAGCGCTTGCAAGCGCTGAAAGCACATTTACGGCAATGGGAATAGTGGTAGCCGATGGGGCTAAGAGTGCAAAGAGACGTACCAAGAGGAGGTAGAAAGGAGCACCTAGCGGATGCCCCACCTCTAGGCGCGAGCCTGCGGTGATAAATTCGGGGCTATCCCACAGGCTGATGCCCCCTTCAAGCGTGAAAAGATAAACGCCCAGTGTCAGAAGAAAAACGACGAGATGGGGGATTTTACTTTGAAAGACGTGCCACGCACCTAAGAATGTTATGCCTCTCACCTGCCTCAACAATTGATTGTTGTTATTTTCTCAAACAATTGCGAAAACTGCTCGGCTTGGTGCTCGCGGCTATAGAGCGCTAATTCGTTGCTTGGCACTACCTGTAGTCGTCTTTCTTTGTGCAGTAAAAGGCTTTCTAACAAGTATTCCTTGAGCTCTTTAGCATCGTTTGTATCAAAGACACGACCGCATTGCGTACGCGCGAGAAGCTGTGCCGCTTCCCCCTCCTTCGGAGCTATCGCAAGAATGGGGCGTCCGCTAGCTAAATACTCGAACAGTTTTCCTGTGAGTATGGCTTTGCTCGTTGGTGCTCGGTTTACACACAGTAGAAGCATCGATGCGCCACAAAGTAGCTGTCCCACTTCGTTGTGCGCAATGCTTTTGTGTTGCAGTACAATATCTTCCAGTCCCTGTTCGCGTATTGATGCTGCAACACTCGCATCGCATACTCCCACCAGTTCTACGCGAAAGGCATTGGGCGCAATCTGTCCAGCAAGTTTCATCTCGTGTAGCACCTGCCAGAGAATGTTGGGATTGCGGTCGGCGTTCATAGAACCTGCATAAACCAAACGAAATAGCGGTGAGGTTTCTGTGGGAACATTGGTTGCAAAATCTTCTGCATCAAAACCGTTGAAGATGGTAACAAGCCGTTGTATGTGGTATGCGGCAAAATCGTCTTTCATCCCCTCAGCCACAATGCTCACGGCATCGGCGTGCTCTACCACTTTGCGTTCGAGAGCTATGTGTTTTGTTCGGGTTCTCGCGCTGAGAGGCAGGTGTTGGTGATAGTCTATATTCACCCAAGGGTCGCGAAAATCTGCCACCCAAGCGATGCCAGTGGCACGTTTCAAGCCCAAACCTATGAGGTGCATGGAGTGCGGAGGACCAGTAGTAACGACCACGTCGTGTGGCGCATCGTGTAGAAATCGGCGCAAAAAATGAACAGAAGGGCGCACCCAACAGCAACGGGCATCGGGCACAAAAAGATTGGCGCGCACCCATAGCATCAGGCGGTGAAGAATGCCTTTTTTGCCTCCTTCCTTGCTTAGAAGACCTACGCCTACCCCTTTTCTTTTGCCCATCAAACGATGGTAGAGCGCCAAGGGTTCAAAAATTCGATGTTTAAGAACGCGAACCATATTAGGTACATCGGCTAGCAATGATTCGTCGTGTTCGCCGCTTTCTGGATTTGAAGGCGTGTAGACGGTAATCTGCCATCCCAGCCTTGTTAAATATTTTACGAGTTTCAACCAACGTTGTACCCCGGGACCGCCGCTTGGAGGCCAATAGTAGGTAACTAACAATACTTTACCTTTTTCACGCATTCCTCTTTTTGGGCACTTTTGCACGTCTCGCTATACCCTTTTTATGCGACTAAAGTAAACCATTTTGCACACGTCGCCTCGCATAGTCTTGATTGTTTCCAAAGGTTAAATGCGGGGTATTCGTCTTTTCGGAAAGGAGTTTTCGCTTCCCTTCAGGATTAAAATCTTCTTTCTAAGACTTTTGTAGCGAAAAATGCCACTCCCTACAGCGCAAAAATTTGCGTCGTAAATGTGCGTGCATCAAGTTGTAGGAACTTCCCATCTAGTTCGCTCTCGCCAAAAGCCAACCAACGGAGTGCTACCCCTGCCATCATACTCCCAATTTGTTGTACAAGTGGCGGAAATATCCCTCGATTAAGAGGGCGCTCTTGCGGGATGTCGTTAAACACATCCTTCAAGCTACAGCCTGCCTTGCCATGGAATAACGCCAGTTGCCCTGTATAGCCTTCTACAGCCCCCCATACGAGTGCAATCGATCGGTCGGTACAAAACTGATCGAGGAGCAAACGAGTCGCGAAATTGTCGGTGCAATCGATCACTAAGTCTAGCGGCATATTGTAAGCTGCAAGCCATTCCGCATCTATGCGTCGCGAAGTATAGCGCGTTTCGCCTCGTTTGTTGAGTAGTTGTAGGCGGCGTGCAGCAAGAGTTGCTTTGTCTTGCCCGAGTTCCAATGATGTGTAGAGCAATTGGCGTGGTAAGTTGCTTACATCCACTGTGTCGTAATCTACGATGTGTATAGAATGCAGCTCCTGCGCGGCAAGTAACGGTAAAACAGCCGAGCCAAGTCCGCCCGCTCCGATCACTAGTACGCTACTTTGCTGCATTTTTGCAAGGCGTTCGGGGGTAAAATCTTCCAGATCTAGGGTCCGTTTATATCGTTGCTCTGAGTTCTCTATTTCTTTCATTTTCCGCTTCCTTTCTGCGGTAAAACGTCGCGCCATTTGCTTTATTTTCGTTGCAATGCGCCGTATATATGTTGGCATGTAAATTGTACAATGTAACAATTCGAATGACAAAGCGTTTCTCTTAAGCAGGTGGTGTGGAGAACACACAGATATTTGGGGCTGACTTTGGTTTTGACAGCAGGTAGAATGGTGGTGTAAGCATGCCGAGCGTTGTACGTAGTGCTCGTTAAAGAAAATGTGCGAACCAATTAAATGGCGAAAATTCTTTTGCTCTCGCTGCGTAATTAGCCTTGTCTAATTTGCTTAATCCGCGCACAGCAGTTGCACGGACGAGATGTCCCACAGAAAGCACTAGTCCTGTTGCGTTCTGGTTCGGGGCACAGGAAATACAGGAATAGGGGTGCGGGCGTTCCGACTGCTCTCCGAAAATTTAGGAACTAGGGGCGGTATTGGGTGTCTCTGTCCGTTGCCTCCTCAACAACCAAGCAGAGGCTAAGCATGTAGAAAGCAGCAGTGTTCCTTGTTTGGACGCGGGTTCGATTCCCGCCAGCTCCACTACGCAGTGGTGAGAGAAATGCTACGTCTATATTTTACAGCCCTCTTGTGCATCATGACGCTTTTGACGCACGCGCAGCTGCACGAACTCTCTTTAGAAGAGCTCTACGGCGATAAACAGGAATTTACCCCTGAGAGTGTTGCGTACCCCTACGCACTCCGCGATGGCAAGCATTACACAACGTTGGACTCGAAGCGGGGGATTCTCATTTCGAGCTTCGCAACGGGAAAAGAGGTTGGGGTTGCGCTCAAGTTTGACGATCTGCCCAAAGAGATTGGCAAGGTAGAAGCCTATTCGTATAGTGCTGACGAGCGTTACCTATTGCTCGAAACCAAGCGCGAAGCAATATACCGGCGGAGTGCAGTAGCCCAGTACTGGATCTACGACCTGAAGCAAGCAAAATTCCAACAACTTTCCAAGGGCGGAAAACAACGTTTGGCTACCTTCTCGCCCGATGGTACAAAGGTGGCTTTTGTGCGCGACAACAACATCTTTTGTGTGGACATTGCCTCGGGTGCAGAAAAGCAGCTTACAACAGACGGGGTGCGAAACAAGGTTATCAATGGAGCCGCCGACTGGGTATATGAGGAGGAATTTGCCCTCAGTCGTGCGCTTTGGTGGTCGCCAGACTCTGAGCGTCTTGCATTTCTCCGTTTTGACGAAACCAACGTTCCCGAGTATAGTATGATGTACTATGATACGATCTTATACCCCAAGGTCTATAGCTATAAATATCCAAAGGCAGGAGAAGCGAACTCGGTTGTAACGTTGCATGTTTATACGATGACCAGTAACCAGTGTTTGCAAATTGACGTAGGGAAGGAAACAGATCAGTACATCCCCCGTGTGCTTTGGTCGCCTAGTGGTGCTTTGTGCTATTTGCGCGAGAATAGGCTACAGAATCATATAGAATTTCTCGAAGCCAATCTTGAGACGGGTGCGTCGCGGCTTATATTTGAGGAAAAGGATGCCTGCTACATCGAAGAACCTACCGATAGCTATATTACTTTTCTCGAAGGTGGGCAGAAGTTCATATTCCCTAGCGAACGCTCTGGTTTCCGACAACTATACCTGTGTAGTTGGGATGGGAACACACCGCCCAAGGCTTTAACCCAAGGCGAGAACGAGGTTATCGAGGTTTATGGTTATTCGCCCAAAACGAAACGGATTTACTATCGTGCATACGACGATTCGCCGCTACGTACTGCACTTTTTAGCATGAAGGCGGATGGCTCTGACAACAAGAAAATGTCAGTAGGCGAGGGCGGTGTTGCCGTGTGGTTCAATACGGCCATGACCTACTATATTCAGACGTTTAGTAGTATACAAACAGTGCCACAGATTACACTGCATTCCATTGACGGAAAACAGGTGCGCGTTTTGGAAGACAACAAGGCGCTAAAAGACAAGCTCAAGGGTTATCAATTGCCCGAAAAGAAATTCTTCACTTTCAAGACACCCGATGGAGTCTCGTTAAATGGCTACATGGTTTTGCCTGTTGGGTTTGATAGTATGATGGTATATCCTGTTATGATGTACCAATATTCGGGTCCCAATTCGCAAACCGTGCTTGATAAATGGCGACTTGGTTGGGATGAATTCTTAGCTAGCAAAGGGTGTCTAGTAGTCTGTGTAGATGGCAGAGGTACGGGAGGGCGCGGTGCGGCTTTCCGAAAATGCACTTATGGGCAACTAGGGAATTTCGAGACGCAAGACCAGTTGTATGCTGCCGACTACCTTGCGCGTCTTTCCTTTGTAGATGCCAAGCGAATCGGGATCTGGGGGTGGAGCTTCGGAGGTTACATGTCGCTACTATGCAAATTGAAAGGTGGTGAGCGCTTCCGTATGTGTGTAGCCGTTGCGCCTGTTACCAGTTGGCGGTTCTACGATTCTATCTATACAGAGCGCTTTATGGGGCTGCCGAGCAGCAATCCGAAAGGATATGACGAGAATGCACCGCTTCATTTTGCCGACAAGTTGCAAGGCGGGCTATTGTTGATGCACGGTACGTACGATGATAATGTACACATTCAGCATTCCATGTTGCTTATCGAAAAATTTGTCAGGGCGCAAAAACAGTTCGAAATGCAATTGTATCCCGATCGCAACCATGGCATTTACGGCGATGGTGCTACATTGCATCTTTTTGAGCGTATGTGGGAATTTGTCGGACAACAATTGATGTAACCCGCCCCCCTACCTTTTTCGTATCCATAGCAGAACGCGGGACTTTTCGGCTTGTACAGAGCGCGAACCGCGGAGGAAAACATTCTCAGGTATAAATTCAATTTTTAGATAAGTTCCTACAGTTCCTTAACCGCAAGAACTACAGACACAAATGAAGAAAAGTATTGTAATTCTAGTTGCATTTTTCATGCTAGTACCGCTGTCGCTTGTGCAAACAAGTTGCGAGAAAGATAATGTGAACAATTTCCTCAATAGTTTGAAACTTAGCAACGAAGATATTGTTGCGGGTTTACGCAAGGCACTCGATATTGCCGCTGACGATGCTTCGGTGTTGGGTAGCAAACTCAATGGATTTTTGGGTAACAAACTCATTGCGTTAGCTATGCCCGATGAGCTGAAGCCTGTTCTGCAACTTATTGATGTGAGTAAGAGTGTTCCCGTTGTTGGAGATGTGCTCAGCAGTGGACTGAAGTCGGTGACCGATAAGTTTGTCGTTACGCTCAATCGTGCAGCAGAGGCAGCGGCAGGGAAGGCCGCTCCTGTATTCAAGGAGGCCATTACGAGCATGACTATAACTGATGCTTTGGGCATATTGCAAGGAGGTGATACAGCTGCCACACACTATTTGCGTGAAAAGACCACGGATGGGCTTACGGTAGCTTTTCAACCTGTCTGCAAAGAGATGATAGACAAGGTTGGTGTTACGAGCGAATACAAAGCACTGGCAGACAAGTACAACGATGTGATGGGAAATGCATTGGTTGCATCTGCGGTAGCTCTTGCGGGTCTAGATTTGCCCAAAGAATTGAACACAGATTTGCCTGGCTATGTGACAGGGAAGGCGCTCAATGGTATGTATGTGCTGATGCGCGGAGAAGAAACGAAAATTCGAGAGAATCCTCAAGCATACGCCTACGATATTATTAAGAAAGTCTTTGGCTCGGAAGAGGCAAAGGTCAAGAAAAAATAGCAACCTGTTCTCGGAGTGGTCAACTACCGTCTTCTTTTGTCTTGGATTGTGATAAAAAGAATATGAGTGTTTGCTGTAGGGTATTTTTGTTCCACAGATGAACAATTTCCAAACAGGAGTAGTTGTTGCGATTTCGCGTAATTAGAAAAATCGTAGTATTTTTACGGTTGGAAGGTAGTTTAGTGACGTCTCGCGCAGTTGCGTAGATTCTATGAGCGATTGGATGGGAAGTGTAAAGTATAATTTTGGGTTCAGGGTAATACTTGTACTTGCAGTATTGCTACTGCCTTTCTTATCACTGTACGCCCAACCTACTACAGCGCCTCTTTCGCCGACTGAGCGCTTGGCGCGCGCTTCTGAGCGCGTAGCTGAAGGCGAGAAGCGCATTGAAGAAGCGAAGCAGCTAGTCACCGACGGGCGGAGCATGGAGAAGCAAGGGGAGAGCGAGTCGAAAGATCACGTTAAGAACTTGAAGCGCATGCTCAAGGATCATGAACGCGAGATGAGTTCACTAAATAAGCAACTCTCTTCCAAAGATAAAACCGAGCGTACGCAAGCACGTGCGCAGGCGCGTGACCTGAAAACTCGATACCGTGAGGAGGTAAGAAGTGTACGAAAAGAGCTCAAAGAAGCCGAGCGTAATAAAAGGCGAGGCGAGAAGATGCAGGAACGTGGGAAAAAGAAGCTCGAACGTGCTAAAGACTACCTCAAGAAGGCAAAGAGGTTAGAAAAAGAAGTACAGAAACGCAACGAAGAGCGCGAGCGTAAGCTTGTTGAGCAAGAACAACGTCGTATGACAGGAGGCTGATGAGAGAGTCGGGAAGAAAACGTACTCTTAACATCCCCCTAGCGCGCATCTTAGCCGTTGACGACGAAAGTTCCATACGAGAGACCTTACGTAGCATACTTGAAACAGAGGGCTACGCGGTTGAGGTGGCGCAGGATGGGCGCGAGGCGTTAGATTTGTTCAAAAATCAGAATTTCGATGTCGTGCTCTGCGATGTGAAAATGCGGGGCATGGATGGCATAGAGGTGCTTGTCGCTTTGCGTGAGTTAGCACCCGATCTCCCCGTAATTATGATTTCGGGGCACGGGACAATAGATACTGCCGTAGAGTCGTTGCGGAAAGGAGCTTACGACTATATACAAAAACCCCTCGATCTAAACCGTTTACTGGTCTCTTTGCGTAATGCTCTAGATCGCAATTCGCTTGTGGCTGAGACGCAGCGTTTGCGACAGAAAGTCCAACAAGAAAACGAAATTGTGGGCGATTCAGCGGCTATACAAGAAGTGCGCACCATGATGCAGCGTGTAGCCAGCACGAATGCGCGTGTGCTCATTACGGGAGAAAATGGTACAGGCAAGGAGCTTGTAGCGCGCGGTATTCATCAGCAGAGTGCATTAGTTAACGGTCCGTTCATTGAAGTGAACTGCGCTGCAATACCCAGTGAACTCATTGAGAGCGAGCTGTTTGGTCATGAAAAGGGCGCTTTTACCTCTGCCATAAAGCAGCGTAAAGGGAAATTTGAACTCGCTTGCGACGGTACGCTCTTTCTCGATGAAATTGGGGATATGAGTTTGGATGCGCAAGCCAAGGTGCTACGAGCGCTACAAGAACAGCGTATAACTCGTGTTGGTGGCGACAAAGAGATAGAGGTCAATCCGCGGGTGATAGCGGCTACCAATAAAAACTTGCAAGAGGAGATCAAGGCGGGGCGTTTTCGCGAGGACTTATATCATCGCCTGAGTGTAATCCTAATTCACGTGCCTGCACTACGAGAACGTAAGGAGGATATTCCGCTGCTTGTAGAACGCTTTATTGCTACGCTGTGCGCTCAAAATGGGATGGCAAAACGAAAAATTTCGTCACAGGCCATGAAGGCGCTGACAGATTGCCCGTGGACGGGGAATGTGCGCGAATTGCACAATATAGTCGAACGCCTCCTCATTATGACAGACGGCGAGATCTCCGCAGCCGACATTGTTCGTTACGTTAATTAAGTCGGCGAAGCCTCTGCAATACGAGGTCTTTTTACTCGTTCTGTGTTTTCTTTCGTTTATCTCACGCATCGCGTTATCAAAAAACGCGCATGTGTTAATGAGTGTAATGCGACATCTGCGCTTGTGTGGGGCACTTACTTCTGTTTTATAGAAAAGTATTAACTTTGCGTGTTCAATTGTAATTTGTAGTGGGTTTACGCGGAAGCGTAAATGAATAAGGAAGGTATATGGATACGTTGAGTTATAGAACGGTATCGGCGAACAAGGCGACCGTTACCAAAGAGTGGTTTGTCATAGATGCCACCAACGTGGTAGTTGGGCGGTTAGCGAGCCGTGTGGCGTTGGTTTTGCGAGGAAAGCATAAGCCGAGCTATACTCCGCACGTAGATTGTGGAGACAACGTGATCATTATTAACGCGGAAAAAGTACGTTTCACAGGAAAGAAGTGGTCTGACAAGAATTACTACCACCATACAGGCTATCCAGGTGGTAAGCGCGTGGCACATCCCATTGATGTTTTGCGCTCGCATCCCGAACGTCTTGTAGAACACGCCGTACGTGGCATGTTGCCCAAGAATCGTCTCGGACGCCGTCTTTTCCGCAATTTGTTTGTCTATACTGGTGCTGAGCATCCACACGCTGCACAACAGCCGAAACAATTGGAGCTCACCAAATAAATTAGGAGTGTGAAGGATGCAACAAGTGTTTAATGCCGTTGGGCGTAGAAAATCAGCTGTCGCTCGCGTTTATTTGTCGGCAGGTTCAGGGAAGATTACGATTAACAATCGTTCGTTGGAAGAATATTTCCCCTCTCCATTACTTCGCTATGTAGTGTGCCAACCTTTTGCCGAGCTTGCTCTTAGTGAAACGTTCGATGTAAAGGTAAACCTCTACGGTGGCGGAATTAGTGGGCAGGCAGAAGCAGTGCGTCTGGGAATTGCACGCGCTCTGATCTCCTACAACGAAGAGTTGAAACCACAACTCCGTGCAGCTGGTTTTGTAACGCGCGATGCGCGCGAAGTTGAGCGTAAGAAACCAGGACGTCCTGGTGCACGTCGCCGCTTCCAGTTCAGTAAGCGTTAGTATTGCTCAAGAGTGCAATGCGAAGCTTCGACAAGTTGTTTTTTGCGTTGTAAGCGTTAGGGCTCTGCGCAATGTTTCGCTTGCCGTTTAGATAAAAAGATGCTTCTCCAGAGACGTGGTCTGTGTGCTGCGTCTCTTCTTTCTTATTTCACGATTTCTTTGTGAAGGTGTGCCGAAAAGGCGCTTTGGTTTTGATTTTTAATGGTTAGTGCAGACACGGAGCGAGTGTTCCGTGTTCAAACGATTGAGACCACGATGTTGCTACTCAGTCGTTGCCTGACGTAAACTTTTAATTTTTTTACAGGTATGCCAAATTTGAGTTTTGAGCAGATGTTGGATGCGAAGGTGCACTTTGGGCACCAGACGCAGAAGTGGTGTCCGAAAATGGCTCCTTACATTTTTATGGAGCGCAACGGTTACCACGTAATTGACCTCCGTAAAACCCTCGTTAAGGTTGATGAAGCAGCACAGGCGCTGCGTCAGATTGCGAGAAGTGGGCGTCGAATCCTATTTGTTGCTACGAAGAAACAAGCAAAGGATGTAGTGGCCACAAAGGTGAAAGAAGTAGGAATGCCATTTGTTACCGAGCGTTGGCCAGGTGGTATGCTTACGAACTTCCCAACGATTCGCAAGGCGGTCAAGAAGATGAGCAACATCGATAAGATGATGACCGACGGAACGTACGAGAACATGTCTAAGCGCGAACGCTTGCAGCTTACACGTGTACGTGCAAAGCTTGAAAAGAACTTAGGTTCAATTGCGGATATGAACAAATTGCCTTCGGCATTGTTCGTAATTGATGTACAGCGCGAATACATCGCAGTGCGCGAAGCCAATCGTTTAGGTATCCCAGTTTTCGCGATGGTAGATACCTGCTGCGATCCGACGCCTATTGACTATGTGATCCCAGCGAACGATGACGTAAACACTTCCATTGAACTCATTGTCAATGAGATGTGTGAAGCAATCAAAGAGGGGCTTCTTGAGCGTAAGATGGATCGGAATGCGCCTGAACCAGAAGCTGATGACGATGCCGACGAAGCAGAAAGCAAGCCTGCAAAGACGGTTGAAGACGACGAAGACGAGGAATAGTAGCGTAGTAGCTTTTAGATAAATTATAAATCGGAAGGGATTGATTTCATGGCAGAAATTACGGCAGCAGATGTGATGAAACTGCGCAAGATGACGGGCGCAGGCATGATGGATTGCAAGAAAGCTCTGGAAGAAACCAATGGCGATTTTGAGCGTGCGCAGGAGTTGATTCGTGAGCGTGGGAAGGCTATTGCCAACAAGCGTGCGGATCGCGAAGCATCGCAAGGGGTTGCTATCGCTCATGCCAATGCGTCGAATACTGCGGCTGCCATTTTCGTTTTGAATTGTGAAACGGATTTCGTAGCCAAAAATGCAGACTTTGTAAAGTTGGCAGAACGTATTTTGGATGCTGCACTAAAAGCAGATGTGAAGGATCTCGATGGCGTTCGCTCTATGATTCTTGACGGCAAAACTGTTGATGAGTTGGTACAAAATCAGTCGGGTGTGACGGGCGAAAAGATGGGCTTGGGCTATTTCAAGCGTATTGATGCGCCCACAGTTGGTTGCTATATCCATCCTGGTAGCCGTTTAGCATCGGTTGTTGGGGTTAGTAAGTCTGGTGCTAGCCCCGAATTGTTGTCGGCGTTAGCAATGCAGATTGCTGGTCTAAACCCTGTGGCAATAGATGGCGACAGCCTACCTGAAGAGGTTCGTAAAAAGGAATTTGAAATTGGGCGCGAGCAAGCTCGTCTTGAAGGAAAGCCTGAACAGATTCTCGATAAGATTGCGGAAGGGCGTCTTGCCAAGTTTATCAAGGAGAATACCTTGATGGGGCAGGAGTGCATAAAGGACAACAAGTTGACAGTTGAACAATACGTATCGAAGTTCGATAAAGATTTGAAGGTAACAATCTTCGATCGCTACGGGCTCTCCGAATAATACGTTTTTCAGATGAACTATAGGGGCGTTGCATTATGGCAATGCCCCTTTTTTATTTGCTGTCTCTTTTCAGAAGAGTGGCGAATTTCCATTGTCGTTGCCAGTCCTCCTCTACAACATGGTTATACATCGTTCTCTCTCGGTTATTTAGCAAATTTCAGGTATACATGAGTTCTATTGTATATTTACAGTATGTAAGATGTGTAGATTGAAAATGAGAAACAACGTTTCAGAATTAGTGCCGAGACCTGTCTACTTGCAGCGTATAGCTCCTTTTATGCGTACTCCAGTGGTGAAGGTTTTGATTGGCTCGCGCCGTGTAGGTAAAAGTTATATCCTTTTACAGTTGATGCGCCATATTGAAGCAGAGGAGAAGGATGCTAACATAATATATATTATATAACGGGAAGCAACTCACAGCTTTTTTCGGGGGACTTGGCGAATGCTATGGGAGGACGCTATGTTGCCTTTCGGATTTACAGTCTGTCATATACCGAATTTCTGGAGTTCCATCAGTTGCAGGACGACGAAGCGGCATTGGAAAAATACACTCGCTTTGGTGGTTTTCCCTATTTGCGCCATCTGCCTTTGCGCGATGAAGTTGTTTTAGAATACCTGCGGAGTATCTATATACCATAGTTTTGCGCGATGTGGTCGCAAGATACAACATACGTAACACCTTGTTTCTAGAACAACAGATTCGTTATCTGGCCGACAATGTAGGGAGTCGCTTCTCGGCTAAAAGCATTAGTGATTTTCTCAAGAATCAGAAGTTCAATATGTCTTCAACACTGGTCGCCGATTATTCGGAAGCAGTAACTGCTGCTTGCCTGGTACATCGTTTGTATCGTTATGATATTGTAGGAAAGCGGCTGTTTGAAAGGGGCGAAAAATACTTTTTTGAGAATCTGGGTATTAGGAATGCCATTGTCGGTTATAAGCCGCAGGATAGAGGGAAACGTTTAGAAAATATTGTTTGCAATCATCTTCTCTTTTGTGGCTATGAGGTTCAGGTTGGAGCATTGTCCACCGAGGAAATAGATTTTGTATGTACTCGTAATGGGGAACGTCTGTATGTACAGGTGGTTTCCGAATTAACGAGTGCTGCAATGTTGGAGCGTGAGTTCGGTAATTTGCTCCGCATTAAAGATAATTACCCTAAGCTCGTTGTTACCGCGCAAGAACACGACGAAAATAGCTACGAGGGAATTGAACTTGCAGGTATACGAAAATTTTTAACTGAACGGTTGAAGCCCTAAACACACACAAAGGAAGTGGTAATAAGGGGAGATGACGCTGTCAGGAAGTTATAACCAATTGAGGTTTTCCTAGCTCGAATCTTTTACCTTTGCGCTCTGTAAGATGAGAGAACAATCCTCGCCGCTAGGACTTTTGATAGCGGGTCCTTGCTCTGCTGAGAGCGAAGAACAGATCCTTGCTCTGGCTTCTGTCTTAAAAAAAGACGGACGTGTGGACTTTTTGCGCGCCGGTGTTTGGAAGCCGCGCACGCGTCCTGGACAGTTTGAGGGAATGGGTGTAAAAGCCTTGCCTTGGCTAGCTAGAGCCCAAGAGCGTACGAGTTTGCCTGTTTGTATCGAAGTGGCGCGGAAAGAACATGTCGCTTTAGCACGTCGTCACGGCATTACGAGTTTTTGGATTGGAGCTCGTACTACTTCCGATCCCTTCGCTGTTCAAGAGATTGCCGATGCACTGCAAGCAAGCGATGGCCCTATCTTTGTTAAAAATCCCATATCTCCCGACATTGATTTGTGGGTTGGTGCTATGGAGCGTATTGCGTCGCGGCACGTGAAAGAGGTAATTGCTGTGCATAGAGGTTTTTATCCCACGCGTAAAATCGTTTATCGCAACGTGCCAGACTGGGGCTTAGTGCTTCGTCTTCGCTCGCGATATGGTAATGCACTGCGTATTCTTTGCGATCCCAGCCACATAGCGGGTAGGCGCGAACTAGTATTCGAGATAGCGCAACTTGCCATGGATTATGCCTTCGATGGCCTGATGGTAGAGGTACACCCAACGCCTGAATGTGCACTCAGCGACGCGCAACAACAGCTAACTCCTACTGACTTTTTTGCGCTGCTTGACAGATTGCGTCCTCCTGCCAGACAAACCGCGCCGTCGTACAGTGAGTTAGACCACTACCGACAACAAATTGATGAACTGGATTGCAGAATCCTCGAATTGTTGGGCGAACGCTTAAACGTTGTTAGAGCAATAGGCGAGTGGAAGTGTCAGCGTGGAATACAGGCATTTCACGAAGAACGTTGGCGGGAATTGTTGAAGCATCATTTGCGCTATGGAGTGCACGAAGGGCTGGATACGCATTTTGTGCGACGGTTATGTGAACTCGTGCATACCGAATCGTTACGGCTGCAAGGCATTTGCTACGAGCAGTTCCACAAACAAGAGGACGGGGAAGGAAAGCAGTAGCTAGCCGCTATAAATCACATTTTCCGTCTATTGCAGGGATTCTTATCGAGGAGAATTGGCAATTTCATTGCTTTTCTCCGCGAGGTTAAGAATTCTCTTTTCCTCTTCCCTTTGTGTAGGTTCGCTTACTAGTCAGAAAATTAGTGTTACCTTTGCAATGGTGGGTTATTAAATTGCAGACGAGGTGTGGCGTTCAATCTTTTTTGTGGGAATACTCTCCCTCTGTAGTCTTTGCGTGTTTGCCAATCTGGCAGATACGGCACAAGTGGCTACCGTACAAACCGAATCTTCGGAATCTACAGCACAGAAAAAGTTTGATCCTGTTCGTATGATCTTTGATCATATCTCGGACAGTCATGAATGGCATATTTTCTCTTTAGGAGAAACGCACGTTACACTTCCGTTGCCCATTATTGTGTATAGTCGTGTGCGGAAAGAGTGGTTCTGCTTTCTCTCTAGTCGTTTTCACCACGGACATGAAACATATAATGGCTTCCGCCTCGTAGTGCCCGAAAAAGGTGGACCTACTGAAATCCAAGAGGTCACAGCCTCTGGCGAGGTGCTTGAAGCTCCGCTTGATCTCAGCTTGAAGAAAAATGTAGTAGGCGCTATTTTCGTGATGGTGCTGATGGTTTGGGTATTCGTGAGCGTGGCACAGCGATACAAGAAAGCGCCTAATCAAGCTCCTAAAGGGCTTCAGAATCTTTTGGAAACTGTTATTGTTTTTGTGCGCGATGATATTGCTAAGCCTGCGATCAGCGCTTCCAAGTTAAATCGGTTTATGCCGATTCTCCTCACTATCTTTTTCTTCATCCTCTTTTGTAACCTTCTGGGGCTTGTGCCAATAATACCAGCTGGTGCGAACCTGACGGGCAATATCACCGTCACAATGGTATTGGCACTCTTTACATTCGTAATTACCACCCTGAGCGGGAACAAACATTATTGGGGGCATGCTTTCAATACGCCTGGTGTGCCAACCTTTCTAAAGCTCCCCATCCCGTTAATGCCTATTGTAGAGCTCTCGGGTATGATCACAAAACCTATTGTGCTCATGATCCGACTTTTTGCCAATATGCTTTCGGGACACATGATAGTGTTGGTGTTTTTCAGCATGATTTTCCTCTTCGGTACGATGAACGCAATTGCGGCTTACGGGGTAAGTATCTTGTCGCTCATTTTTGCGGTTTTTATGACGCTCTTGGATGTTTTGGTCTCTTTTATCCAAGCATACGTATTTACAATGCTGAGTGCAATGTATTTTGGTATGGCTACAGAAGGGCATGATGAGGAACATCACTAATTAAGGACTCTGTTGAGTGAGTTTTTGTGTATTTGTATTTTGGCTTTGGATATTTTTTTGAAACGGAACAATAAATAAAGGTAGAGTAGAGATGGATGCAGCAGCAATGGTAGCGTTGGCTAAGATGGGTGCAGCGTTTGCAGCAAGTATCGTGGTAATTGGTGCGGCTTTGGGTATTAGCCGTATTGGTGTACAGGCGTTGGAAGCTATCGCACGCCAACCAGAAGCCGCAGGCGATATTCGTTCGAATATGATTGTGGCAGCGGCGCTTATCGAAGGTTTGGCATTTTTTGCCATCATCGCAGCCGTATTGGTGTTGTTCTTAGTAGGTTAGGAGTCGCGAGGGGATGAGCTTAATAACCCCAGATTTCGGCTTATTCTTCTGGATGGTCGTAGCCTTCGGGCTCATCTTGGTCATTCTGCGCAAGTTTGCGTGGAAACCGATCTTGCAGGGACTCGAGAGTCGCGAAAAGACTATTGCAGAAGGGCTAGAAAATGCTGAGCGACATCGCTTGGAATTGGAGCAGTGGGGTGAACAGCGTCAAACTTTGGAAGCAGAAGCGAGAAAAGAACGTGAGTTGTTTTTAGCAGAAGCTCGTTCGCAACGCGAACAGCTTTTGTCGGAAGCACGGGAACAAGCGCGCGAGGAAGTGGAACGAATAACGCAACAAGCACGTGAAAACATGCGACTCGAACAAGAGGCTATACGCCGCGAGCTACGCAATGAGGTGCGCGTGTTGGTTGTGAAAACCACAGAACGTATTTTGCGCGAACGTCTTGCTACAAATGACGAGCAAGAGCGTTACCTCGATCGTGTTCTTGATGAGATGCTTGCTGCTCCTAGAGCGACGAATCAAGCCTAGTGCTTTATAGCCGTTACTACAGTTAGTGGCCTGTAATTCCAGGAGGTCTAAACATGAACGAAGGGCGGGTCTCGGTGCGTTATGCGAAAGCGTTGCTCTCCGCAGTGGGTGACGATACACAGAAAGGACGTGCCTATTACGACGCGGCAGGTCTTTTGGTAGAGGTCCTTACGCGTTTAGGGGGCGAGTTTCAAAAAATGCTCCATAGTACTGTCGTAGAAGAGGCGGACAAATTGCGTTTTGTGGAGCGCATGGTGGAGCGTGTTGCGCCTGTTTTACTCCCATTTACGCAGTTGATGTATAAACATCAGCGTGCTGTGTACTTGGAACGCGCATTGCGGATGTTTCGCCTTCTGTATAGCCAAAAGTTTGGCATTGTGCACGCTCATGTTGAAGCGTGTACGGAACTTCCGAAGCGTATGCACGAGCGCTTAGAAGCTTTTTTACAGCAGCGTTTCGGTAAGCAAATTGAGGTCGACTATAGCGAGGATCGCAATCTGATAGGTGGGTTTACCGTAGAGGTAAATGATAGTTTGTTAGATTGTAGCATTGCAGGCGAGCTACGGAGTATGTTGTCGGAATTGTAATCTAATCGGAAGATTGAGTGTTATGTCGGAAATTAAGGCTTCAGAGATTTCGGAGATCTTGTCTCAGGAATTGTTGGGCTTGAACGTAGAAAAGGATTTCGAGGAGATCGGGCGCGTCGTAGAAGTGGGCGACGGTATCGCACGTTTGTATGGTCTGCGAGGAGTTGAAGCCAATGAGTTGGTCGATTTCGAGTCGGGTGTACGTGGCGTGGTGTTGAACTTGGAAGAAGACAACGTGGGGGTGGTTCTTTTGGGCGATGGTTCGTTGGTTAAGGAAGGGCAACGTGTACGGCGTACTAATCGAATTGCATCTGTGCTAGTAGGGGAAGGTCTGTTGGGGCGTATTGTTAATACACTTGGCGAGCCAATTGATGGTAAAGGATCGATAGAAGGTACGTTGTATGAACTCCCTCTCGAACGGAAAGCTCCTGGTGTTGTATTTCGTCAACCTGTAAAGTCGCCATTGCAGACGGGACTCAAGGCCGTGGATGCCATGATCCCGATCGGGCGCGGTCAGCGTGAGTTGATCATCGGAGACCGTCAGACAGGTAAAACGGCTATTGCTATTGATACAATTATCAACCAGCGCACGGCTTACGAACAAGGCAAGCCCGTATATTGTATCTATGTTGCGATAGGGCAGAAGGGTTCTACAGTAGCCAATATCGCTAAAACACTAGAAGAGGCTGGTGCGATGCCTTATACGATAATTGTATCGGCTACGGCGTCGGAAACGGCAGCGTTGCAGTATTTTGCTCCCTTTGCAGGGGCAACCATAGGGGAGTTCTTCCGCGATACGGGACGCGATGCCCTGGTGGTATACGACGATCTTTCCAAACAGGCAGTCTCCTATCGTGAAGTCTCGTTGTTGCTCCGTCGTCCTCCAGGACGCGAAGCGTACCCTGGCGATATTTTCTACTTACATAGCCGTCTTTTGGAACGTGCAGCGAAGATCATAGAGTCGCAGGAAGTGGTAGAACAAATGAATGATCTTCCCGAGGTGTTGCGCCCAATGGTGAAAGGTGGCGGTTCGCTTACGGCATTGCCTATTATTGAAACGCAGGCTGGTGACGTGTCCGCTTATATTCCTACGAATGTAATTTCTATTACAGACGGGCAGATTTTCCTTGAGTCTACGCTCTTCAATGCGGGGGTGCGTCCTGCCATCAACGTGGGGATTTCGGTATCTCGTGTCGGAGGGAATGCGCAGATAAAATCTATGAAGAAGGTGGCTGGTACGTTGAAGCTTGATCAGGCACAGTACCGCGAGCTGGAGGCTTTCTCAAAGTTTGGCTCAGATTTGGATGCTGCTACCAAGAGCGTCTTAGACAAGGGGGCAAAAAATGTGGAGCTTTTGAAGCAACCACAGTATAGCCCTGTGCCAGTCGGCGAGCAAGTAGCTGTAATCTATTGTGGTACGAAGGGGTTGTTTAAGGATATACCTGTAAACCGAGTACGCGAGTTTGAAAAAATATTCCTTGAGGAAATGCGTACTTCAAAGCGCGATATTCTAGATAAACTTGGTGCTGGTGTTTACGACGACGAATGTACTAATGCGATAGAACAGGTGTTTGCGCATTTGTTGGCTTCGTTTCTAGAAAAGAAATAGGGTTTGAATAAGAAATGAGGTTCTCTGTATTCATCATGCGATGAACGCGGAGACCTCTTTTGTTTGTAATCTCGCAAGAATAGAGTGTTGGTGTAATGGCTAGTCTGAAAGATATTCGCATACGTATAGGCTCGGTAAAATCTACACGCAAGATTACGAGTGCGATGAAGGTTGTCTCTGCTGCAAAGTTTCATAAGGCACAAGATCAGACGGTGCAATTTCAGCGCTATCTAGATAAGTACCGTGATACGATGGCGATTGCTATGACTGCGTGCGGAGAGTTTTCTCACCCGTTAATGCAGGTTGTGAATGAGGCAGCGCCAGTTGCAATAGTGGTGCTTGCCTCCAACTCGTCATTGTGTGGAGGTTACAATGCAAATATAGTAGACTATGCAACGCGACTAGTGGCTGAAGAAAAGAAAAACGGACACGAGGTTGAGCTTTTCGCACTTGGTAAAAAAGCTGCAGATGGTCTTAAGGCACTAACGCCAGTTTACGTCAACGAGGCAATGGTGGATCGCCCATCATTTGAGTTGACGCAGGAACTTTTCGAGCGCCTGTTGCAGGCTTTCACAGAGGGGAAGTATTTGCGTGTTTTGGTGTGCTATAATAAGTTTCATAGTGCAGCACTACAAACACCGACAAACGAGGTGCTTCTGCCTTGTATTCCGCCTTCTTCTTCCACTGTTGTAAAGCATGAGTACATTTTTGAACCAGATCCTGCTTCATTTTTTGGCTATACTTTGTCGCACTTTGTACGTTTGCAACTTTATACCTGCTTGCTCAACAACTATGTAGGTGAGCATGGTGCGCGCATGACGGCTATGTCGCAGGCAACTGACAATGCGAACACGTTGGTTGATGAGCTTACGTTGGAATACAATAAGGCGCGTCAGGCCGCTATCACTAACGAAATTTTAGAGATTGTATCTGGAGCGAGTGCCCTAGAAGGGTAGAATGGGCTTTTCAGGCGAGGGAAATCTCTGAGGGATGTAACAACTGCCCTTAATAATATTAAGCATCGTTGCGTATGACGATGCTTTTTTTGCAGCAAAAAGGAGGATTAAGAAATGGCTGAGTTAAGTGTTGATCAAAATCAGGTGATTCGATATTTTCAGGATAATAAGAAGGGCTTTTTGATTCCAGATTATCAGAGACCGTATGCTTGGAGTGAAGAGCAGTGCCGTACCTTGTGGAACGATCTTTTAGCTTTTGCAATACCTGAGATCGATGGGGAAGAATTCGACGAAGATAGAGATTATTACTTGGGATCGATTGTGACGTTTAGAAATAAGGAAAACAAGGCCGAGGTAATTGATGGGCAACAGCGTATTACAACACTCATGCTTTTGCTCCGCGCTTTTTATGAGAGTTCTACTAATATGCTGGACAAAGGAACAATCTCTATGCGCAATGAAATTGCTAAGTGTATTTGGCGAACTGATGAATTTGGTATAGAAAAAATAGGTCTGAAGATAACTACAGAAATTGCTAGCGAAGAAGATAAAGAAGAGTTTTTACAGATTTTGGATGAAGGGAAAGTGCCGCAAAATTATAAAAGCTTGTACTCCAAAAACTACCTTTATTTTGAAAAACAGATAGCTGAATTCAAAGAAAAATATCCTACGTATTTTGCTTACTTCCCAAATAGGATCATGCTTCATTGTGTCTTGTTCCCTATTGAAACAGCCTCGCAGGATACGGCATTATTGATTTTCTCGACTTTGAATGATCGTGGTTTGCCGCTCTCGGATTCCGATATTTTTTATTCCAAATTTTACAAGGTGTTCAAAGAACGGAATGAAAAAGACGAATTCGTTGAAAAATGGAAAACACTATCTAAGATATGTGATGCGATATTTCATCCAAATAATGCAGCTCCAATGGATGAGTTATTTATGAAATACATGTACTACTTGCGCGCTACATCTGGCGAAACAAATTTGTGGACAAAGGGTGTTCGGAGTTATTTTGAAAAAGAGAACTATAAACAATTTAAGGATGTTGGCGTCTTTAAGATGTTGCAGGACATCGCTTTTTTCTGGAATGATGCGATTAATCAAGACTTGACGCGATTCTCAGAGGAGGTTTTGAAGCGACTTTCAATCATATATAATGCATCCAATTTATTGCCGTCGCATTTCGTGACCGTCTATTTTTTAATGAATATGGAATTGGAAGAAAATCAATTTCTTGGGATGCTAGACAAGGTTATTGCATGCACACTGCTTTATGCAATTTGTCGTCCTGGACAAGATTATTTGCGAATCCCGTTGTACAACGAGATGGCAAAAATAGGAAGTGGAAAAGCTACAGATTTTTCGCAGTATGCAGAGTGGGATGAGCAACAAATACGTACGGCTTTTATACAGTTCCAAAGTACGCGGAATCAGGCATCAAAATTTATGCTGTACTGGTGGATGTATCAAAATCCGAGACAAGAGCTTTTATCTAATGAAATGAAGTTGAATATAGAGCATATTTTTGCGAAGAATAGAAATTTAGAAGGGATACTAGAGAAGAAAGAGAGTATTGAATTGCTAGGTAATAAATCTCTTATGGAGAATAAATTGAATATACGAGCATCGGATTACAGATTTGAAGATAAAAAGCTGTATTATCTCGGTAGGCGAGAGGTGAAGGGGAAAAAGATTGCGGGTACACAAGTTGCCGATCTGAGAGAACTTGCCGAAACGTGCGAGACATTTACAGAAACTGACATTCTTGCGAGAAACAATAATATGCTCCAGGCGCTTATAGATTATCTGCGTCGGTTTGAGCTTGTTAAGGAGGTGTAGTATTTTAAGTTGTAAGAACTTTGTAATAAAATTTGGGCTACAAGTGGTTATGAGCTCGATAATTTGGTTCTCGTAGTTAGATACTTTGTAGTAAAAAAGGAGGCGCAAACCAATAAGATTGCGCCTCCTTTTGTTTTGTGTCCTTATTATTTGCTAGTACCCTTTTGTTTGCACAAGCGATGAGTTAGAACGTAGTTCTGATGATGGGATGGGCTATGCAAAAAGGTTTGTACCGTATTCATAAGCCTCCTTGGTAAGGTCGCCTACAGGGGCCGCAGGGCGGTACACTACGTTTGAAACGTGCAAGATCGTCAAAACGAAGACCTTCAAAACAGAGCTCTATTTTGGCGCTCAAGGAGTATTTCATCCTCATTTACCACAGTATGCGCTATAGCACCACGTGCATCGGCTATCTGGTTTAATGTAGCTAATGCCTCTGCATCACGTCCGAGTCGAAATAGTGCTTCAGCTTTCATCAGAACGACTTCCTCTATACGCATGAAACTATGTTGTCTGTGTTCCGAATATAGTCGGTATGCTTCCTAAGATTTGCCAGATAAGTAGATAAGTTCTTTCCGAGTGATGTAGGACGCTCCTTAAGTGCTTCGTTTGTCCTTATCATTCTCGCATCGCACGTACATCGCTTGGTGTAAATAGGTCTTTTAACTCTTGCGTAGCGCTCACATTGCCTGTAAATGGCGATTGGTATACAGAGGCTAGCAGCATCTGGTTTTGCGTGGCTTCTGTTGTGATGGAGAGTTCGAATATTGAATTTTCATTGAGTTTGTTGTGCCAAGAGGCTATACACTTGTCTTTGTCAATGATTTGAAATTGACCACTCTCCGTTACAATGGTGGTGCTTCCTAAAGCTTTTTCCCACTCCTCAAACCAGAGCGCTATACGCGCACGGAGTACGAGCGGGCGAAAAATCGGCAGCGGGATAAGTGGTGATATAGGGAATTCCAGTCTCACTGTCCGTTACGTGCTGTGCTCCGAAGAAGCGTAATAAGTCGTAGTGTATGAGTGCACGCAATGCATACGCTTGCCCTACTATGCGTTTCTGTCGGTCGGGATCTCCGTCCAATTTCTTGTTCTCAAGGGATATAACCAGATTGGTCGCTGCTATAGCACGATAGGCGTTTTCCCACAAAATCTCAGGGTCTGATAGTTCGGCGTTTATCTCTCCAAAATTGTACTCTTCGTAAAGCGGGAAGGGCGATGAGGCGCCATTAGCTACACAGTTGTCTGAACGAAGCTCCCCTATAAGAATGGCATAACGACCGTAGTAGGCGTCGGTTGCCATGAACTTATCGGTGCTATTCAGTACGGTTTGTAGCAGATCTACAGTTGTGATATCATTCTGATCGAGTTGTTTAGAAAGACGAGAATTCAAGGACTCTTTGCCGCACGAAACGAATAAGAATGAAGGTGCTACAAGTGTGAATATAGAAAGAATGGAATATTGAAACTTCATTGTCAAACTCCTCAAATTAGAAATTAACACTACAACCGATAGAGAAGGTACGCATTGCGGGATTACGGAACTCCCATAGTCCGTTTTCGGGTATCTCGGGGGCGTAGTTCGGTTTCTTATCAAATTTGTAGGTGAACAGATTGGTTACCTGTGCATAAACAGCGATCGTCCTCGTAAAGTGTAGACGTGTTAGTAGCGACTTGCTGAAATTGTAGCCAAGAGTCAGATCGCGTAAACGGATAAAATCGCCGCGCCGTAGGTATTGGTCGCTCGCGCTTGCAATTCCACCCGTATGGCTGTTGTCGGTGCTCAAAATGGGGAATTGGGCTTTGTTATCGCCCATACCTTGCCATGTTTTCCCATACATGTCATCCACGCCTCGCCCAGACTGGAGGAGGCGTGCATTGTCGCTATAAAAATCGCCAGAGTACGAGTTCATAATTTTGTGCTCTGCAAACCAAACGGCATTAACGTCCATATAAACGCCCTTCCAGTCTGCATGCAAGTTGAAGCCTCCCGTCAGTGTCGGAATAGCACTAGCACCCATCCAAATGCGTTGCGTCTTCGTAAAATCGGTTGTTGTCTGTGTCCGCGAAGCATCTGTATACCACAGTGGTAGCCCCGTGGTGGGATCTACTCCTGTCGATGGGTACAAATACCACTCATTGAGTGTATGCCCTTCATCAGTACGTGTCCATTCTTCTTCAACGGCAAAGACGCTTCCAGTCTTTTTCTCGTGTTGCAGTTTTGTGACCCTGTTGCGCAATGTTGCGAGGTTGAAACCAAACTTAGACTGTAATCTTTGTAGTTCAAAATGGTGTAATCAAACTGTAGCTCGATGCCATTGTTTTGCATCTCACCAGCATTTTGGTATACATATTTGTGCCCCGTAGTGCTAGATATCGGCACAGGCTGTAACAAGTCGTAAGTATTCTTGCTGAAATAGGTGATAGAGCCCGTTAGTCGGTCGTAAAATCCTACTCTAGTAAACACTCGAATTCGCTTCCTAGCGCAACGAAAATACTTTTTTCGTAGCGACATTCGATATTGCTTTATATCTCTACTTTTTGAGTAAAGTGTTACTTTTGGGACGCAAAATGCAAAGTCAGCAACACTTAAATAATTAAAAATGAAACGTTTGTCTTTTTTGCTGTTGGGTTTGGTACTGCTTGTAGGTTTTATGAGTTGTAACAAGACGAATACAGCGCAGTTAGCTGCAACACTTAACGCGCCAGATGGTACGCTGGCGGTGCTACGCGATTTAGCTACTGAAGGTGGCGATGCGGTTGATACAGCCAAGGTGGAAGCGGGGAAAATAGTGTATACCAAGATGCATCCAGCGGGGTTGTATGGGGTTGAGGTTGGTACGGAATTTTACCCAGTGTTACTCGGTGAAAAACCGTTTTCTTTCGATGCTTCTAAGCCAGAAGTTCCTACGCACTACGAGGGAGAGGGGGCAGAACTCTTCAATAAATACGCGGAGTTGAGTTTTAATCTTGAAAAGGAGCTTTTCCCGTTAAAAGATCAGCTAAAAGCGTTGGAGGATGCGGATATTTCGGACGAGACACTGGCTAAAAGAAAGGAAGTAGAAGGACAGATGAATAAGCTGTCTGGCGATTTTGAGACTAATACCTACCAGTTACTTAAGCAGTATCCCGATAATCTTTATGCTATTCATTTGGCATTACAAATGGAGTTACGGGATGAGCGTCTTCATGATTTAGCCGCATGGCTTGATACTTGGAAGAACGATTATTCTGGTTCGCTAACCATGCAATCGATGCGCGATTACATCGCACGTGAGAAGAAACTGGAGCGTAATCAGCCCTTCCTAGACTTTACCGCAACAGATATAAATGGCGATACTGTGAAATTCAGCGATATTGCAGGTAAGGGGAAACCTGTACTGTTAAAGTTATGGGCGTCGTGGTGTCGTCCGTGCCGCATGTCTATGCCACATACTGTCGAACTCTACAACAAGTATAAGGATAAAGGGTTAGAGATTGTTTGCGTATCAGTAGATGAAAATCTTGATGCGTGGAAAAAGGCAATGAAAGACGATGGTCTTACGTGGTCTACAAATTACATATACCCTGATATGATGAGCCCCGAGAGCCCTATGGTAATCTATAATACCGTGGGCATTCCCTTTACGGTACTCTTTGATAAGGCGGGAAAGATTGTGGATCGCAACTTATCGCCTGAAGATTTGGAAAAGCGTCTAGACATGATTTTCAGTGTGCCAGAAGGCGCAGAGATACAGTGGGATTCGCTCTAGTGCGAACGTGTTATAGATATGAAAAAGGCGCGACTTCTGGTCGCGCCTTTTTATTACGCATTGTTTTGCGTGAACTACATAAGAGCAGTTACACTCGCCAAGAAGCCGCAAATAATCCCAGGCAGGTTAGCAACAACAATTGGCCAGTCTTTCTTCTTTCTAAAAAAGCCATAACCTACCCACAATGTGCAGTTTATACCCGCCACCATTGGCTGTAACCAATCGCCCTTGTGTCCACTGAGATTACCCGATATTTGTGGGATATATGAAATATACATCGCCATCGCGGTTACTGTTGCCACCCAACCGAGGATCATTAAGAACTTCGATTGCTCCTGATTTGTCTTTTCCGACATCTGCAATTCTTTTATAGTTTCCGCATCGTGTACGCAGCTATTTTCGTTTTGTTTCGTCCTCTCGCTTTGGAGTATTTCCTTAACTTTGCTCTCCCGACTATATAAACAAGTAAATGAGAGAATTAGGAATGGTTATTTTCGCTGTAATGCTTGCTCTAACAGCATTTGCAGCACCAAAAGATAAGAAGAGCGATTTGCTCAAGCTGCGTAATGGGAAGAGTTTGGAAGTGATTGTACTAGACCTCGGGAACGACTCGGTACATTACCGCCTCCCCTCTTTGCAAAAGAAATATACCATTGCACGTGATGAGGTTGCAAGAGTGGAATATGGCGACGGCACTATTGTATCGTTAGATAAGAAAGGCGGCGTGTCTGGGGCAACTAGCGTGGCATGGCGCGAACTCCCTATAACACGCGATCCAAAAGACGTAGAAGGGCTCATCTCGGTAGAAAAGATTGATGTTACCCTCACAACAGGAAGCAATATGCTCCGTACCAAATCTGCCGATCTGGAAGCGTCGGCATTCCTTCAACTACAGCAACAGGCGTTTGAAAAGGGCGCAACGATTATCCTTATAAAATCTACGCAGTTCAAAACGGTGTACGGTGAGCCGCCTGCCATACATATTGTAGGCGAAAGTTTCCGTTCTGTAACCAAACGCAACGGGAAAAGATAGGGTACATACAGTATGCAGCAATATATAGAACTCGTAAAACACGTACTCGCAGCAGGGGAGCGGCGTACAAATCGGACTGGCATTGACACACTGGGTGTTTTTGGCTACCAGATGCGGTTTGTCTTAACAGATGGCTTTCCGCTTCTCACTACAAAGAAGTTGCATTGGAAATCTATCGCCTATGAGCTACTATGGTTTTTGCGTGGCGATACGAATATTCGCTATCTCAATGAACATGGTGTGCGAATATGGGACGAGTGGGCTGATGCGAACGGAGATCTCGGTCCGATATATGGACAGCAATGGCGTAGTTGGCGAGGTGCTGACGGGCAGACAGTAGATCAACTTGGCGAACTTCTGGATACACTTCGCAACGATCCGAATTCGCGTCGCCTAGTTGTTTGTGCTTGGAATGTGGCGGAGCTCTCCAAAATGGCCTTACCGCCTTGCCATCTTATGTTTCAGTTCTATGTATCGCGAGGGCGGCTTTCGTGCCATCTCTACCAACGCAGTGCCGATATATTCTTGGGCGTTCCGTTCAATATTGCGTCGTACGCACTTCTTACGCACCTTGTTGCTGCTACAGTAGGGCTTAGAGTGGGCGATTTTATTCATACGCTTGGCGATGCGCACATCTATGTAAACCATCTGGAAGCCATACGCAGCCAGATAGAGCGTACCCCATACGCGCTTCCCGAATTGCGCATACTTCGTACCCACGAAACGTTGGAAGCATACGATTACTCCGATTTTGAGATTGTAAACTACCAAGCGCATCCTCATATAGCAGGGACAGTTGCAGTGTAATGCGGAAAACATTTTGTGCTTTGCCATGGAATAGGGGAGGGCTAAGCTTCCCCTTTTTTGTTGTGATGCTTTTGGTGTTTTCCTCTCCTCTATTCTCGCAGTCTACGAAGATACTTGAGCGCTCGCAGTATCCTAAGGGAACGTACATCTCGCCCATGCAAGCTCCCATTATGCTTTCGGGGAGTTTTGGTTCTGTACGAAGACGTCACTTTCACGCGGGGACAGATATGCGCACCCATAACGTGGAGGGGGAAGTGGTACGTGCTGTCATGGACGGACGCATAATCCGCATCAATGCTAGTACGAGCGGTTATGGCAATTGCCTTTATGTTCAGCATCCGAATGGAGTCGTATCGGTGTATGGGCATTTACAGGCTTTCAATCCGAGCATCGAGGCGTATGTGCGTAAACAGCAGTATGCTCAAAAGAAGGCTGAACTAGAGCTCTATCCGTCGGCAAAAGAATTTGTATTCAAACAGGGTGACCTACTCGGGTGGTCGGGTAATACGGGGGGCTCAGGAGGACCACACCTGCACTTTGAACTTCGCTTAAATGGAGGTACGCTTCCCTACAACTCCTATCTTTCTGGAATTCGCTACGACGACCGAACAGCCCCCACATTTCGTACGCTGTACCTATACAACATTGATGAGAAGAACTACGAGGGTAGTTTTCAAAAGGCGAAACCCATAAAAGTGGCTCAACAGAAAGGTTCGGCACGTTATTATGTGCGCGATACCGTAGCTGTTTCCTCCCTTGTAGGGTTTGGTGTAGATGTCTCCGATTTTGTCAATCGGCGTAGCCTGAGTTGTAACATTACGGAATTGGAGTGTTATCTGGATAACGAACGTATCTATCGTTTCGATCTTAATGCCATAGCGTTTGACGAGACCTCTTATGCCGATGCGCATATAGACTATGCTATTCGTATACGGACAGGGCGACGTGTACATCTTTTATTCTTACAGCCAGGCAACCTCCTAAGTCGTTACATTACAGCCCATCGTGGGCTTATTTCTACTGAAAAAGGTGAAACGCACTCGATACGTGTATGTGCCACTGATGCGGCAGGCAATACAAGCGAATTAGTGTTTAACATTCGTGGTACTGGCATGAGTGCTTTGTATCCTACCCAAGGAACGCGTATTGATTGGAAAAAGGGCGGTACGCTCAACGAACAAGGCTATCTGCTCAGTATCCCTGCAGGAGCTCTCTTTGCCGACCTTTATTTTGAAGGAAAGGTTACTACAGACACTACGTCGGGAGCAGTAAGCCCTTGCTACGAACTTCATACAGAGCGGGTTGGGCTTCGTAAGAACATAACATTGAAAATTCCTCGCAGTGCTGTTCCAGACAACATACCACAAGACAAATTATACCTAGCACGTTGGAATCGCAATACAAAGCGATTTTCTTACCACAGTCGCCCTATAGGTAGTGACAATTGGTTTGTTTGCAAAACGCGCGAATTTGGCACGTATGCACTTTTTTTAGATACTGTTCCCCCGTACGTCGTCAACGAACAATGGGATACCATCTGTGCTGGACAAACTCTGCCCAACGCCTTCCGCTTCGATTTAGTAGTACGCGACTCTAGTACGAGTGTTAGCCCAGTGCACGGAACAATAGATGGGAAATGGGCGCTGTGGGAGTCTGAGCCCAAAGAGGGACGTATTTGGCATCAGATCGACACGGTCTATATGCCTAGTCGCAAGAATGGGCACGAATTGCGACTCATACTGCAAGATGCAGTAGGTAACAAAAAGGAGCTGACTTGTCGTTTCCGCAGGTAGTATGAACTGTAATACTCCTACAGATGAAATCGTTACTCAGCTTCCTTGTGGCGCTTTGTGTACTTGTTGTGCCATGCAGCGCAGTGGACAACGTGTCGTTTTTTCGCCGCAACGCCTCTTTGCTAAATGGGAGTCTTAGTATACTCGCCGCAGCCTCTTTAACCTACGAATTCGGTTTAACCGATTATAGACTAGCAGGGCGTGAACGTGTCTTAGGTGTAGGAGGGACTATCGGATATGCCTTTGCGGGCTATTGGGGTGCTTGCGCACGTCTATCCTTGCACAAGTCCTTCAATTCGCAATGGAACGTCTATTATGGTATTTTAGGCGGAAGTATGGGAGTAGAAAGCAGAAAATGGCATAAAACTCATATCTGACTGAA
>CAJPTC010000017.1 GCA_905373475.1 Bacteroidia bacterium | reverse complement strand
TTAAACCACATGTTCCTCCGCTTGTGCGGGCCCCCGTCAATTCCTTTGAGTTTCAGCCTTGCGGCCGTACTCCCCAGGTGGATCACTTAACGCTTTCGCTTGGCCCCTGACAGCATATCGCCAAGAGCGAGTGATCATCGTTTACGGCGTGGACTACCAGGGTATCTAATCCTGTTTGCTCCCCACGCTTTCGTGCTTGAGCGTCGATAAAGACCCAGACAGCTGCCTTCGCAATTGGTCTTCTACGTAATATCTAAGCATTTCACCGCTACACTACGCATTCCGCCGTCCTTATGCTTATCCAAGACTCCCAGTATCAACGGCAATTCCTAGGGTAAGCCCAGACATTTCACCGCTGACTTAAGAGCCCGCCTGCGCACCCTTTAAACCCAGTAAATCCGGATAACGCTCGAATCCTCCGTATTACCGCGGCTGCTGGCACGGAGTTAGCCGATCCTTATTCCTACTATACAGTCATCTGCCTACACGTAAGCTATATTCCTCTAGCAGAAAAGATGTTTACAACCCTAAGGCCGTCATCCATCACGCGGCATGGCTGGTTCAGGCTTCCGCCCATTGACCAATATTCCCTACTGCTGCCTCCCGTAGGAGTCTGGGCCGTGTCTCAGTCCCAGTGTGGGGGACCACCCTCTCAGGCCCCCTAATCATCGTCGCCTTGGTAAGCCGTTACCTTACCAACTAGCTAATGATACGCATGCCCATCTCACACCAAATTGCTTCTATCATACACATCTCATGCGGGACGTGTACATCACGAGACTTTATTCAACTTTTCAGTCGACTTTTTCTCGGTGTGAGGAAGGTTGCATACGCGTTACTCACCCATCCGCCACTCGTCAGCAGTCCGAAGACCCTGTTACCGTTCGACTTGCATGTATTAAGCCTGCCGCAAGCGTTCATCCTGAGCCAGGATCAAACTCTACATTGTAAAAAATTGACTCTACTACTACTCGCAAAAGCAGTAGCAAAATTTGTTTGCTTGTACGCTACTTACTCTCTCATCGCCGTGCCTCAAAAACCGCTCGTGTACGAAATATTACCCCTCTCTCTGACCCCTCGTCCTCTCTCGAACACGGTTACAAAGGTATACGCCTTTTTTCATTCCACCAAATACTAGCCCCAATTATTTTTCTAGTCTCCTACCCTCTTTTTACGCAAAGCTCTGTAAATCCGCAAATTAAAGGACAGAAAAAAGTTTCCCGCATTCGGGAAATTTCTCCCAGAAAGGGGAAATAGTGTCATTTTCGAGGGGGTTGGAGGACTCCAGAAGAGGAGAGAGTGGAACGAAAAGCGGAGAGAGAAAAAAGCTGGAAGAGGGGAAAGTGGTACCTCCTCGAATGTGTACCGACTATTGCAATTCTATTAGTTGCTCGTGGTCTAGAGTTGTAAATTCATAGTGCTTTTCCGTTCCGTCTGGCAAAAAGTATTTGAATAGGTAGGCGTGGTTCTTCTGAAGGGTAAAGGTTAAGAAATCGTTGAGATCATGAGTCCCATCTTTGGTACGCCCCCCATCGATCTGTCCTTGGGCATCAAAAACGTCTACATTTACGGCAAGACGGTTGTCGCCATGAAGATTCACATCGCGATAGGTAACCTTTACGGGTATATAGTCACCTTTTAGTTTTTCCGATTGCTCTTTTTGATACAGCTCCAAGTAGCGTTTGGTTACGTTTTCAGCGTATACGTATCGAATCGTAGAATCCCAAACAAGCGGGAAGGCAAGATCGGTTGGGCAAAACGAGGTAGCATAGATGGCATGAAGCGAGTCGTGCTCGTCTGCTCTGCCCGCACTGGACAAGAACCAGCTCTGATTAAGCCCAGAGGGATAGTATTCGGTAAAGTACCATGTACCGTTAATCCAGACTTCGTTCCAGTTGTGGTTGCCGCGGTTGTCGTACCAATTGGGAGTCCCCGCTATGCGCGAAGGAATAGCCACCGCACGAAAGGCGTCGGTGAGCAAAATAGATAGACCACTACAAGAAGCCATGTTTTGTCGCATAGATTCGTAGGGGCTTTGGTCTGGCTTTTCTCGCTGTGTGTTGTAGTCCACAAGGAGTTCGTTGCGGATGTGTTTGTTTACACTGTCTATGGCGGCGGTAATCTCTGTCACACCATCGATATACTTTGCGAATCGTTGGTAGAAGTCTTTACGCCAGTTATCTCGGGCTTCGTTTAGGACGCAGTAAGGTAGTACATCGTTGAAAAAGACTTCTTTGGGAAGTGTTTTCCCCCATGCGAAGCGATTTTTTGCTTGGTAAGCATATTCCACATTTTCAAGGATAAAAGATGCTGGTAGGGCAAGAAGATCCCGTTCTGGCATATAAGCGATAAGGAAGGCAACAGCTTCGGCTTGTTCAGCAGGTGCAGTTTCCAACGCCTTGCGTAGTTCATCTTTGTTGTCGCCTGCTTGCGAAAGTGCGTAATCTAGTTTCGGATGATATTCTTCAGGGACATTCTGGTAGCTAGTAGTATTGCAAGCAGAGAAAATACTTACAGCAACTAGGAGCGCTAGCATAAAGAAGGCTCGTAATATTTTGTACATCGTAATGCCGAAATCCGTTTTGTTGGTTAAAGATACAAAAGTTTGGGCTGTTGAGTATGGTGCTTTTATTTAAGGTAGGTAGATGAGTAATTATTTTTATAAAATACTGTTGCGGCACACGACATCGCATAGCTAGGTCTGACTCTCCCGCCACGAACGACTGACTGATATTTAATTCTACCTGAGATATACGCTCCTTCTAATGATACTATGCCGAAGTATGGCAGAGATTATAGCTTAGAATGAAAATAAATTGATTGATTATTTGGTTATGTCCGTAGAAAAAAAAACTTGCTGTGTGAATGCGAACATTCACGTCAATTGTTTAATTATTTGTCCGAATAGGAGCGGACGTAAAGTAAGAAACGATGAAGAGATTACTAAGTGTATTGGCAATCATCCTATTTGGTGGAATAGGTATGGCAGGGGCGCAGCCTCGCTGCGAACAAACAGGAGGTACTACGTGGAAGGTAAACGAAATAGTGAATTACGCTGACGGACCTGCAGTGAAGATCACACTTCAACATCACAAGCCCTATGAAGTAACTGTGCATTTTTATATTTTATACAAAGGCGAACAAATTAGCGGGGAACAGATAGAAAATATCCCTGCATATAAGGATGGGGAAGGAGGATCTCTAAACGATCATGCGGTATACGTATGGGAGACCAAAGACAAGCAGAAAGGCAACTATAGTGTAAAAATCACACAAGACAAGAAGTGTAATTAGGAATGTTTTAAGACTATCCACATAAAAAAAACGCTACCTCTATGGGTGGCGTTTTTTATTCCAATATACTTTATCAGCCTACCGAGCTAAATCTTTGTTCTCACGTTCAGCTCTTAGGTGCTTTCTTTCTTAAATACAGCAATTGCCCCACTTCAGGTTCTTCGCCCTTCTTCATTCGGTTGCGCTTGTATATGTACTTGCTCTTGATGGCGTACTTTTGCGCAATGGAATAGATGGTTTCGCCAGGTTCTACGACGTGTACTGCGTGGTTTACTTCCGCCTTACGACGTTTGGGCTGTATGTATAGTTCTGTGCCAGGCGGCGGGAGTATACGCTCTGAAAGTTCGTTGTACTTTGCTAATTCCCACGGCATCATTTCCATGGCGCGAGTAAGCGACATATAGGTATCGTGCTGCTGTACTATGATGTATTGCACACGGTTTCTCTCGTAGATCTTGTGCTCCTCGCCCATTTTAATCTCATATTCGGGTTCTTTGGCGAGTTCACGCTGTGTTCCTACCGTCGGTGAGGCGATCTCTATTTTCACTCCCGTGTCATAAACTGCAAGCCCTTCTTCTTCAATAATCTTGATAAGATGATCGGCGTACTTAGGGTCGGTGGCATAGCCTGCCTTCTTCAATCCTCTTGCCCAACCTTTATAGTCGGTAGATTCTAGATCAAAAAGAAAGGCGTAGCGACGGGCGCCACGTAGAAAGAGCGAGTGATCTTCGAAGGAGTGAACGGCGCTTTTATAGACTCGGAAGCATTCTCCTTTTGCATCGTCGTCTTGGTACATTTTTTTGCCTTTCCAGCTTTTGTGGCATTTTATACCAAAATGGTTGTTACCTTTTGCTGCGAGAGCGCTCAGTCCGTTTCTACTTTCCAGCATTCCCTGCGCGAGAGTGATACTGGCAGGAACTCCGTAGAGCTTCATTTGCTCTATGGCCATGTCTTTGTACTTATCTCGGTAGGCGGCGCGCTGCTCCTTCAACTTCGATTGCCCAAATGCAGGGAAGTGTAGGAGAAAAAACAAAAAAAAGCCTAGGGAAAACCAAACGGCTACCCTAGGCATTTGCCTTCGTTCACTCATACTCCATTCACTCAAAATCGGTCCTACTATTCGTTCTCGTCGAGTGCTACAACTTCTTTAATCTCTGGAGCGTGGTGCATAATCGCTTGCACTACACCATTGTGCAGTGTCATGGAGCTATAAGGACACGTGCCGCATGTGCCAAGGAAGCGCACTGTAACTACGAGATCATCGCTTATGCTATCTAGAGCAAGATCTCCACCGTCGCTCTGCATGTACGGGCGCATGGTATCGATAGCAGCATTCACTTTATCGATTAACTCTTTAGAAACCATTGCTAAGGTGTGTTTTTTAGTTTGCAAAGTTGATTTGTAGAATAAAGAATTCGGTGCGCAGGTTGCTCTACACACCGTCGTTCATTTGTGTCAAGAAGTTGCGAGCAAGCTCGTCAAAGGCACGAGCCATAGTACCTTCGCCAGCGGCAAGCGGACAGCCTGTATCGCCACCTTCGCGTAGTTCTTGGGTTATAGGAATTTCGCCCAAAAGCGGTACTCCTAATTCTTCGGCAAGCTCAACAGCACCTCCTTTCCCGAAGATGTAGTGTTTCGCGCCATCGCCCGCATCAAACCACGACATATTTTCAACCATACCTACTATAGGAACGGCTATTTCATGGTTTGAAAACATGCTCAGCGCCTTTTGTGCATCGGCAAGAGCAACACGCTGGGGAGTACTTACTACGATTGCTCCCGAGAGTTTCAAATCTTGCGTAATGGTAAGATGCACATCGCTTGTACCAGGCGGCGTGTCTATAAGCAAATAGTCTAGCTCACCCCACAGTCCCATGTGTATAATCTGCTTGAGTGCATTGGAAGCCATAGGACCACGCCACACCAGTGCATCGGAGGCAGCCACGAAGAACGCCATGGAAAGCATCTTGACGCCGTACGCTTCAACTGGGATGATAAGATCCTCGCCATCCTCATTTTTTACCTCAGGGCGCTCATCTTCCACACCCAGCATGATAGCCATGCTGGGACCAAATACGTCAGCATCCAAAATCCCAACCTTCAGTCCTTTACGTGCCAAAGCGACAGCAAGATTTACTGTAATGGTTGATTTTCCTACACCTCCTTTGCCCGACGCTATAGCAACTATATGCTTAACATTCTGCACCCCACCTTGACGCGGGGGGAGGTCTTTGGGTTCTTTTGGTGCTTGCGCCACCATCTGCAAGGAGGCTTCTACCGCAACATCGGGGTAAGCCTCGGACACAATCCGACGCGCTTGCCGCATCAGCGAGGTAGCAAACGGGTCGTTAGCACTTAGTTGAGCGAGCGAAAAATGAATACCCGCCTCGTCGAAATAGAGATCGCGTACTAGCCCGAGCGAGACTACGTCTTGTTTCTTTTCTGGGTGCGTAAGCCCTTTCAGGAGTTCTAGTACCGCCTCTTCATTCAATGCTCTGGCCATGAGGAATCAGGCTGCGTTAACTACGAACTGCAATTGCCTCAATCTCAACCATTACGCCGAGCGGGAGTCTAACAACACCGAATGCTGCACGCGCAGGCATATCTTGTGTAAAGAATTTAGCGTATACGCCGTTCATAGGGACAAAATTGTCCATATCGGCAAGGAGGCATGTGGTTTTTACCACGTTGGAGTAGTCCAGACCAGCCTCTTTAAGAATCGCTCCTATGTTTTTAAGCACCTGCTCTGTTTGCGCTTCGATGCCGCCTTCTACTACTTTCCCAGTGGCAGGATCTACGGGGACTTGCCCAGAGATATAAAGCGTGTCGCCAACCATTACGGCTTGGCTATACGGACCTACTGCTGCTGGTGCATTCTTGGTACTAATAATCTTCTTCATTGTCTTCCTAACTTATTTCTACCTAAACTATACAAAGGTAGTTCTTTTCCTATTTACCTTTTTTTGTCGTGTTTTGTTCGGAGCAGGTATGAGGAATGGGGGACTAGCAATGTATTTGTGCCGCCCTTTTTAGCGCATCGCGCATTTTTAGGGTCATATTGTTGTGAAGCAGTCTCGATAATAGAACCCCGACACAATGTATCGTAATACATAGCGCCGTATAAAGGCGAAACCTAGTTCACTGGACGGCACAACAAATTGAGACAAACAAGAGGCACACCTCAACTCAGAGCACAAATGAGGATTGTATTCTATCCCCTGCCAAATAAAGAAAGCATGTCGGAGGACTTAATAGGCAATGCCCTGATTTAGCCTCTTACAAGTAGTACTACTGCCTCTGCCGCAATGCCTTCGCCGCGACCTACAAAGCCTAAACGTTCGGTGGTTGTAGCCTTTACGCTGACTTGCTCTGGCGAACAATTGAGATCGGAGGCGAGCGTCTGACGCAAAGTGTCAATATATGGGCGCAACTTAGGGGCTTGTAGAAGGATGGTTAAATCGATGTTGGCAATGCGCCAGCCTCTTTCCGAGATGGATTCATAGACAGCACACAATAGCTTACGACTATCGATATCCTTAAACTGTGCATCTGAGTCTGGAAACCACTTGCCAATATCGCCTAGAGCAAGTGCTCCCAACAAGGCGTCACATAATGCATGTAGCGCCACATCGCCGTCAGAATGTGCTTCTTCACCTACTGCACTAGGCACAGTAATACCACAAAGAACAAGCGCCCGCCCCTCTACAAGGCGGTGCACATCGTAACCAGAACCAATGCGAAGCTCCATTACACGCGTTTAAGCGCGACGCGAACGTTTCTTATTTCCTTTAGGTTGATCGAAATTCACCGATAACGAAAAACGCATAGTATTCGCTAAGGGGCTATTAAATCCAGCACTCGGAATAATGTATGAAGCATCAAGACCAAATATGTTGTAGGTTACACCTGCACCAAGCGTGAAATACTGACGCCCTCCCTTCTCTTCGTGTTCAAAGAAGTAGCCAGCCCGTAGTGCGAACTGTTTAGCGTAAGAATACTCTACGCCACCGCCCCAGTAGATTTCCTGAAACTCCTCTTTAGCGCCACCTGGAGCATCATAGAACGATTGAAGCATTCCTGAGACGACTGCCACGTCAGGATTGTACCCCTTGATGATGTTATGACTGCCATCGTAAATGGGCGGTGTTGGAATCAGGAGCTTCGATGCATCGAGTAGAGCGCTTAGACGATTATACTGATCGATATCAGCAGAGAAACGTCCGCCTAAGCGGAGCGTGATCGGAATAAAGTTTTTATAAACGTCGTTGTACGAAAGTTTCGATCCAATATTGGTGATGGTTAAGCCCAATGCATACTCAGCGGGCATGCCTCCCAATTTCAATTTGTCTTGGTAGTAGAGTGCTATATCAGCCGCGTAAGACATCCCCGCACTGGAAGTACCTGCACTGTTTTGTTGTGTAACGCCGCCCGTAAGGTCGGAACGAATAATACGGAATGCTACTGCGCCTCCAAAGTTTTCTATGAAAAGGCGAGAATAGGCAACATCTATGGCAAATTCGTTCGGGTTGTGCGTTGTGAGCGGATTTCCCATCTCGTCTGTGAACTTCATCTGACCCATCGAAAAGTAGCGCAATGATGCCGAAAGAGTTTGCATCTTGTCTATGCGATAATATCCTGCCAAGTAGGCAAGGTTGATCTCGTTTGTTAGTTTGCGCAACCATGGGATATAGGAAATGGCAACACCCCATTGCTTAGGGATTAGAGCATACTTAGCAGAGTTCCAGTGTTGGCTAAATACGTCAGGCTCGGAAGCCACCCCCGCGTCCCCCATTGCAGAAGAGCGCGAGTCTGGCGCAATAGAGAGTAACGGTACGGCAGGGTGCAAAATATTTCGCGAACCTCCTTGTGCCGAACGACCATCTATTTCACTAGGCTTCGTTTGCGCCGATGCCACACCACTTAGGAGACTCCCCACAAGCGACAGTCCGAATATCCATTTTGTGTTCCACACTCTCATCAGATCAATACCTTTTAGTTCGATAGCTCATTAAAAACGCGAGGATAGGGGGCTTATTGCTTTTTACGATAGTATCGTGGTACATGGAATACCTTCTTAGTGTATGCATTGCACAACCTTGATTTCCAAGCACTAGATTGCTTGCCTCACATTCGTTGCGTTCAACACACTAGCCCAGTTTGCTTACTCCGCGCTCAAGAGCTGTTACTACACTCGGCGTCAAACGACTAAAACCTAAAAGATGCGCTACTTCACGTAAAAGATCATCATGTGGCAACGAGCCCTGCTGACGAAGTACCTCTTGCGCAGCAACTGCAATTTCCTCGGGCGGTACGTAGTTTGGCAGATTGTGGAATGAACGATAGGTTGCATGTGTAGTCGGATTCTGCTCGGGCAGCCAGAAGAAACAATCGTCGTCATAGACCATCGTCGGATACGCCAATTCAGCGAATAGAGAATCTAGGTACGCGCTTATTTTGCTCCCCACGCGCGAGATTCCCCATGCGGCTATCACTTTACGTACCACATATTCCTTGTGCACAGGGGCTTCTGTATTGACGATTTGCCGTATCTGAGCTATCACCTTGTGTTTGTGCATTGCTGCGGTAAAGGCTTCGCTTGGTGCCTGTACAGGAGAGAGTTCAATCTCGTTATACGCTATTTTCGCCGAGGTTATCTGCTGAGCCGCTACTGTTACTAGTTTGGGCGCTTTTAGTGTTTCCTCTGTATTATCAGGCTGCGCGGTAGAAACAGATCCTTTGCTTGCAACCGCCTTATGGGTACGAGCCTCTGCAATTGCCGTCTCAATCTTTTGCAAGACCTCATCGCACTTTTGTAACCAATCGAGTGCCCAAATTCGTAGAATACGCCATCCCAATGTATGTAGCACCTTAGGGTGGGTAATTTCTCGGTCGGCTACTGTCTTAGCACGTTGGTAGTTCTCGCCATCGCACACAATGCCAAGCAGATACTCTCCTTGCTCTGCATCGTCTATTATGGCTATATCTATTCTGTAGTCCGAGCACCCGATCTGTGTATCTAGCTGGTAGCCTCGCGCCCGTAAAGCGGCTGCTATTAGCTCCACAATTGAAGTGCTGTGCGACTCGTTACGCAGTGCATTATTAAGAGTTTTCAATCCTGCGAGCCCTTTCTCTGCAAACTCTAAAAAAGCTCTTAGCGCCAAGACTCCTTCTGCTTGTGTACGCTTCAGATCTATCTGGTCGTAACGCAGTGTGGAGTATATCGCCATCTCATAACGGGCGCGCGTTATTGCCACATTTAGGCGTCGCCAACCACCTTTCTGATTCAGCGGACCAAAATTGTGACTCACATATCCCGCAGCATCTGCGCCGTAGCCCACGGAGAAAAATATAACGTCGCGCTCGTCGCCCTGTACATTCTCTAGGTTTTTCACGAAAATAGATTCCGACGACTGTGCATCCTGCGCCTCAAGCTCGGGATGTGCGGCGAAAGCAGCTGAAAGCAAATCTTCCACCATGTTTTGTTGCGGGACACTGAAAGTTACAATCCCGAGACTCCGCATTCTCTTTGAGGGATCTGCAAGGTGTTCCATTACGGCCTCAACTACTGCTTGTGCTTCAGCTACATTGGTGCGTGTTCTTCCTCGGTCGTAAACCCCTTTTACAGGACAAAAGGCAACCTTACTCACTCGATCATCTGGACTTGGGAAGGTGAGTAGCCTATTCTCGTAGAACTTTGCATTGCTGAAAGCAATAAGGCTCTCGTGTTTGCTCCGATAGTGGCACAAGAGATGACGCGACGGAAGAGGGAGTGCGAGGCAGTCGTCTAGAATAGACTCGAGGTCTTCTAGCTCAAGGTTCTCTTCATCCTCCTTGTTGGAGACGAAGAATTGTGTAGGAGGCATCTGATTTGGGTCTCCCACAACTACGACGTTTTCACCGCGTGCAATAGCAGCCACAGCCTCACAGGTCGGGAGTTGCGAAGCCTCGTCGAAGATTACGAGATCGAACTTCATCGCGTCAAGGTCTATATACTGCGCCACAGAGATCGGACTCATAAGCATACAAGGCTTTAGACGCGGGAGCAGCTTCCTTAAGCCCTCAAACAATTTGCGAAGGGGAACACCACGTCCATTGTTTCGCAGATTTCGCTGTAGAAATCCTAGTTCGGAATTGCTATTAGCATCTGTCTGCATTGCAGGCAGCGAGGCCGCCAGACGTGCAAAAAGTTCAAGCTGGGTGTAGTGTTCAAAACGCTCACTCAGTTTTCGGAAGCGTTCTATCTCCTGCTCAAATAGCGCACTATTAAAGTGCGCCAGTTGCGGGTGCGCGCTCACTACTTCGAGGATAAGCGCCTGATAGAAGACAAGAAGGAAAGTATCTTTCAAATGCTCGAGCGGAATTTCTCCTGTCTCAATACTCTGTATAAAGGAGGTATAGCCCTTTTGTTCTAACCGAGTGCGCTGTGCAAGCCAGTTCTCCCAATCGCGCAACTTGTCCAAATTTGCTAGTAGTCCATCGTAGTATGTTTGCACAAACCTTAGATAATCTGAGGCAGGTTGCGGTAACGTAAAGACAAGCAACCTAGCGACTTCTAATTGCAGCGTCCGTAGTTTTTTGTAACCATCAACAAAGGCTTGCAATTCCTGTTGATGCAACGCTAAAAAGTTTTGCAAACCATTGGCGAGTGCCGATGCTAAAGCGAGCCCATCGGCTTTTACAAAGACAACGTTCCCAACAAGTGCTACAATGGCGTCAACAAGCAATTGTGTTGTTTCCAAAGCAGAGGAAAGAAGTTCCCAGTCGGAAGCATCGCCTTTCCAGAGCTTACCTAAATGCTTGCTAGCATCCTGCCGGATAATGTATTCGTATTCAGCGTGATAGTTGCGTAAATCTTCGAGTAAAGCGGGCACTTCGGCATTCGCGATTGGGGTATGATGCCGACGATAGAACGACAACTGTTTGCGGAATTTATGTGAGGCAAAATATTTGGGTAAAAACCATTGTGTTCGTGCACTGTACCAGTCACGTTCGAGCACCAGAACATCCTCTTCCAAAAGGCGCTGGTCATAGTGCGACAGTAGCCGCGTTTTCAGCTCTGCAAACCGAAGACCGTGGTCTATAAAAGCCGAAATTTCTTTCAACACTTCTTGGGGTTGTTCCGCACGCAACGCATCTACTAATACCTCTTTCCCTGCCTGTAGTATGGTAATAAGTTGAGCAAACTGTTCTAGTTGCGTCGCACGACTTAATTCGTTATCTCCTAAGAGCGTAGAAGTTACACCTTGATATGTAGGTAGAAACTGCGCTATGTGTTGTAGGAGTTCTGACAAGCGTTCCTTTGCCTCCTGCTCCAGCAATGGTGTATAGTTAACCTCCCCGACGCGCACCAAGGGGTGTGTAGCAATACTCCCGCATACTTGCACTGTGGCTTGTGTTTTTTCGAGCTCTGTGCCTAGTTCTGCGAATTCCTCCGCGGTGAGAGTATTAGGGTGCACAATAGTGAAGTTCAAAGGAACTTTGGGAAGCTGTGCCGCAAGTACTAGATATCGTCCAATGGCTTCATAGAGAGAGAATCCGATGTTCAAGGATTTATGCATCAGCTTTACAAACCCAGCAAGCTCTTCTCGCAATGCGAGAAGGCGTTCAGATTCTGCCGCGTAATTCTCTACTTGTTGGTACTGTGCTATATCTGCCGAGGCCTGTAGTTGGCGTAGTACCTCTGTTTTGCTGGCCTTGTTGGAGAATAGTTCCAAACAAAAGGCTTCTAACCCTATCTGATTCAGACGTTTCTGCACTACTGAGAGGGCTGCCATTTTCTCCGCTACAAAAAGGACTTTCTGCCCGTGGTAGAGCGCATTGGCAATGATGTTCGTAATGGTCTGCGATTTACCCGTCCCAGGAGGCCCATGGAGTATGAAACTTTCCCCTGCAGTTGCAGCCACAACAGCCCCTAATTGGTAGGCATCGGCACTCACGGGGAGTGCAACATCGGCGGGTTTATAGACGGCATCAAAATCGGGGAGCTCGGGTAGCGTCTCTATGCCGATATTCTTTTGAGCCAGGAGGCATTGCACTACTTTATTGCGAGCAAGTTTTTCGGCATTGTTATGGAGGTCGTTCCACATTACAAACTTGCTAAAGGAGAAAAGACCTACCAGCGCCACTTCTTCAATGTCCCAACGTTTTTGTGCCATTACGGCCATTCGTATCGTAGAGAAAATCAGGGTTATATCCACCCCGTGTTCATCGCGCGGCAACGGGTCTAATCCACCTATATTGATGCCAAAATCTTGTCGTAGCTTTTCGAGGAGCGTAATGTTGATCAGCGTGTCTTCGTCGCGAGAACGAAGAACGTAGCCTTGCCGAGAGGATTTTTTAAGAAGTTCTACAGGTAGCAGTATCACGGGCGCATAGCGCGCCACATCGCTTGTTTCACTCTCATACCAACGTAACATACCGAGAGCTAAGTAGAGCGAATTGGCTCCATTCTCTTCCATCGATATGCGAGCTGCACGATATAGATGTACAACTGCTGTGTTGAGTTCTTCTTGTTTGTAGCGAGCATAGAGTCTGTGCACTTTTAGCTCGTTATTCACAAGTACCGAAATGGGAGAATCGGCATTAAGTACACGGAAAAGCTCCTTGCTTTGCATCCCCTCGCCCCATTCTTCTGGTTGAGGCAGTATCGTAAACTCAGCGCGGTCTGCAAGATGATTCTCTAACTCACCAAGATTGACGGAAAGAAAGGGGAGCATATTGCGGGTGCTACGAGTATTTATCAGCGGGTTGCGCAATGAGAGGTCAAGAAGTTTACGTTCCCATACATTTTGCTTCGTCCCTATTTGTGATTCACCTTCTACGAATGTTGCGGTGCGAAGCTCGTTAGGAGCACTCCCATTCTTCGTAGCTTTTTTGGGCGGTTCTATGATGGCAAAGCCCGTGTCGCTAGGGATACGTTGCGGCATTGGGCGTATTGGGATTTGCCGACAGCGTTTGATGTCTATGCAGGCGAGTTGTTCGAGTGTGCTTATACGATGATGTGCCACGTCTACCGATGCATCGAAATCATCGTACAAATCTTTCAACATTAACGTTGCCTCGAGCAACTCAATTTGGTGTATACCAGACGCCGCAAGCTTTGCAACGAGCGCTACATCATCTACGACGCAGTGAGGAAAACAAGACTCTACGAGCCAAGCACCCGCCATGGCATGCCCAGGCAACAATAGGAGAAGAGGATGCAGATCAATAGCCTCGAGACAGGCTGCATAGAGAAGACTTATTTCAATGCAATTTGCCATGCGCTGTGTGAAAAGAGTATCGCACATACGTATGCGTTGCCCACACTTTTCATAGCTAGGAGGAAGAGCGCTATAGATAAGTTGTTCTTGTACAATGGCGTAGTAAACAGCCGCCATCATCTTTCGTACACGATTCGGATCGCCCGACTGGTAACCGTCAAAAGAGCCATTATTAGTCCACTGGAAAAGAGTATGCGAGGCTCTTTGCAAAATAGGAGCTATGGCTGGGTAATTGGGCGTAACGAACGCAGCGAGCATTTCAGGGAGGGTGTCTATCTGAAGGGCATAATCGAAGGGAAGGAGGGCTATTGGAAATAGTTCCGAGTGTAGCGTTGTGCCCGTAGCATCCTGTAAGGTAAGGCGTAACACCGTGTCTACCCGCTCAGTTCGTTGTAATATCGCCGTGGGATCAATACTGAGAGTGTGTAAATCGTCGGTAAAGTGCAACGTCTCGTGTGCGTCGAGTAGAGCAATTTTTTGCTGGTACGGGAAACGCCCAAAAGAATCGATAGAAAGGGAGAGTTCCAAGTTTTCTAGCGCCGTATTGCCTTCGTTGGTAAGCAATAGTTCTCGCACAATAGGCACATAGTTCTGGTACAATGCATAGCTGACTTCTGGTAGGTAGGTTAGTTCGCACTTCAGATTTCCCATTGCTCTAGGTTTCAAATCCTTACAAAAATAGGCAATGTTCGTACGTAACCCACAATGCAAGTATTGGAACTTGAACAATCAGACTAGGACAAAGAGTAGACTAGAAGTGGAAATACAATGTCTCCCAAATTCAAGTGATAAATGCAACGCCGCAGAAAAGACATTTAGCCTATAAAAATCCCCAGAAGAGAAGAGAGGAAAACGCCTCCCTTCTCTCTGGGGTGGTTAAATGTCTCCTATTGTTGGGTACAATGCAACAAAAAGAGGCGCAACTTTCGTTGCGCCCCAGGGTCGGAATTTATTGTTTCGTGTACTAGAAGCGGTATGCGAGCCCCAGACCAAACATCTGACGTACTTGCAATGCAGCTACGGGTTTCCCCGCCGCATTGGGTATCTTCTGGTCGTCATCGTAAATCAAGGTGAGTTGAGCCCGTGCTGTTAGGAAGCTCCTCAACTTGAAATCGAGCAAGAGGTCGTAGTTTACATCAACATTCTGCGGATTCTCGAGATAGTTCGAGAAGAGCTCGAGCTTTGTTGTCAGCCCCAGCATGTTGTTAAAAAAGGAATTGGTGTAGCCCAACTTAATGTATCCACCGAGCTCGGTACGTAGGTTCTCGCCAGGAGCAGTACGAACGCCTGCCGCATCAAATGTGCCTGATTTTACGCCAAAAGCACCCTGATCGGCGAGGTCTTGGTTCAGAACGAACGTCCAACGAGCTGTAAGCGGGGAAATAAGTGCGGAAAAATGGTTGTCTGGCTTGTAGCTTGCACCAAGCGATAACTGGAGATAAAGAGGGGCTGCAAAGTCCGAAATCACATTCTTCGTATCGGGATATTTGTACCCCGCTGCGAACTGCGTCTTCACGCCAAAGAGGGCACTGTAGTACCATGCTTGCGTTGCTTGATAGCCATACTGCGAGGCGAAATCAATTTTATCGAGATTTTTGATGACACCCTTGTCGCCTTGCTTCATAAGCCCATACCCCAATTCTAGGGTGTTCTGCCACAACTGTTTGCTCTTTGCATACTTCAGGTCTAACAAAGCAGCTGCTTCGCCACCTAATGTATTTTCACCCCCTGCAACCCAATTCGTCAAAGCCACTTGGTTGAACGTGGCTGACAGATTGCCCGAAAAGACCCAAGCGCTGTCGCGCGAAAGAACAACACCTTGTGCACTAGCACTACCTACAAACAGGAGCATTGCTGCCACCGCAACTACTATGGACAAACTTCTGTTTCTCATCTCTTTATTTTCTCAAAATTGTTAGTGAACTGACACTATTGGCACGCCTCCTAAGTTGTGCCAAACCTGTTTCGTATACGCTAAGCTGGCTGCGAATGTTTACCGCCAGTTCAACGCACACTCCGCATCTCTAACCAAAATGCATGCCAAGTATGTGGCATCAATCGGGAATTGCATGGAAGGCTAGCTCTAGGCGTCGGAATATTTCTACATTTGATGTTGTCTTTCTACCATAATGAGGGTAAAGCATGGAAATCGAGATAGATCGTGTCTCCCTTGAGAAACGCTTCTTGCGCTATGTGCAAATTGATACGCAGAGTGCTCCCATTCATTCTACCTATCCGTCTACGGAAGGACAATGGACACTCCTCCACCTGCTTAAGTTTGAACTTGAAGCGTTGGGGCTAGATGAGGTTGTAATAGACGAATTCGGCTATGTTATGGGCAAACTCGCGGGACGCAACTGTCGTGCCGACGCACCTTTGGTAGGCTTCCTTGCCCACGTAGATACCTCGCCCGATGCGCCTGGAGCTGGCGTAAAACCTCGCGTTATAGAGAGCTACTCTGGGGGCGAAATTGTTTTGGGCAATGGGCATGTACTCTCGCCCACAGAATCTCCCGAACTTCTTTCGTACGTAGGCCAACGGCTTATCGTGACAGACGGAACTACACTTCTTGGGGCAGACGACAAGGCAGGTGTTGCTGCTATTGTAGAAGCGCTTCGTTATTTATCGCTCCACCCCGAAGTGTCGCACGCACCGCTATGTATTGCTTTTACTCCCGACGAAGAGATTGGTGAGGGGGTACGTTTCTTTGATATCGCGAAGTTCGGTGCAACATTTGCCTATACAGTTGATGGGGGGAAGCTCGGGGAACTCTCCTACGAGAATTTCAATGCGGCAGGTGCTGAGGTCTGTGTTCGTGGCATCAATGTTCATCCAGGCGGAGCCAAAGGGAAGATGCTGAACGCTGCGCGGATTGCTATAGAGTTTGACTCGCTTTTAGGCGTTACCGATCGTCCTGAGATGACTGAGGGTCGCGAAGGTTTCTTTCATTTACATCAGATGGAAGGCAACGAAACGGAAGCTAAGCTTTCGTACCTCATCCGCGAATTTGACAATGAGATTTTTTGTCAACGAAAACGGAAACTAGAGAGCTTGGCAAGCCTACTCAATCACCGTTATGGGGCAGATACTGTAACTGTAACGATAAAAGATCAGTATCCTAATATGATTTCATACCTTGACGCGTCAATGCACATTGTGGAACGGGCAAAAGAGGTTTTTGAGGAAGCTGGCATAGTGCCCGATTGTAGTCCTATACGAGGGGGTACTGATGGTGTGCGGCTAACAGAACGCGGGTTGCCGTGTCCGAACCTTTTTGCGGGTGGTCTGAATTTTCATAGCGTCTTGGAATACTTGCCAGTACGTAGCATGGAGAAAGCGAGCGAGGTTGTTGTGCGCCTAGCCCATAGTTTTGCGAAAAATTAAAATGAAAGCCCATGCAGGAGGACACTATAGAAAAATTTATGCGTTTGGCGATAGATCTCGCCACCAATAATGTCCGAAATGGCGGGGGACCGTTTGGAGCGGTCGTTGTGCGGAATGGGCAGATTGTGGGAACGGGCGTGAATCGTGTCACGGCGAACTGCGACCCGACAGCGCACGCTGAAATACTCGCCATTCGCGAGGCTGCACACTTTTTAAGCACCCATGTATTGACTGACTGTGTACTCTTCACCTCCTGCGAACCATGCCCTATGTGTCTTGCTGCCATTTATTGGGCACACATCACGACTGTTTATTTCGGGAATTCTAAAGCGCAAGCGCAGCACATCGGTTTTGACGATTCGCTTATATACCAACAACTCAGCTACCCTATTGAGAAGCGGGCTGTTGCCATGCATCGTGTTTGCGAAACGGAAGCGCTAGAGTCCTTCCTTCTGTGGAGCGATACGGAAGATAAAACCCCGTATTAAGCAAATTCCTTGTAAGGAGCGGAAAGTATAGGCTTGGTGTACTTTGCAATTTCGGCGATGAGTTCGCGCACCTATGGTGGTTGCAGGTTCATAGCAAAGCGCTCCCATTCCCGCACTTCCCACAATGCTTAAACGCTGCAAGGGTGTAAGTTCTTCTTCGTCAATGCCTTGTTTTTTCAAAAGCCGATTTAATAAAAACCGTCCGTAACCATCGGGAAGGCTGTCTTCAAAAATTCCAAAATTCCCGTGAAATGGCGTCCATTGCGCGACAAAAAGGTCTTCCTACAATGGAAGTCTAAGGGCGGCAGAGAGAACCCATTTTTAAGCCAACTCTTAGCATACTCGAAGACGCATACTCGGTTGTCGGGCGACATCTGCAAAGTACCCACCTCCTGCTCGTGGTAGCGAACCAAGAGTTTACTTATTGAAAACATTGCGCCCTTTCTTACGGTTTTTATCCTTGTGGATGGTTTCTAACTCCTCCATCGTGGTAAAACGAGGTTCGGCGAGGAGCGCCTTTATTGCATCGGTATACCCGAGCGCTTTGGCAAGGCTACGTAAGAGACAAGCGAGATAGCGTACTGCTGCTCGAACTTGGCTATTGTGGGAACAGGAACGCCACTCATGAGCGATAAAGCGGGGCGCAAAAGCCCTTTTTCTAAACGCGCGTCTTCAAGTTTTTGGCAAGAAGAACAAGAAGTTCCTTGACGGTTTCGGAAGGAATGTCGTAGAGCAATGGCATACAATAATATTTCTTTACGAAGAAAAACACTCATTATGGGATACTATCGTATATCATACAATAGCTTCACTACTCCCCAAGTGGGAGGCTAAAAAATAGAGGATTGTCTTTTGTATGGGATACGTACGGGTTTCCCGCCTATCGCATTAAAAGCTATACGATACGCCGAGGTAAAAAACACGACGGCCGTAGTGCCTCCAATCCGTGCGTTGCGAGTAATCGGGGGCATAGAGCGCACGATTTTGGTTCTGCCGATCGAGTATATTTCGCACGGAGGCAAATAGTATGAGCATAGAGCGCTCGTTTAGAAACCATACCTTGTTGTAGGAGAAATCGAGCGTCTGGTAGGCATTATAATGTGCAGCTCCGTATTCACCCCAAAGAGGAATGGTTTGTTCAGGGGTAGAGAATCCTCCAATAATGGGAGTATAGGCAAGCCCAGGGTGGGCTAACAATGCCAACGAGAACTTTCCCCAAGTAGGATTCGTGTAGCTCACTAAGCCCTTTACGAGGTAGTTCATTTGATTGAGGGCATTGTACCAATTGTCGCGAATCCTGACGCGTGCCCAGAGGTAGGTATATGCTGCGGAGATATAGAAACTGCCTAGCTGCTTGCTAACAGAAAGCTCGCCGCCTACAATACGTCGCACGATGGACTCTACACGATAGTCAGGCGCTTCAAACGTTGTTGTTGTCTCTTGCTTGTAGTAAAGCGCAGATTGGAGCTCGAACTCGTTGTAATGGTAGACGTAGTCTAGTGCCAATTGCTGCGATTGGGCAAGTCGGTACTCCCACACATTGTACTGCGGCGTAGTGTGCCCCCAGTACTGACCTACGCTCAGGAGCAAGGCATGATACGCCAGAAAAGCATATTTTGCATTGGCTTGTGCCGAAATGCGAAATGGTTGCTCAAAAGAGGGGAGTTGTAGGCGTCCGCCGACCCCGAGTGTTACTTTTTTCGCGAAGCGATGCTTGAGATACAAGTAACTCTCGAGAGAGCGAAAAAAAGCATTAGTATCTCTCGCAACAGTGGGGGCTTCTGGTCGTTGTGCAAAATAGAACTTAGGGAATACACCGTGCTGACGCGTCTGTTCGTCGGTAAAAATAAGCCCAGCCTCGAGAGATAACCACGACGGATTGTACTTTAGCACAGTACTTGCATAGCTATTGCGTGGCTGCTCGTGTAAATCGGTGTTCCCGAGCTGATAATGCGTTTTCGCGTGGTCATACCCTACGTTGGTAAGCCAGTAGAGTTCTCCGAAGCGCGCCTCTATGTTTAATACATTGAAGTTGCGCTTGTTGCGGTATCTCATTTCTCCCTGATACCCGTAGGTATAACTCTGCACAGCATAGTGTTCGTCGATAGCGTATGCGTAGAGGTTGAGGGCAACGCGTTTCCCGAGCATGGTATGTGCATTGATAGCACCATCTAACGAGCCGAATCTGTGCAAGTCTTCTGTCTTGGCGTTCAGGGTTAAAAAGGCAGGAGAATACATGTAGTTGGCATAAAGTTGCACAAACGAATACGAACCTAACGGTTGGGCATGTAGAATGCTAGCCGTTGCCAGCGAGGCTACAATTGAGGTATTTCGCGCAGAGAGTTCACGTTTCGTTTGTATTTCTACCGCGCCTGCTAGGGCATTGGTAAAAGCCAGCGGCGCGTTGCTTGCGTAGGTATTCTGCCTATCAATAAACTCGGTAGAGAAAAGACTAAATGCTCCCGTGCCATCCAGTTCGGCATTGCGCACAGGGTGGTAAATGGGAACATTGTTGAAGACAACACGCGAGAAGCTTCCTGTACTCCCGCGTAGCTCGGGTTCAGCCCCTTCGGAGGTGTTGGTAGAGGCGGGGTGAGAGGTTACTACTTTCAGAGCATCGGCACTAGCCCGAGGGTCGTTGTAAATATCGAGCACCTTTAACTCCTTTACCGAAAATTCGCGCGTTGTGGAGGGCGATGCTATGATGTAGGTGTCTGCCAGTACATAGTTCTCCTCTTCTAGTACAATCGTAGGTGGCAGCTTCTGTTTACCATGCAGTGGAAACAGAATGGTGCGATACCCCACAAATGAGACTACGAGCGTGTCGTTTTGTTCTTTTTCGCTGTTCAGTACGAGTTGAAAATACCCTTCGGGATCGGTGATAACGCCCACCTGTGCATGTTGCTTTAAGTAGAGGTTTACGGCGAAAAGAGGAGCGCCCGCTTTGTCTACCACGTGTGCCTGTAGGGTGACGCTTTGTGCCCAGAGCTCGGTACTCACACAAAGAGACAGAAGGAGAATACCAATTTGCTGTATTCGCATGGCGGGAACTCGATGTTTTAGCTTTTGAATCCGCGCTAAGGGGGTGTTACTGGGCTTTTTTGAGTTGCTGCTCGAACTCGGTAATAAACCACCGCCCGTTGGGGTATTCTTTTTTGGCAGTATTAAGGAGTACTCGCGCTGATTCGTATTGCTCCTTCTGAACGTAGTAGGTCAGTAGTAGCTGGTAGGACTCTTCGCGTCCCCATGAGGGCATATAGGGGTTCGGGACTTGTTGGGCTGGACACGAAAGCGCTTTTAGCAAATATTGCTCCGCCTTTTTGCCGCCACCAAAGAAAGCAGGCGTATAGAAATCGTTACTGGCGAGTACATACCAAGCGCGCAAATTGGTAGAATCCATTTGCAATGCAGTTTGGGCGTTTTCTACCGCTTGGCTAGAGAGTTTGCCTGCGCCCATCCCCGAGCGGAACTGTATTGCAAGGTTTTGTACAGAGGCTAGAAGGGCGTAATCTTCAGTATTCTTCTTATCGAGCTTCTCCATATCGTCGCACGCACGGTTGATAATGTTTTCCGCCTCTTTGATTTGCTTCATTTTCATGAAGTAAACCGTTTCCATGCTCCGCGCATAGCTTTGCCAGTATGTGGTGAGGTTATTTTGCGGCGTAACTTTGGTAAGTTGCGTGAGCATAGAATCTAGCGGCGCAGTATTCTGGTGTGCAAAGGAGCGGCTCAATGCACTATCTATTTTGGACTGGATGTTCTGTAAAAACGAGAGGTTTTGTGCGGATAGCGGGCATGCTGCAAATAGCACGAAACAAAGCGTAAAGATGAATCTTGCGTTTTTCATTGTCTGAATTATTTGGTACGCAAAGGTGCAATGAATAGCGCCTCGTGCAGCTATCGCGAAAAGAAATGCGCAAGATTGGCTAAGTGCTTGGCGCAGGCACCGCCCTGAATGGTAACAAAAGCACGGATTCTGCTTTCGTAAGTGATTAACTGCCTCAAAAAAAGAGCACTTAATCTTTCGCTAAGATATGCCGCCTCTTTTTATATTCTTTCCCTTGTGGAAAGGTATCTTTTATCGCTTACAATTGATGTGGAGAAAATATAATGAGTGAATCGAAATGCGCAGGTGCAAACCTTTGAAGATTATACCTTCTGTTGTCAAGCTTAACAAACTGGTACTGTATCTCTTAGTTTATATTAAAAGACGAGGGTACGTATATACGTACCCTCGTCCTCTATTTTTTCGTTTGCCTACCACCAAACAACGATTTCAACATCAGGATGATCTTTTACAGAAAAGACAAGCGTAAGACGTTCGGTTGGTTTCTGCGAGAAAAATATCCTTATGTGCGCCATCCACTTCAAATCGTGTTCAGTCAATGCTGATATCTTTTTCGGTTCTGTTCTATGGCAATCCTTGGAAAGATCATAGTCACTTGCTATATAAGCAGAGGGATCCTCGAAAGCAATCAGGTGCTCATCGGAGACATCCTTTCTCTTCTCCCCCCTTCCCGCATACAAGTGAACCCCAGTGATATTGTAGGGTTTTGACGTCCCAGGACCAACACGCCAAAAGGTTTTTGTTCCTTTTTCACCAAACTCCTCTGCAAGTGCCTTGAAGCGCCCAGTAGTATCTTTCTCGTTTATGTAGTAATCGCCAGTTAGCCCGATGTACACATTATTCCCGTCATTATTCCTGTCCCGAATCCACGCTCCTGTGGGTTCAAAGTATTCGTAATAAACATAGCGCATCTGAAACGTTCCTGTCTCAGGCTCTTGTATGATAGTAACCCTTTTCTTGCACGAGAACAGCGCAAGTACTACCAATAAAGGTAGCACAAAACCACAAACTCTTTTCATTGTCATAAAATGTTAGGGGTGAATGTCTAGAATGTGTCGAGGTTCGCAAATTCGCTCTTTCTCTTTCGAACATGAGAAGAGCAGTAGGGTCAGTACCGTACTGAAACCAAGAAAAATAATTCTCTTCATAGGATAATGAATTTATTTAACATTTGTAAAGGTAGAAGCTCTCACTTTCCGCTACAATCCTCATTCGTTATGATTTCATAACTCAATTATACTAATCTGCACACAAAAGATTTTCGAACGAGGCAAGATAACAGCATCTGTTTTATGTAAATACTGTCGCACTATGGACATCCCTCGAGGGTTAAAAGACGAGAAGTTAGAGCTGAATTTATGTGAGTGAAGAAGAAATTCGATTATTCTATCAGGAAACCGTATTCGTAAACTTTGGGCACAATCTGGAGGTATAGTACTTCCATAGCATCCTTCAGGTTGCCAAGTAGGCGCATCTATTCCGCTGCCTCGCCATTGCGGTCTGTTTTCTTTTGTTTCAAAAATACGGCAAGGTCAATGAGAGCGATGTCAAATCATGAAATATATACCGAAACCTATTGAAAATCATTTTGGTGAAACGTGATTCGATTGGAAATTAGCAGCTTAGATACACCATTCCCCCTACAACAGATGGTTGTTTTCCCACAAGGATTAGAAAACTATTTCTTGCTATTAGTTTTTTATTTTGCTTCCTTTGTGCGGAGTTTTAGGTGATGAAAGTGAAAGCCTCAGCAGAAGAACAAGAGAGACGGCAGCGTATTTTAGTGGCGGCATGGCGTCTAATGAGCCAAAAAGGGATAAAGGCGGTAACGATGGATGAATTAACCGTATCGTTAGCCATGTCCAAACGTACGATCTACGAGCTATTGCACGACAAAAAAGCCATTGTTCGTGGTTTGCTCATGGAATTGAGCTTACCCGAAAAGATGAAGTCTGTCCCGCAGGAGGGCGATGCGCTAGAGTACTTACTGAAAATGATGCTCAAGGGGTGGAATGCCTATCGAACAGTCTCGCCGCTCTTTTTTCGCGATTTGGAGACCTACTACCCCGAGGTGTGGAAAGAGTACACGCAGTTTGTGCAGCAGCGCCACTGCAAGCAACTGGAGAAGCTTCTAACAAAGGGGATTAAGGAAGGCGTTTTCCGAGCCGAGATTGACGTGCGCGCAGTGGCATTGATTTTGGTAGAGAGCTCTATGTGGATGATGCACTATCAAGCGTTTTCGGAAAGTACACAGGTGCCCGCTCGTCTATTAGGGCAGTTCTATGCTTTGTTGGTTTATGGTGTTGTGGCGTCTAGTCACCGAGAACGTGTGACGCATTTTTTTGCACGTGAAATGAAATAGAATATGGTTTGGAGAGCTTTTTTCTATTGGACTTTTGGGGTACTGACATTGGGAGCTTCTGTAACTGCACTTGGAGCGGATACGATTCGTGTAACCCTCGCAAGTGCATTGGCGCGTGTTGAAACGGAGAACTTGCAGCTCCGTGCCGCTAGTGATGGTATCAAACAGGCAGAAGTGGCGCAATGGGAACGCTGGGGTGCGTTATTGCCAACCGTCGATGCAAGTGGTGCTTACAACCGCCATCTTAAGAAACCAGTAATCTTTTTGCCCGAAGGCTCTCCTATGGGGAGTGTCCTCGAACTCGGTTCTGACAACAGTTATCAGGCTACCGTGTCCGCAGCACTTCCCCTGTTTGCCTTGCCCGCATATCGCAACATTGCGATGGGAAAAACAGATAAGGCCATCGCTGTAGAAACGAAGCGTGGTACGCGTGTAGATCTACGAGGCAGTGTGCGTTTGGGCTTTGCCAATTGCTTATTGGCAAAGGAGTCCCGCCAAGTAGTAGAACAGAGCCTACAAACGGCACAGGCTACGCTGGAAAATGTAAAGAATATGGCATCGCAGGGTATGGTGTCGGAATACGACAAAGTGCGTGCCGAGGTACAGGTTAGCAATCTCAAACCTCTCGTACTGCAAGCCCGTCAGGGCGAAGAAGTGGCGTTCCTCACTTTACGCTCCCTGATAGGAATCGCAGATACGATCCCTATTGACGTTGAGGGCGACCTCGAGTCCATATTGTCTGGTTATGAAGCAAGCAAACATGCAGTGAGCGAAATTGCTTCCAATTCTAACTTAAAGCTTCTCAAATTACAAGAGCAGCGCTTGTTGCAGCAGCAACGCATTGTGCGTGCGGGACACTATCCCATGTTATCGGCATTTGCGAACTATCAGTGGCAGACGCAAGCCAACGATTTTAATTTTGATAAATACCATTGGGTTGAAATTGCGCTTGTTGGCGTGCAGCTCAACATTCCGTTGTTTGCAGGGTTTACCAAATACCATCAGGAGCAGCAATTGAAAATTGGCGTGCAACGTGCTGCGTGGCAGCGTTCCTATACCGAGCAGCAATTAGGAATACAGCGCCATGCGTTACAAGAACAAATGGCGTCGGCACGCGAATCTATGCAGGCTTGCAAGGAAGCAGTTGATCTGGCACAACGCGGAGTAACCATTGCGCGCGGACGTTACAATGCTGGAGCGGGAACAATTCTAGAACTAACCGATGCCCAAATGGCGCATGTACAAGCCAATTTGAATTACTATAAAGCCATGTTTGACTATATAAAGGCAGCGGTGGAACAGGATAAACTTGAAGGGCGAGAGTAGTAAAGAAGCGAGGTAAGTGTCGGAGATATGGCGAACAAGAAGATAAAGCAGTCAACATTAGGGCTAGTCGGTATAGGAGTCCTTTTTTTGTTGAATAGTTGCGGTAGCGCAGAGCAAGCGAAGGATACGGGAGAAGTGGAGCGTTTGAACGTTCGCGTAGAGCTTTCGTCTACCATGCGCTTGCAGGATAACGAGACTTTTAGTGGCACGGTAGAGGCTTTCGAGCAGAACCAAGTAAGCCCTGCTATGGCTGGGCGGATTGACAAGGTTTTTGTAGAGGTGGGCGATCGTGTAGTGGCAGGACAACAGCTCGTGCAGATGGACGAAACGCAATTGCTTACTGCGCGAGCACAAATGTTAACCCTCGAACGCGATTTTAGCCGTCTAGATACCCTGAAACGTTTGGGAAGTGCCACCCAGCAGCAGTACGACCAGATGAAAACGCAACTGGAAGTAAGCCGCGCTACCGTGGCAAACTTGCAGAAAAATACGCGTTTGCTATCCCCTATTTCGGGCATCGTAACGGGGCGTTACTACTATGCGGGCGAGCTCTTTGCCATGTCGCCTACGCCAGAATCTAACGGTCGTGCGGCAATAGTTACGGTGATGCAAGTTAACCCCGTGAAGGTTCTCATTAATCTCCCCGAAGGTCGTTTAGGCAGTGTTCGTGTGGGACAAAAGGCCAAAGTTGCATTGGACGCATACCCCGAGCGCGAATTTGTAGGGGAGGTCTACCGCGTAGCACCCACAGTGCATGCTCTTTCGCATACGGCACAAGTGGAGATTAAAGTCCCGAACAACGATTTGGCGATAAAACCTGGGATGTTTGCCCGCGTATTGCTCTCCTTCGGAGAGGTAAATCGCGTGGTAGTGCCCGATTTGGCCGTAGTACGCCAACGTGGTACAAACGATCGAGTTGTCTATGTAGCAACGCAAGGAACCGCGCGTCGTGTACTGGTAAAGTTGGGCAACCGTGTAGAAGATAAAGTGGAAATTTTGGACGGACTCTCTGCCAACGATTCCGTTATTGTAACGGGGCTACGTTTCTTGCAAGACGGTCATTTAATACAAGTGGCACAGTAGCCAGTTGCCTGCCCAAAGCCGTGGTGTGAGGCAAATATAACCCACAGATTTTGCAATGAAATTATACGAATCCGCAGTTCGTAAACCGATAACTACGCTACTGCTTTTTGTCGCGGTTATTCTATTCGGTCTATATTCCTACAATCGGTTGGCGGTTGATCTCTATCCCGAGATAGATCCCCCTTTTATTTCTGTCTTTACCTTCTACCAAGGAGCTAATGCCGAGGATATTGAGACCAATATTTCCCGCATTCTAGAGGATAACCTGAATACGGTTGCCAACCTCAAGAAACTAACCTCTAGTTCATACGAGAACTATTCGCTTCTCTTTTTGGAATTTGAATGGGGCGCTAATCTGGATGAGGCTACCAACAGTATTCGCGATGCACTGAGCCGAATAACCAAAAGCTTGCCAGACGGCGTAGAGACGCCTATCATCTTCAAGTTTAATACGACGATGATCCCCATCCTCGAGTTCTCGGTTACGGCAAAGGAGAGTACGCCTGCACTTGCCGAGATAATAGAGGATGCAGTAGTGAACCCGCTCAATAGAATAGATGGCGTGGGAGCCATAACCATTAGCGGAGGGGAAAAACGCGAAATTATGGTCGATGTTGACCCGAAACGCTTGGAAGGGTATAACCTCACCGTTGAGCAAATTGGACGTGCTATTGCGAGCGAGAACCTTAATATGCCTGCGGGTACGCTTTCTACGGGCAATATGAGTGTGCCGCTCCGCGTTCAGGGCGAATTTGACGCAAGCGAACGTCTCAATAATATCATTGTGGGGCAATTTCAGGGCAAAAATATCCGTCTGGATGAAGTTGCACGGGTGAACGATTCATTGGCGGAAGAATCGCTTGTTGTGCGCCGAAATGGGCAACGGGCTCTTCGTTTCTCGATACAGAAACAGTCGGGTGCTAATGCGGTTAAGGTAGTAAAGGAGGTTATGAAGATGCTCCCCGAGCTGGAGCGCAACCTCCCGCAGGATGTGCAGATTGCCACGCTGTTTAATACTTCGGAGTTCATTGAGAATAGTATTGACTCGCTCACGGAAACGGTGCTCTATGCCGCACTGTTTGTAATGTTGGTTATTCTCTTCTTCCTTGGGCGTTGGCGCGCTACGTTTATTATTATTCTAACCATCCCTGTTTCGCTCATTGCGGCGTTTATCTACCTCTTCGTGTCGGGCAATTCTATAAATATCATCTCCCTAAGTTCCTTGTCTATTGCAATAGGGATGGTGGTTGACGACGCAATTGTGGTGCTAGAGAACGTAACAACGCATTTGGAGCGGGGGAGTTCGCCGCGCGAAGCTGCCGTCTACGGTACAAACGAAGTGGCACTCTCGGTAGTAGCTGCTACGCTAACAGTGGTTGCCGTATTCTTGCCGCTGACCATGATTAGTGGTCTGAGTGGTATTATGTTCCGTCAGCTAGGGGCAAGTGTTACTTTGGTCATTGTAATTTCGGTACTTGCCGCCTTGTCGTTAACGCCAATGCTGGCTTCCCGCATTCTGCATTTGCGCCCCAAGGATGCAAGAGCGCAAGGCAATTTGGTGCAGCGTACCATAGAACGTATGTTGCGCTCATTAGATGAGTTCTATGCCAAGATGCTTACTTGGACAACGCGTCACCGTGCATTGGTGATATCGCTCATGGCGGTAGTATTCGTGGGGAGTATGATGCTTGTGCCGCTTCTACGTACAGAGTTTATGCCTCAGTCCGACAACTCGCGTATCAGCGTAACGGCTAAGCTTGCCACAGGCGTTCGTGTGCAGTACACAGGGCGCATTGTAGATAGCATGGAGCGTATTTTGCAGGCGCAGAATCCCGAAATCTCTTTACTCGCCTCGAGCTATGGTTCGGCAAGTAGCGACAACTTGTATGCGGCCTTTCAGGGTAGTGGCAACAATGTAATTCACCTCGATATCCGTCTTGTAAAACCGCATTTGCGCCATCGGACAATGTTTACCATTAGCGACTCGGTGCGTAGTGCCCTACAGCGTCTCCCAGAGGTTGAGATGCTTACTGTTACCCCAGGCGGTAACCAAGGAGGTGTGGGCGGAGCTCCCTCTATCGATGTGAATGTGTTTGGTTACGACCTTGAACGCACTACGCAGATTGCCGAATCGCTTGCCGAATCGATGCGCCACATCCCTGGTACACGAGATGTACAAGTGAAACGCGATCCATTTAAGCAGGAGTACAACATCCAATTCGACCGCGAAAAACTTGCGCTTCATGGGTTGAGCACTGCCACTGCTGCGCAGTATGTGCGCAACAGAATCAATGGTTTAGTGGCATCGAAGTATCGCGAAGGAGGGAAAGAATACGACATCCGAGTGCGCTACGGGAAAGAGTTCCGCGAATCGATGGAGGCGATAGACGAGATAACGCTCTATACGCCTACGGGAGCGCCGTTGAAACTGAAGGATGTGGCGAAAGTAACAGAATTCTTTGCGCCGCCTTTTATTAGTCGCGAGAATAGGCAACGAGTGATCAAGGTATCTACGGGGATGCAAAACGCCTCGCTCTCTACAATAGTGGACGCAATATGGGATGAGGTACACAAGATGGACATCCCGAGCGACATCTCAATAGGCATAGGGGGCACGGCGCAGGAACAACAGGAGTCGCAGGGCGATATGGGCTTACTTCTGGTGCTCGTACTAGTGCTTGTTTACATTGTAATGGCTTCACAGTTCGAATCGTTCAAGTCTCCGTTTATCATTATGCTATCCTTGCCCTTTGCATTTAGCGGCGTAGTGCTCGCTCTGCTCTTTACAGGCGAAGCTCTTAATTTGATCTCCATGATAGGAGCTATTATGCTGGTGGGTATTGCCGTAAAGAATGGAATTGTGCTTGTAGACTATACCAATTTGCTTCGCGAGCGTGGTTATTCCACCTTCCGCGCTGTAATTGAAGGCGGTAAGTCACGTCTGCGTCCTGTCCTCATGACCTCGCTTACCACAATCCTAGGGATGTTGCCTTTGGCGCTGAGTACAGGCGAGGGATCGGAAGTTTGGCGTCCGATGGGTATTGCCGTAATTGGTGGGCTTACCTTCTCTACCATGCTTACGTTGCTCATTGTGCCTGCTGTCTATGCTGCTTTTGCAGGCAGTGCGATTAAGTCAGCGCGGAAGAAAGAGCAGAAGAAGCTGTTGCGAAAGTAATGAAGCGAGTTAGGGGGTTGCAATGAAAGCAGTTTTTATAGTATACAATCAGGCGAGCATAGATAAAGTGCTTGACGTTTTGCGTCGTTTAGGTTTACGGGGCTATACACAGTGGGAGCAGGTAAAGGGCGTAGGAGGGTACTACGGTGAACCGCATTTAGGATCGCATACGTGGCCAGCTATAAATACCGCGATGCTTGTAGTTTGCGAAGCAGCAGAGGCTGCACGCCTTATGCAGGAACTCAAAGCGATAGACAAGAGTGCTCCCGAACAGGGCTTGCGTGCCTATAGTTGGGACGCCCAAGGGTGGTAACTATTTGCATGAACCGTTGAGGTTTACATTCCCCTAAGGGGAGTGTGTACTTCGTTTTACAGGATGTGAACTGAGTGTCTTTCTTGTAGAACGAAGATAACACAGAGCCAGTTACTCAACAAGACAGCGAATTTGCCGTTCTTTGTAGGGAAGAACATGAACAAATTCTGATGTCGCACTGGCTTACTACCTCCCTACTTGCCTACTACTCGTTATTATCGCTCCTCTGCAATGTACAAGCACAAGACAGCACTGCGTCTGTACGCCGCGTCAATGCCAAATTTGAGGTAACTCTTTCAGACGGCAATCCTTTTGTAGGCACGGTTACGCTTAAGGACTCGAGCAACGACGTGGTGTATCTTTATACCAATCGGTTTGGGCTCGGATTTGCACAACTACGCCCCGATTCGGAGTATAGTGTATCGGTTGACGGTTTCCCGCAATTCTCCCATTTCGGAACAGTACCGATTTCGCAGGGAGTTATGGAAATTGAGCTTGTACTTCCACCCGCAGCCTTGAAAGGCATCAGTGCCAAGGAGGGGTACGGATTAGTACTCTTTAGCTATCTCAACGTTATGGGACATCCTGTGGCAAATCGCCTGTTGTACTGCAAGAGTGAAGACGGCGAATTGTATACGGGTATTACCAATGCCGCAGGCAAAGCACGCGTAGAAGTGCCGCTAGGGCATACCTATCAGTTCAGTGTTGATGGGACTCCGAATTTCGATTCCCATACCTTTACTTCCTATCCGCCTCTACAAACCGCCGAGATAAAACTAGAACTCAACAAAACGACGGTTATCAAACACTCGATTTTACCCAGAGTGCCCGATAATGCTTCTGATAAAGCCAAAGAGGCACCATCGAACAAAAAGAAAAGCGCCCCAGTATACCGAACGCATAAAGACAGTATTCGCGGTGCGAAAAAACGCATCAACCCACCGCGGGCACAAAAAAATCCTCCGTCCTTTGCCATTCCTTCGCGTGAAGAGGCGGCTACAACACCTTATGTCTCTAAACAAGTGCTCGAAGGGGTTTACATGCTCCGCCAAGCAATACAGGACGAAGAACGTCAGAACCGCTATTTTGTGCGGCGTTCTCGTCTCCATTTGTTGCAAACACTCCAACGAAAGGAGTACGATAGCGCGGTTTATGTGGTAGATGTAACATGTAGCATGGATCCGTACATTGAGGAATACCTCCTTTGGCTGTCCTTAGCAAACAATGCACAAAAAGTGTACGGAGGGGTATTTTTCAACGATGGCGATGGGCGTGCAGATTCTACGAAGGTGGCAGGTAGTACTGGAGGAGTGCATTTAGTACCTCGCCAAATGGAAGAGATAACCGAGGCGCTGGTTAATGCTATATCTTACGGTTGTAGTGGCGACGACCCTGAGAATGATCTCGAGGCGCTGCTCTTTGCCGAAAACGAATATCCGCAAGCGAAGCAACTAATTCTGATAGCAGACAACAACAGCGCTGTACGCGACATAGAGCTCCTACCCTTGCTCACAAAGCCAGTGCATGTAATTCTCTGCTCGCAAGAACCACTAAACGACGCGAATCCGCCCAACGAGGATTATGTGAATATAGCCATCGCGACCCATGGTTCTATCAGTACGCTTAACGAAGATCTGAGATTATTGAAAGAAGACCTAACCTCGGATCGAATCGCCGTAGGACGCTGGCATTACCAAAAACTGAAAAATCGTTTTGTACGCACTACACCACAATGAGACAGTCACTAGACCAACTGATACCAGCCGATTGGTATAAAGCGCTTGCCGAGCGCGACATGATACCGCAGATTGAGCAGATTTGCGAAAAAGTAGAAGAACTAAGATCTAGCGAAGTTGTATATCCGAGTGAGGAAAATCTGTTCCGTGCACTGCGCGAAACGCCTTTAGAAAGGGTGCGGGTAATTCTTATTGGGCAAGATCCCTATATCAATCCTGGGCAAGCGATGGGCTTGGCTTTTTCTGTCCCCAAGGGAACTACGCCACCACCCTCATTACGGAATATTTTCACCGAACTACAAAACGAGTTCGGTGGGGAGCGGCGAACCAATGGCGACTTAACTGACTGGACGGCGCAAGGGGTACTCCTCCTTAATTCGGTTCTATCGGTGACAGAAGGGCAGAGCTTTTCGCATCAGAACCTCGGCTGGCAGACGGTTACGCGTACTATTGTAGAAATAGCGCTGACCACTCATTCGCCTAAAGTGATGCTACTCTGGGGGCAAAAAGCGAAAGAACTCGTGGAAGGGATTCCGATCCAGAACAACCTAGTACTTATGGCAGCACATCCTGTTGCCATGACGCGGAACAATCCGTTTATCGGGTGTAGCCACTTTTTGCTTGCCAATAGGTGGCTCACACGCGAGGGGCTTAAACCCATTCAGTGGGTGTAGAGAGCCCTGCGAAGTGGTGCACAAGCGCTTAGCGCATTCACAATCAACCCTGCGTATTCTGTAGAGCGGCGCAGAGGATAGCAACTGCAGAAGCTACATTCAGCGATTCGCCCTGTCCACCACGTCCTTTGGGTATCGTAGCACGCAAATTCGCCTCGGCTAAAAGGCGTTGTGAAAGTCCCTTCCCCTCGTTCCCGAACAGGAGTAGCGTAGGCATACGGAATTGCGCAGAGGTAAGGGGTACACCATCTAAACACGTAGCGACCACTTGTAAATGGTTTGGGGCATGGCTTCGCACCTCTTCATAGCTTGTATAGACTACAGGTATATACCCCACAGCGCCCATGGTAGCTTGCAATACTTTGCTGTTGTAGAGGCTTACCGTGTCCTCCGAACAAAGTATTTGTCTTATGCCAAACCACGCTGCAGTGCGGATAATAGTTCCCAAATTGCCAGGATCTTGTATACTTTCGAGGAAGAGGGAGCAGCCCGTGTCAAGCGGTAGCATAGTGGCATAGACGCGCGGAAAGACTGCCAATACCGTTGATGCTGTCTCTAGGTTCGTAATGCGTTCCATTTCCTGACGCCCAATCTGTATTGCGTTCTGCAATATTTCATGCTCGTTCTGCGCCTCGGAGCATGTATAGAGCCGTTCGGGGAGGAAGCCTGCCCGCAATAGCTCCTGTACCATACGCAAGCCTTCTGCCACAAACTTGCCTTCTTTCTTTGCAACGTGTCCTGAATGCAGCGAACGAATATACTTTATTTCGGCTTGCGTCAACATTTTTACCTCCCTATAGTCAAAACGAAAATAGTAACTTTGCCCTAAACACAATCCTAGCCTACTTCGCCTACAGAATGTTCAACAGGAACAGTGCCTTACGCCTATCGGCTGCGATTGTACTTTCCACATTGCTTTTTTTCTTTGTCGGGTGTTCTACGCTCAAACATGTCCCCGAAGGGAGCAGACTTCTGGAAAAGGCAAGCATAGAGGCTACCGATTCGTATACTGATATTGATGAAGACGAATTGAGCCGTTACATTCGCCAGCAGCCCAATACCAAACTTTTTGGCATCTACCGTTTCAATTTGTGGCTCTACAATCTTGGCAAAGAGGGGAAAGAAACGGGAATAAGTGGTTGGTTGCATCGTATAGGTGAAGCACCTGTACTCTATAGTGAGGAGCTGACTCAGCGTACTACGCAGAATATGAGTGTTTACCTCAACAGTCGAGGTTTTTACCATGCAAAAGTAGAATACCAAACGAAGGATGTGGGCAAAAAGAAACGACGAGTAAAATATCTTATTACCTACAACCAACCCACGGAAATAGATAGCATACGTACCGAGATTCGCGACACTGCGATTGCACGCCTTTACGAGCAAAACCGCAAGTCTACCCTATTGCAAAATCACGGACGCCTAGATGCTAAAATCTTGGAAGGAGAAAGAACGCGCCTTGAACGTATTTTTCGCAACCAAGGCTTTTACAATTTCTCTGCCGAGCAGATAGGGTATCGGGTAGATACCATTGGCACACCCTACAAAGCACGACTTACGTTGCGCCTTCCAAATGATACTACGAACTTGGCAAATAGCACCGTTTTTCGCCGCTATGTATTAGACACCATCCGTCTTTTTACAAAATATGACCCATTGCAACCTAATACGGGAAACGCCCAGCTACTTTCACACCGCACACACGACGGACTCTATTTTTATTACGATAAACATGCGGGAATACGACTCCCCGTTCTTGCGCCACTACTCCTCATTAGGCAAGATTCTCTGCTCCGTATCTCACAGATAAACAAATCGCAACAAAACCTGCTCGGACTCGGTCTCTATCAAACGGCATCGTTCAGCTTCCGCGAATCATCTAATCCGCTTCATGCGCATGGGGCAGATTCTGTGCCTCATTTTTACCCGATTAACTGCGATGTGCGCCTTACACGACTCAAGCTACAGGGCTATCAGCTTGAGGGGATGCTTACTACGTCTGGTTCGCTTGGTACGGAAGGAAGCCTTACCTACCGCCATCGCAATTTGTTTAATGGCGCAGAACAACTCGAAATACAACTTCGTGCCCAAGCGGAAGCCATTCTACGGAAGACTGCGATAGGCTTTAAGACTGCCTTGGAGATTGGCTTACATACTTCTCTTACACTCCCGCGGTTTCTACTACCACTCAAGGGAAACGAATTTGTGCGTCGCTACTCGCCTACTACGCGTTTCTTGGTTTCGTACAATTTCCAACGCCGCCCTTATTATCGTCGCACTGTAGCTTCGGGCTTTATGTCCTACAATTGGAAGGGGAGTGCCACCACCTCGCACTCCATCGTTCCGCTTGAGATAGATGTCGTTAAAATCTTTGCCATTGATGCTGCTTTTGCCGAACGAATACGACAGACCTATCTCGCCAATTCATACATCAGCCAGTTTATTTCGCTGCTAAGCTACAGTTTCTCTTATGCGAGCAATACTCCCAATGCGCGTTTTTCTACGACACTTTTTAAGCTGAATCTGGAGAGTGCTGGCAATGTACTCCGTTATTCCAGTCAATGGCTTAAAAGACCGCAAACAAACGGTATGTATAGCGTCTTCGACCTCCCCTTTGCACAGTACATCAAGGGCGATGTGAACTATTCGGTGCTCTTCCGCACGAACCGCTACGTATCGTTGGCAAGCCGAATTTTTGTAGGGCTGGGGTATCCGTATGGTAACTCGCAAGCTTTACCCTTTGAGAAGCGTTACTACGAAGGCGGAGCAAATGGTGTACGTGCATGGCATGCTCGCGACCTCGGTCCTGGTTCGTTTCAAGAACAACGATTTAGTTTCCCTAACCAAACGGGCGACCTTAAATTAGAGTTCAACGTCGAATATCGGACATGGCTTTTCTGGAAATTTGAAACGGCTCTCTTCCTTGATATGGGAAATATTTGGGCAATAAAACGAGCAGACGAACGACCTGGTGCCGTCTTTGAATGGGATCGTTTTTACAAGGAGATAGCTATGGGCTATGGGCTCGGATTGCGCCTTAATTTAGGTTTCTTTCTGATCCGTTTGGACATGGGCGTAAAACTTCACGATCCTGCTATTTCGCAGGATCCTAACGTGAAGTCATACCATTGGATTCCGCTTGAACGAGACTACCAAGCTGGCGATATGGTATTGCACTTCGGAGTAGGTTACCCATTCTAATATCCCAAATTCAAGTCCTAAATTCAAGTGATAAATGCAACGCCATAGGAGGGATGTTTAGCCTATAAAAATCCCCAGAAGAGAAGAGAGGAAAATGCCTCCCTTCCCTCTGCGGTGGTTAAATGTTTATACCTTCGGCTTCCGTCCAAAAAAGTAGAAGATGGGACATTTAACACTAGAATAAGGATACGCAATTCAGTACTTGCGAAACGAAGGTCTCACACAGAGTGCTATTGCAGAGAAAATTGGAAAAGATAAATCGGTTATCTCGCGGGAGATAAGACGTAACTGCGATATGCGTAATGGGGCATATCGGGCAGATTTAGCTCATCGTAAATATCAGGAGCGTTTAGAACAAAAGCCTAAACCTCACAATTTACGGAACAGATAAAAGAGACCATACTCCGCCTTCTTGAAGAGGACTTTAGTCCCGAACAAATCGTTGGACGCTGTAAGCTCGAGGGAAAACCCTGCGTAAGTCATGAGCATATTTACCAATATGTTTGGGAAGATAAACGACACAAAGTAAGCTCTATCTACATTTGCGCCATAGAGGACGTAAGCATCGAAAGCGAGGTGCCGCCAAAGATTTGCGCGGACGAATACGAGACACGATGAGCATCGATTTGCGCCCGCCTGAGGTGGAGCTTAAAAAACGGTTTGGTGATTTGGAGATGGATACCGTGGTTGGCAAAAACCACAAAGGCGCAATACTGACAATCAATGATCGGAGTACGAAATTATGCTGGATAAGACTACTTACGGGGCGAGAAGAATCGAAGCCGCTTAAAGCGGCAACAGTAGCTACACTTATGCCCATTAAAGACCAACTAAAGACGATCACGGTGGCTAGAAAAGAATTTGCGGCGCATCTGGAAATCTCTGATGTACTCAATGTCCCTATTTATTTTGCTCTTCCATATCACTCGTGGGAAAGAGGTGCAAATGAAAATATGAATGGGCTTATTCGCCAATATCTACCTAAAGGCGTTTCCTTTGAAGGAGTGACAGAGGCGTATATACTCCAAATACAACAGCAACTAAACAACAGACCTAGGAAATCGCTAGGCTATTTGACTTCCAAGGAATATGCTTTTGCTAAATTTGGGATTGTAATTACATAAATGCGACGGACGGTTGCATTTGTGACTTGAATTCAGCTTCAACAAATTCGGGCTTTTAAATAAAGACACCCTAATTAAAAAAGAAGACATAAACAACTGTTTATTAAATCACTTTGTGTCCGCTTTATGAAAATTCTAATCAATTCGCAATAGTGAACGGAAATTTCTGCTCGTTTTTTTGATAAAATTGCTAACTTGGATATTATATTTTTACTTAAAAGTAAGAGCAAATGAGACGAGTTCTATTTTCGTTGCTGTTCTTGAGTGTGGGGGTGTTACTCTACGCACAAGAGCCAGTTCGCTTCGGCGACCGAGAGGTCTACTTAGAAGCAAATGTTCGCCCCAAAGTGCGCGGACACAAGACATCTAGTTTGGAGTTGGGGAATCCTACGGGGGAACGACTCAACGTCCTTGTGCAGTTTGCTTCGGGCAAGATAGCTTATGAAGCGCTAAAGCAAAAAGGGGTTGAATTGGGCGACTATCTCGGTTCGAATGCTTACTATGCAAAGGTTGCTCCTGGTAGTCGTCCGAGCGACTTTGTAGGCACGGGCATACGTAGTGTAGTACCCATCCGCGGTGAGTGGAAGGTAGTGCACAGCTTGTTACAAGGCGAGATGCCTGAATGGGCTGTAGAAGGCGACAACTTAAAGGTTGACCTAGTATGGTTCAGAGGAAGCGATCCGCAACAAGTAAAAGCCAAACTGAGAGAACTCGGTATAATCTTTACGGCAAGTGCTGATCTGCTCCGTACTGCTCATCTAACCGCTACGCGCGAACAAGTGCTAGCGATCGCTGAAGAAGACTACGTAGCTGCCATTCATTGGTCTGCACCTCCTATGGAGCTCAACAACTACCGTGGAGCACGGCTGAGCGGAGGCATGAATCTGCGTCAGTTACCCGAACTCGGAGGACGAGGTCTGACGGGAAAAGGAGTCCGCCTAGGTATTTGGGACGGTAATGTGGGTGATCACGTAGATTATGGTAACCGCGTCCACCGCGAAGAGTTTGAAATTACTGTAGCTAGCTCGGGCGGGCACGGTATGCATACAACGGGAACTATCCTCGGTGCGGGACTTCTCGACGAGCGTGCACGAGGCATGGCGCCTGAAGCTGAAATCTGGACGTGGAACTTCAACAAGCAATCGAATGGAAAAACGGTTGCTCAAGAAATGTTAGAAACGCAACAGAAGTACAATATCTCTATTACTTCAAACTCCTACGGTTTACAAGTGTCCAGTCTCTGTAATTATGCCAAATTCTTTAATTACACGGTTTTAGGCAATCGTTCTACCGATATTCTGGCTTATTACATTCCTACGCTCACACACTGCTTTTCTGCAGGGAATGACCAAGGAGTATGTAATTGGGAATATGGGCATATGTCTAATTATGCGAAGAATATCATAACCGTAGCTGCTTTGACTCCAGGAGGCGAGATGACGGACTTCTCTAGCTTTGGTCCTTTCCGCGATGGGCGCTTAGCACCAATTATTGCAGCAAGAGGTCAGTCAGTCTACTCTGTAATGCCAAAACAGTCATACGAAGGTATGAGTGGTACTTCTATGTCTTGTCCTACAGTGGCTGGTCATTTAGCACTTCTTACGCAGCGCTGGGGGCAACTCCACGGAGGGACATTGCCTTTCAATTATTATTTGAAGGCTTTGATTGCTAACACTGCAGACGACGGCGGAAAAGCTGGACCAGACTACCAGTTCGGTTTTGGTACGCTTAATGCGCTCGCGGCTATTACGGCTATGGAGAACAACTGGCACACATTCAAGTCATTGAAAAAAGGTGTGACTGATGCGCAAGAACAAAAGATCAATGTGCCTGAAGGAGTAAAAGAACTCCGTGTTATGATTTGTTGGAACGACCCCGTGGCAGACAAAGAGTATAAAACTGGGGAGTGTCCTTTGGTGAACGACCTTGACCTGACAGTGGTTAATGGTTCCACAACTTATCTCCCCTATACACTAGATCCTGCAAAACCAAACAATGTGGCTGTCGCTGACAAGAAAAATACTGTAGATAATATCGAGCAAGTGGTTGTGAAAACACCCGCAGCAGGAGAATACACTATAAGTGTTAAAGGGGATGTAAAACAAGAAGATGAGCAAGACTATGTAGTGGTTTGGTATTTCGATTACAAACGCCCTGCGATCACTTCGCCTATGGCTGGTGATGTCTATTCGCCCAGCGACGAAATTTTCTTACACACAGAGAATCTTGCTGCTAAGTTGAAGGTTGAACTCTCTACAGACGGGGGCGCTACCTATCAAGTGTTGAAAGCTAATGCTTCGTTGTGCGACTCAATTGCAATTCCTTCTACAACACCTTCTACAGACAAAGCTACGCTTCGCGTAACGGATGCGAACAATCAGATTGTACAAACATCGGGCTTCTTCACTATTATGGCGCAGGTAAAGGGTCTGGCTCTTACAGAGGTTGAATGCACTACAGATGGCTGGAAACTGAACTGGGATGCTGCCGAAGGCGCAGAAAAGTATGAAATATTGCGCGCTGATGTAGAAAAAGGTATTTATACAACGCTGAAGGTCACAGATGATGCTACTACGAACTACGTGCTCGAAGCGGGGGCTGTTAGGCTAGGCGAACGCAATATATATGCCGTACGCGCAATCAATGCACAGGGCATAAAAGGACCACGCAGCATTGGTGTATTAGCTACAGGGCCTGTGCCACTGACAATAACGTCGCTACCTTACCTTGAGACATTTATGGGCTGGCCATTTAGATTCCTTAAGGAAAGCCACGGCGAGAACCTTGCCTTCATTACACAAGAAGCGAACCCTAGATTGCGCTTACCGTTAGGGTCAAACCTTATTGCATGGCAAGCGTCAAAACCCGCACCTGAATGGAAAAATCCGTTTACAGAACAGCGCAATAATGTGGCTAGCATTAAGACGTGTAAGGTTAAATTACCTGCTGTCACTGGGATGACGAAATTGCAGCTCACGGCTTATTACTTTTTGGCACAGAGCGCAATAGAGAATGGTACTCTTCTACGTCTTTTGGTGGATGGTGTTGAAAAGCAAGATGTACTCGGTCGTGCACATCTTGTAGGAGATGGTGGCGAACACTTCGTTACCTACGACCTGACTGAAAAAGCTGGTTCGGAGGTTTCGCTCACATTTGAAACCGCTTTGGCTAATGGACGCGATCTTGCTATCATGGTTTACTATCGTTTGTACGAGACAGATAACAAGAAAGATGTGGGTATTGCTTGGGTAAACGACCCAGAAATAAAGGCTCAAGCTCAGATGCAAGATGAAACAATCTCATTCAAACTGCTGAACTACACGGCCAATGAGATGACCAAAGTGCCCGTTTCGGTGCAGGTGGATGACCAAGTTGTATACTCTACAATAATCGAGACCTTGAAACCATTCGAAGACAGAACATTTGCTGTTAAGTACAATTTTGCAAGTGATAAAGCTCGCGAATTCAAAGTTGTGGTAACCGCAGATGTAGAAGGTGACCAAAATATCAAGAACAATACCAAGAGCTTCGAAGTCTACAATATGGGGAATGTGATAGCGATGCCCGAAATTCAGTACATCGAGTTCTGGGGTATGCTATTCCCACAAGTACCTCGCATAGCAACCAAAATCAATGGTAGTATTGGCTTCACCGATGGTCAAGGATCATTACGTAATTACAAAGAGAGTGAGGAAGCCGTACTACAAGTATTGCCAACCAATCCCAATGCTACTGTACAAGTAAAATTCTCCAAATATGAGTTCAATGACGGTGATGAGCTATACGTGTATACTGGCAATGTCCCAGCTAGCTTGCGTCTAACGCCAGAACAAGCAGACTATGTGATTAAGGGAAAATCCAACAAACCATTGAGTTTTGTTTCGCATGCATTTAATGGGGGACTTACTTTCCTCTTTAAGGGAGCTGAAGATGGAGAACCTGGAGTGGGTTGGGAAGCTGAACTGAGCGAAGTAGCTCTGCTTGATAAGTGGGAACTGACGACCTTGAAAGAAATTGATGGTTCAGACGCTGATCACAAGAAGTTAGGATTCACAATTAAGAATCGCTTGCCGATAGAGTTAAAGAATGTAGCGCTTTACGTTACCGTAAATGAAGATGAAACGAAAGAGTATGTTATACCAGCACTGAAGTCTAGCGCTGATACAGAATACGTGATTGATGACGAGATCAACGTTACCGAACCTATGCGTGCTTCTGTGATGGCGGAACTTGATAGAGATGGACAGGTGGCAAACAACAAAGCATCGCTTGCTATCATTCGTGATAAAGTTTGGCAAGGCGGCGGTAAGATTACTCAGCCGAGTGCGCTCACCATCGTTAAGTTCGAGCAATTGAATGAGCAGAATTCTATATCGCTAACCGAAACGAAATATGTAGACTATCGCACCCAAACGACAATTCCGTTCTACGCCACTTCTGTTAATAACTTCAGGTTTACGCTGAGTGATAAGCCAACTGCTCTGCAAGCGAATAAGGCTGCCATTCGTCTTTTCATTGATAATGACGACAACAACGAACTGGCTGAAGTTGCACCAGAACTTTACAAAGTTGATCTTAAGGAAGGACAGAAAGAGTATACACTTGCAATAGACTTTACGGGGCAAACAACAAAGCCTGGTAAACACCGCATGCGTATTCTACTTGCAAACGATGCGAACTACGCTCTCTTCAAGCAAACAAAAGAAATTGAGTGGGGACAAGCTGTAGACTTCACTGCGGAAATAATTGACGCTGCTAGTCCTTTTGAGTATGAAATGGGAATTATCGGCATAACCAATATCGCGTCTGGACGCAAGGGGTTAACGAATCAGACGCCTATTCAATTAGAACTGGTAAACAATGGTCTTGGCGCAGTTAAAGAGATAACACTCTCTGTTAAAGCTGACGATACGGATGTTGTTGAAAAAACGATAAAGTTCAATTCTGAGCTTGCTGCTGGTGCTAAAACCACGGTGACAATTCCTAATTATACAGCGGATTTCTCAGCAGAGGGTAGCCACACAATCGAAGTTAAGCTGCTTAAAGAGGATGCCAATAATGATAATAACAGTGTAAAACTCACATTCTTGAAATTGGCAGAAATTGGCGATAAGCTATACTCCTTGGCCTTCGAAGGAATTCGTGGTGATATTCTGAAACTTTCAAAAATTGAAAATGTTGAAAATGAAATAACCATAGAAGGGTGGTGGAGACTTAACATGCCTCAAACTACTGGTTTATTTGACTGCGGCGAGGGTGGTGTTTACATGGGTGTATATGTTGGTAATGCAAACGTTCCTACCAATGCGCTGATCCTCTTCTCAGGTGAGTGTGCTTTCTATAGCGAGAAAACCGCTGTTGCTCCAGGTGTATGGCATCACATAGCTGCTACGGTGTCGCAGGTTAATAAAAAGAGCACGATACACGCTTATGTCGATGGCGTTGAGGTATCCATGAAGCAAATGAACCCAGATGACGGATTTGTGCTAGGTACTGTAAAGTTAAATAGCGGGCTCAAGGGAGAAAACTTAATGTTCCGTATGTGGAATAAAGTACGTACAGCTGGTGACCTCAAGGCGAATATGACGAAGAGTGTTCGCACGGGGGTAGAACGGAAAGTCCCTGCAGATTGCTTAGCGGAGCTGATATTTACAGAGGGTAAAGGTCGTCTAACCTCTTATGGCGATGAGTCTACAGCTACCATTACGGGGCTTCGTCCTGATGCGAGCATTTGGAAGCTCTTCGAACCTAAGCCTTACACGAGTGTCGCAGTAGAAGGACAGGTAATTCCTGTTCAGATCGATGGCGAAAATATTGTTGCTACTATGCCGTCGAACTTCAACACATTCAATAATGTTAAAGTGAAGTTCGTGTCAGATTGGGATGGCGTAGAAATTAAGCAAGGCAATACGACAGTAACCGATGCTACGCCACTAGATTTCAGTGCAGGAAATCATAGTTTACCATTTACGCTGAAACTCTCAGTATTTGGCAAGACTGTGACCGAAAATGTTACCATCAAGCTTATCAATGATAAGTCCGAAGCTTGTGATATGCTTGGGCTCACGATGAAGAAGGACAAGAATCCAGGCTTAAAGAATGATATCACGAAGAACGGTTCACTCAATTCGTTAATAGAACTCGAAGCTGAAAATGAATCAGAGACTTCGGTTTTCAATCCTAAAAAAGTGGTATTGCAAGTAACTGGCGTTTCTGAAAAAGCTAAGTTGTATTTAGGTGAAGAACTCCTAGAAGCAAAACCAGATAAGGATATTACGGTGGATCTTACATCGCCTGTTACATTTAAGGTTGTGGCAGAGAACGAGCGTGACGTGAAGTTCTATGCGGTTCGTCTCTCTATGACGCAAGAGATTATATGGGATAATACCTTAATTACATGCAACTATGGTGATGCAGATAAGATACTGGATGCAAAAGCGTCGTCGAAGCTTTCTATTACTTATGTGAGCGAGAACCCCGACGTGGCTATCGTAGATGGCAATGGTAAGTTAGTGACCGTAGGTGTTGGTATCACCAAAATTTTTGCAAAACAGGCTGGCAATGCTATCTTCAAGCCAGCAGCAGATAAGGAGCGTCAGGTGAAAGTAGATCGTGTAGCCATCACTATCAGGGTTAAGGATGCCGAAATGGAACAGGGTGAACCGCTCCCCGAACTAGAGTTTGAATACGATAAGTTAGTATATCCGAATACAGAATCTCAATTCGCGTCAGAATACAAAGTATGCAATTTGGGTACTACCGTTGAAGCTGTCGTTCCGCTAGTTCCTGGTACATACTCCATAGTTCCTGCAAAAGGTACAAATGCGTATGAATTGGGTAACTATATGGTAACTCGCCAAACGGGTAAGCTGACTGTAAGACCGCCTGTAAAAGCTAAGAAAGTCACCTTTGTCGTTAAGGATGAGAATAATGCTCCGTTACAAGGTGCAGTACTAATGCTCGGTACTTTGAAAGCTACTACAGGCGTTGGTGGTAAGGCATCTATCTACCGCTTGCCCGCGAGATATACAGTAACTGCTACAAAGACAGGATACGCGTCTGATACAAAAGATTTTGAAGTGAAAGACGCTGAACTGACCATAGAGTTGAAACTTCTGAAAAAAGATATTGTACTCACATACACAGCAGACGAACACGGTATGATACAGGGAGTTGCTACACAGCATATTGCGAAGGGCGCTAATGGTGTTCAAGTGGTAGCGGTTTCTAAGGATATTAAGTATCGTTTCAAAGAATGGGATGATAACAATTCTAGGGAAGCAGCTCGTATAGATAAAGGTGTCAACACGAATATTACCGCAAAGGCAATATTTGAAACATTCAAGTATGAGCTGAAATACGAAGTAACAGAAGGTGGCGAATTTACTCCCGCAACTATTGCTAACAAGACGCAACAGGTAGTACCAAACGAAGATGGTACAGCTGTAGAAGTGAAAGCCCAAGCTGGTTATTACTTTGTAGGTTGGTCTGATGGTAAAACTGAGCTTATGCGTACTGACCTGAATATCATGTCAGATCAGACCATTACAGCGCGCTTTGCTAAGCCAAATCTCATCACTTGGACGGAAGATTTCGATGCTGAAGATTTCGATTTGGACGCGTGGAATCGTAACAGACACACGGTAGGTATGGGTTGGCAAATTATTCCTAAGAGCAGCGTTAATCGGACATTGGAAGGTTACTGCTTCTCTTTGGCGGCACCACTAGAGTCTCCGTTCCCGAATTATCCTCTTATGTGGGCTGCTTCGCCATGGCTATCTATTGATGGACATGCAGCAGACGCTAAGGTGATAATAAGCTTTGAGCGCTATGCACAAGGTAATGACAAGTCGGTTGCTACGTTGGAATATTGTTTTGAAAACGGAGCATGGACGAAGGCGTTAGACATAGATCAGCAAACACGCGGTTCGAAGTACGAAACCTTTATTCTGGATAATACAAAGCTTGGCACAAACAAAGCTTTGCGTTTCCGTTGGTCATTTAATCCTGGTGGTGGCACAAACACCTTCTTGTTGATAGACAACATAAAAGTTGCTTATGAAACACCAGTTAGTGCAGTACTACGTTACATAGCTGCTGAAAATGGTAAGGTACAGAAGGAGTCTGAAACGCCTGTAAAAGATCTCCAGTTCACCACAAATATTGGCACGAATGGAGCTAAGGTAAAGGCAGTAGCGGATGCTGGTTACGTATTTGACAGATGGTCTGATGATCTCCTCACAGAGGAGCGTCAGGACGATAAAGACCTTACTGTAACTGCATACTTCCGACCTGCATTGACCAATACGCATGTTATCCAATATATTGCAGATGAAAATGGTTCGATTAGCGGTCTTACTTACCAAGTAGTCCCACAAGGTCAAAAAACTACAGGTGTTACGGCCATACCAAACAAGTATTCTGTCTTTAACAAGTGGGAAGACAATGATAGCATAGAGCCTTATAGGGAAGATGTTGTAGGTGCAGAAGATAGGAGCTACAAGGCGCTATTTACACGCGTCGCTTTCGCTTTGACCTATAAAGCTGGAATGGGTGGCGAGATTAAAGGTATGGCACAGCAGGTTGTTAAGTCAGGTGAAAATGGTACTGAGGTTGAAGCGGTTGCAAAAGACGGTTATCGTTTCGTGAAATGGGATGATGGCAAGACTGAAGCTAGACGCACTGATAACAATGTTACGGCAGATAAGACGTATACTGCCGAATTTGAAGCAATACCACAATTCACGCTAACTTACAAAGCGGGGGTTGGTGGTACAATAGTTGGCAATGCTACGCAGACTGTAAATGCGGGCGATAGCGGTTCCGAAGTAGAAGCGAAAGCTAATCTAGGTTATCATTTCGTAAAATGGGATGATGGCAAAACTGAAGCTAAACGTACCGATGCTAATGTAACAGCAAATGCAACGTACACAGCAGAGTTTGAAGCGGATGTGAAAACGTTCACTGTAACGCTTACACAAGGGGCGCATGGTGCAATTTCTATCAAGGACTACACGACCGGGCAGTTGAAAGCAGTACCTGCCAATACCGAGCTGACTGTTGTGGTAGAACCAGCCACTGGTTGGAAGTTAAAGAGCTTGATGGCTGATACACAGGATATCAAAGAGGCTAAGAAGTTCACCGTAACAGCCGATGTTGAGGTAACGGTAGAGTTTGAAGAAGAAGGAGGAGCTCCGCAACCTAATACGTATGCGGTAACGCTTGCGATAGAAGGCGAAGGCACGTTGAAGGTAACAGGTATTGAAGAAAGTAAACTGAATGCCGTTCCAGAAAACACAGAGCTCGTAGCAGTGGCAACACCTAAGACTGGTTGGACATTGAAGAGTCTGAAGGCTGGCGATAAGAACATCAAGTCTGACGGCAAGTTCACGGTAACAGCGGATGTTGAGGTAAAAGCAGTGTTTGAAAAGATTACCCCTGTAGACGATGCTGTTTTAGCTAGCATAGAAGTAGCTCCAAATCCGTTTAGCACTCAGCTCCGCATCAGTTGTGACGAATTCGTGAATACAACTTACAAACTTTTCAATGCATCTGGTGTTGTAGTACGCAGTGGTAACTTTGAAAGCCGCGAGCTAACCATCGAAACCACCGACTTGGCTTCAGGTCTTTACCTTTTGCATCTCACCGCTGAAAGTGGTGCAACAAAGGTTGTAAGGGTTGTTAAAGAATAGCGGCGTATGCATGCGTAGCACGGTAGTTAGTTACTTCGCTACACGTCGTTAAAAAAATAAGAGGGTGTGTCAAAATGAATGACGCACCCTCTTTTTTCTTATGAGAAGGGATTACCTAACACCAATAATTTAGAGTCAACTTTTTCAAGACAACACAACAAGGAGCGAGGCGTGCCTCGCTCCTACTCTTAGATTTGCAGTGTAATTAGATCAGCGAGGTTGTGTGCTACCTTTGTTGTAGGAAGGTAGAAAACAACCGACCCAAGGAGATAAACCATCGCCCCTACTGGAGCATAAACTCCATTTCTTGAAGAGGATCTCCTCGGGTCGCGCTGGTTAAGACCACATAGAATTCTGATCCTGAGATCATTAAGAGTTTTGGTACATACCAGCGATCGGTTGTTTTCCTTAAACAACTTCTAAGAGTAAAGATATGAAAAGTAGCTGAATAATTGTCCCTCAAAATACGTTTTTAGTCACAAAAACTTTTTGATTTATCATTTCTGAGACTGACATGAGACGAAAAGGAAGCTATTGTACGGTAGAATTTATTTAACTTATTGAATTATAGTATTTTAATCATGTAAATAGCGTTATGATTTGGCGAAATAAGGAGGCGTTTGTATTGATGCCACGATAGTGGATATACCGTTTTGCTCCCACGAACCAAAATCTTTAGTAGTCTTCTTTTGTTTTACACAACTTACAATAGCGAGACGGATTTTATAGCTATATTTCATAAAAACACCCCAAAAGTTTTTATCCAACTTCTGGGGTGCAAATCAAAAGTGATACACGTAAAATTCTTTTTCGGTGTATTCCGTTACACTCTTAAATTGTAATAATCAATTCTTTGCGACCTTTATAGTCTTTACAGCACCATTCTCTGCGGTAAGGCGTAAGAGATAGATGCCTTTTGTAAAAGCTACAGTGTTAATACGTGTCTCTGTATTTTCTAATACACCAGTAGCAACTTCTACACCTTGTACATCGAACAATTCGTACATTCCGCGCAAATTACCGTTTATAATGCGCAACTGAGCACCAAAAGGATTGGGAGTTATGACTACGGAGGCAAAGATGACATCTTCTACTGCAGCTGGAGGCATTACGAGTACTTTGCAGTTAGCTTTTAATTCTTCATGCCTTGCATTGGCAGCGACTGTTGCCGTGATGGTAGCTTCGCCTTCCGCGACACCCTCTACTTTCATAGCATCGTTATCCGCTATTTTTACTGTACCATCTGCACTGCTAGTCAGGGTTACCTTTTCAGAGGCATCAAGACCTGTTCTCTGAAGGTCTAATACTAATTGCTTGCCCTTTACTACAGAGACCTCGGCCGCGCTAAATGCTATTGCAGGAGCAGCCAGTACTGTTACTTTGCAGGTAGCTTTTAATTCTTCATGCTTTGCATTGGCAGCGACTGTTGCCGTGATGGTAGCTTCGCCTTCCGCAACACCCTCTACTTTCATAGCATCGTTATCCGCTATTTTTACTGTACCATCTGCACTGCTAGTCAGGGTTACCTTTTCAGAGGCATCAAGACCTGTTCTCTGAAGGTCTAATACTAATTGCTTGCCCTTTACTACTGAGACCTCTGCCACACTAAACACTATTGCAGGAGCAGCCAGTACTGTTACCTTGCAGGTAGCTTCTAATTCTTCATGCTTGGCATTGGCAGCGACAGTTGCCGTGATGGTAGCTTCGCCTTCTGCGACACCCTCTACTTTCATAGCATCGTTATCCACTATTTTTACTGTACCATCTGCACTGCTAGTCAGGGTTACCTTTTCAGAGGCATCAAGACCTGTTCTCTGAAGGTCTAATACTAATTGCTTGCCCTTTACTACCGAGACCTCTGTCGCGCTAAACGCTATTGCAGGAGCAGCCAGTACTGTTACCTTGCAGGTAGCTTTTAATTCACCGTGGTCGGAATTGGCAGCTACCGTAGCCGTAATCGTTACTTCGCCTTCTTCTAGCCCCTTTATTTTGAATGCTGTGGCATCTAAAATTTCCACTTTAGTCGGTTCGCTGGAGGAGAGTGTTACTGTTTCGTTTGCTTTCAGTCCTATCTTACTGAGTGCAAGTGTATGCTCTTGTCCTTTGGTGATGGAAATCTCGCGCAAATCAAAGTCCAAATGATATTTAACCAAACGATCGCGACTTATAACCCATTTTTTGTTATTGACTAACGTATTACGATCAGCGACCGCATCGTCGGCATATTTAAGGTTGGTCGCAAGGAGTCTTACCTCTTCCTTGATGTCGTTCTGTGCAGCCCATCCCTTCAAACTTTTGGAATAGTTTGCAAGACTCATCCCGCAATTATCAATCCCGAGTTTGGCACAGCTTTTCAACTTCCACGCCCCGAGATTTTGGTTAAAGGCACTACAATTCGAGAACATCTCATTCATATCTGTTACCTTACTTACATCCCATGTATCAAGAGGTTGGTTGAAAGCAGTACAACTACTAAACATTCCATACATGGAGGTTACTTTACCTACCCTCCAATTATCAAGAGGTTGGTTAAAAGCGCTACACTCTCCAAATACATTCTCCATGCTGGTCACATTGCTCACATCCCAGCTATTGAGAGGTTGGTTAAAAGCGCTACAAGTATAAAAGAGTCCGTCTATTGTGGTTACGTTACTCACATCCCAGTTATCAATGTTTTGATTGAAACTAGAACACCCCGTAAACATACCACTCAGATTGGTAACCGATGTAAGGTTGGGTATGTCAATATTCTCGGCAAACTGCATATTTTCACAACCAACAAAAGCCGATTCCATTGTTTTCCATACCACTGTACCAAATTGTTCTACTTTCAACAATTTATCGGCACTTCCGTATTGTGAACTCACATAATCAACCCCCTCTGGTCCTGCCTCTACAAGGAGTTCACCATCTTCAGTAGGGGTATACGAGTAGAATTTATTGTCTTCATATATCGTCAGCGTTTGGGAGTCAAGCACACTGTTGTCCGATGCTTTTTTAATTACAAGTTTGTAGTTAGTACCAAAAATTGAGATTTTCAGCTCTTTTCCTTTTTCACCTTTCCAGCGCATAACGAAAGGTTTACCCTCGGCATAGACCATGCTTGTCAGAAGGAATGCCGTAAGCAATGTTCCCAGAAATAATAGTATTCTTCTCATCATAGAAATATATTTTTAGTTGTTGATATATGGAACGCAATACAAAAAAAACTGTTACACAGAACAATAATTTCACTAACCAGTACTGTTGCACTGAAAAATTGTGGAGAAACTTGTCCACAGCGCAAACAGAACGTTGTTTTTGTAATGGGTCTTGTTTTTAAGCTCGTAAATCGGTATAAATCAATGAGACTGCTACACGGTAAATTTGTGACTTGAATTCAGCTCCCCGATCAACGCATCGTGATGATTTTCAAATATGTTGAGTTAGAATTTTCCGAATAGGCATTATAAAGCGCTCAATTAGTCGGTATTCAGTCGTTATAATCTCAGCAGTCCCCGACAGTTCAATGTCTACAGGTAGCTCTTTCCCATAGCTCGTCACTAGTTCATTTTCAAGTTTGATATCAATCAAATACTTTCCTTCTTTATTCGGAAGAGAGGATATCTTCTCCACGCTTCCTCTTAAATATCCAAATTCAGTATCAGGGAAATTCGCGAGGCGAATATATACTTGTTGCCCCGCACGAACTAAACCTGATTTTTCTATTCCTATATATGCTATTCCATGTTGTGTTTTCTCTGTTGAGGGCGTAATAGTAAATACGGGATCGCCAGCTTGCATGTATTGATGTGGAAAGCGTTCGCCCCAATAGGTAAGATGCCCTCGTATTGGACTAATCAGTAAAAACTGCTCTTTCCAAAGAGAAATTGCTGACAGAAGTCCTGTAGTTTAGGATTTCAATTCCAGTTGTAGTTGGGAGCTCTCATCTTGTAGATGTTTTATTAACTCTTGCTGTAGCAGTTTATTTTGTATCATGCTTTGTTTACAAGCCGATATTTTGCTTAAACTTTCCAATGAAGAATTCTCGCTTTGTTTCAGGCGCGAAAGAGATTTTTCATATTCCATGTATGATGAGATGCCTTTTGCATACAAAAGACTATCGCGTGCGAATTGTTTACAAGTAAGTTCGTACTGCTCATACTGTAATCGCTGTTGATGTTCTGCTTGTAAAAGGTTTGCTGCAAGCGATAGAGCCAATTCTTTTTCCAACTGAAGGCGGCTAAAATAATAGTTTTGATGCTGGAATTTTATAATCGCTTTAAGTGCTGCATGCCACTGATTATAAGGTGCAGAAAGCCCTTCTAAACCTTCTGAACTGAGAGATAAACAATCCTCTAAAAATTTTAATGGTATAGTATCTTGTTGTAGAAATGGCAAAAGAGAGACTATCTTCTCTTCAAGTCGCAATACTGATTGTAGCTTTGAGGGATTCTCTATTGACGCAATAATGTCATTTGCATCAAGAGTAGCGCCATTATAGTGGAATATAGAATCGATGTACCCGCTTGTTCTAGCTACGATTGTCTGTGTCGGAGCTATAGCAATAAGATGAATCTCTCCTATAATTTTATCGGGATACTTAAAAACAAAACTGCCAATAAGTAAAAGACCCACAACGAAAAGTAAAGTACATAGGCAAAAACGAAGGATACGCGATGAGACTTTTCCTAACACATCTTGCACCTCGTTACTATAGTTTGAAAACGCGTCCTCTTTAATTTTTTTCATATCATAAGCCTAATTCCAGTTGGTTCTGTACTAGTTCATAATATTTTCCTCGGGCAGCGAGCAAATCATTATGTTGTCCACTTTTTACAATTTTCCCACGCTCCAGTACAATAATATTGTCAGCATTTCGCACAGTACTCAGACGGTGCGCAACGATAACAACTGTACGTCCTTTGTAGAAGGATGACAAATTATCCATTATAATACGTTCGTTCCTTGCATCCAGAGAATTGGTCGCTTCATCAAGAAAGATAAATTCGGGACTCTTATAAACCGCTCTCGCTATTAAAATGCGTTGCTTTTGTCCTTGACTTAACCCCGAACCTTCCATCCCAATTTTTGTGTTTATTCCTAAGGGCAATGCATTTATGTATTCATTTAAGTTTGCTATTGCAATTGCTTCTTGTAGGCGCATTGCATCAATATTGCGCTCCATTGCAATATTGTAGGAAATTGAATCAGAAAATATATATCCTTCTTGCATTACAGCACCGCAGATGCTTCTCCAAAAGTGTGGATTCATCTGTGTCAGAGGAGTACACCCAATTCGAATTTCGCCTTGCTGTGGTGTATAAAACCCAAGCAATAGCTTCAATATAGTTGTCTTACCGCTACCGCTTGCGCCTACGATTGCAGTGATCTTCTTTTCAGGAATAACTAAACTTAAACCTTCAAGCACATAATCTCGCAATGCGCCTTCATAGTTGAACGAAACATTTTCAAGCGTCAACGTTTCGTCTTCAGGAAGATCATTTCGTAGAATATCACTCGAATCAATTTCAGTATGCAAACTATTTACTTCACTCAGTCTCTCCATGCTCAACTTAGCATCTTGGTATGAGTGGATGAAATTTATAAACTGTTCAATGGGCGAAGATAATTGACCAATAATATAACTGAGCGCCATCATCATACCTAAAGTCATATCGCCCGTCACTACTGCACGTGCCGCAATAAAACTTGTAATAATACTCGTTGCTTGGCTAAAAAAAGTGTGCCTACTTGTTGAATTTGTCCCAAGGCAAGACCACGTACGCCGATTTTGTATAATTTTACTTGTATCTGCTCCCATTCCCAGCGCTTTTCCTGCTCATTGTTATTTAGTTTGATCTCTTGCATACCAGTGACTAACTGATATAAGTTAGACTGTTCTGTTGCAGATTGCGTAAAACGACGATTATCGATCTCTCGTCTATATTTCATAAAGCAGAATACCCAAATTATATAAAGAGTATTGCCCAGAATAAATAAACCAAGAACAGAAATACTGTATACGCCTAATACAATAGAAAAAATAAGGAAACTTAAAAATGAAAATAGTATACTAATCGATGAACCTGTAAGAAAACTGCGTATCCGATCATTATCTGAGATTCGCTGTAGTATATCACCGACATTTTTAGAATCAAAGAAACGAATTGGGAGTTGCATTAGCTTCATTAAATAATCGGTGATAAACATGATACTGATCCGATAATTCAAATGAAGCATCAGCCAAGAGCGAATAAACTCGGTTAGTAGCTTAGCCAGAAACAGGACAAATTGTGCTATAAGAATAAGAGTTATAAAATTGAGATCATTACCCTGAATCCCAATATCTACAAGACTTTGTGTAAGGAAAGGAAATATAAGTTGTAGTATGCTTGCGAGCAAAAGGCTAAGAAAGATGTAAACAATTTCACGCTTATAATGCTTGAAATATGATAGGAAACGGAGTATTCCACTCATGGAATTCATACTCCGTTCCTCTTTTTGTTCATAAAACAACGGGGTCGGCGTTAACAGCAAAACGATCCCGCAAGACTGTCCATCATCTGATGTACTGCACCAACTTACTGCAAACTCTTTTTCGGGAATTCTAATTAATCCCAAAGCAGGATCCGCAATATGGTAAAATAATACATTTCTCGCTTTCTTTTCAATGCGAGTTAGCACGACAAAATGATTCTGATGCCAATGTAAAATTGCAGGCAAATTTATTTCCTGTAAGGAACCAAGATCACACAATACACCCTGTGTTCGTAACCCCATAATCTCAGCAGCTTCGCTAATCCCGAGGAGAGAGACACCTGTTCGTTTAATATGACACAGCTGTCGAGTACGTTCCAACGAAACATGTCGTCCATAATGCTGACACACCATTACTAGACAGGCAACCCCACAATCATGACTGTCGCGCTGACGTACGAATTTCATAAGGATAGCGATCAGGATATTTTATAGCACCACACCTAACTCTTTCTTAAATTTATCTAACTGTGGGCGTAGTTGCTTTTCTTCCCATTTTTGGTCTTCGCATTGTTTTAAGAATTCAACAACTTTCTGCACCATCTTCTCGTCGCCCCCAAAACACTTAATTGCTGTTTTATGGATCTGATATGGTACATACGTATAGTAAAGCCAATTACTGCTTTCTTCCGCCTTTTCAGCTGTAATATTCTGTTTTAATTTCGATACTTTGCGAGCCAGAGTCGATGTATAACCTTTATCTTCTATTCTTTTTTCTTTTTCAATAAATGACTTTGAAGAAGTAGTCGTCTCATCAATATAGCTTGCGATATATTCTACTAGCGCTTCGGAAAGAAGGAAACGTTCGTAAGGCGTTAACCACAATACGTGGTCTACGATCTTTGGCATATAAAGATGCATTATCTCATGTACCAATTCTGTCTGTTTAAAGCCTTCTGGACTTATTGGGATCAATCCTTTCCCTGCTGGAGAGCGCCGACTAAAAGCAAAAAGATATTTGAGTTCGTATCGTTTTTGTTCCATATTGGACACAATGAGCTCTATTTTATTTGGACTCTTTCCCAATAACGCTGTAGTCTTTGTTATCATGGGAATAACTTGCCTCAATCGTTCTACTCCAGTAATAACACTTTCCTTCTTATCATCTGGTAAGTAAACAAGCTTACACGAATCGGAATTAGCGTATGAATGTTCAGTATCGACGCGTTCCCAAAGGAGATCCACTGGGATGTCTGCAATAGTATCCTGCTCGTGCCAAAATCCAGGTTTGTACATAATAAAGAGTGAAGGCGCTTCGGCAACCGTAGTTGTAATACGACGCAGATCACTATCGATAGTATCGCGTTCAAGTTCTTTATCTGAGCGAAAATAGAAAAGGAAATCAGGGACATCTATTGAAAGCCGTAGTTTATCATCTCCACGTCCCCGTGCAAAAAAATAACTTAATTCGTCTGCTTGCATAAAGTAGGTTGGCGATGGGTATCTATTCATTCCGAGGTTAAACATGGAGACATAGCTATAACGGATGCGGGCATAGTCTTTCCATTGCTCGGAAATTTTCCATTTCGGAGATGAGGCATACTCAAAAGAGTAAATGGGGAATTTTTCATGATAGTCAATCGTAACACTCGGGAAAATTAGAGCTCCATAGAGAGACTTTCGGTACAATTGGTTTACATAAAGAGACAACGTATCTCGCTGATTGATAAATTCGCTGGGGATAGTTTCTATAAATTGTACTTGCAGCAATAGATGAACAGTCCAGCTAGGATCTGGGAGCGTCTCACTAGTCATCATATAATCTGAATAGTAGGGCTTTATATGCACATCAAACCCATGAAAAGATTGAGCTAATAGGGCGAGAGGAAAGAAGATGAAAAGGATGATCAGTTTATGCATCTAACATGAAAATTATAAGTAACCCAAATTCAAGTAATAAATGCAACGCTAGAAGAAAAACAGGCACGCGCATAAATCCAGAGGAAAAAAGAGAAGAATTCTTCTCTTTCCCTCTGGCAAGGCTAAAAAGTGTATCTTCGGCTTCCGTCCAAAAAAGTAAAAGATGGCACATTTAACCCTAGAACAAAGATACACAATTCAGTACTTACGAAGCGA
>CAJPTC010000016.1 GCA_905373475.1 Bacteroidia bacterium | reverse complement strand
AGAGTGAAGAAGAAAACGAACCCAGAGAAGAAGGTACAGGTAAGATTATTTTTACTCGCGATGGTTTACTGGAAAAGAATGATCCGTCTATAGACGTCAGTCAGGATTGGGTAAACGCTTCACGACGCATCCTTTTCATTTTGAAAGATCAACCCACTGAGTGGAGCGACGATGCGCGTTTGTGGTTGAAAGATTTGGGTGAGGCTGAACAGCATGCAGACATTAAGAAACGAAATAGAGAGCTAGGAACACCTTTTTTTCAGAATTTAGCCAATATCTTCTATGGACTTTTGAATGCAACGGATAAACGCGACGGTCTTTTCAGCAGGCTTGCACAAGACAGGGTAGTATCCTGTTTCAATACAAAGCCGTTTGGTTTTATGGAAATGAAGAAACAGGGCGGCGAACATTCTATTGACGATAACGTCCTAAAGGAGTATGTGGCTAAATACGTTGATTTTCTCAATGAGGAAATTAACGTATTGCGCGCGAATATATTCGTTTGTACGAGTCCCATGATATTTGATTTTTTCACTAAAAAGGGGAGAGACAGCGGAACGTGTATTACTTTTGGGGAGGCGCATTCTGGAATGTGTTACGATCCCAAAAGAAAAACCCTTTTTCTTACCTCTTACCATCCATCAGCACGTAAAAGTTATGCAGATTTCTACGAGAGGGTTATGAACGATTTCCGCTTCTTTTTACATTCTGAATATGCCAATAAGTTCTTCTTGAAGGGGGCGTAGGAATAGATACGCTTATAGAGATCTTAAAGCACTCACAAAAAGGCGCAGCATACAGCTGCGCCTTTTTTGTAGCCTACACACTTTTTTTGACACTACTGCACATCAATGAACGAAAAATCCCTGTTGGCTGTCGGAATAAGACGTCCCTTTTCCCTTATTTTCCACGCTTATTTGTAACCTTACGATTGTGAGGAAACAAAAAAGCACAGAACGATGGCTAGCTTTGATATAAAAGACGAATTGGGAAACATTGGTGGCGACATTACAAGAAGTGGTGTAAACCGCCTTGTTAACATCGTAATCAATTCGCTCATTAACTATTTCAGGAAGCGTTCAGCAGCTAAAAAGGCTGGTACGGCTACACAGCAACCGCAAAACACCGCAGTTCCGCCACAACCGCCAGTCCAAGATAACACGAACGAACAGAGCGAGAATTTCTAGCGAACTCGCTTGTTTTACGACCGAAGGACGCGTTGGTGCAGTGTGCCCCAACTTGTCTTGCACTTTTGTGAAGTGCTTTTGTCTTTTATACCTCGTTTCCCTTTGGAAGAAAACGTGCTAAGTTTTTCTTAAAGCAGGATGCGAGTTATCCTGTCTTGTCTCTCAGAGGGACTTTGCAAAGCGCGAAGTGTTTATAGCGACAAATATTGTTAGGCTCTTTTTGTCAGAAGAGAAAAGCGCATTTCGGAAACGAAACGCGCTTTAATGTTGCTTCTAAACGATTTCTCAAGTAGTAAGGGCATTAGTTAAGCCTAACGGCTAGAAGCGAGAGCCTCCACCACCTCCACCGAAGGAACCTCCACCTCCGCTGAAAGAACTCCCTCCGCCATAAGAGCTACTGCTACCGCTGCTGCGATAACTACTACTGCTTCCAGTTCCGCCACCACTACTGGACAAGCTAGATAAGACAGAGAGGAGCAATATTGCCAAACGGCTTGGAAGCCGTCGTAAGACTCGTTTTGTAGACTGCCAGCTCTCGCGCCCCCAGTAGCTTAAAAAGGAGTGCTGCGAACGTAAATTTTTAGAAGTAAAATACCGCACTGCATGCCCGATAGACTGGAAAAGAATAGAAAAGAACCCCCAGATAAGGCTTAATACGATATAGCAGATAAGTAGAAAGAGAAATATTTCAAGTGTGGAATCGTTGCTTTCTTCCCCTCCTTGGTATTGAGAGCCGAGTACTTCACTAATAGTAGTAGAATCCCCTGCCAACGACTCAAAAATGGCATAAAGTGCCGCCTCTGTTCCCTCTGCATACCGATGCGCTGCAAAGAAAGGCGCCACCACGTTGCGCATAATTCTGGCAGCCAAAACGTCTGGCAGTGCACTCTCCATGCCACGTCCTGTGGCAATATAGCCTTCTCCGTAATCTCCTTCTGGGCGGTTTATTTTTGACGCCATGTACGTCGAGTCATCCGACAGGGTGCTCAGAAAGGAATACAAGAAATAAGAGTCGTCTTCTGTAAAGTATGCCTCTCGTGCCGTGTCCCACTCGGTATCAACCGAACTTGAAAGCGGTATAGCGGGCATCTTGCCTGGGCGTAGAAGAACGATCACGCCATTATTTACATCTCGTTGTCCGATTCCCCACTGGTTTCCAAGCTCTGTGGCAAAAGAATTTGCGTCGTAGCCCTTGAAATTGTTTACCGTCACTACAATGATCTCGCGCGTTGTAGAATCGCGATAAGCACGCAATAGGTACTCTATACGCGCCTCTTCCTCCGACGAAAAGAGATGTGCCGAATCGTTTACCATGTTGCGAGGGGCAGGAAGTAGCGTCTGTGCGTAAACTAGGTAAGGCACAAATAGGAGGAGCACTAACAAAGTACAATGGCAAAGTCTTTTCATCTGATAGGAAAATAATTACACCAATACATTCAGCCACAAATTTACAAGAGTATTACACAATTCCCATAGCGAATAATACAGGAGCTGGGCAATGTCCAATTATTTTATCTCGCTGCTTCAATCACATAGCAAATGCCTTACTCTTTTCGCAAATATTACTTCGTCAATTTTTTTTGCCCGACACCTTCTGTCGCTTCGAGTGCAATAAGACAAGCTAATGACAGGGGCTGCGGTCGGCAATTTCATGATTTTGTAATCGTTACCATTAAGAGAGAAATCGTTACTTTTGCTATCGTCTAAAGAAGGTGCGTGTGGATGCAGAAACGTTGGCTCATATTAGGGCTCGGAGGGCTGTTCGGAGGGCTTATATTCTTTTTAGTGTATGCCATTGCCAATGGTTCGTTGGTGGTAACTGCTTTCCAACGGGTACTGCCTATTCTCTTTGGCGTAGTAGCAGGAGTCTTTCTTGCTGATGCGTGGTATACGCGGCGCAAGCAGCGTACGACACCCACAGAAGGAGACAATACGCCATCCGAACAACGTTAACCTTTTTCAAAGCACAACGTAAAAGAGTAAGAATTGCGAGCCATCTGAGGTCTTCTAATAAGGGAATAAGCGTGAGGATATTTCGGTGTACTCTTCTGGTTTCGTTCTTATGGTTTGCGCTTGGCAACGCCACTGCGCAGTTATTTACCTATTCTCAACCATTTGAACTACCCGTCTTCATCAACCCTGCACAGGTTGGTAACGCGGGAATGATGCGTTTTGGAGCATTTTATCGGAATCAGTGGCTCAATGCCAGCTCTCCCTTCAATACATATGGCGTGTCGTTCGATCGACCTTTTGGCATTTACTATAACCATGCCATAGGGGCTAGCATTGTGAATGATGTACAAGGTAGTAGCGTTCTTCAGCATACGGCTCTAGACCTTTACTACTCTTTTATGGTGGATCTGACCTACGATTTTCGGCTGCGATTGGGTGTGCAGGCGGGTGCTATCATGAAGTCTGCAAACTACAATAAGCTCATCTTCCCCGACATGCTCGGTGCAGAAGCAACGACTTCTGAGAATCGTCTTAACTACGAGAACAGCCACCGCTTTACTTACGATTTTGGCTTCGGTGCTTCGGGCGAATATCAGATGTGGGATTTCGGTCTAGCCATACATCACATCCCAGAACCTCGTTTTGACAACCGTAGTGTTGCTAAAGATCTGAAGATGCCACGTAAGTATTCAGCATACGCATCTATGCGCTACAATATCTTTGAGATCTATCGTTTCAAGACACCTTTATATCTCGTTCCCCTGTTACACGTTACCTACCAGTCGCGCGATTTCGATCGCTCTACAGTCGGCGCTCGTGGCTTTGAGCTTATGGGGGGGATGCGTGTAGAGTATATAGGCGTATTTGGAGCGTTGTACTACCGTAATTCAATCTTGTATTCGCGGCAGTCTATAAGTGCCTCTGTGGGCTATGCAGGCGAAATGTATAGTCTGTCATACGCTTACAATATGGGCTTTTTGGCAGAAGGCTTTCGCGGACTGGAGGCCTCTGTGCACGAAGTTACTTTTGGGGTGAAAATACCGCTGAGCAAGAGACCGCGTTTAGCATCCCAGTTTGATAAGAAGAAGCGTACACAGATGACAAAGTACTCGCGCAAGCGTACAGGGGCGAGTCAGAGTCGTCGTAACAGAAGGCGCTAAACTTTTTTGACGAGCCGTGTGCAACAATTGACGAGAAAGTCCGTACTTTTATAACACATCTGAAAGAGTTTCGAAAAACTAGTGATAGGAGCAATGCGATTAGATAAGAGGTTTCCAGTAGTTGTTCTAGTTCTACTGAGTGCTGTTTTGCTCTCGTCGTGTAAGAGTAATCACCGCAGTGGCGCTTCTCGTGCTACGGGTTGGAAATACAATGACGAGAACTATGGAGGCTTTGAGGTTGTTGAAGGCTATAAACCTGAAACTGCCCCTGGGCTTAAATTCATTGAAGGCGGTACTTTCATTATGGGACGTACGGAGCAAGATGTGGTCTACGACTGGAACAATGTACCACGCCGTGTGACAGTCTCCTCCTTTTATATCGACGAAACGGAGTGTACCAACGTTGAGTACCGTGAGTACTTGTTCTGGGTACGTCGCGTCTACGGAGACAAGTTGATCGACGTTTACGACAAAGCACTACCCGATACGCTCGTTTGGCGTTCGCCTATGGCGTTCAATGAGCCCTTTGTGAGGAATTATTTCCGCCACCCTGCTTACAACGATCATCCTGTTGTGGGGGTCTCATGGCGACAAGTTGTTGACTATGCACACTGGCGTACCAACCGTGTAAATGAGTGGATGCTGGATAAGCGTGGTATTCTAACAATTGATGCCGACTACGTGCAAGGACAGCAGGCTGAAAATAACTTCGATACAGAGGCCTATCTCTTAGGGCGTCACACGCCTGCAAACCACAAAGGGCTACCGAGTAAACAGCCAGGCGCTAGCCAAACAGGACGTAATGCCACAATTGAAGATGGTATTATGTTCTCGGAATACCGCCTACCTACCGAGGCTGAATGGGAATACGCTGCTTCGGGTCTGCTGGGCAATACGGTACAAGAGAATGTTGCAGAACGAAAGATCTACCCATGGAATGGTCACAACGTTCGTAACCGCAATAACATTAAGAATGAACTAGGGCAGATGCAAGCCAACTTCGTTCGCGGAAAAGGTGATTACATGGGAACTGCGGGCGATTTGAACGACCGTGGGGATATTACGCGCCCTGTTGATTCTTATTGGCCTAACGACTTCGGTCTCTACTGTATGGCAGGAAATGTGAATGAGTGGGTGCTTGACGTCTATCGTCCTCTCTCTTCTGAAGATGTAGATGAGTTGCGTCCTTATCGTGGTAACGTATTTGAAGCCTATGATACGGAGTTGGGTGCGAACAATCGTCCCACGATTAAGAACGTAGACCAGTATGGGCGTATACAGAAGCATACGGATACGGCTTTTGCAGGTCGCAGGAATTACGACCGTGCATACTACATCAACTATCGAGATGGTGATAAAGAGTCTACCATGCAGTACAACGAAGGTAATACGATAGATCAAGTGGAGAGCACGAACAATATGTATTACCAAGGGGTGGATGACGGTAAGCTCAAGCATGTAGGGATGACGACGCAGATCAACGACCAAGCCCGTGTTTACAAGGGAGGCGGATGGCGGGATCGCGCCTATTGGTTGAGCCCTGGTGCGCGTCGTTTCCTTGATGAGAATTCGTCTACTTGCGACATAGGCTTCCGTCTTGCGATGGATGCTGTCGGCGAACCAGCGGAAGTAGATAGACGCTAGCGGTACTTGAAAGACATATTGCTTATGGAATTAGGAAGGAGATGGCTTCACGTCATCTCCTTTTTTGTGCTCTGCAATTATTCTATGTTGGCTATCCTCCTCTTTTAGCTTTGTATAATTCTTTTCCTTTCCCTTTGTGTCGGAAGCACTAACTTTTTACCTTTGTATGGAGGGAATAGAAGAAATGCAAGTGAGCGAAAGCGCTAAAACGATTTATGCGCATTACCAGCATCAAGGCGGAGTAACCACAGACAGCCGTAAAGTGAAGGAAGGTGCTATTTTTTTCGGTCTGTCAGGTGAACATGTGAATGGGGGGATCTACGCTCAAGAAGTTTTAAATAAGGGAGCTGCACTGGCGGTGACCGATATGGAAGCGTTAGCCTCAAGTCCTCGTGTCGTAGTTGTGCCCGACGTTCGTCGCACACTTGCAGAAGTGGCATGGTTACATCGCCAAACACTCCGTTGCCCCATCTTAGGCGTCACGGGTACAAATGGTAAAACCACTACAAAGGAACTCCTGCGTACAGTCTTGGCTACTCACTACAAAGTGAGCGCTACCGAAGGAAATTTCAATAACGATATAGGAGTACCTCTTACGCTTCTTGCTATACCCCCCGATTGTGAGTTTGCAATTATTGAGATGGGTGCTAATCACCCTGGTGAAATAGCTACTTTGTGCGAAATTGCAGAACCTACGCATGGACTAATAACCTCGGTCGGAGCAGCGCATTTGGAAGGCTTTGGCTCAATAGAGGGGGTTGCAAAAACCAAGAGTGAGTTATTCGCCTTCCTTAAAGAGCACGATGCGGTAACTTTTGTACGCGAAGACGATGTACAGATCGCCAATGTTGCTACACAGCTTCATCTTGGCTGTCTCGCCATCCCCTATTCCCTGACAGCCTATAAGATGAGCACACGCACGGAAGCCGATGGTACGCTATCCTATTCGTTGGAAGTCAATAAGCGAGCATACAACGGGAGAACTCAATTGGTGGGTGCATTCAATGCGATAAATATTCTAGCCGCATTGCACGTAGGTTACTACTTCAATGTGCCAATTGACGAAGGAATTCAAGCTATTGCGGCGTATTCGCCCCAGCTTAATCGTTCACAACTTGTTGAAGGGAGGCGAAACAAACTCGTTGCAGATTGCTACAATGCAAATCCGACGAGTATGCGTCTTGCTATAGATAGTTTTATGGAGATCCCAAGCCCGTCGCATCGCCTCCTAATTTTGGGGGAAATGAAAGAATTAGGGACGTTGTCTGTAGATGCGCACCGTGCAATTCAGGAACAAGTTGCCTCTTTCTCAGGTATTGAGGTTTGGTATGTTGGTAAAAATTGGGAAAGACGTGAAGGTGCTCTTTTTTTCAACGATGTAACAGATTGCGCGCGCCATATAGCACTCATACATTACGCAAATTCGCTAATTTTACTCAAGGGTTCGCATTCTGTTGGACTGGAGCAGTTAATAGATGCCTTGTAACCAGATTGGTTAATGCACAAGGTGGCATGCTGGGGCTTTTGTGACAAAACAAAATAGAGGATGAGCGTAAGTCTTTTGGTTGATGGCGGTGGCACGAGCGTCAAATGGTTTGTGCGTAATCCTGAATTGGGTATTGTGGCGCAGTTCCGAGTGGAAGGGATGAGCCCGCTCTATCTTACCGAAGACGAGCTTGTGGAAAAGATTCGCGAAGCCTTCCCGTTAGAAGCTTTTTGCCAAGAGGTACTAAAGGTGGAATATTACGGTACAGGCTGTGCCGCGGATCAGGCGCCGTGGCGGATGAAAGCTGCGCTACAACGAGTCTTCCCCAAAGCAGATATTGTGGTAGATTCCGACATGGTGGGCGCGGCACGTGTCCTGTGGCAATCTGAGGCAGGTGTTGTCGGTATTATTGGCACGGGAAGCAATGCAGGTTTTTATGATGGCAAAACGATAACCTATGCGCGACCATCATTAGGATATTTATTAGGAGATGAGGGGAGTGGCGCGTGGCTAGGACGTCATCTTCTGCGTGACTGGCTCTATGGCGTTTTGCCGCCAGTGCTCGCCGAGGGCATGTATGTAGAATACGGAATTGCGCTCGGTCTAGAGCCAGATGGCAACGTATTCAAATCTACCGAACCCGTAATGCAGCGCTTGTTCCGTGGTGAGCGTCCCAATCAATTTTTAGCCAGCTTTGCCAGATTTTTGTGGTATCACATAGACCACCCCTATTGCCAGAAATTGGTGATGCAAGGCATGGAAGCCTACGTTTCCACGCTTGTTTGTCCGAACGTGAGAGGTGCGCACAATGGCTTGAAATTGGTCGGAAGCGTTGCAGAAGCTTTCCAGCACCAGTTGCAAGAGGTATGCGAGCATCACGGGCTACGGCTTCTCGATGTTCGCAAAGATGCGCTACCCTGAGAAAGTTGTCGGATAGTCAGAATACGTTCTGACGTGCCCAAAAATGCCTTGGGCAAACTTTTCCCTCTTTGTTCTATTTTCTATTGTCACGCCTCTTTTTCTACTTAGAATTAGAGAGGCTACAAATTACGAATAAAGTGCAATGTTAAAGCACGAAACGCGTATTTTTGTGTGCATGGGTGAGAGAAAGAGGGGAGGAGAACGATTATGACGAAATTTTCAAGGAAATGACAAAGGATAAAAAGCAGTACGTAACGTGCGATGGTAACTATGCGGCAGCCTTCGTATCGTATATGTTTAGCGAGGTAGCAGCAATATATCCCATCACGCCGTCCTCTACAATGGCAGAGTTGGTAGACGAATGGTCGGCAAATGGTAAAAAGAATCTTTTCGGTGAACGTGTACGCGTTCTCGAAATGCAGAGTGAAGCTGGCGCAGCGGGGGCAGTACATGGTTCGTTACAGTCGGGGGCTCTGACAACAACCTATACCGCATCGCAGGGGTTGTTGCTTATGATCCCCAACATGTATAAGATGGCAGGTGAGTTATTACCCGCCGTATTCCATGTGTCGGCTCGTACGCTTGCAGCACATGCCTTGTCAATCTTTGGCGATCATAGCGACGTAATGTCTACGCGCGCTACGGGCTTTGCCATGCTCTCTACGGGAAGCGTACAAGAGGTTATGGACTTGGCGGCGGTAGCGCACCTTGCGGCTTTAACTTCTCGTGTGCCATTTTTGCATTTCTTCGATGGCTTCCGTACGTCGCACGAAATTCAGAAAATTGAAGCGCTTGATACCGAAGCTGTTCGCGGCTTAGTGGATGAGAAAGCGCTTGCCGAATTCCGTGCAAGAGCGCTTTCTAACGAACATCCTGTAACGCGCGGTACTGCACAAAACCCCGATGTTTACTTCCAGAATCGTGAGGCAAGCAACCCATACTACCTCCGCGTTCCCGAGGTAGTAGAACACTACATGGAGGAACTTGCTAAGGTTACTGGGCGCAAATACAACCTCTTCGATTATTACGGCGATCCACAGGCTACTGAGGTCATTGTTGTAATGGGTAGTGTGGCAGAAACTGCACGCGAGGTGGTAGATCATCTGATGGCAAAAGGTCGAAAAGTAGGCTTGCTGATTGTGCGTCTATTCCGTCCCTTCTCTATTCAACACTTTGTGGCTACTATGCCAAAGAGCGTAAAACGGATTGCCGTTCTCGATCGTACTAAGGAATCGGGTGCGTTGGGCGAGCCGCTCTACCTCGATGTGCGCAATGTATACTACGGAGTTGCCGATGCGCCTGAAATTTATGGCGGGCGTTATGGTTTAAGTTCAAAGGATACCACGCCTGCACAGATAATAGCAGTTTACGACAATCTCGCTCAAAAAGAGCCTAAAAACGGTTTCACGGTAGGGATTGTAGATGACGTTACCTTCCACTCTCTAAACGTGCCAGAAGAAGTCAATTTGGCGCAGCCTGGTACATTCCAAGGCAAATTCTACGGTCTGGGTTCTGACGGTACAGTGGGAGCTAATAAGAACTCAATCAAGATTATAGGTGAAACAACCGATAAGTATTGTCAAGCCTATTTCGCTTACGACTCCAAAAAATCTGGGGGGATTACGACCTCACACCTCCGTTTCGGCGACAAACCGATCCGTTCACCTTACTTGGTTACTACGCCCGATTTTGTGGCATGTCACGTTCCCTCTTACCTCCAGCGCTACGATATGTTGCGAGGTATTCGCGAAGGCGGCGCTTTCCTTCTCAATTGCCCGTGGAACGAAGCTGAGCTTGAGCAGCATCTACCCAACAGCGTAAAGCGTGTTCTAGCGCAGAAAAAGGTAAAGCTCTATACGATTGATGCCACTACTGTAGCGCGCGAGATAGGCTTAGGAAACCGTACTAATACCATTATGCAAGCAGCCTTCTTCAGAATTGCTAACGTAATTCCGTACGATGAAGCAGTGAAGGAGATGAAGCATTTTATCGAAAAGACTTTCGGTAAAAAAGGCGCAGAGGTTGTAAATAAGAACTGTGCAGCAGTAGATCGTGGAGGGGAAGTCAAGGAAGTAAAAGTGCCCGAAGCTTGGGCAAAGCTGGAACCTGAAAAAAGCATGCACTTGCAAGGTGCGCCAGATTTCGTGAATAACGTAATGGTGCCCATGAATAACCAAGTGGGCGATGATCTCCCTGTGAGTGCTTTTGTTGGTCGCGAAGATGGTACGCTACCCAGCGGTACAACGCGTTGGGAGAAACGTGGCATTGCTAGTATGGTGCCCGAGTGGGAGTCGGAATTTTGTATACAATGTAATCAGTGTGCATACGTGTGTCCTCACGCTGCAATCCGCCCCTTCTTGTTGAATGAAGCTGACGTAAAGGGGCTACCTGTGGGTACAGAGGTTATTGATGGGAAAGGTGGTGCGCTGAAAGACTACAAGTTCCGCATTCAAGTCAGTGTACTCGATTGTACAGGTTGTGGGAACTGTGCTGCGGTATGTCCTGCGCCGAAATCGAAGGCGTTGGTGATGAAACTGACCGAAACGCAGGAAAAAGAAATTAAGAACTGGGAGTATCTTGAAGAGAAGGTGGGATACAAAAATGTTGTAGACAAATATGCGAGCGTAAAGAACAGCCAGTTTGCACGCCCATTGTTTGAGTTCTCAGGGGCTTGTGCAGGTTGCGGTGAGACGCCCTACATCAAGACGATAACTCAGCTATTTGGCGATCGGATGATTGTTGCCAATGCTACTGGTTGCTCCTCAATTTATGGCGGTTCTTCGCCCTCTTCGCCTTATTGTACAAACGAACAAGGGCGGGGTGTTGCATGGGCAAACTCGCTTTTTGAAGACAATGCAGAATTCGGTCTCGGGATTGCAACGGGCGTAGAACACCTAAGGGTACGTATTGCGGAACAAGCTAAAGCTCTTATGGCCGCAGGGGCGATAAGCGAAGAGACAAGGCAAGCCTTGCAAGAGTGGATCGATAAGTCGCACAACGCGATGGAAAGCATTGCAGTGGCAGAAAAACTGGCTACAGCTTTATCTAAAGAGAGTTCCCCTGAAACAAAGCAACTTCTAGGTTTGCAGCAATATTTCTCTAAGAAGTCTTTCTGGGTGTTTGGTGGCGACGGTTGGGCATACGACATTGGTTATGGTGGACTTGACCACGTACTTGCTTCGGGTGCAGATATCAATGTGCTTGTACTTGATACTGAGGTATACTCCAATACAGGGGGACAAGCTTCCAAGTCTACGCCAATAGCGGCAGTTGCCAAATTTGCAGCAGCGGGGAAACGGGTGCGAAAGAAAGATTTAGGTATGATGGCGATGAGCTATGGCTACGTTTATGTAGCACAAGTGGCTATGGGCGCTGATCAGAACCAGTTCTTTAAGGCTATTAAAGAGGCAGAAGCCTATCCAGGACCATCGCTAATTATCGCTTATGCGCCGTGTATTAACCACGGGCTGAAGATTGGTATGACCGACACGCAAATGGAGGAAAAGAAGGCTGTAGAGTGTGGTTACTGGCACTTGTATCGTTACAATCCGCAATTGGAAGAACAAGGCAAGAATCCGTTTACGCTAGACTCAAAAGCTCCCAACTGGGATAAATTCCAAGAGTTCCTAAATGGTGAAGTGCGTTATAGCTCCTTGGCACAAACCTTCCCAGGCGAAGCTGCGGAACTCTTTAAGGCTGCACAGGAGAATGCTCTGTGGCGTTACAAATCGTATGTACGCGCCTCAAAGCAAGATTATTCGCAGGAATAAAGAGATTTAGGGTAGTTGTGAAATTAGGAACGGGCACAACCTTACGGCTGTGCCCGCTCTTTTTATATTAGGAGATGTACAAGCTTCTCCGCTAATAACAGGGTGCAGTACGACGCTACCAGTTACTCAAGCATTACCTTGAAATTAGAGGTTCTGCTTTTTTTTTACTACGTTACTATGGACGTGTCTGTTGCACAATAATAGGAGGTTTGTCCTCTAACGTAATTTCCAAGGAAAGCCCACGGCTATTCTCTAGCTTCTTTTTTTACAGGAACAAAAAGCCAATGCTATGAAAATGATGCTAGAGAAGTGGACTGGATTTCATGAGTAATGCTGTTTAAGAGTGAATATTAGACGGTTGTTCGACTCCATACTAATAGCCTATAGCTCCTTTTGTTCTCGGAACTATCCTTAAAGATAGAGCTTCTTTTATAAAATAAGAGAATCAAAATCAGGCAGGAGGCATAGTAAGGCAGTGGAAATTTGTTTTACCAGATTTCCCATTGCAGAGCGAGATGCGTACGCGGATTCGGGAACTGTTTGTGGCAGTTCGTAATTGGCAACTCTCGCGAGAAATGCTGTCTTTTAATGTCAAAATGTCACTACTTCGTTCTCTGTGCATAATGTGGTGTGCCTTTTGCTAGGTAGAAAGATGTGCGGCTGATTGTAAAGCCGCTAAAGAATTAAGAAGAGTAAAACCAATAGAGTGATGGCAGAGTTGAAAGTAAGACCGTTAGGCGATCGAGTAGTGATTGAGCCTATTGCTAACGAAGAGCGTACTGCAAGTGGAATCATTATTCCCGATACAGCTAAGGAAAAACCACAGAGGGGTACTGTTCGCGCTGTAGGTAACGGTACGAAGGATGTGACAATGGAAGTAAAGGTAGGCGACATAGTGCTCTACTCTAAGTACGGTGGAACGGAAGTTACCGTAGATGATGTAGATTACATCATCATGCGTCAGAACGATATTTTGGCGGTTATCTAACGAAATATAGCGATGGGAAAAACAGCAAAACCAAGTCCAAAGCCCGCTCCAAGACCTTCAACGCCTGCGCACGATCCGAATAAGGCAGGCTATCCGTCAACGACGGGGAATCCAAGTGGAAAAGGACGAGGGAACAACTAGTATTTGTAGGATAAAGAGAAATATTTTTCAGTAATGGCAAAGGAAATAAAGTTCGATATAGAAGGGCGTAATAAGCTCAAAAGTGGTGTAGACCAGTTGGCAAATGCCGTAAAGGTAACTCTAGGACCTAAGGGACGCAACGTGGTTATGGAACGCAAGTTCGGTGCACCGCAAGTTACCAAGGACGGCGTAACGGTAGCCAAGGAGATTGAGTTGGAAGACGCCCTTGAAAATGTAGGCGCACAGTTGGTAAAGGAAGTTGCTTCTAAGACCAACGACGATGCAGGTGATGGTACAACTACGGCAACCGTTTTGGCACAGGCTATCGTAAACGTAGGTTTAAAGAATGTAACCGCGGGTGCGAACCCAATGGACTTGAAGCGCGGTATAGATAAGGCTGTCGCTGCCGTTGTAGAAAATCTTCGCAAACAAAGCAAAGAGGTGGGCGACGATCTTCTCAAGATTGAACAGGTTGCAACCATCTCTGCCAATAACGACAACGAAATTGGTAAGCTCATTGCAACCGCAATGGGAAAGGTGAAGAAGGAAGGTGTTATCACTGTAGAAGAAGCAAAGGGTATTGAAACAACTGTTGAGGTTGTAGAAGGGATGCAGTTTGATAGAGGTTACATCTCGCCTTACTTCATCACAGATCCTGAGAAGATGGAAGTGGCGCTTGATCGTCCTATGATTCTTCTAACGGACAAGAAGATCTCTTCCATGCAAGACCTTCTTCCTATCCTTGAGCCCGTGGCAAAATCGGGGCGTGCTATGTTAATCATTGCAGAGGATGTAGATGGCGAAGCATTAGCAACGTTGGTAGTAAACCGCTTGCGTGGTTCGTTGAAGATCGCTGCTGTAAAGGCGCCTGGTTTCGGCGACCGTCGTAAAGAAATGTTGGAAGACATTGCTATCCTAACAGGCGCTGTTGTAATTAGCGAAGACAAGGGGTTGCGTCTTGCCGATGCTAAGGTTGAGATGTTGGGTGAGGCCGAAAAGGTAAATATCACGAAAGACAATACGACGATCGTGAACGGAAATGGCGACAAGGAAGAAATCAAGAAACGTGTCGCACAAATTTCTGCACAAATTGAGAAGTCAACCTCCGATTACGACAAGGAAAAACTCCAAGAGCGTAAGGCAAAATTAGCAGGTGGAGTTGCAGTACTTTATGTAGGAGCTCCCACCGAGGTTGAAATGAAGGAAAAGAAGGATCGCGTAGAAGACGCATTAAGTGCAACGCGTGCCGCAGTAGAAGAAGGTATCATCCCTGGTGGTGGCGTAGCATACGTTCGTGCCCTGAGTGCGCTTGAAAAGCTCAAGGGTGCAAATGATGATGAAACAACGGGGATTCGTATTATCGTTCGCGCTATTGAAGAACCTCTTCGTCAGATCGTTGCAAATGCGGGCTTAGACGGAGCCGTAGTGGTAGAAAAGGTGCGTGAAGGGAAAGGTGACTTCGGTTACAATGCACGCACAGATCGTTACGAAAACCTGTTTGAAAGCGGAGTGATCGATCCGACCAAGGTAACGCGTGTTGCGTTGGAGAATGCTTCGTCTATCGCAGGTATGATACTTACCACAGAATGCGTTATGGTGGATATCAAGGAAGACAATCCTGCACCTATGCCAGGCGGTGCGCCAGGTATGGGCGGCATGATGTAGCATAACGTCGTATAAGACGAGAAAAAGCGCCGCAAGGCGCTTTTTTTTGTACTTGATGCAGACGTCTCATTTTTGATTTGGCAACGTAATTTCTCTTTTTCTTTGTTTCTTTGTGCCGCAGTAGAGGGGTGTAAAAAGAGAGTACAGGTGAAAAATTTAGTCATTGTAGAGTCCCCTGCCAAGGCAAAAACCATTGAGAAATTTCTTGGCAAGGATTATGAGGTGCGTTCGAGTTTTGGGCACATTCGCGATTTGAAAAAACACGGGCTCGGGGTAGAGATAACTAGTCGGTCATTTAAGCCTGATTATGAGGTAGAGAGTGACAAAAAAAAGTTAGTTGCAGAACTCAAAAAGGCGGTAGCAGTTGCCGATCAGGTTTGGTTAGCGTCTGATGAAGACCGAGAGGGGGAAGCGATTGCTTGGCATCTCGCAAACGTTTTGGGGCTGGATATCGCAAATACGCACCGTATTGTATTTCACGAGATTACGAAGAGTGCCATAATTAAGGCCTTGGAGACACCACGTACCATCAACCAGAATTTGGTAGATGCCCAACAGGCGCGCCGTATACTCGATCGCTTGGTCGGCTTCGAGGTCTCACCTGTTTTGTGGCGAAAAGTAAAAAGCGAGTTATCTGCTGGGCGTGTACAGTCGGTGGCGGTGCGTTTGATCGTAGACCGGGAACGCGAGATCCATGCCTACAATTCGCAGCGTTTTTACCGAGTCCAAGGGATTTTTGAAACACACCCGCTACTACAGGCAGAAGTACCCCAGCGTATTGCAACGCAAGAGGCGGCTGAAAGCTTTATCAAATCGTGCGTGGGTGCACATTTTTCTGTACAATCTGTCCAAGAAAAAGAACTCAGCCGAAATCCCTCAGCACCCTTTACTACATCCACGCTTCAACAGGAGGCAGCGCGTAAGTTAAGCTTTGATGCAGCACGAACAATGCGTGTAGCACAAACGCTCTATGAAGCGGGGCAAATTACCTATATGCGTACCGATTCGGTAAACCTCTCTGAGCAGGCACTTGTTAATCTCCGAGACGTGATTGTAAGTGCTTATGGAGCTACCTATCACACGCTGCGACGTTATCAAACTAAGACAAAGGGCGCTCAAGAGGCACACGAGGCGATACGTCCTGTCGATGCTCGAGTAGAGACAATTGGTATGGGCGCAGATGAACAGCGTTTGTACGAACTTATACGTAATCGAGCGCTTGCGTCGCAAATGTCGTCTGCGAGGGTACAGCGTACCACGATAGAAGTTGGTGCGAAAGAGGTCGCCTATCCGTTTATTGCAACAGGCGAGGTAATTCGCTTTGATGGCTTCTTGCGTGTCTATCTCGAAGGGAACGATGATGAGGGGAATGACGAAGCGTTAGTCTTGCTACCGAATTTAGCCGTGGGTGAGAAACTGGTATTAAAAAAGGCAGTAGCACAAGAGCGCTATACGCAACATCCCCCCAGATATACCGAAGCCTCTTTGGTAAAGAAAATGGAGGAATTAGGCATTGGACGCCCTTCTACGTATGCTCCCACGTTGGCTACTATTGTCAAGCGTGGTTATGTGAAAAAAGATAATCGCGAGGCTCAAACACGTGCTATATGGCGCATGACGCTCGAGGGAGGCAAGGTTGCTACCGATGCAATAACCGAAAAATTCGGGGCAGAACGTAAGAAGTTGTTTCCGAGCGATATTGGTATCGTTGTGACAGACTATTTGCAGGAGCATTTTACGAGACTACTTGAATATAACTTCACGGCGCAGGTAGAAGACGAGTTTGACCAAATAGCTTCTGGTAAAAAAGATTGGCAGCAAATGCTCGCCGAGTTCTACTTCCCTTTTCACGAATTGGTAGTAACGGCGTTAGAACAAAAGGAACGTGCTACAGAAGAACGTGTGCTAGGTACAGACCCTATAACAGGAGAGCCTGTAATAGTACGTCTCGGCAAGTTTGGTCCTCTAGCCCAGATAGGGCGCACGGATGATGAAAAAAAACCGCGTTACGCCTCGCTACGAGCAGATCAGCTTCTCGAAACAATTACGTTGGAAGAAGCGCTTGCCCTTTTTAGCTTGCCGCGTATTGTTGGTTCTTATGAAGGCGAAGACCTTGTGATTGGGATCGGACGTTTTGGTCCTTTTGTACGGCACGGGAGTGAGTTTGCTTCATTAGGTAAAGAGGACGACCCGCATACGATTGACGAGGCGCGCGCCATCCAGCTTATTGAAGCAAGGCGTGCTTGGGAAAAGGCTAGAACCGTACGAACATTTCCAGAAGATCCCAATCTGAAAATCGTGAAAGGGCAATGGAATTCGCTCTGGGTAAAACGAGAAGAGGACAAATTCCGCCTCCCGCGTGAAATAGATGCCGAACAAATCTCTTATGCAGACTTACTTGATTTTGTGGCGAACGAACAAGGCAAAGAGAAAGAGAAGAAAAAAACGCGTGCTGCGAGCACAACAGCGTCATCTCAGCGTCGCAGCGCAAACTCAGTGCACAAGCCGAGGCGAAAGAAGTCGGAATAGATCGTAAGTTTGTACCAAACAAAGGGAGACGTAACCTTTTTAAGGTTTGTACGTTTTTCTCTCTGGCTGTCTTGGCGCTTTTTCGGTTTCGAGAAAGTATATATTGCTTTGAGTTATAAGCTTCTGTGAAATAATTTGACTAGCGTGGCGTTTATCTTACGTAAGTGTGGTTTGGGCGTATACGAAAGCTGTCTGTGTCCTTTCCTGTTTGGCGGTGTGTGAGATCTTTTGTTACTTTGACTTGTGTTAACGTGTTGTTACATCATAATAGATGCGGCAGTTTTTGAACTGGTTTTCGGTAGTCTTTTCGTGTAAGGTGGCGGTGTTAGGAGTGTTATTCTTCTCCCTGTCGCAGCTCGGCTTTGCACAAAGCGACGGTCGCATGCGTCAATACATGTTCAACCAACTTGATTTCAATCCAGGGTATGCTGGAAGTCAAGGCATGGTTAATGTTTATGCGTTGGCACGCCAACAATGGGTGGGCTACGGTAAAGGAGCTCCACAGACTTTCTTTGTGAACTTCGATATCCCTTTTTCTTATCGTAAGATCTCGCAGATGAGTCCAGGTAAGAAGATGCAGTATTCGCATGGGCTTGGTCTGCATCTTATGCGCGATGCAATAGGTTTCGGCTCAACAAATGGCGTTGAGCTCTCCTATAGTGGGCGTTTTCATCTTCGTGCGCTTGGCTCTTTAGCGTTAGGGTTGGGTATACGTGCTCTTAACGATCAGTTTGATGCACAATGGCAAACTGTAGATCCTGCCGACAATGACCCCGCAATCCCCAAAGCAAAGGCAAATGGAGTGGCTTTTGATGTCTCATTCGGGCTCTATTATACAGCACGGAGTATGTACTTTGGTGTTTCTGGGCAAAACCTTCTGGGGGCAGATTTGCGCAACTCCTTAAGCAGTAATGTCTCCAAGGTCGGGCGTGTTAACTATGCTCGTCAATATTACATGGTTGGGGGGTATGATCTAAATGTCTCGTCGCGTTGGAACTTAGAACCAAGTTTTCTTGCGCGAACCGATTTGCAACAATATCTATTGTCTCTTACGTTAAATGCACAGTACAACAACCTCTTTTGGTTCGGCGTAAGCTACCATGTGATGGAATCTGTTGGTGCATTGGCTGGGATAAAATTGTTTGACACTTTCCGTATAGGTTATAGCTACGATTACCCTACAGGGGCTATAAGCCAGTTTACTACGGGGTCGCACGAGATTGTTGTAGGATATTCATTCGGATTAGCGAAACAAACGCATCCGCAGCAGTACAAGAGTATTCGTTACTTGTAGTAAGTGGTGATAAAACAGATTGTGTATGAAGCATCTTTCCTAAGTAGAAGAAAACAGCAAGGAGTATGATTAGGCGTTTATTTTTATTCATGGTCTTAGCCTTCCTAGCGTTTTTGGTAGGATGCGGCACGAGAGATGATGGCGAGCTTACGGGGGTGCCAGGACGCGAATTCCGCACCGAGCCCGAGCCGTTCAATATGGTTCGCATACCTCGAGGGTCATTTACAATGGGACGTAACGACGAGGATGTTACGTGGGCGCACCGAGCTCCAACAAAGACGGTGACGCTTGAGGCGTTCTGGATGGACATCACTGAAATAAGCAACAATCAGTATCGCCAGTTCGTATTCTATGTAAGAGATTCTTTGATGCGAAGAGAGCTGGCCAAGATTGACGACGAGTTTAATATCACAGAGGATGAGTTCGGGAATCCGATCGAGCCTCCAATATTGAACTGGGATATTGATATTGACCTTACCGATCAAGATCAATACGAAGCGGTGCAGAAGCTTTATTACAATAAAGATTATGACCAGTTCGAGGGCAGAAAAGAGCTTGACACGCGTAAATTGAATTATACCTTCAGTTGGATTGACCTTCGTCAGGCGGCGCAGACTACCAACAGATGGGATTTTGAACGAGGTGATAGCGGCGCATGGCCTGAAAAGGCGAATGTCTTTTATTTCCCAATGAGCAAGAGTATACCAGTGCGGAAACGTAAAGATTTTATTATTCGTGACAAGGTTAATGTGTATCCCGATACCTTGGCATGGATAAGCGATTGGAGCTATTCATTCAATGAACCGAATGCTAAGAACTATTTCTGGCATCCGAATTTTGATAATTACCCAGTTGTAGGTGTTTCTTGGAAGCAAGCTTTTGCTTTTTGTGTTTGGAGAACCAACCGACTTAATAGAGCTTATTTGCGCAACGGAGAATATACAGTGCACGATTTCCGTCTCCCCACCGAGGCTGAATGGGAGTATGCTGCTCGTGGTGGTCTGAGTTCGAGTATGTACCCATGGGGGAGCTACTATACGCGTTCGCTTAATGGGTGTTTGGTGGCAAACTTTAAGCCTATGCGTGGACGGTATGCTGAGGATGGTGGCGTGACCACAATGCCAGTGGTAAGCTTCAATCCCAACGATTATGGACTCTATAATATGTCTGGCAACGTCTCGGAGTGGACGAGTACAGCATACGACGAGAGTTCTTATAACTTTACGCACGATCTGAATCCTGATTATCAGTATAATGCGAGACCAGAAGATCCGCCCGCTATGAAACGTAAGGTGATTCGAGGCGGCTCTTGGAAGGACACACATTTCTTTTTGCAGGTTGCAACCCGTGCCTTCGAATATCAGGATTCTATGAAGTCTTTCATAGGCTTCCGTTGCGTACGTTCGTGTATGTTCGGTGATGAATTAGAATAGCTAACTGGAGAGTTGAGGTAGAATATCAGTAAAAACGGATAGAGATGGGGTTTAACATTTCAGAAATAGTACAAGGGTCAAAGTATAAGACTCTGATGAAGTACGTCTATGGTTGGGGGGCTTCGGTCGTACTATTAGGGGCATTGTTTAAGTTGCAACACTATCCGGGAGCAGGTATTATGCTCGTTGTCGGGATGTGTACGGAGGCTATAATCTTTTTTCTCTCTGCCTTTGAACCCATTGTGGAAGAAGTCGATTGGTCTATCGTATACCCCGAATTGGCTGGGATGACAGATGATGTGCGTAAACCACGAGACAAAGGCAACACAGGGGTAGATATGGTTATGCTTGAAAGTGTTATTACTTCGGCTATTGCTAAAAGCAATATCAACAGAGCTCCTGTAGAAGCTGCAAAACCTGTACAACCTGTAGCGCAGCCTGTTGCTGTTCCTGCTCCACAACAAACAGTAATCCAGCAAGTACCTATGGGTACGGGCGGCATGGTCTTTACCGAGAAGTTCAACGACATGCTGGAAAAGGCTGAGATAGGACCAGAGTTATTTGCCAAGATAGGAGCAGGGCTTGATCGTTTGAGCGAGGCGAGCAATGGGATTGCGCGTATTGCTGGGGCGGTGGCCTCTACTGAAGGGCTTGCGGTAAACATGGAGCGTGCAAGCGAAGCGGTAGGAAAATTTGCAGGTAGCTACGAGGAGTCGGGTGCGCTTTTGGCACGTAAAGCAAAAGTATTGGCAGATAGCTTTGAAAAAACGTCTACAGAAGTATCTGGTGCAGGCATGGCGTTTAGTGAAAGTTTCAAAGATATTGTGCAGCAGGCTGCTAATAAACTCTCCAGTGCCAGCAACGATATGGATAAAGGCATAACAGAGGCAGGCACACAGCTCGCATCTATGAATAAGAATCTGGCTGCACTTAATGCTGCACATGATGCGCAGTTGCAAAATATTCAAGCTCGTTTGAAGAGTAACGACGAGGTGAATAAGAAAGTCGAGGAAATGTTACAACAAATGCTGGCAAAGGCGAGTGAAGATACCTCGCGCTATAGCCAGTCTGTGAGCCAGTTGGCTGACAATGTGTCGCGCCTCAATTCGGTTTACGGTAACATGCTCTCCGCTATGGGGACTTTGGCTAATCGCTAGGAGCAAGAGTGTTTTGTGTAGTTTGCGAGGGTCGCTAATGCTGACTCTTTGTTTAAGTCTGGTTGAACGAATTTGGTAAGAGATGGGTCACGGAAAAGAAACGCCGAGGCAGAAAATGATTGGCATGATGTATCTCGTGCTTACGGCTATGCTTGCACTCAATGTCTCGGCTGAGCTTCTAAACGCCTTTGCGCTCGTGGATAGTGGGTTGTCGTTCACGACTAAAAATTATGCCGATAAGAATGCCAAAGCCATGAATAAATTCGTGGAGGCGGAGCTTCTGAACCCACAAAAGGTGACTCCATGGCGTGAAAAGGCAGAACAGGTTCATAAGGGTGCGCAGGAGATTGTAGAATTCGTTCGGAGTCTTAAGTATAGGATTGTTGAGACGGCTGAAGGAAAAGAAAGTCCTGCATTACTCCCAGATGGCGAAGTTGACGGTCAAAGACTCGAAGTTGCTTCGGATACTGACATCCCTGCCCAAGTAATGATAATGGAAGGGAACGGGCGCAAGTTGAAGGATATGCTAGCCTCATATCGTACTATGCTGCTTGGGTTTTTAGATAAAACGCGCGACGCTTCTCTTATTGCCAACATCGAGCAGATGCTGGACACTGGGAATCCTCCTCCATCCAAAGATGGTACTGAACACTCATGGGAGAGTTACCGTTTTGAGCACATCCCTCTTATTGCAACATTGCCTCAGTTGACCAAGGTACAGGTTGATGTCTTGAATGCGGAGTCTGACCTGATGGCATATTTGTTGAATCGTGTCGATGCTGGAGATTTTAAGTTTAACAATATCAGTGCTGTGGTTATTCCCAATTCGGACTTTGTATTACGCGGAGGCGAATTTAAGGCAGAGGTTTTTTTAGCTGCAAGCGATACAACCCAGCGTCCCAAGGTTTTCATTGGTCCTTATGATTCGGTTCGTAGTGAAACCTCCAATGAGTGGATCTATACAATGCGGTCTGGACGGGATAAGGATACAATCCCCGTTTCGTCGAATGGACGTGGGATATATCGTGTGCCTGCTTCTACGAATGGTATAATGTCTTGGGGCGGTCTTATCGAGATTGTCGGTCCAGATGGTGTGCCAATTAGAAAGCCTTTCCATCATTCGTATACCGTTGCAGAACCTTCAGTAGCGGTGAGTGCTACGAAGATGAATGTCCTCTATTTAGGGGTCGAAAATCCCGTAGATATCTCAGTGTCTGGAGTGAGCCCTGATCGTATCTCCGTTTCAATGACAGGGGGCTCTATTGCGAAAAGTGGTAGAGGAGGCTATGTAGCTCGCCCCAGTAAAGAAGGGGTCTGTGAAATAGCGATTACGGCTAATGAAGGCGGTGTGACAAAGCGTATGGGAACGAAGCAATTCCGTGTAAAGAGTCTTCCAGATCCTGTTGCTTCTCTATTTGGAATGGATGTGAAATCGTCGGAAATCTCCAAAGGAGTTTTGATGGTGGCACAGGGGATAGAGGCGCAATTCCCAAAAGATTTTGACTTCGACATGAAGTTCCAGGTGCTCGGATTTAAGGTTGGTGTTACCGTCGGCGGATTTTTCCAAGAAAAGATAGCTTCTGAACCGCAGTTTACGGCTGAGCAAAAGCAGCTGATGTCTTCCTTAGGTTCGGGCTCTCAGCTTACAATAACCGATATTAGGGTTCGGGGAGCTGATGGTAAAGAGCGTAAACTAGAACCGAAGGTTTACCGTGTTAAGTAGTTTCTTTTTAGTTTTTACAGAAAAAAGGTTTGAATGCAAGTTCGCTTGTTTTTGTTATTGACAATATTATGGGGGCTTCCTCTTTTCCTATCTGCGCAGCAGAGAGGAGGGAATAATAATAGAGCGCAAGTGCGGATGGAGGTAACAAACATGGATACTGTTACGCCAGATACTGCCAACATGCCGCCGATAGGTTTCTATGAGCGTACTACGATTCCTGAAAAGATGCGTCCCGTACCCTATACATACGTACGAGAGGCAGATGTACTTTGGTCGAAGATAATTTGGCGTATGATAGATCTGCGTCAAAAGATAAACTTGCCCTTATATTACCCCACTGTACGTATGCGAGATAGAAAAAGTCTGACGCAAGCTCTTTATGATGCGATACAGAATAAAGAGATTTATGCATACGATCCACTCCCAGGCTTGACCTCTCCAGGCGATGAGTTTGTGAAACGAATGACGCTCGAAGAGGTGCGCAACAACATGAGCACTGAAACACAGCAGATTCAGCAAACCGATATGAGTACTGGACAAGTGAAAACTATTGAGGTTCAAGGTGAGTTGCGGTGGAAAGATGTAAAGCAGATAATTGTGAAGGAAGAGTGGTTCTTCGATTCAAAACGTTCGGTACTTGAGGTACGTGTTCTCGGTTTATGTCCTGTAGTGGAAGAGTTTGAGTTGATTGGTGCTGGCGGACAGTTGAAGCGTATCCCTGCTTTTTGGGTTTATTATCCTGAAGCTCGTTCTGTACTGACGCACATTGCTGCGTATAATAATAGAAACGATGCGCAATCTTCCTCTTTTGATGACTTGATCTTTAAGCGTCGTTTTGATTCGTATATAATTCGTGAGACGAATGAGTATAACAACCGCACAATTTCAGATTACAAAAAGGGCGGGATTCCAAATATGCTAGAGTCTGAGCGAATTCATTACGACATTTTCAATACAGAGCATGATTTATGGGAGTTCTAGAATAGAATATTTTCTAAAAAATAAAGGCGGGCTGAATTGACAGACCGCCTTTTTCTCTAGACAAAACTCGAAATAAACCCTGACTAAAAAATAAATTTTAATTCCTTGAACGAGCACTGATATTCCTTACCGTGTTCGTCTTGAAGGTGTAATTGTCCGTTATTACAGACGGAGAGAATCCGTGCTAATTGCTTTTTTTCGTGAATAATAAAAGGATGCATCCCCTGATTACGAAACAGATACTCCCAGTATGCTGCTCGTATTTGTTGCGCTTTGTTAGAAGTATAATTCTTTATAGAAGCTAGAATTCGTTTCGCTAGAACTTCACTTGCCGCAATTGGGTTAAGAATAGATGCTCCTAGTTGATTTTCTATGCTTGTTGCAGGAGGGTTATAATGAGCAGGACTCGTATCCCGTCGTGTTAGGTTAAGTCCGATTCCGACAGAAGCACTGCTAAAAACCCCGTTCTCTACGTGTGTCTGAATTAGTATTCCACAGATCTTCTCTAGTCCTACTAGAATATCATTGGGCCATTTGATGCGTGCTTGTATACCATATTCCAAGAGAAAGGAAACAATCTCTAAAGAGACTATTTGCGATAGGATAAAAAAGGATGAGATATCAATTTTGCCAAGCGAACAGAAAAGGGTAAAGGTTAAGTCGCCTTTTTTTGAATCCCAACGGTTCGTACCCTGCCCCTTACCATGTCGTTGTTGAATACCGATTACCAATGTTGGAGGCGATAACTGACCTTTACGCTCTTCTACATATTTGTTCGTAGAATCTACTGACGCTAAAATGATACGATGCAGCATAGCGTACAATAGTCTTTTCGTTAAAAATTTAAGTTGTCTACAAAGGAGTGAAACGCGTTAATAATGCATTTCACTCCTGTTTTGTATTAAAGTCTGTTACGTAGAGCAGCCAACTTTGTCTCGGTGTCTGCTAATTTTTTCTTTTCGCTTTCAACGACGTTTGCTGGGGCTTTGTTTACAAAGCTCGGATTATTGAGCTTCTTGAGTATCATGGTGCGCAACCCTTCGTAATAAGTAATTTCGTCGTTTATTTTGGCTCGTTCTGCTTCATGGTCTATCTTATCGCCAAGTGGGATAAAAAATTCGATAGTACCAACCATAAATCCAGCGCAACCATCTGGAGTTGAGTTTACCGAACCTCCCATTTCTACGGTACTGAGCAATGAAACCAACTCTAGTCCTTGCATACTCATTCTGAAATCGCCACGGTGAAGAAGCATTAACGAATCGCGCATAGCTAGACCTTTCGTTTGGCGAATACCTCTGATAGCACTTACTATCGATTTTAGCAACTCAAATTCTTTTAGCAGCTCAGTACTTGGCGGTTCTGGGGTCTTCAATTGTTCCTGCATGATACTCCGACAAGAACGCGCTTCGATGTCTCCTAAATTGTGCCAAAGTTCTTCTGTAATGAATGGCATAAATGGATGGAGTTGCTGTAAAAGCAGATCGAAAATACGCTCTATTGAACTAAAAGTCGCGCTATCCATCTTTTGATTGGCGCGTGGTTTAACCAGTTCTAGCAACCACGCAGAGAAATCGTCCCAAAAAAGACGGTACAGTTCCATGAGAGCTTCTGAGAGGCGGTACTCTTTCATATTTGCCTCTACATTTTGGAACGCTTCGTTCATTCTCGCCTCAAACATGGCTATTGCATGTGCACGAGCAGGAACTTTTTCTTGTGTAAGATCCTCTTTCCAACCTTGTACCAAGCGGAAAGCATTCCAGATTTTATTACTGAAATTACGTCCCTGTTCTGTGAGCTGTTCTTCAAACATAAGGTCGTTGCCCGCAGCAGAACACATCAGCATACCTACACGTACCCCATCAGCTCCGAATTTGTCTATCAATTCTAACGCATCTGGACTATTACCAAGCGATTTACTCATCTTGCGGTGAAGCATATCGCGCACAGTGCCTGTAAAGTAGACACGCTCAAATGGTCGTTTGCCCATGTATTCGTACCCTGCCATAATCATTCGAGCTACCCAGAAGAATATGATATCTGGTGCGGTTACCAGATCACTTGTAGGATAGTAGTAACGAATGTCCGCGTTATCAGGGTGGAGAATGCCATCAAAAACAGAAATTGGCCAGAGCCATGAGCTATACCATGTATCCAGTACATCCTCGTCTTGGCGAAGATCTGCAAGCGTTGCGGTAGCATCCAACTTCTTTGCTTCTTCAAGTGCTTCGTTTTCGTTGTGTGCAATAACAACTCGCCCGTCTGGAAGATACCATGCAGGAATGCGATGCCCCCACCACAGTTGGCGTGAAATGCACCAATCGCGCGAATTCTCTAGCCAGTGTCGATAGACCCCTACAAAACGTTGTGGCATAAGCTCAATATCGCCTCTTTCCACAGCCTCAAGTGCCACTTTCGCAAGATGCTCTACTCGCAAGAACCATTGCGTTGAAAGCTTAGGCTCTATTACTGCCTTGGTACGCTCGCTTATACCAATTGTGTGCGTATACGCTTCCTCCTTTTCAAGGAGACCAGCAGCTGCCAGATCCTTTACAATCTGTTCCCGTACGGCGAAACGATCCATCCCCTCATACAGCCCTATACCTTCGCGAATTGTCCCCTTATCGGTGAAGGTGTCAATCACCTCTAGGTTGTATTTCAGCCCTATCTCATAATCGTCTATGGCATGCGCTGGGGTTATTTTTAATATCCCAGTTCCGAATGCAGGATCTACATGTTCGTCTGTTACAATGGGCACTTCGCGGTTTACCAATGGTACGATCACATGCTTACTGGGTAAATGCTTATAGCGTACGTCGCTAGGATGTACACAAACTGCCACGTCGCCCATTATAGTCTCTGGGCGTGTTGTAGCAACAATTAACGCTTCGTTAGAGCCTACCACATTGTAACGCAAGTAGTACAGCTTAGACTGTTCTTCTACATGTAGCACCTCCTCGTCGCTTAATGCTGTCTGCGCTACAGGATCCCAGTTTACCATCCGCACCCCTTGATAGATGAGTCCTTTGCGATAGAGATCCACAAATACGTGTATTACACTCTCGCTCCGTGTTGCATCCATCGTAAAGGCAGTTCGATCCCAGTCGCACGAAGCTCCTAGTCTTTTTAATTGCTCTAGAATGATGCCACCATGCTTATGCGTCCATTCCCATGCGTGCTTAAGGAATTCATCGCGCGAAAGCGAATGCTTGTCAATACCTTCTTTACGTAACTTCTCAACCACTTTGGCTTCTGTTGCGATTGATGCATGGTCAGTACCTGGAACCCAGCATGCGTTAAAACCACGCATACGAGCGCGACGTACCAAAACGTCCTGAATCGTATTGTTCAGCATGTGTCCCATGTGAAGAATGCCTGTAACATTCGGCGGTGGAATAACAACCGTATAGGGTTTACGTTCATCTGGTTCAGAGTGGAAGAGTTTTTTCTCTAACCACCAAGCATACCATTTCCGTTCTATCTCCGAGGGTTCGTAACGCGTAGAAAGCATCTTTAGGGTTCGTAATAATTAAAAAAGGGACGTTGCAATTGTTAGCTATAACTTCCGAGCAACTTTGTGAAGAATGCAAATATTAGTTCCGTTGCGCTCGTTTTCGAGCGTTTTCGTCTAGTTCAATCTTGCGCAAACGCATTGCGTGTGGAGTTATTTCTACATACTCATCGTCGCGAATGTATTCAAGCGCCTCTTCCAGAGAAAAATGGACAGCAGGCGCAAGGATTATTTTGTCATCACTCCCCGAAGCCCGCATATTTGTAAGCTTCTTTTCTTTGCATACGTTAATAGTGATATCGTTGCCACGCGTATTTTCCCCTACTATTTCCCCTGCATAAACCTCAATAGGAGGATCTATAAAAAATACCCCCCTGTCTTGTAGTTTCCCTATGGCATAGGCTACAGCTGTGCCCGATTCTAGGGCTATTAGTGAACCATTGTTGCGTGAAGGGATGTCGCCCCTGTAAGGTTCAAATCCCTTGAGGATGTGAGCCATAATAGCCTCTCCATTCGTCGCCGTTAGCAACTGATTCCGCATACCGATCAGACCACGTGATGGAATTTCAAATTCTATATGCGTCCGATCTTCAACCTCCTGCATGCTTACTATCGTTGCTTTACGCGCTGAAGCCAATTCTATCGCACTCCCTGCAAATTCTGTTGGTAAGTCTATGCGCAGAATCTCGATTGGCTCGCACTTCTTACCATCAATCTCCTTAAGTACAACACGCGGTTGACCAACTTGTAGTTCGTAGCCCTCGCGGCGCATGGTCTCTATCAAGATGGAAAGATGCAATATGCCGCGCCCAAACACAATGAAAGAGTCAGCACTTGGTCCTGGCTCCACGCGCAGGGCTAAATTCCATTCCAACTCTCGCTCCAAGCGCTCGCGTAAATGGCGCGACGTCACAAACTTACCATCGCGCCCAAAAAAAGGAGAATTGTTGATAGTAAAGAGCATACTCATAGTAGGCTCATCTACCTTAATAACGGGAAGTGGCTCTGGGTGTTCTGCGTCGCAGACCGTGCCTCCAATTTCAAACCCTTCTAATCCCACCAGTGCACAAATATCGCCCGCTTGTACCGATTCTACAGGACGTTTACTAAGTCCCTCGAAAGTGTATACCTCTTTTAGGGGCATTTTGCGCAGTGAACCATCGCGCATTGAGAGTGTAACTGTCATCCCTGTGCGCAGCGTACCTCGGCTTAATTTGCCAACCGCTATACGACCTACATATTTTGAATACTCAATAGAGGTAATGAGCATCTGCAAAGTACCCTCCGACACCTTCGGAGCCGGAATGTACTCTACAATGGCTTTTAGTAGCGGTTCTATATTCTCGCTAGGCTGCGTATAGTCTGTCGACATCCAACCTTGTTTTGCGCTCCCGTAAAGAGTTGGGAAATCCATCTGATTCTCGGTGGCGCCCAGACTAAACATGAGGTCAAATACATCCTCCTGTACTTGCTCTGGCTTGCAATTAAGCTTGTCCACTTTATTGATGACTACAATAGGCTTTAGCCCCAACTCAAGCGCCTTCTGTAGCACAAAGCGTGTTTGCGGCATTGTGCCCTCAAAAGCATCTACCACGAGTAGTACACCGTCTGCCATATTCAGTACGCGCTCTACTTCGCCGCCGAAATCAGCGTGACCAGGCGTATCAATGATATTGATTTTACAACCTCCATACACCATTGAGACATTTTTGCTCAATATCGTTATGCCGCGTTCTCGTTCCAGCTCATTGCTATCCATAACGAGCGCATCTTCAGGCATCTTCTCACGGCCAAGCGCCTTGGTGTACGAAATGAGTTTGTCTACAAGTGTCGTCTTCCCATGATCGACGTGGGCTATGATTGCCACATTCCGGATCTCCATCCTTTCCCTCCAGTTTAGGGCATAAAGGTAGGAACTTTAAGAGTAAGCGGCGTTGCGAGGGCTACCTATAAGACGCGATACAAATCTTACAGTTATGGATTTGGGCAAGGTGATAGATACCCTTTTATTCTTTAATCCTTAGAACTACTAAACCTAGTATGTACTCTCTTTCGTTCATACTCCTTAAATTTTTTCTTGTACCTTTGGCACGGTGTTGCTTGCGGAGACGCCTTAATGCCTTCAAGCACCCGTTTTTTTATTGTATACATCTTGTATATATCACGACATGAAAAAGACATTCAGCTACGTAGAACGACTTCTTGAGAACACGGCTTCGACGATGGATTTTGCCTCGTACGATCGAAGTCGTGATCTATTTGAGCAAGGGAAATACGTCGAAAGCATCCACGCCGTGATTGATTTCTTCAATCCAAATTTCCGGCTCAAGTACGACAATGGTCTCGATGTGAAAACAGACGCAGTTGCGCCGAAGAAAAAGTCATTTTTGAGCTCCTTGTTCGGCTCTTCCAAAGTTGAGAGGAATTATGGTCCTGGGAAGCATTTTACAATACCTCACGGCTCTATAATTGTGAATATCCAGATTACAGATTCCGAACTCAAAGTACATGCTCCTTTTCTATCAGTTCCCGAAGATGGGCGTCGCGTTCCGCTACTTAGGCGGGTGTGTGAGCTAAACCTCGCACAGCTCGATTTAGTACACTTGGTGCTAGAAGGCAATGAGCTACATTTTAAGTTCTCGTGTCCACTCGAATTAGCACATCCACATAAACTTCAATACATGTTCCGTGAGCTTTGTATCAACGGAGATAAATACGATGATGAGTTTGTTACGAAGTTTGGTGCCCAACGTCTTTATACGCCTATAGTATCCCAATTCCCTGAAAAGGAAGTGAAACGTGTTGTACAAGGAATTCGCGACACGTGTAAGGAAACGATAGCTGCCGTTGAGGAGTTTGAAGAGGAACGCAAATTTGGAATTGCGTGGCACTGCCTTGCTATTGGGCTGTTTAAGATAAGCTATTTTGCCCGCCCTCAGGGGATGCTCGATAACGATCTTGATGATGCCGTTCGCGATGCTTGGGACGACGACGGAGACACGCCTGTACAAGTACGAGATGGGAAGGAATTCTTGCAGCGCCTGCTAGAGAAATCTGATGAAGAACTGGCGTCCTATATCTACAAAGTAGAAATAATGTGCTCGCCTCGCCGAGCTTCCGATATAGGTAATTTGCGCTCTAATCTTGCAGAGCCGTATGATGCAGCAGTAAAGGCGTTCTCGAGCGATTCCATGGAGTGTTGCATTCGTAGCTTACTCATGATATATCGTGTGTATTTTTACAACGACCTACAATCGAATGTCGACAGTGTCTTTACACAGGCCTTGAAGCGCTCCGCTAACCTAGATTTTGATTCTGCTTCCAAAGTTCTCATTGCAGCTCTCAAGCGTGTAATGGAACAAATGGCAGATTAGCGCGAATTTGTGTCGCAAAAAGAATTAAGAGAAAGTATGGAAACGAATATAAATTTTGACTCGGTGGTAAAAGTTATCACCCATGACGGGAGCGGCTCGGGTTTCTTCTTCCGGCGTCCCAACTACGTAATGACAAATTTCCACGTAGTAGAGGGGCATCATACCGTAACGCTCGAATTGCAAAACGAAGAGAGATGTCGCGCAACCGTTCTATTAGTGAGTCAGCACCTAGACCTCGCTGTATTGCAGGTAGATGCTAATTTCGCCGACGTAAAGCCAGCAGAATTCTGTGAAGGCGATACCTTGGCGCTTAGCGATAAAATCACTACTGCTGGCTTCCCATTAGGAAGCCCGTTTGCCATAACGGAAGGGATTGTTTCTTCGCCACGGCAAAAGGTAGGGGGGCGTTTTCTTATCCAAACTGATGCCGCAGTGAACCCAGGTAACTCTGGGGGACCGATGTTTAACTCCGAAGGCAAAGTTTGTGCGGTTACCGTTAGTAAAATCCAAAATGCGGAAAATATAGGTTTTGGTATCCCAATAGCTGATATAAAGAAGGTACTAGAAACAGTTGATTCAATAACTGACGGAGAAAAGTTCCACTTCCAGTGTCCAGGTTGCGATAAAGCTATCTCAGAGAAGGTCGAGTATTGCGATTCGTGTGGTGCAAAAATTCCCGCAGAAGCGTTTAAGGAAGTGCCTAAGACTGCTTTGACTGGACTCGTGGAAGATATAATCAAGGAAATTGGTTTAGACCCCGTAATCGCATGCAATGGCGACGAACAGTGGAAATTCTACTACAAAGGTGCGCTTATCATTGCTTACGTCTATAATCGAGATTTCCTTATTTTCTATAGCAACGTAAATCTTCTCCCTAAGCAGGATCTCCGCGAAATTTTCGAGTACCTCCTAAAAGATCCAATTCCCCCCTATCAGTTCGGAATTAAGGACAACGACGTAGTACTTTACCTGTGCGTACATCTCTCCGATTTGCAGAACGACAATTATCGCGAGAAGATTATGAAACAGTTCTCCACTTTACCCGAAAAATGCGCAGAAATAGATGATTTCTTAGCCGAAAAATTCGGTTGTACCTTCCCTGAACGGAAGAATAAACAGGACTAAGTACTCTGAATACAAAAATCTTGAAAGAGAGACGTGCGGTGACATGTCTCTCTTTTTGTTTTTACAGGGAGTGTGTCAGCGTGGAGATTTTGCACACCAGTCCTAGGGTTCAAAAGGTGTAAAATACAAGACAGCGAGAATTCGTGAAAATGTGTTAGCGCTTTTCGCAAGTTTCGTCTGTTTGGTGTATGTAATATCGCTCACTACAAATAAGGTCTCCTAATAACGTACAGATACGACATGAGAGCTCTGAATATCGCCATAAAAAGACCTATTATTTAACTTCTTTATGGTATAAAATGTTGGTAAATAGACTTTTCTTGTATATAATATAAACCTAAATATGAAGATTGCTATATCTAAATATTGATATAGAATAGATTGTCTGATCGTAATTAAAGGAACTTCGCGAAATAGTAGCCTTATTCATAACATTTTTATAGGGTTAGCGTTATAGAAATACCATTAGATAAGAAAAATGCTTACCTTTGCGTCGAGGTTGGTAGTGATACGGTATCATGGCCGAGTGGTTAGGCAGAGGTCTGCAAAACCTCGTACAGCGGTTCGAATCCGCTTGATACCTCTTGCATGAAACATGCAGTTTTCTTCTGACAGGGAGGCGGTTGTACCGCCTCTTTTTTGTAGTGGTTCATTTGTCTAGTATCTTACGCGGCAATATAACGGGAGCAGGAACGAAATATGAATATTGCCATCGTCGGTGTCGGCTATGTCGGCTTGGTGAGTGGTGCGTGCTTCGCAGAACTCGGAAGTACCGTCTATTGCGTAGATAAGAATCTACAAAAAATTGAAGCCCTCAAACGTGGGGAAATACCAATTTACGAACCCAATCTTGAAAGACTTGTAGCACACAATGTGCAGGGAGGGCGTCTGTTCTTTACGGATGAACTTTCCGAGGTGCTCGATCGTGTTGAAATTGTTTTTATAGCCGTAGGTACTCCAATGGCATCGGATGGTAGCGCCGATTTATCTTACGTAATGAGCGTGGCACAAACCATTGGCGAACATCTGAACCATTATGTTCTAGTTGTCAATAAAAGCACTGTGCCTGTAGGAACGGCAGAACAAGTGCGAACAACCATTCGCAATGCGCTCGCAAAAAGAGGATGTGAGACTCTCCGTTTTGATGTCGCTTCTAATCCCGAATTTCTTAAAGAGGGAGCTGCGATTGAAGATTTTATGAAGCCCGATAGAGTTGTCGTAGGTACTGATTCAGAACAAGCACGCGAACTCATGACGCGACTCTATAAACCAATGCTCCTTAATAATTTCCGTGTGCTGTTCATGGATATTCCCTCTGCCGAACTAACAAAATACGCAGCCAATGCAATGCTTGCCACGCGTATAAGTTTTATGAATGAGTTGGCAAATTTGTGTGAGAAAGTAGGGGCAGATATCTCCGCAATCCGCGCTGGAATAGGTTCTGATGCACGTATAGGAAACCGTTTTCTTTACGCAGGTTGCGGCTATGGCGGCTCATGTTTACCCAAAGATGTGAGTGCTCTGATTGCTACAGCACGAGAGAACAATATGTCTTTACAACTCCTTGAGGCAGTGCAAAGCGTAAATCAAAAGCAAAAAGGAGTTCTTTATGAAAAGTTTGTCTCACATTACAAAGGCAATGTGCATGGCAAACGAGTGGCAGTATGGGGTTTAGCCTTCAAGCCAGAGACAGACGATTTGCGAGAAGCGCCTGCACTTTATCTCATAGATCAGCTGCTAGAAGCAGGATGCCACGTACGTGTCTATGATCCCGTAGCAATGCCCGCAGCGCGCATCCTCTTCAAGGATCGTATTGTCTATGCGCAAGATATCTACGAAACGGTCGAAGACGCGAGTGCTTTGTTTCATGTAACCGAGTGGAAAGAATTCCGAATGCCAGATTGGGAACGTGTTCGCACTTTGATGAAAGCGCCACTCCTTATCGACGGCAGGAACGTATTTGATTCCAGTCAGCTAGAAGGCTTTTACTACCTTCACATAGGTTAGAGTTTGGCTCAATTGCGCTCGTAGAAACGAGCAAGAACGTGCGACTACATAACTCTTCTACGAACGGATTGAAAAATTGGCGGCAGTATGCATTGGCGTGCGCTACGATCTCTTCCGCTTCTGGGGTGTGCGCCATGTAGAATTCCAATTTTTTTCCAGATCTGAGTAGTCAGGGGCAATTTCTATGTAATGAATTCCGCCAATGAGCCTACCCTCCATAAATCAAGTCTCGACAGTCGGTCGTGGCATTACTGCTATCGAACGCGAAGACATAATCCATTTAAGATTCGTTGCCACTCAGCTTTATTTCTCCCATTGTGCCCGACGTCGCCCAGAACGCAGAGTGGATGCCCAAAGTATTTAGCAAAAAAAACGTAGCGATTTTGCTGATACACAGAACCTATTCCAATGAGTAAGTCTTGTTTCTCAACGAACTGCTTTGCATCCGCTACCCATATAAAGTGACGCGCCTTATCCATGTTCAGTAGAACACAATTCTCGTTGCCTATCAACAATAGGGCTACTTTTTACCCATAACGGGGATTCGGGAACGTGCGTTATATCTCCGAAAAGGAAATCGCAGGGGAGTTCCGAAGGGAGATAGCACGCATACTCGTGGGTATCGAAGTAATACGCTTTAGGCGTTTTGGGGTGTTGCAGAGCTGCAACCGTATAATTCCCTAAAAAAGGTTTGCTGCGAAGTGGTGCACGTAGTATGTCGCTCGCTCCTCTATAGCTGCTAATTGTCCTCGCGATAGCTTTCTTTCTAGTTGCAGCATCCGTCTCTCAAAAGAGGTATGAAGAGGACAGAGGATACGACTGTACCCACGAATGTAGTAGGCTGCCTTTCCTTGCTTCTTTACACGAGTACGCATGCGCTATTTTTTGTCAGAACAAAAATATAGAGACATACTCCAGTTTTAAACAAAACACGGATTTTCATATGTGCTAAGCACACGTAATGTGTCATAGGTACGATTTTAACCAGACAACTGCCCTTAGATCCTCGCACAATGCTCCAAAGGACAATAAGAAAGAGCCGAGTATAGAATTCATGCCCCCTATCGCTTTTCTTAGTCTCGCGAGAGAGTTAGAGTGTGTGCTGAAAACGGAAATAGAAGAATAAAAGGAGAGCTCCTGCAATGCCTCCATTGCCCATGTTGTGACTGCTGCTTTCAAGATTAAGAGAGTGAAGCCAGTGCAAAACGTATACCCGCGAACATAGAGAGCAGTTTGCTGCAGTTGTTGTCAAGACGTTTTCGTTAGGGAACTAACGCAGGATTGGCAATCGTTGGCTTTGCATTGTATAACGCTTAGCGCCTTTAACCTCTTGCTCTATTCTGGTATTCAGCCTCTTTTGGTTGTCTGCGATATTGTACGTACCTTTGCGATTGTTTTTGTAGCTAAGTATATAGACTAGATAGAGTATGCCAACGATACAGCAGTTAGTAAGAAAAGGGCGTACGGTGCTTGAGACGACAAGTAAGGCTCCAGCGCTCGATGCATGTCCTCAACGTCATGGTGTTTGTGTGCGTGTTTATACCACTACACCAAAGAAGCCAAATTCGGCTATGCGCAAGGTTGCGCGTGTTAAATTGTGTAATGGTAAAGAGGTCAACGCCTATATACCAGGCGAAGGACACAACTTGCAGGAGCACTCTATCGTGCTAGTACGTGGCGGCAGGGTGAAGGATTTGCCAGGCGTGCGTTACCACTTAGTGCGTGGTACAATGGATGCCTCAGGTGTAGAAGGTCGCAGACAACGCCGTTCTAAATATGGTGCTAAGCGTCCTAAGAGTAAGTAAGAGTTTCTGGAGTGTAGTTAAGCGATGAGAAAAAGTAAGCCAAAAAAGCGTATTCTGTTACCCGATCCTACTTATTCGGACGTTGAGGTAACTCGTTTTGTTAACCATCTTATGTATGATGGTAAGAAAAGTATAGCCTTCGGTATTTTCTACGATGCTATCAAGATCGTTGAAGATAAGATGGCTGCGGAGGGGAAGCCCGCACTAGATATTTGGCGCGAAGCTTTGTTGGAAATAACTCCACAGCTCGAAGTACGTAGTCGTCGTGTTGGAGGTGCGAACTTACAAGTTCCACAGGAAGTCCGTCCAGAACGTAAGGTGAGCCTTGCGATGAAGAATATGATCAACGCAGCTCGTAAACGCTCGGGACATAGTATGAGCGAAAAGCTTGCGGCGGAAATTATGGCTGCCTATCACAAAGAAGGTGCAGCTTACCGCAGGATGGAAGAATTGCATAGAATGGCTGAGGCGAACAAGGCGTTTGCCCATTTCCGTCGTTAGTAGAACTGTTTTATAGGATTATAGAGTAAATGGGTAAGGATCTAGCCTTGACGCGCAATGTGGGAGTTATGGCTCATATTGATGCTGGGAAAACCACCGTATCAGAGCGTATGTTGTTCTTGTCAGGCAAAACACATAAAATAGGAGAAACGCACGAAGGTTCTGCTACCATGGACTACCTAACGGCAGAACGTGAACGCGGGATTACTATCACCTCGGCAGCTACTACCTTCAACTGGAAGTGCGGTGCGAAAACGTATCAATTCAATCTAATTGATACGCCAGGGCACGTCGATTTTGCCGTTGAGGTAGAACGTTGCTTGCGTGTACTAGACGGTGCAGTAGCCGTTTTTTGTGCGGTAGGTGGTGTACAACCACAGAGCGAATCTGTATGGCGTCAGTCCGAAAGATACGGAGTGCCCAAGGTGGCCTTTGTAAACAAAATGGATCGTGATGGCGCTAACTTCTTCGCTGTGCTAGATCAGATGCGGAAACGACTCGGCGTTAACCCTTGTCCTATACAGATTCCGATCGGGCACGAAGCGTCGTTTACAGGGGTTGTTGATCTCGTAACTCTCAAGGCGTATGAGTGGCGTATGAAGGATGAGAATGCCAAGTATCCAGAAATGCTTGAAACCTCAATCCCTGCCGATTTGCAAGAAACTGTCGACGAGTATCGCAATCATCTCCTAGAATCTGTGGCACTTCTCGATGATGCTTTTATGGATAAGTATCTCTCAGATCCTGCTTCCATTACAGAAGACGAGCTACGTGCTATGATACGCAAAGGTACACTCTCTCGTACCATTGTTCCCGTAATGTGCGGATCTGCTAAACGAGATATCGGCGTAGAGCGTCTGATGGATTCGGTAGCTCTCTATCTCCCCAGCCCGATTGATAAGGAAGTTGTTGAGGCTATGAATGCCGAGAATCCCGAAGAAAAGGAGATTCGCAAGGTGTCACCAGACGCTCCTTTCAGTGGTTTGGTTTTCAAGATTGTACAGAGCGACTTCGGTTCACTCGTTTTTGTCCGTGTATATAGTGGCGCTCTAAAATCGGGCGATGTAGTTTACAATATGCGTTCACGCAGCAAGGTTCGTATCAGTCGTCTTTCTCAGCTCAATGCAGGCAAGCAGATCGCAATTGAAGTTTGCGAAACGGGTGACATCTGTGCACTGCAAGGAGTTAAAGATCTTAAGACTGGAGATACGCTCTGCGATGAAAAACATCCATTACTCTTGGCTGCGATCAACTTCCCAGAGCCCGTTATCAAGGTCGCTGTAGAGGCACAAAAGCAATCTGACGTAGCCACGCTAGAAAAAGGACTAATGTCCTTGGCTGAAGAAGATCCGTCATTCCACTTCTATACCGACGAAGAAAGCGGTCAGACGATTATTGCGGGGATGGGTGAGCTACACCTCGAGGTGCGCATGGGCGAACTGAAGGAGAAAGAAAAGATTGAAGTCAATATGGGCGAGCCTCAGGTTTCTTACCGCGAGGCAATTACTGCTCCTGTCGATCACCGTTCTGTTTTCAAGAAGCAGACTGGGGGGCGTGGAAAATTCGCAGATATTGTTTTCCAAATGTTGCCTGCTGATGAAGGCGTGGAAGGCTTACAGTTTGTAGATGAGGTAAAGGGTGGTAACATTCCAAAGGAATTTATTCCTTCGGTTCAGAAGGGCTTCGAGATTGCCATGAAGAACGGACCTTTGGCAGGTTATGAAATGACCAGTCTAAAAGTAATTCTAAAAGATGGTTCTTTCCACCCAGTTGACTCAGATCAGTTATCCTTTGAACTTTGTGCTAAGCAGGCATACCGCGAAGCGTGTGTAAAGGCGAGTCCTGTGCTTATGGAGCCCATGATGCGACTGAATATTACCAGTCCTGCCGACTACATCGGCGACGTGATTGGCGATATTAACAAACGCCGTGGGCAGATTCGTAACAGCACTGAGGAAATGAATTCGCACGAAATCGAGTGTCTAGTGCCGTTGTCTAACATGTTCGGATATGTTACGGCACTTCGTACCTTAACACAAGGTCGTGCTTACTCGGTTATGGAATTCGATCACTATGAGGCTCTACCTGAGAACTTGGCAAAGGAAGTCATTGAAAAGAAAAATTCCGCTAAAAACGCGAAAAAGTAAATAGGTGTTTTTTGATGAGTAACGAAAAGATTCGTATTAAGTTAAGTTCGTACGATCATAACCTGTTAGACAGCGCAGTCGAACGTATTGTTAAGACTGTGAAGCTATCAGGCGCTGTGGTTTGCGGACCGATACCGTTGCCGACGCATCGTCGGATTTTTACGGTGAATCGCTCTACGTTTGTTAACAAGAAATCGCGCGAACAGTTTCGCTTAGATTCTTACAAACGGCTACTAGATGTGTACAACCATGGGACACAAACTGTAAGTGCCCTCATGAAGTTGGAGCTGCCTAGTGGAGTCTCGGTTAAAATTGAAGTGAAGTAGGAGGCGAAGCATTATGGCAGGAATTATTGGACGTAAGGTCGGTATGACCTCTGTCTTTGATGCAGATGGACGCAATATCCCCTGTACCGTAATTGAGGCTGGTCCTTGTGTTGTAACACAGGTACGGACTCCTGAACGTGACGGATATGCCGCTTTACAGTTAGGTTTTGCTGAGAAGAAAGAGAAACACACTACCAAAGCTTTACTTGGTCACTTTGCAAAGGCGAATACTACTCCGAAACGCTATTTAGCAGAGTTTCAAGATTGGGAAAAAGAGTACCAGTTGGGTGATGTAATAAACCTGAGTGATATTCTTGAAGGTGTTGAATGGGTAGACATTCAAGGCGTATCGAAAGGCAAGGGATTCCAGGGGGTTGTAAAACGTCATCGTTTCTCTGGAGTTGGAGAGTCTACGCATGGTCAGCACAACCGCCAGCGTGCACCTGGTTCAGTCGGAGCATCTTCTTACCCGAGTCGTGTATTCCCTGGACTTCGTATGGCTGGTCACATGGGAGGAGCAAAGGTTACGATCTCGAATTTACGTGTAATTCGTATCATTCCAGAATCGAATCTTCTTCTTGTCAAAGGCTCTATACCTGGTGCAAAAGGATCGTATGTAATAATCAATAAGTAGTGGGGGGCTGTCAATGGAATTAAAAGTTGTGAATAGGGCAGGAGAACCCACTGCGAACGTGGTAAATCTACCTGATACCGTTTTTGGTATTGAGCCCAACGATCACGTTATTTATATGGATGTGCGCCAGTTTTTGGCAAATCAGCGGCAAGGTACGCATAAATCGAAGGAGCGTAGTGAACTTTCGGGAAGTACGCGAAAGCTAAAGCGCCAGAAAGGGACTGGAGGAGCTCGTTCTGGGGATATTAATTCTCCCCTTTTCCGTGGTGGTGCACGTGTATTTGGTCCTAGACCAAGAGATTATCGCTTTAAGCTGAACAAACAGGTTAAGGATCTTGCACGTCGCGGAGCATTAACCTATAAAGCGTTGGATAATGCTATCGTGGTAGTCGAAGATTTTCAATTTGAAAAGCCCAGCACCAAAGAATTTGTAAAACTGTGTCACTCACTAGGGGTCGATAACAAGAAGTCTCTCTTCTTGCTGCCAGAAGCAAATTCTTTTGTATCTTTGTCCTCACGGAACTTAAAGAACGTTCGTGTTATGCCTGTTGATCTCCTGAACACATATCGTGTCCTCGAGTCGCAGGTATTGGTGTTGACGGTCAGTGCATTAGGTGAATTGTCATCTTTGTTTGCAAGAGAGGAGTCGGTAGTAGGTAATGAGTAGTTTAGGGAGCATTTTGATACGTCCCGTCGTTTCAGAGAAGATGACAAAGCAGGCTGAACGGTTGAGTCAGTACGCTTTTATCGTCGCTGAAAATGCGAACAGAATTCAGATTGCACGTGCCGTAGAAGATTTCTATGGCGTGCGTGTTGAGTCTGTGAATACGATGCGCTACGAAGGGAAAAGACGGTCGCGCATTACGAAAAGAGGCGTCTTTGTTGGTCGTACCAATAGCTATAAAAAAGCTGTTGTCAAATTACGGAAAGGCGACGTAATAGATTTCTTTAGCAATATCTAGGCGGGGATGGCAGTACGTAAATTAAAACCGGTGACTCCTGGTCAGCGTCATCGTAGTGTGAGCAGCTTTGCAGAGATTACGACAAGTCGTCCTGAGAAGTCTTTGTTAGCACCTCTCAAGAGTACAGGTGGACGTAACAATACAGGAAAGATGACAATGCGTCACATAGGTGGCGGTCATAAACGTCGTTATCGCATTGTGGACTTTTATCGTGAGCGCGAAGGGGTAAAGGCTGTAGTAAAGACTATAGAGTATGATCCGAATCGTTCCGCTCGTATTGCGTTAGTTTGCTACCCTGACGGAGAAAAAAGGTACATTGTAGCTCCTAATGGTCTACAAATTGGTCAGGTTATAGAGTCTGGTCGTGGAGTTGATCCTGAAGTTGGCAACACGCTTTACCTCTCGGATATTCCGCTAGGTACAGCAGTGCACAATGTCGAATTGCGTCCAGGCGGAGGAGCTGTTATGGTACGTAGTGCTGGTACAGCCGCTGTTTTGCTCTCCCGTGAAGGGAAATATGCTACGCTACGTATGCCTAGTGGTGAAGTACGTATGGTGCTTCTTACCTGTAAAGCTACAGTCGGTCAAGTTTCCAATATCGAACACAATCTCGAGAAATCTGGGAAAGCTGGTCGTAGCCGCTGGCTGGGTATTCGCCCTCATACACGCGGGGTTGCCATGAACCCTGTAGATCACCCCATGGGTGGTGGTGAAGGAAAAGCCTCTGGAGGACATCCTCGTTCTCGTAAAGGACTTTTGGCTAAAGGATATAAGACTCGTAAAATGAAGAAGCCTTCTACGCGCTTCATTGTTGAGCGACGGAAGAGTGGTAATGGCAAAAGAGCGTAGGGAGGATTAACAAATGAGTCGTTCATTAAAGAAAGGGCCATTTATTGCCTATAAGCTGGAACGTCGGATTCTAGCTATGAATGAAAAGAACACGAAGCAAGCATTGAAAACTTGGTCACGCGCTTCGGTCATTTCGCCAGATTTCGTAGGACATACAATCAATGTCCATAACGGAAATAAGTTTATTCCTGTCTATATCACAGAAAATATGGTAGGGCATAAGCTGGGTGAATTTGCTCCTACGCGTACTTTTAGAGGTCATGCTGGAAATAAGAATCGTAAGTAAGCGTAGGTATTGCAATGGGAAAAAGAAAAGCTAGTTCTGCACTGCAGAGAGCCGAAGCCAATAGGGAGCGTACATACGCCGTATTGCGTAATTGTCCCCTTTCGCCTCGTAAAGTGCGTTTAGTCGCTGACATGATCCGTGGTGTAGAAGTAAATAAAGCATTAGGGCTTTTGCGCTATTCTACGCAAGGATGTGCTCCAAGAGTAGAAAAATTATTGGTATCAGCGCTCGCAAACTGGGGAGTTAAGAATCCAAATAAAGATGTGGATAGCGAAGGATTAGTAGTACGTACCATCATGGTTGATGAAGGAACTACTATGAAGCGAATTCGCCCAAGGGCACAAGGGCGAGCAAATCGAATCTTGAAGCGTTCGTGTCATATTACACTAGAGGTGGGAACACCGCTAGTAAAAGAGCAGCGAGTGGCAGCTACTGAAAATGCTGCGAGTCAGGATAACGTTGAAACGGTGAAGTAGCATGGGACAAAAGGTAAATCCGATCGGTAACCGATTAGGAATCATTAAAGGCTGGGATTCCAGCTGGTACGGAGGCAACGATTACGCTAAAAATCTTGCTGAGGACGCTAAAATCCGTCGCTATCTCCGTGAACGTTTATCTAATGCAGGAGTCTCCCGCATCGTAATAGAGCGTACATTGAAACTTGTTACAGTAACTATCCATACCTCAAGACCTGGTACTATTATCGGAAGAGGGGGGCAGGAGGTAGATTTGCTGCGTAGTGAGTTGAGTAAACTTACCAAGAAAGAACTCAACGATGTGCAAGTCAACATCTTCGAGATAAAGCGTCCAGAGCTCGACGCTTATTTAGTTGCTAAGAATATTGCACACCAGTTAGCTGGGCGAGCTTCGTTTCGCCGTGCTATGAAAATGGCTGTAGCATCTTCAATGCGCGCAGGAGCTGAAGGGATTAAAATCCAGATCGCGGGACGTGTGGGAGGTGCTGAAATGGCGCGCACAGAGACGGTGAAAGAGGGGCGTATTCCTTTACATACTTTCCGTGCGGATATTGATTATGCGCTCGCTGAGGCTTTAACCAAGGTGGGTATTATTGGAGTAAAAGTATGGATCTTCCGTGGCGAAGTATACGGTCGACGCGATTTGTCTCCTAACTTCGGTCTTACGCAGACGAACGCTGCGCAAGGAAATCGTGGCGGTCGTAGTAACCGAGGCGGCGGACGGGCTGACAATAACCGCCGAGGTGGCGGACGGGCAGCTCGTGGTGGAGATCGTTAATAGCTTAAGAACGAGAGATGTTACAGCCAAAAAAGACAAAATTTAGAAAGCAGCAGAAGGGGCGCATGAAGGGTATTGCTCATCGCGGTCATCAGTTAGCTTTTGGCTCGTTTGGGATTAAGACGCTTGAGCAGGCATGGTTGACAGGACGACAGATTGAGGCTGCGCGTCAAGCTGTCACACGTTATATGAAACGTGAGGGGCAGATCTGGATTCGTGTTTTCCCAGATAAGCCTGTGACAAGTAAGCCTGCCGAAGTCCGAATGGGAAAAGGGAAAGGTGCGCCTGAAGGGTTTGTTGCACCTGTTACCCCTGGACGTATTATTATTGAAGCTGATGGTGTGCCGCTTGAAGTTGCACGCGAAGCATTACGTTTGGCGGCACAAAAGTTGCCAGTTGTGACAAAGTTTGTCATTCGTAGAGATTATACAGAGAATAGTGAGGTGTTTGTACGATGAAGTCTAGCGAGATTCGAGAGATTCCCTTGAGCGAGTTGCCAGAACGTATAGAAGGTGAGCGAATTCGTTTGCATCGTTTGGAAATGACGCATGCTGTAACACCTTTAGAGAATCCGATGGAAATAAGAGCTTGTCGCCGTACAATTGCTCGTATGCTTACCATCTATTCTGAGCGCATGCGTACCGAGAATAACGATAAGAAGTAAGTTGAACGATGGCAGAAGAATTGGTGCGGAATCTTCGCAAGGAGCGTCAAGGTGTTGTAGTCAGCAATCGTATGGACAAGACCATAGTTGTTGCTATTGAACGCCGTGTGCGTCACCCTAAGTATGGTAAGTTTGTAAAACGTACAACTCGTCTTTATGCCCACGATCCCGAAAATACTTGCGGTATTGGAGATACTGTTCGTATAATGGAAACGAGACCGTTGAGCAAGACGAAGTGTTGGCGTCTGGTAGAAATAATTGAAAGAGCTAGGTAGCGTAATGATACAGCAGGAAACAAGATTGACCGTTGCTGACAATAGCGGCGCAAAGGAGGTTTTGTGCATTCGGGTCCTAGGCGGGACGAAGCGTAGATATGCTTCGCTGGGAGATAAGATTGTGGTCAGTGTGAAAAGCGCTATACCTAATGCTACTGCAAAAAAAGGCGATGTACATAAAGCTGTAGTTGTGCGAGTATCAAAAGAAGTACGACGCCCAGATGGCTCTTACATCCGCTTTGATGATAATGCTTGTGTTTTGCTACAGAAGTCGAAAGACGAGATGATCGGAACACGTATTTTTGGTCCAGTGGCGCGTGAGTTGCGCGAAAATTTTGCGAAGCTGGTTTCGTTAGCTACTGAAGTTTTATAGTAATTGAGGCTAGTGAAATGCAGAAGAAAGAGAACGGCAAGGCGCGTCGTTTACATATCCGTAAAGGAGATATGGTGTACGTGATCTCTGGCAGTTATAAGCATCACCGAGGAAGAGTTTTAGAGGTATTGCCCCAGGAAAACCGTGCGATTGTGGAAGGTGTAAATATGGTTTCGCACCATGAAAAACCTTCGGCTCAAAACACTCAAGGAGGTATTGTGCGACGTGAGGCGCCTATTCATGTATCAAATTTACAGCTTATCGATCCTGATGGTGGATCGCCCACGCGCGTAGGGCGTCGACGCGACGAACAAGGGAAGTTGGTGCGTTATGCCAAGAAATCTAATAAGGAGATCCGTTAATGAAGTACGTTCCTACATTGAGCAAGCATTATATGGAAGTTATAGTGCCTAAAATGATGAAGGATTTCGGCTATACAAGTACTATGCAGGTGCCGCGCATCGTGAAGATTGTCCTTAATCAGGGCGTTAAAGGTGCAACTGAAGATAGGAAGCTTGTTGAGCAAGCGCAGACCGACCTTAGTAATATAGCTGGACAGCATGCTGTCATTACACGTGCAAAGAAAGATATTAATGCTTTCAAGGTGCGTCGGAATATGCCCATCGGTACAATGGTCACACTTAGACGTGAGCGTATGTATGAGTTTCTTGATCGCCTTATAAATATCTCTCTGCCTCGTATCCGCGATTTTCAGGGAGTGCCTGAAAGAATGGATGGACGTGGAAACTATACTCTGGGGATCACAGAACAGATCCTTTTCCCTGAAATTGATATTGATAAAATTGCTAAGTTGATGGGAATTGAGATCACCTTTGTAACCAGCGCGAAGAGTGACGAAGAAGGGCTCGCCTTATTGAGAGAGTTTGGGATACCATTTAAAACCAAGAAGAATTAGTATGGCTAAGGAATCTATGAAGGCGCGTGAAGTTCGTCGTGCGCGCTTAGTTGCCCGTTATGCTGAAAAGCGTAAAAGACTCCTCGCTGAGGGGGATTATGTTGGGCTACAGAAGTTGCCACGCAACTCGAGTGCTACGCGAATTCACAATCGTTGCAGCGTCACGGGGCGTCCAAAAGGCTATATACGTCAATTTGGTATTAGCCGTATCACCTTTCGAGAAATGGCCTCGCAAGGACTGATCCCTGGTGTTAAGAAGGCCAGTTGGTAGTACAGATGAAATAGATCCATAAATGGTAACCGATCCGATAGCTGATTATTTAACGCGCGTGCGCAACGCCGTGCGTGCGGGACACCGTATCGTGGTGATTCCCTCCTCCAAGCTCAAGTTGAGTATTACTCACATTCTTTTTGTTCAGGGGTTTATTCTGAACTATAAGTATGAGGACGATGGGAAGCAAGGGCTTATTAAGATAGCAATGAAGATTGATCCGCGTACGAGAACTAACGCCATCAAGAATCTGCATCGCGTCAGCCGTTCTGGTTTGCGTCGTTATGCGGGTGTTGATGAATTACCGCGCGTGCTCAATAATATGGGGATTGCAATTATCTCTACATCACAGGGCGTTATGACCGAGAAGGAAGCTCGCTTGCGTGGTATCGGGGGTGAGGTCTTGTGTGAAGTCTATTAGTATTGTAGAAACAGAGAAAAAGAAGTTTAGATGTCTCGTATAGGAAACAAGCCTGTAAACTTGCCAGCGGGGGTCACAGTGAATGTGACAAAAGACAATGTGGTAAGCGTGAAAGGTCCCTTAGGAGAATTGGTACAACGCGTTGATCCAGATATTACTGTGAGTGTAGAAGGCTCGGTACTTACTTTATCCCGCCCTTCCGAACAAAAGCGTCATAGATCTTTACACGGATTGTATCGTGCGCTCATATACAATATGGTATATGGGGTTTCTAAGGGATGGGAATTGCAACAAGAACTTATTGGTGTCGGCTTTAAGGCTGAGGTGCAGGGTAATGTGCTACAAATGAGTTTAGGCTTTTCTCATGATATACACTTTATGATGCCTCCACAAGTTACCGTAGAGGCAAAGCAAGAAAAACGCGGTAACCCGATTGTTACGTTCCGTTCTCCTGACAAACAATTGTTGGGGATGGTCGCTGCGAAACTGCGTTCAATACGTCCGCCTGAACCCTACAAAGGTAAAGGTATTCGTTTTGTGGGTGAAGAAATTCGTCGTAAGGCAGGTAAGAAGGCTCAATCGAAATAGTAGGGAGTAGGTAAGAATGTCGTCGTTGAAGACTGCGCGTCGTTTGCGCATTAAAGAAAGAACTCGGTTGAAGATCTCTGGTACTGCTTCAAGTCCGCGAATGAGTGTGTTTAGAAGCAATGGACAAATTTATGTCCAATTTATTGACGATGAAAAAGGCGTTACACTTGCTTCGGCTTCGTCGAGAAGTAAAGAAGTCGCTGAGCGCGGACACTTGTCTGGAATTGATCAAGCGGTGGCTGTAGGTGCTCTTGCTGCTAAGGTCGCTCTTGCGAAAGGTATTAAAACAGTGGTGTTTGATCGGAATGGTTATTTGTACCATGGTCGCGTTAAAGCTCTCGCAGAGTCTGCACGTGAGTCTGGTTTAGATTTTTAAGCTGAAAGAGGATGTCTGTAGAGCGTAATGCTAGAATCCGTGCTACGGATTTGGACTTAAAAGATCGGGTGGTATCAATAAGTCGCGTAACCAAGGTTACCAAGGGAGGACGTACTGCGAGTTTCTCGGTGGTCGTTGTAGTCGGAGATGAAAACGGAGTGGTTGGCTATGGCTTGGGGAAAGCTAACGAAGTTTCGGTAGCCATTTCTAAAGCGATAGAGAGTGCAAAGAAGAATTTATACCGCGTTCCAGTGCATAATGGCACAATTCCCCACGAGCAAACCGCACGGTATGGAGGTTCGCGTGTAATGATTAGACCTGCTTCTGATGGTACGGGGGTTACGGCTGGTGGTGCTATGCGTGCTGTACTAGAAAGTGTGGGAATACGAAACGTACTCGCAAAGAGTAGAGGCTCTTCTAACCCTCATAATCTGGTAAAAGCAACTATGGCAGCATTACTCGAGTTGCGCGATGCTTACCAAATTAGCAAGCAACGTGGAGTTGAGCTTACAAAAGTGTTTAACGGTTAAAGGGGAGGAAGAAGAGATGTCTAAAGTACGGGTTACTCAGGTGCGTAGCATTATAGGTGCTACAAAGCGTCAGCGTACAACCTTGCAAACACTCGGTCTTCGTCGCATCCGTCAGTCGGTTGAATTAGAGGCTACTTCTAGTGTATTGGGAGCTATACGCAAGGTAGATCACTTAGTAGAGGTTGTCGAGTTGTAATAGGAGGCGAAATAGTGATGACTATATTGCGATTAGAAAATTTGCGTCCTTTCTCGGGCGCAGTCCGTTCCAATAAAAGAAAAGGTAGAGGACAAGGTTCAGGATATGGAGGAACCTCTACACGGGGGCATAAGGGGGCTAAGTCTCGTTCTGGTTATTCGCGTAAGCAGGGTTTTGAGGGGGGGCAGATGCCTTTACAAAGACGCTTACCGAAGTTCGGATTTACGAATCCTTTCCGTATCGAATACAAAGTTTTCAACTTGCGCGATATTCAGGCTATTGCAGAAGCATATTCTCTAAAGGATATTACGCCAGCGGTTTTGCGTTCTTTGGGCTATCTTGGGCAGCGCGAACTGATGAAAGTGCTTGCTGAAGGAGAATTGACACTAAGCTTGAATGTTACGGCTCATGCTTTTTCTAAAAAGGCAGAAGAGGTTATAACGTCTCAGAATGGGACAGTAAATAAGGAATAGTGACTCATGCGACGTTTTATCGAGACGCTGAAAAATATTTATCGTATAGAGGATTTGCGTAATCGAATCCTCTATACGTTAGGTATATTGCTGGTTTATCGTTTAGGAAGTTTTGTAGTTCTCCCAGGGATAGATCCTTCGCAGCTGGAGGCTTTGCGACGCCAGACAGAAGACGGCGTCATGGGGTTGTTGGATATGTTCTCGGGAGGAGCATTTAGTCATGCTTCCATTTTTGCACTTGGGATTATGCCGTACATCTCTGCCTCTATCGTTGTTCAGCTGCTTGGAATGGCTATCCCATATTTTCAACGGCTGCAGCGTGAAGGCGAAAGTGGTCATAGAAAGATAAATCAGATTACACGATATCTGACAGTCGCAATTCTGATTATACAGGCTCCAGGCTATTTAGCGAATCTGCACTTTCAGTTGCCTGATACGGCTTTTGCATTGAAAGGAATTTACTTCACCGTTACTTCTACGATTATCCTCATTGCGGGTACGATGTTCGTGATGTGGTTAGGAGAACGCATTACGGAAAAAGGTATAGGAAACGGGATCTCTCTAATCATTATGATTGGGATTATTGCACGTCTGCCTTTTGCGTTTACCGCAGAGTTTTTCAATAGAGCAGAAGAGATGGCGGGCGGGCTCGTTATGTTCCTTGTTGAAATGATCATATTGTTCGTTGTTTTCATGTTCTCTATCTTGTTGGTACAAGGTACGCGGAGAATCCCCGTGCAATATGCAAAGCGTGTTGTAGGAAATAGACAGTATGGCGGAGCGCGTCAGTATATACCTCTTAAGGTAAATGCCGCGGGTGTAATGCCTATAATTTTTGCACAAGCGTTGATGATACTACCTGCCATGTTTTTCCGTGGTGGAGAAAGTGCAACGGGTATTGCTGCTGTCTTTTCTGATATTACAGGTTTTTGGTACAATTTCGTTTTAGCAGTTCTCATCATTGTATTTACTTACCTATACACTGCTATCACGATCAACCCAAATCAGATGGCTGAAGATATGAAGCGCAATGGGGGCTTCATCCCTGGTATAAAACCTGGGCGGGCTACGATCAATTATCTATATGATATCACAAGTAAGATCACACTCCCTGGTTCTATTTTCTTAGCGATTATTGCAATTCTTCCCTCCTTTGCAGTCATGTTTAGTGTGGATACGCAGTTTGCGCAGTTTTACGGTGGTACATCTTTACTTATTTTGGTTGGTGTTGTGCTTGATACTTTGCAGCAGATTGAAAGTCATCTATTGATGCGTCACTATGACGGGCTTATGAAACATGGGAGAATAAAAGGGAAAGGCGGCTACTAAACTCTAATAAATATTTCATTACCTTTGTGTTCAGATTTGTTCGAAATTCGTTGGAGTGAGTAGTGTATGCGCTCTGTAAGTGTCAAGACAGACGATGAGGTAGAATACTTGCGTCAGAATAACCAGTTAGTCGCTTCCACGTTAGCTTATTTGGCTACATTGATCGAACCAGGTGTACAAACCAAAGTGTTGGATTTGCGTGCTGAAGAGTTTATTCGCGACCATGGTGCTGTGCCAGGTTTTAAGGGATATGAAGGATTTCCCTATACGCTTTGTATCTCTGTGAATGACGTAGTTGTTCATGGTTTTCCTAGTGACTACTGTCTTCAAGATGGAGATATTGTATCTGTTGATTGCGGAACAGTAATGCATGGATATTATGGAGATTCCGCATATACGTTTGCCGTTGGCGAAATATCGCAAGAGAATAAAGATTTGTTGCGTGTAACTCGTGAAAGTCTTGATCTGGCTATAGAAGGTATTACAGCTGGGTGGCGTGTAGGGGATATCGGAGCGACGGTTCAAGAACATGTAGAGAGACATGGTTATGGGATCGTGCGTGAAATGGTCGGACATGGGCTGGGTACAGATATGCACGAACAACCAGAAGTGCCAAATTACGGTCGCAAAGGACACGGCAAGATGCTTACTCCGAACTTAGTAATCTGCATTGAACCTATGGTAACGATGGGCAAGCGTTTTATCTATGTAGAGCGAGACGGTTGGACTGTTCGTACAGTAGATCGAAAGAATGCAGCACATTTTGAGAAAGCAGTTGCTATACGAAAGAATGGTACTGCCGATCAGTTGACGAGGTACGACGAAATCGTAGATAATTTGAAGAAAAAAGGTGCGTGGGTTAGTTAGGTGCTTTTTGTATGGCAAAGCAAGCAACAATTGTAAGAGAAGGTGAGATTATTGAATCGTTATCGAATGCCCGTTTTCGAGTGAGGCTAGATAACGGAATGATCGTCACCGCACAGGTATCTGGAAAAATGCGGATACGTTACATAAAGATTGTGACTGGAGATTTGGTTAAAGTAGAATTTTCACCCTATGACTTGACTTGGGGGAGAATAATTGTTCGTGAAAAAAGAAGTGAGGCATGAAAGTACGTACATCTGTGAAGAAACGTAGTAGCGATTGTAAGTTAGTACGGCGCAAAGGGCGTTTGTATGTAATTTGCAAAAAGAATCCGAAGTACAAACAGCGGCAAGGTAAATAGCAGGGCGCTGTAATTTAAGGTTAGACATAATGGCACGAATTGTTGGTGTAGATTTACCAAGAGGAAAGCGCGGAGAGATTGCCTTGACATATATTTATGGCATCGGTCGCAGTCGCGCGAAACAGATTTTGGCGTTAGCGGCTGTAGATCCTGCTGTCAAAGTCCAAGATTGGACAGATGCAAACGTTGCAGACATTCGCAGTATAATTGGTGAAAAGTTTACTGTTGAAGGCGAATTGAGGGCTGAAGTCCAGATGAATATTAAGCGTCTTATGGATATTGGCTGCTATCGCGGTATTCGCCATCGTTTGGGCTTGCCTGTACGTGGGCAAGGGACAAAAAATAACGCTCGTACGAGAAAAGGGAAGCGCAAGACAGTCTCGAACAAAAAGAATGCACCTAAATAAACTATAGATGGCAAAGAAAAGTGGAGCAGCGCGTCGCAGACGCGTTAGAGTTGATTCTGAGGGGCAAGCGCACATACACTCTTCCTTCAATAATATAATTGTGACTTTGGCAAATATGAACGGAGACGTGATCTCATGGTCTTCGTCAGGGAAGATGGATTTTAAGGGATCTAAAAAGAATACTCCTTATGCTGCGCAGATGTCGGCTGCAGATTGTGCAAAGGTAGCTTATGATTTAGGTCTACGTCGTGTTACGGTTTATGTTAAGGGACCAGGCAACGGACGTGAAGCTGCAATTCGTACAATACATCAAGCAGGTATCATTGTACAAGAAATTCGTGACGTTACGCCATTGCCTCACAATGGATGTCGCCCACCGAAGCGTCGTCGTGCGTAGTTTTTGACTTATTAAGTTTTGATATTGAGAGAATATGGCAAGATATACAGGTCCCACTACCAAGATCTCGCGCCGCTTTGGAGAGCCGATTTATGGTACTGATAAGTCTTACGAAAAAAAGTCTTATCCCCCAGGCATGCATGGGAAAAACAAACGACACAAGAAGGTTTCAGAATACGGATTACAGTTGGCGGAAAAGCAGAAAGCAAAATATACTTATGGCTTATTAGAACGCCAGTTTGCTAACCTTTTCGAACGTGCTTCGCGACGCAAAGGTGTTACAGGGGAAATACTCCTTCAATTGCTCGAATCTCGTTTAGACAATGTCGTTTATCGATTAGGAATTGCGCCTTCAAGAGCAGCTGCGCGCCAGCTAGTTTCCCACTGTCATATTGTGGTGAATGGTGAGGTGGTTAATATTCCTTCGTATACTGTTCGTCCCTCTGATTTGATTGGAGTACGCGAGAAATCGAAGTCTCTTCAAGTTATTGTTGATTCTTTATCGGTCAATCATCGTAGTCGTTACTCGTGGCTCGAATGGGATGAGAAGGCTATGGTTGGGAAGTTTTTGAACGTTCCTGAAAGAACCGATATACCAGAAAATATCCGCGAGCAGCTTATCGTGGAATTATACTCTAAGTAGGCAGTTAAAAATGGCGATATTGGAATTTCAACAGCCAGATCGGGTTATAATGTTGGAGGGAGATGCTCGACGTGGTCGTTTCGAGTTCCGTCCTCTAGAGCCGACCTATGGTACTACCATCGGAAACGCCTTAAGGCGTGTCTTATTGAATTCTTTGGAAGGCTACGCCATTTCATGGGTTAAGATTGAAGGGGTCGATCACGAGTTCTCTACTATTCCTGGCGTAGTAGAAGATGTAACGCAGTTTATCCTGAATCTTAAAAAAGTCCGCTTTGGAATAGTTGATCCCTCTTATTTAGGTGGGTCTGTCATGATATCTATTGCAGGGCAAACGGAGTTTACGGCAGGACAGATGAATAATTTCCTAACTGGAATTCAGGTTCTAAACCCTGAATTGGTCTTGTGCCACATGGATTCCTCTACCCATCTAGATCTACAGGTCAATATTCAAAAAGGGCGTGGGTATGTTCCCGCTGATGAGAATTTTCAAGGTAAACCACCATTTGGAGTTATTCCTATTGATGGTATTTACACCCCTATTCGCAGCGTGAATTGGGTTGTCGATAATTACCGTGTAGAGCAGCAAACGGACTACGAAAAGTTGATCCTCGATATAGAAACAGATGGAAGCATATCGCCTAAGGATGCGCTTAAAGAAGCTGCTTTTATATTGATCAAACACTTCCAACTTTTCTCTGATGAAAGTATGGCAGTTCCTGATTTTGATACATCTGAAGATAATATCATGACCGAGGAGCAGATTCGTCATCAAGAATTGTTGAGTACTCCGCTTGCAGAAATGGGGCTCTCTGTACGTGCTCTCAACTGTCTGAAATCAGCAGAAGTGTACACTCTTGGAGACCTAGCAAGTTATAGCAAAAATGAGTTGTTGAAGTTCAGAAACTTTGGTAGGAAGTCTCTCTCTGAACTTGAAGATTTGTTGAAGGCGAACAACCTCGATTTCGCTGAAGATACTGAAAAACAGAAGGATTAAGATTAGTTGCGATGAGACATAGTAGGAAGTTTAATCATTTGGGGCGGACAAGTGCGCATCGCGAGCTTATGTTGTCCAATATGGCAGTCTCTTTGATTTTGCATAAAAAAATTGAGACTACTGTAGCAAAGGCAAAGGCCTTGAGAGTTTATGTTGAACCTATTCTTACACGTTCCAAATCTGATACGACACATGCGCGTCGTGTTGCGTTTGCTGATCTACGTGATAAGTATGCAGTAAAGGAATTGTTTGGTGCTGTGTCGCAGAAAATTGCTAAGCGCCCAGGTGGTTATACGAGAATTGTCCGTCTCGGGCAGCGTCTTGGAGATGGTGCTGAAATGTGTCTGATTGAATTGGTTGACTTTAACGAGAATTATTCTCAAGCAAAGGGGACTGCTAATAAGACAGCTCGTAGAACACGTCGTTCGGGTGCTAATAAGGCAGCTACTGTGACTCAAGCGGCTACTAGCGAAGTTGCTGCCAGCGAAGAACCAAAAGTAGCAGAATAAGTAAGGGTGATACGAAATTTTGCAAGATGAAAAAGGGAAAGCAATGCTTTCCCTTTTTTAGTAAACTGCTATTGCTACTTGAAAAGGTATATGCCAACAGAGGATCGAGCAAAGCGTATGAGATACTGTCCCAAAAAAGTGTGTAAGCTTCAAAATTCAGAACTTTGAAAAAGTTAAAACTAAAAACTAAAGAACGATGAAGCTTACACAGGATCAAATTTCGGAATTTATAGCCGAAATGACGAGATCTCCGAAAGGTCTCCAAGAGCTGTTCTCCATGATCATGAATGCTCTGATGAAAGAGGATTGTGCCATATCCTTTTTCCGTTCAAAATAGAAGAAAGGTACGCCGTTTTGCGCTGCCTCTCGGGGGTACTGAAAGAATTTGCTTTTTCGCAGCTGCTAATTCTAAATCCCCCTATAAAGAGCTAGGAATATTTTCGATTTTTGCCTCAATAAATCCGCTAGCAAGCAGATTGTCGCGTAGCCGCTCAGCTTGAACTTTTTCCGAATACAGACCAACAAAATATACATTACGACCGTCTTCAGAGGGACGTTTCATTAGTTCCTTGCCAGGAGCTAGGAGATTTACAGTTTCGCTTACGTAGGATGGTAAGTCGCCGTCAAATGTCCCGATTATCACTTGGTAAGAACTTCCCAATGGAGCATTTTGGATAATAGATTCGCGCGGTTGATTACTATCTGTTTCCTGTTTATTTTCGACGGAGACAGCACGCGCTAAGGTCACTTTGCGACCATTATACCAAGCGACAATAAATGCGTCAGGAAAACCACATTTTGTGGTGATTTGTTTTCCACGCTCTGCTTGCTCTTTCATGCGGAATGCTCCTGCATAGTACTTTCGGATTTTCCCGCTCTGTAGCGTCTCGGCTATAATTGGATACATGCCTTGAAAAAGACTCGGATCTATAGGATTGCTATATGCGCCGAGCTGTAGCCGGTAGATAACCCCTGTGGGCTGTACAATATCGCGTGGTACATCATCTTCTGTAGCATAGGGGGATGGATCTAGAAGCTGTAATCCCTCTGCTTTTGCTACGCTGGTATTGATATTGAGGGTTGGGGTGGTCATTGTTTGTATGGGAATTACCTCTCCAGGTGTAGGTGCTAGCGTTGTATGATTGTTAGTTGCCTCTAAATCATTTGTTTTAGTAGAGTGCTGCGTTGTTAGCGTTAACAGTTGTTCGTAGCTAGCGATGCGTTTATTAACTTTGCTCCGATATGCATCCATATTCCACGCATAGGAGAATCCCAATTCGTAGTAAAGATTGCTCAGTTCTTCCGCTAGGAGCGAGAAAAACGCCGCTTCTCCCTCATCTTGTACATCCTTATTGTTGAGCAGACTTTGCGCTAGTAAATGGCACTCCTTCGCCTTTGCTTCTGCTGAAAAAATGAGGTCTTTTGCTTCGCGGTTACCCTTCATATAGGCAACTGCCAAACATTGAGAAAAAATACGGTGGCGTGTTTTTATATTCTCTTGGTATTTTGTAACGTAGAGTTGGCTCTGTCGTGCAGCTTCTTGTTCTGCTTTACCAATTTTTACGGTAGAAGATATAGAATCCTCCAGCATTTTTCGGATCGCGTCGTATTGCTTCCACAGTGCCTTCGTTTCGTTCCAATAGGAGGAATGCTGTCGTGCTATTTCAGCCAATGCTTTTAGTTCGCTAGACTGCATTACGTTCGCCGCAGGCTTTGCAAGGTGCAGATCGCTGGGTGCATCGGACGTATAGGCGCCCATTGCATCGCGCTGGTTCAAAAGAGTGCGTTGCCCCGTAATATATTCTTGCTCTATAAGGCTTGCCTTTGCAAAATGAGTATCCGCTTTGCGTTGTGCCGCTAGCATGCTATTTTCTAAGACGGTTATTCGCCCCTCCAAGCTTTTTCTTTCCTCCGAAGTCCGCACATTCCATAGACGCTCGCGCAAAATTTCTAGGTCTTTGCGAAGTGAATCGGCGTGCTGCTGCGCTTCGTAACCAATACGAAGCGCCTTCTTGTATTCCTCATCAGAATCCACCTCACGGTAATGGGTGTCGCGACTACTTTCGCGCGCAGCCGAACGTTGCTTTACAACTGCTGGCGTCGTTGTTACAGGCGACGTAAGTTGAAAAAGAGACCTTTCTACAAGGTCGGTCGTGGTAGTAAGAGCCTCACACAGTTGCTGCGGGTCGTATGAAAGCGTGAATATTTGTAGGCTATCGGCTGCGATTGCACGGTTAGAGGCAAGTACTATACGTCCCTCCGCATCGGGAAGTCCGAACAGGTAGTCGTCGTATGGCGAATTATATGGGAAACCAAGATTCTCAGGAGCATTCCATTGGTGAAGGACTGCGTCGTATGTCGAACGGAAGATATCAAATCCCCCCATACCATACTGACCACGAGACGAGAAATAGAGCGTTTTCCCGTCTTCTGAGAGTATCCCCATCGCCTCGTCAAAAGGAGTATTTATTACAGCGCTTAGTTCTGTGGGTTGCGACCACAGATTATTGCCTCGTAGTTCCACAAAATAAAGATCGCGTTGCCCTTGTTTTGACTTACGGTTTGCGTATACAACACGTGCTCCTACCTCTCGCGACGTCGGATACGCAACAAGCGTTGGTGGCTCAATAGAAGCATCGTCGAACTGACCATAAAGTGCGGCAGGCAAAGGAATAAGCCTATAGGGCATTGTAGAGAGTGAGGGTTGTTCTGCGACAGAGTCCCAACCGACACGATGTCTTTCGTAAAGAATAGGTCGGAAGCTAGTCTTTATAAGTTGCAAAGCGTTCTGGCACTCTATGATGTACTGTTTGGTCTCTATGTCCGAAAGAATCAGCTTATCTGCAATAGGTATGTAGGCCTGATAGCTCTGAATAGCCTCCTTGAACTTGTATTGCAAACATTGCGACTGTGCCAGTAAATAGAGCCTGTAAGACGTGCGTGGCAGCTCGGTGAGTAGCTGTTCTACGCGTGCAAGCTGTTTGTGTTGTTCTAGAAGCGCTACACAGAGCGACTCGCGAACAAGAGCAGCAGTATCTCCCGTACGAACCAAAGAATCGGCATAACGTTCAGCTTTAACAAAGTTACGTGCCTTCAGTAGAGACAGGAGTGGTGCATAAGGAGATGGAGGAGTTTTGGGCGCTGTATGGGCAAACGAGGTGCATAAGAAAACAACGAGTACGACGGCAAGAACAAAAAATATGCGTTGCCGCCTGATTAGATGTGAAAACGAATAGTTCCACTTTAGCATTCAGTCTCTTAGCTTGTTATTGAACAAAGTTACTGTTTTCAGCGTATTTAGCTGCGCACTAAGAAAGAAGGACAGATGCAACGCAATAAAGTTTGTGGAAAATAATTCTCTACCGAGGCAACTGTGTCCGCTATTACATCGCACTGAGTAGAGAATTAAGCATACAAAAAAGAGACGCCGCCAAATAGGCAACGCCTCTTTTCTCTAAGTCTAGGTCGCTTAGTGTTTCTTTCGGAAATCCTTACCTGGGAAATAGGCTGTCCCCATTAGTTCTTCCTCAATACGGAGTAATTGGTTGTACTTGCTAACACGATCAGAACGAGAAGCTGACCCTGTTTTTATCTGTCCTGTATTGAGTGCAACCGCAAGGTCGGCTATGATTGTATCTGAGGTCTCGCCCGAGCGATGGCTAATGATGGCATTCATAGCGTGGATGTCTGCCAAGTGTACAGCATCTATTGTCTCGGTAAGAGTACCGATCTGGTTAACTTTTACTAGGATTGCATTTCCTGCTCCTTGCTCAATACCTTGCTCTAGGCGCTTTACGTTCGTTACGAATAGATCGTCGCCTACTAATTGCAACTCTTTACCAAGCGTTGCTGTCAATTTCTTCCAACCTTCCCAATCATCTTCTGCAAGCCCGTCCTCGATGCTTACAATTGGGTACTTTTGCGAGGGAGTGCGCCAGTATGTAATCATATCATCTGATGAGCGATCCTCTCCAGTGGATTCGAAGTGATAACATTTTTTCTCCGCATTGTAGAATTCGGAAGATGCCGCATCGAGCGCAATGAATACCTCTTCTCCTGGCTTGTAACCAGCCGCCTCTATGGCTTGCATTATTACATCCAGAGCCGCCTCGTGCGTAGGAAGGTTAGGGGCAAAACCGCCCTCATCGCCTACGTTCGTTGCAAACCCTTGTTTTTTAGCACATTCTTCAAGTTGTGAAATACTTCTACTCCCATTTGTAGTGCACGAGAGAAGGAAGGTGCTCCTGCTGGCATAATCATGAACTCTTGTATATCTATCGGGTTATCGGCGTGTTGCCCCCCATTCAAGATGTTCATCATTGGTACAGGAAGAGTGTGTGCATTCACTCCCCCGATGTAACGGTAAAAGGGTAACCCTAATTCGTTTGCAGCTGCACGAGCTACTGCCATAGAGACTCCGAGCATGGCATTTGCCCCTAGTTTCTCTTTGTTCGGTGTACCGTCCAACTCTATGAGAGCATTGTCTATCATACGTTGTTCTTGCACATCGAAATCTTTGATAGCCTCTGCTATAATGGTATTTACATTGTCTACAGCACGGAGTACACCTTTACCCAAAAATTTCCCTTTATCTCCATCTCGAAGTTCAACGGCTTCGTGTACACCAGTAGAGGCACCACTAGGTACTGCCGCACTACCCATCGCGCCTTGATTGGTTACAACATCTACTTCGATTGTGGGGTTTCCCCCGAGAATCTAAAATCTGGCGTGCGTGTACGCCCAGTATTCGTCCCATGATTGCAAAATTATTTTTTGGAATTCGTCTCCATCCATTCTGTACGTAAAGATGTAAAAAAAGTGCGTTTGGAGAAACTTTCCCTTTGTTCAAGAATCGTCAGGCGAAGCATAGTGAAAGCTAAAGGACAATGCTGTTGTCGAAACATGCAGGAGTGTTGTGCAATGTGTTTCACTATTGCTTTACAACTTTTACAACCTTGTTTGCTCCGTTCCTAGAGGCTAAATGTAAAAAGTACATTCCCGTGGGAAGAGTCGTTGTGTTAATTGTTGTTTCCGCATTTTCCAATGCCCCTGAAATAATCACTACACCTTGTGCATTAAACAATGCATATACACCACATAATTTGTTGTTTATTATTCGAATCTGACTATCGAAAGGCGTAGGGGCTACCACTATATTAGCAAATACAGAATCGTCTATAGCAGTTGCACTGTCTACAGTTACATGACAAGTTGCTGTTATAGATTCGTCTGCTTTGCTTGTCACAGTAATAATTGCTTGTCCTTTTGCAATACCTTTAATGTTACCATTTTCGTCCACAGAGACAATTGTTGCATTGTTTGTGCTCCATCTTACTGCTTTTTGAGTGACTGTGACAGGTTCGTAGCTCACCTTAAGAGTTGTTATTTGACCAATTTTTAGGCGTGTCTCCGAAGGTGTAATTTTTAGACCAGAAAGAGGTATATCTTTTACCGTAACTTCACATGTCGTAGTAAGCTTCTCGTGCTCTTCATTAGCAGCAATGGTTGCTGTAATCGTCGCCTTCCCTGTTGTCACAGCTTCAATTTTTAGCGAGTTGTGATCAACAATTTTAACAATCTCATCCGCACTGCTCGTGAGTGTCACCGTTTCCCCTTCCTTAATCTCAGTTTTATTGAGTACTAGAGTCTGTTGTTGCCCTTGTGTTATAGTGACTTCTGGCTCATTAAATTTTATTGTGGGCGCTGCTTTTACCGTAACTTCACATGTCGTAGTAAGCTTTTCGTGCTCTTCATTAGCAGCAATGGTTGCTGTAATCGTTGCCTTCCCTGTTGTCACAGCTTCAATTTTTAGCGAGTTGTGATCAACAATTTTAA
>CAJPTC010000015.1 GCA_905373475.1 Bacteroidia bacterium | reverse complement strand
AGGGGTTCGAGATGAAAGACCTCACGTTCAACGTACCCGAACGGACGGTAACGGCTCTTGTCGGCTCGTCAGGGTCAGGGAAAACCACCATCACCAATCTGCTGCTCCGCTTCTGGGAACCGCAGGCAGGCTGTATCCGTATCGGCGGAGTGGACATACGGGAAATGGACTACGATTATCTACTCGGCAAAATCAGTGTGGTAATGCAGAACGTCATTCTCTTTTCCGACACCATTGCCAACAATATCAAGGTGGGCAACCGCAATGCCACACAGGGGGAAATCGAGGAAGCCGCACGTCGGGCGATGATACACGACTTCATCGTCAGTCTGCCCGATGGTTACGAAACGAAAATTGGGGAGAACGGTTTGGGACTCTCGGGTGGACAGAAGCAACGCCTCTCCATCGCTCGCGCCTTCCTCAAAGATGCTCCGATCCTCCTTTTAGACGAGATAACGAGCAATGTCGATCCCGTCAATGAGTACAAAATACAGCAAGCAATGTCTGTACTTATCCGAAAGCGCACGGTCTTGGTCATTGCCCACCATTTGCAGACCATCCGCAATGCCCACCAGATTATCGTGATGGACAAGGGACAGCTTATGGAGAAGGGTATGCACGCCGAACTCGAAGCTAAAGGCGGAATGTATTGCAAACTGCTGTCGATGCAGTAAGATCGCTAAAAAAGAACAGGTAGTAAGACGCATTTATCTTACTGCCTGTTCTCATATTCAGGTAGTGTCCGAAAAACCTTTCCTTTTTCCGTTACCTCACCACACTAGGGAAACCAACGGATAACGGTTTGGTAACCGAAAGGATTCAATATTCCGTGTTGAACTGCCTTCCTATCATACTCGCAGAATATAGAAAATCGACTAATTCACAACACGTTATCGGTTTATTCTCTACATTCTTCCAAATTCTCAAATGGTAGGTATTTTCCACATGGCTCGTCACGCGTTAGCGTAAATACATATCGATCGCCAACGAGCTCCATATTTTCCAAAATTTTAGTAGCTACTTCGAGTTCTGCTGCATCTGCCTTGAAAATAGTAGTATTGTCACGAATGGTAACTTTTTTATCGTCATTCTCTTTTTGCGAGCAAAAAAAATTCCACGAGGCAACAACGAAGACTAACAAACCAATAATCCAAAAATTCTTCACCGATATACCCTCCTTTGGATTACAAAGGGTACGAAAGAATTTGATAATTGTGGCAATTATAGGGCAAAACATTGTGCATAAATATCGTCACCCTCCGTCGCAACGTCTCCTAAAGAGGTCATTGCACGGTAAATTTGTTACAAATCGCTGATTTATTGAACTAAGCAGCGGTAAATCACTTATAAATTCCTAAATACTTCGTGCATTCAGCCTAGGTAAAATCATGACTCTTGCCTTAGGTACTCTTCAAGACTCTCTGCATACGTTCGATCGTTCGACAAGCGGGGCACTTTGTTTTGTCCGCCAAGCTTCCCCCGATGCGCCATCCACCCTACAAAAGTTCCAGCGGGTAAGACATGTAGTACTAACGGCGCTAGTGTAACATTGTTCGTACGTTTGGCCTCGTAGTCGGAATTAACAGCACACAGAGCACTGTCTAAAACTTGAGCAAATACGTCAAGATCTGCGGGCTGCTTGGCAAACTCCACATACCACTCATGCGCGCCCTGTGTATTCTGTGCCATAAACCGAGGAGCTACCGTATACTCTGAAACAATAGCTCCCGTCTTTTCACAAGCAGTACGCAAGCCCTGTTCGGCGTTGTCGATGATAAGTTCCTCGCCAAATGCATTGATGTAGTGCTTCGTACGCCCTGTAATACGGAGGAAGTAAGGATTGATACTTGAGAATTGCACCGTATCGCCAATCACATAGCGATAAAGCCCAGAAGTAGTAGTTATAACCATTGCATAGTTTACACCCACTCTTACTCCCTCTAACGGCACAACCGTCGGATTTTCTTTGCCGAACTCCGACATGGGAATGAACTCGTAATAAATGCCATAATCTACCATGAGTTGCATATTCGTATCTGCGGGGTTGGTTTGAATACAAAAGAACCCCTCACTAGCGTTGTAGGTTTCCATGTAACTCATTTTGGGAGAGGGAATGATGGCTTCGTATTGTGCACGGTAAGGCACAAAACTAATTCCACCATGAAAGAAGACCTCAAGGTCTGGCCACAGTTCCGAAATGTTTTCCTTCCCCGTCACTTCCAAAAGGTACTTGAGCATTACAAGATTCCAAGAGGGCACCCCACTTAAACTGGTAACACGCTGCTTTACGGCCTCCTTTGCAATCCCCGCGAGTTTCTTTTGGAAATCGGCAGTAAGCGCTACTTCGCGCGACGGAGTACGAATCCAATCTGCCCACCGCGGGATGCGCTGTAAAAGGATAGCCGAAAGGTCGCCATCATGCGTCATTCCGCGCGAAGCCTCAATCTTATGACTCCCTCCCAAGGTTAACCCCTTTCCACGATAAAAGCGCGAAGCGGGATTCTGTTGTAAGAAAACAGCCAATATATCTCGTCCTGCTTGGTAATGACAACGCTGCAATGCATCGTCTGTTACGGGAATATATTTGCTCTTACTACTGGTTGTACCCGAGGACTTCGCAAACCAGCGTACGAAACCTGGGTAAAGCACATTGCGTGCCCCAGTGCGCATCTCCTGTATGTAAGGTTCAAGGGTCTCATAGGTTGCTAAGGGGAAATGTGCAGCATACTGCGTATAATTCGTTATCGCCTCAGCCCCATACTGCTGTCCGTAACGTGTTTGCCGTGCTTGTCTCAACAGGAGCTGAAGCGCTGCTTCCTGTGCAGCAATTGGCTGCGCAAGCGCCTTTTCTAAGCGCCGCATTTGGCGTGCAGCAACCTTACGAACAGCAAAATCTATAATACTCATCTGGCAAGGCAAAATTTAACCTAGTGTATCTGTTAAAACAGGCTACGAATACCAATTGCCTCACGGACTAATTTTAGGGTGGCTCTGGCACTTACGCGCGCTTTCTCTGCTCCAAGACGAGCCGCATCGCGAAGGTAAGCCTCGTTACCACGATAGTCGGCAATCTTTTCTTGCAAAGGTGCTAGGAAGGAGACAATATCCTCAGCGAGCTGTTTTTTCATATCGCCGTAACGGATTTCGCACTTGTTGTAAAGCATTTCAAAGTGCTCCACCGTGTCAGGCGTAGAGACATGCGACATGAGGGTAAAGAGGTTCTGTACAGGCTCGCTTTTCGGCTGGTTTGGAGTAGTAGGACCAAGGTCAGATACGGCCTTCATTACCTTCTTTCGTATCTCAGCAGGCGTATCGGAGAGATAGATGGCATTGCCTTCCGATTTTCCCATCTTCCCATTTCCATCGAGCCCTGGTATCTTAACCAGTGGTTTATCCGATTTGTAAGCTTGCGGCAAAGGAAAAAGCTGTGTGCCATACATTCGGTCGAAACGCTCAGCAAAGTTGCGCGCCATTTCCAAGTGCTGCTCCTGATCCTTTCCAACTGGCACAATATTCGCACGGTGAATCAGGATGTCGGCTGCCATGAGAGTTGGGTAGGTAAGCAAGCCCGCATTCACATTGTTGGGGTTCTTACGCACCTTCTCCTTGAAGCTGGTACAGCGTTCCAACTCGCCCAAATAGGCATTCATGTTGAGATAGAGATAAAGCTCTATAATCTCGGTCACATCGCTTTGTACATACAAGGCACACTTCTCAATATCTAGCCCCGCAGCAAGGTATTCGGCAAGAATGTCGCGCACGGAGTCCTGCAAATGGTCGGGCGTAGGATGCGTGGTAAGCGAATGGAGGTCGGCGATGAAGAAGAAGCATTGATACTTTTCTTGCATCTCAACAAAATTGCGCAATGCGCCTAGATAGTTTCCCAAATGTAGGTGACCTGTAGAACGGATGCCGCTCACTACAATGGGACGTGTATTTTGATTTTCCATGATTCAGAGAAAACACCGTACCAGTAGCCCGCAAGGAGCTAGCTTCGTTGGCAAGGAGGGTGTATTACTAAAGCGAAATGATGAAACAATCGGGGTACTTGGCAACAAGACTTTCTTTGGCCTTGTCGGCCTCGGGGCGAGTTGCATAGATCCCATATAGGATTTTATAGGACGTAACACCATCCTTCTCTACGGCGAGGATGTGTAAGTCCGATTTTACCGAAGTATCAAACTCAGCCAGACGTGAGAGCAAATTGCCCACCCCATTAAAACTTGCTAGTTGCACGGCAAAGCCTGTTGCACTCTTCTTGTTTACCTGCACAGAGAAGAGATCGGTCTTAGTAGGTTGCGGAGAGTCGTTCGCCAGATCGAGCTGAATCTTGGGTTGCGGCTTAGAATCAAGGGGCTGGCTATTGGGCTTATATTCCGTAATGCCTTGGGCGGCGTCGGACTTTTGCGTATCCGCCGTTTTTTTTTCGCTCTCAGCTACTGGTACAGGGTCAGAAGGTGTCTCAGAGGTTATCTCAATCCGCACTTTAGCAACACCTTTGGCAATTATATCTAAAGCCTCTGCTGCTGCTCGACTTACGTCAATAATTCGATTGGGAGAGAACGGTCCCCGATCGTTCACACGCACCACAACCGTCTTTTTGTTATCGAGGTTGGTTACCTTAAGATTGGTACCGTAAGGCAACGTCATGTGTGCACAGGTGAAAAGCGTTTTATCGTACTTTTCGCCCGAAGCAGTAGAGCGCCCGTGAAACTTGTCGGCATAATAGGAAGCCTGCCCTTCTTGGCTAAAACTCTTGTTCTGCGCAAAAACAACACCTCCTCCCCATACAAGTAAGGTGAGTAGCAGCGTTGCAATGGTAGTTCTAAACATCTTGTCTCTGTATTTGCGGGGTTAATGGAATACGTAGTAGTACGCCACGCCAACACTCTGGTTACGAACGTTGGAGCGAGGTTCGTCCTGTCTAGGAACGCGTTCGCGATCATAAAGGTTCGTGAGTCGATACCACGTACGGTATTCCAACATAAAATTACCAATCGGGGTTCGCACGCCTAGTCCTGCGCCTCCTTCAATGCCAACTCCTAGGCGATTGTGTGTACTTAGATAGAGCGTCTGCTGGTAGAGCGAGGTACTCGTCGCACCTATTTGCTCCGAGAGTAAGTAGTCGGCATAACCTCCTCCGAGCACTTCTACTTGAAAAAAAGAGAGTGGAAACTTGAGATGCATGAAAAGGGGTAAACGCAACCATGCTTCGCGACACTCAAAAGGTTGTCCTGTAGGCACGGGGTGACCTGTAACGCGTGCTGTATATTCGGTGGTTTGATAGCCTGTTTGCGCATAGAGCAGTTCGCATACCATGCCAAGATGCTTGAGTTGTGCTAAACGAAAAGCAAGCCCAAACTCGTAACTAGAACGTGCTTGGCGGTTTTGGCTGGGCTGAAAAGTAATATTAGAACTTCCCCAAGCGCCGCGCAATCCTAAAGCAACCTCGCGTTCACCCCGCATTCGTTCCTGTGCCGAGACCGCAGAGCGACCTAGCACGAAAAAGGTGACACACACAACACAGGATACGAGTAGCAAACGCATAAAAAACAAACGTTTCTAAGCGGGAAACAGGGTTACTTCCCTAATTGAGCGATCTTTTCTTCCACCGAACGCACTTTGCTTTCCATCCGATTATCGCGATCGGTGCGTATGTCCATCGTTGCGTTTACATAGACCCGCGTGCACCCTTCCAATGCCTGATAAGCGGCCTCTATCACTGCAAGCGCTTCATGCAAGGTAGGAGTTTCTACCACGGTGCTCATTGCTCCCAGCTGGCTCGGGTAGCCCATACGGCGAATGGCTTGCTCAATCTTTGCCACATGGGGCGACATACTCCCTGTCTTGTCGGTCGGGAACATAGAGAAATTGATTAGTACAGACATCTGAGCTACTCCTCCAGTTTTTGGTAATCCACATCTATATCATACTCCCAGTTTGCACGCAAAGTGAGGGTAGATTGCAACTTGTCATTCCTGTAATAACGGACTGGTTCGGGTTGTAAGTGTGTCCAGTAATTACCCGTATCCCATTCCCCATTCGCATTACGGTCGTCCACTATGCGGAGCGTGTAAAGATTGGGAGGTAAATAAAGAATACCAAGCCGTGTAGCTCCCTCGGGAACGACTACAGAGCGCACTATTGTTTTCTTTTCGTCAGCCGTTAACACCTGTACCAGCGCATGTTGTGGAGCACCTCGTAGCAACACATGCAACACGGCAAACTGCGACGGATTGAGTGTCTGAACCTCGAGATTCGTTGTATCGTTGGTACGCCCAAAGGTATCGGAAACAGCGTTAGGGAGAATGCGCACACGATAGCGCTGCCGAGGTTTTAAGTCTCCTTTTAACAAAAACTCGCACGGTTTCTGAGATACGGAATAAACTTCCACGGGTAGTGAAACCGTATCGTGTAGGAGGATGAAACGCTTTCTATCGAAGCTCTTAACCGCCCCAGATACGCGAATGCGTAAAGTATCGGCAGAGGCGACACCCGCACTAGCCCAAGCAGAATTGATACGCAAAAGCGAATCGGCTAAAAACTGGCGAATGTGCTGCACCTCTTTCTCTGTTTGCGCTGCGAAGGAATAGGCAAGACGCAATGTATCGGTGCGCCATTCCAGACGTTCGGCAACTGTTGCCTTGTAACGAAGACGGAGCAGCAAGGTATCGTTGAGCACTGTTGTAGCATCCTGCAACCAGTAGGATAGCGTATCGCCATACCGAGAACTTTCGCGCACATAGTCCAGTGATGCTCCCAGCAATGTGGATAACGAAACCGAGTCTTCTGGAGGCTCGGAGAATATCAGGCGAATCTGTTCGGGCGTTACGCGCGTGGCAGAGAGCAATGCTGACGGTTTTCGCGAATAGGTAAAGAGGTTTAGGAGCGGATACGAACGTGCAGAGTCGGAGAGAGTAGGGAACGAATGCACCAAAGAATCGGAAAAGGCGATGCGTTCCTTGGGTTGGTCGTAGAAGTAGTTGGAGTTGGCATCTTCTAATGCAAAAAGCTTGAAATCGCGCACAGGAAGATTATCAAATACGAAGCGACCGTCGGAGTCTGTTACCGTAACGTAGTTAGGAAGCTGCGAACGTACCAACGAGTCAGCATTCTTCGTGTAAAGCATCACCTTAACGCCTGACACTGGAGTATGCAACAAGGCATCGCGCACCCTGCCTACCAAGCGCGCAGAATCTATACGGTCGCCTGTAGCCAAACAGTAGCGTGTATCTACAAAAGGATTGTTCTCGGTGAGGTCTTGCACGGCTTTCCCGAGGTGCAAACGGTAGGTAACGTCTTGCTGCAAGGTATCGACAATGTCAAAAACGAGTGTACGACCTTGTAACGTAGTAGCATACGGCCAACGAAAGGGAGGCGAGAAATAAATTTCCTTTTGCGCATCTTTGAGTGCGACGTACTCGTTGAAAGTGAGGCGTATACGATTGCCCGTAAAATGGGTAGAGCCCGATGGGGGAACGGCGCGCACTATATGAGGCGCTACCGAATCGCGCTCACCACCACTTAGTGCTACACGTCGTGCACATTGTGGTAATAAGCCCATAACTAATAGCAACACTGCTACCAGTGCTACCAGCAAACCTCCCGCCCGTTTCATTATTGCAAAAATAGCGAAACGCGAAAGAATAGCGAAAAGAGCCTTTTACGCCTTAGCTCTGCCACAAATTTTGAAATGATAGGGGTCTTTTCGCCGTTAATGTCAGATTACTCGGCACGCAACAACAAAAGGATGCACTACTCCTTTTTTGCTTTGTATTCTTTCTGGGGTAAATGTGTGGGAAAGCGTTGCGTCAGATTGAAGCAAACAGGTATAAAAGAATTGGAATTTTATTCTCAGCGGCTATCCTCTCACCGCTTATTCTTCGCTTCCTCTAGGCGTATGTCTAAGTGTTTAGTCTGATTCTCGGTTAAGCTGACAGACTGAGAAAAATGCTTGTAGCCTGTGCATGTAACGTGTAAAATATATTCCCCTTTGGGAGCTTTCAATTCGTACTCTCCCTCGCCAGCCCCACTTGTCACCGAAGCCACCTCTTTCTGGCTCGCGTCATCTTTAGCTACAAGATATACCTTAGCCCCCTCAACCATGAGAGCATAGTTATCTATTATGCGCCCAGATACCGTAGCAGTGGATTTAGGTTGCGCTACTGCAACGAATGTGCTGAGTGCTGAAATTGCAAGAAAAAGAAAGAAATTTTTCATCTCAGTTGTCTTTATCGTTCTGACTGTTTCAAATGTAATAAAAAGAGAGAAACAACCCCTTCTCTTTTGACTATCTTTCACTTATCGTAGATAACCAAAGCAACACTGGCGATAATGGAATGAAATACAACCGTCGTCACAGAAACGGAAAAAGAGCTCAGCCCTCCTTTTGTATTTCGCCATGATTATGCTTTTAAGTTGCTAACATTGTGTCCTCTTTGGAGAGGTAATTCATGAAAGAAAAGGAAGGAAGTGTATACCTAATTCCGTCGCCTATCGGAGCAGAGACGCCAGCACTTGGAGCAGAGGTTCTTGAAAAGGTGCGCGCTTTACAATACTTTGCCGTGGAAGAGGAGCGTACCGCTCGTCGTTTTCTCGGAGAATTGGGAATGCCACTCCCTATTGCGGAGTTACATTTCACAACGCTCAACAAAGATTCGAACTACGAACCCATAGATCGCTGTATCGGTTGGTTGCGGAGTGGTGAGTCGGTAGGAGTAATCAGCGAGGCGGGGATGCCTGGTATAGCCGATCCTGGTGCTCAACTCGTGGCTCGAGCACATCGGGAGCATATCACAGTAATCCCTCTAGTGGGCGCTAGTAGTATATTGCTCACGTTGGCAGCCAGTGGACTCAACGGGCAGAACTTTGCATTTTTGGGCTATCTCCCCGTAAAAAGCGATGAGCGACGAGCTCGAATCCAGCAACTAGAGGCGCGTTCACGCATCGAACAACAAACACAGCTATTTATCGAAACTCCCTACCGCAACGACAAGATGTACGCCGAACTACTCTCTACACTTGCCGCAAGTACCTATTTGTGCATCGCTAACGGGGTTTACTGGCTAGGAGGGAGTATTCGGACGCTGCGCGTAGCAGAATGGCGGCAACAACATGTAACGCTCGGCAAATTGCCAACAGTATTTGCCCTGCTGGCTGAGCACAGCGAGAAAAAAGACCGCAAGTCGTAGTTGCGTAAGTAATAGCAATTTGGTGGATCTTTTATAAAACCTTACCTTTGCGCTTGTTTAGTGTGAAATCGTAGGAATATAAGTGTGCTAGCAATGTATGCAGTAGTAGAGATCGCAGGTCAGCAGTTCAAGGTTGCGGCTAACCAGCGTTTATATGTTCATCGTCTGGAGGGTGCAGAAGAAAGCACTGTGAAGTTCGATAAAGTCTTGTTAGTGGATCGCGATGGCGCTGTACGTGTTGGCAACCCGAGTCTTGAGGGAGCAAGTGTTACAGCTAAGATTGTTAGCCACGTCAAGGGCGATAAGGTTGTTGTCTTCAAGAAGAAGCGTCGCAAGGGGTATAAGGTGAAGAATGGTCACCGTCAGTGCTTTACTTTGATTGAGGTGAGTTCGATCGAGGCGTAAGGTTATTTATTTTGTAGGAGAGTAATAGAGAGATGGCACATAAAAAAGGTGTGGGGAGTTCCCGCAACGGTCGTGAGTCGCATAGTAAACGTCTTGGTATCAAGCGTTTTGGTGGTCAAGCAGTGCTAGCTGGTACTATTTTGGTTCGTCAGCGTGGCACAAAGGTAAAGCCTGGTGAAAACGTAGGCGTTGGGCGCGACCACACATTGTATGCCCTTGAACATGGCACAGTAGCCTTCAAGCGCAGAGAGGAGGGACGTGTGTACGTTTCTATCGTTCCCGTAGATTTTGCTAATCTGGGTACAGCTACCGAGTAGTACCTTTAAGATAACCGCTTTTATAAAAGCCTGCACTACTGTGTGGGCTTTTTATTTGCCCAAACGAAAAAAGAACATATCACTGAGCAAAGCAACTTTTGCCCTTTTGCTTCGTTTTTGCTCTAAAGCGAAATGATAACAGAGATGAAGAAAATACTAAGCTTACTCCTTTTTACCCTCGTGGGGCTTGTATCTTTTACGAGCGCAAAAGACTTGATTCGTAAGGACGACCTAGAAACGTTCATGAAGAACCCGCTTTATGTTGTCTTAGACAACAACCCGATGTCGGAATGGAGTCTGAAAATCCGCGAAGCGGTTGAAAAGGGATGGACGCTCACCAAATATCAGTTCATCAACGACACGGAGTTCGAGAAGTTGCGCGGCGATATGGATAAATCCTTCTTGGTGCGCATTCAGGTTCGCTTCCCCGATGACAAGGTTCGTGCGTTCTACAGTTTTATGACGTTTACCAACGGCGCTGCGGTCAAAGAGGTTGCCGATATGCCCGAGGTTTGTTCGTTGCCACTGGGCTACGATGCGGTGAATCAGGATAGCTGGAGCTACAAATTGTTAGGCTTTGTGCGGTTTGCGCAGAACCACATAAAACTGATATACGACAACCCTGGACTTATCTCCTCAAATCCGCTAGACTACTACAACCGCAATATCCCAGACTTGAAAGACAAAGAGATCTGGATGGTAGAAAAGGATATTGCGCCCGATGTCCGTACCATTGCTAAGATTCGCGATGCATACAAAGGGGTTGTGCGAATTGTAAAGCCCGAAGATATAGAGCAAGCCATTGCCGATAGAAAGGATAATGTGGTCTATCTGCATAAAGTTGGTCCCGAGGGTACAAGAATGCAGGCACGTATCTATAAAACGCTGCTAGGCGCAGGAGACGACCGCATTTACTATTTCGATTATCACATGATGAGCAAGAGTAAAGGCGACGGATTCCTGAAAAAGGACTTTAAGCGGATTAGCAAACAGTAGCGTTCAGAGAACAACTCTAAAGGAGGGTATTGCGCTTTGCGTAATACCCTTTTTAATTCCCATTGACAGGGTGTTTGGAGAACTCCCCCTTCTATTCGCCTTCAATTCGGCACTAGATGCGATTAGTACGATTCGTTGCAGCTCGCAGAGATATCTACTGCAAAATATCCAGCTTGGTAGAGGGCAACAGTGCTGTGAGCGCTTCACGCCCCCGTTCTCCCAAATCGTACGAAAAAGCATTCACATACAAACGTACGTGCTCTGCCATTACAGCATCTGCCATCTCTTGTGCATGTTGCCGCATATAGCCGAAGGTCTCTCCTGTGTGAGTCCCCGCGTAATCTATACTCTGGCGGATAGCTTCACAAATTGCAAGACGCAATGTCAACGGTAAGGAGCGACGTACACAAATAAGTCCTAACGGCAGCGGAAGCCCCCTCTCCTCCTGCCACTTTGCACCGAAGTCTTCTAAAAGCTCTAGCCCGTGCTCTTGGTAAGTAAATCGCCCTTCATGAATAAGCACTCCTGCCTCGTACTCGCCTCGTGCTACTGCCTCGCCTATTTCAGAAAAGAGGCAAGGGGTACGCTGCACCATTTCAGGGTGAAAATGGGACAGCAATAAATTTGCTGTTGTAGAAAGCCCTGGTACTGCCACTCGCCATTGTTCTTTTTTGGCAGGCAAAGCACTCAAATCGCGCGCCACTAGGATAGGTCCTACCCCTACACCAAAAGCTCCGCCAGAAGCGAGAATTTGATACTCTCCTGCTACTTCTGGATAAATGGCAGCACTTATTTTTATAACGTCGTATGCCCCACGGCGCGCCAAATCGTTCAGCTCTGCAATATCGCAAAGGTGAGGTATTCGCATGACGGGCTGCCGTGCAAGCTTGTTGTGGGCGAGTGCGTAAAAAATATACGTGTCGTTGGGGCACGGCGAATAAGCCCATGAAAGGGCAAAAGGTTGTTCGGTACTCATTGGCGTCGTGCTCTTAGTGCCTCGCACATAGCCGAAGCAAGATGTTCTTGGGCAAGTTCCGCATTCCATTGCGACTCGGCACGCGGACGGACATAATTGCTGACCACACGTAGCGACAAGTAGTCTTGCGCATAAAGCCCGCAGGTCATAGCAAAGGCAGCCCCTTCCATACTTTCTACCTCAACATGTGCATCGAGCCAATCTAAGCCTACTACATTGCTTAGCTCACCCGTAGGCATATTTCGAGTAAAAGCTCTGCACATCCGATAGTTCTCCATAAAAAGATTTGAGGCGGTATAGAACGGCTCATTTTCCTTTCCTTCAACCGGAAACGTCGTAGCATTTAGTGGAACAAACGCACCTTCCTGCACCATACCAAGGTCGGCAAAAGCATCTTCGGTAATCTGTATCACCTCGCCAATCTGCAAACGGTTACGGTAGCTTCCAACAAACCCAACACCGAGCACAAAATCGTAGCTATGCAACGGGAGGCGCGTTAGATTGATAAGGCACGACGGAACTCCGACCCCCGTGATACAACAATCTAGCTCTTCGCGAATGTTAAACACGCCCGTATATCGCGGCGAATGAAGAATCGGAGCGAGTACGTTCCGTTCGGATGGCGTAAGATTTTGCTCGAAAAAAGAAGTAAGTTCAAAAAGTGTTGCGCAGACTATAAGATTCTTAAACATCTTTAGCGTAATAAAGTCTGAAAATCGAGGGGAAGAGGTTGTTTGCTTTGCGGATCGAATAATGTAAGTTCGCGTAGTTGGTAATAGGCTATCCACGAGCTCCTAATGGCTTGCCAGTAACTCATGCGCGCATCGTCGCGGTCACTTTGCGCCTTGTCTAAATCGAGAACTCCGATTTTGCCTATCAGGAAGCGTTGTTTTGTGATGTTGAAACGATTTTGAGCTATAGTATCAGCCTTGCTCGCTACGCGCAGTACATCGTTCAGACGGTTGTATCGCATTACTTGCAAAAATACCTGCTGCTCAAATTCGTAAAGTGCCTTTTGCGACCGTACAACCGTAAGTTCTCGGTTCGATCGGGCTATTTTCAAACGCCCTGCTCCTTGCCCCCAATCAAGAATCGGGATTGCGACGTTGAGCGCAACGCCCTGCTGATCTAGCGGTGTGCGGTATGCATCGGGGAGGTTTGCTGCCTGTTGAGTGAGTCCGTAGGAAGCACTCAAATTAAGTTGAAATCCTTGCTCACTTCGTGCTTCTGCTACTCCTTGGTCTGCTTCTATATTCTGAATCTGTAGGCGCAAAGGCGTGGGATTATTCTGCCGCGCAAGTTCAAGCATCTGCGGATAGCTTAGCGTATCGCCCGTATAGGGCGCAGGGGGAATGGGGCGTAAATCGTACGAGGACTTTAAACCTAAATAGGTGAGCAACTGGAACTGTGCATGCTGCAGATTTACCTCCTCTTCGCTCTCCGAATTCGTCTCATTGAGTAAATCCAGCTCCATTTGCAGGAGGTCATTCTCAGCTATTGTACCAATATTGTAACGCCCCTTGGCAATACGGTACAGCGTATCGGCATTCGCTCGGTTCAGGCGTGCCGCAATCAGACGTTGCTGTGCAAAGAGGAGGTTAAAGAAAAGATTGGTAGCCTCCTGCGTCACCTGTTCCAGTGTTTGTAGGTAAGTACGCTTTGCCTCCTCGTAGCGTTTGGGTTCAACTTTTCGTTTCCATTTCAGCGTATTCACTCCGAAGAAACTATGCTCAAGCCCCACTTGTACGGGAGTTGTCATGTAGTCAGTTGAAGTACGTTCGCCAAAAAGGTCGTGGCGCTCGGCGCTGGTGCGCAAAAAGAGGCGCGTTCCAGTCCATCCAATACGCTGACTCAGTAGGAGAGCGCCCGAGAGCGTGCTCGCATTCTCCTGAATATACTTGTAGTTGCCATCGGGCAGCTGATAGCGCGCTAACCGACGATTGAAGCTCGGCAGTGTCCCTTCAAAACGTAGAGAGGGCAAAAACTCTGCTTGATATGAACGGTAGCGCCAGTAGGCAGAGAGGAAGGTTTGCCGTGCCATCAGGGCACTTGCCGAATACTCGCGGGCATAAACGACACACTCATTCAGCGTAAGCTCCTTTTTCTCACGTTGCGCCAAAAGAGTTACGGGGAATAAGAAAAGTACAAAGAGAGGAGTGAGCGAGAAACGCCCTCCTGATAGGTATTTTCCGTTGTCCTTAAAACTCATTCTGCTTTGTTTATTCGTAGCGCAACGATTCGATAGGGCTACGACGTGCGGCACGTTGGGCAGGCGCAAGCCCAAAAATCAGACCGACTGTAACCGAAACGCCGAACGATATAACAACGGAATACCAAGAGACGATAGTTTCTATTCCTGCAAATTGTGAGATAAGGTAGGAAAGAGCTATACCCAGCAAGATGCCAAAAATGCCCCCCGTGACGCTAATCAGTATAGCTTCCAAAAGGAATTGTGCGACAATGTCTGCACGCTTTGCGCCTATTGCTAGGCGTGTTCCTATCTCCTTGATGCGCTCCATTACCGATGCAAACATTATGTTCATGATACCAATACCCCCTACAAGCAACGAGATGCCTGCAATAGCGCCTAGCACCCAGTTGAAAATGTTGCTGGTGCGTTTCTGTTGTTTTAGCAATTGCTCTGGAATCACGACTTGAAAGTCGGCTACTCCCGAATGGAGGCGCGATAGCATCCGATTAAGCACCTCGGCAGTGGGCTCAAGATAGCGCGTATCGGTAACCTGAAGCACCAGCTGGTCTAGTTGATGCTGCCGACCTTGCCCATAGGAAGGATTTTCCTCCGAATAGAACTCGTCCGCAGCTCCCTTAGACAGCATCCGAGAATTGTAGCGACGTATCAACGCACGGATAGGTACAAAGATTGCGGAAGCGCTATTTACAGGCCCGAGTCCCGCCTCTACACCCGACGAAGGAGCAGCTTCAAGCACTCCCACCACGGTAAACCAAAGTCCCGCAAAGCGGACGTGCTGACCAACAGGCGATACGTGTCCAAAAAGTTTACTCCGAACCTCGTTCCCTATCACGCAAGCAAGCGCTGCTTCCGATTCTTGCAATGCACTAAACAAACTGCCCGCAGCACAATGCAACTCATACATTGGGAAATAGTCTCTACCTACCCCTACAATTTTGCCCTGCAAACGCCCCCACTGCGACTGTAGCATCCCGTCATACTGCACCAAGGGTACGAGGTAGCGCAACTCGGGGAGCGTGCGCTTTATACAAGCCACATCCCGAAAGTTCAGACCAGGTGAATATCGCCGCACTTGCGCCTTACCCTCCTCACTTTTCTCTTCGTCTGTATTACCCTCAAGCACATTAACTACAATGTTATTTACCCCTACTTGCTTCATCTGTTCGAGGATCTCCCGCTGTGCGCCACTGCCTATGGCAAGCATACTGATCACAGCTGCCACGCCAAATATGATACCTAGCCCCGTAAGGAACGATTTCAGTTTGTTGCCGCGTATAGATTCCACAGCAATCTCTAGGTCATGAACGTAACGCCCGAAGAAAAACATAGCTGCACTAGGGGTGCTTGGGGAGTAAAGACCACGAGAACGATTCCACCCCCGCAGGAGCACTTAGGTAGAGTTTATCGCCCTGCTTTACCCCTTCGAGAATCTCAATGTCTTGGTCGTTGCTTGCACCCGTTTTTACCTCTTGGCGTACCCCCGAAGCAAGGCAGACGTACGACAAACTATCGTTCGTATACAGGCATTCCAATGGGCAGAAAAGCGTACTGTCGCGACGCAGAACCAGAATCGCATTACTGGTTGTCATAGAAGGGCGCAAAATAGAATCTTGCTCCTGTACCCGTACCATTACCTCAAAAACTTTCGCATCGCTCCCCTGTATCTGTTCCCCTACATTGGCAATTTCGCTTACTACACCCTGATAGTGCCGATCGGGGAAAGCATCTACGCCCACAACAACCGTTTGCCCCACCTTCACCTTACTAACATCGATCTCATTCACGTAGGTTTTAGAAACCATAACCGAGAGATCAGGGAGTGTTGCCACGGTAGCATCCCATGGCGAAATGGTAGAGCCTACCTTGCGCTTCTTACCACTCCACTCCTTGGAATAGATTACCATCCCATGTTGCGGAGCATAGATTGTAAAGCGCTCGAGAATACCATTTAACTCCGCTTGCTGTCGCAGCACCTTATCTAAATTGAGTTGAGCTTCACGTACCGAGGTTCGAGCTTGTAAACTTTTCAACCTATAATTCTCTTGCGCCTGACGCAAAGAGCGTTCTGTTTTCTCAAGATTTAGTTCCGCCTGACGAATTGTGGCAGGGGGTTCAAATTTCGATTGTTCAAGCACAATCTCACGCTCAGTTTTCTCGTATGCAAGGTTCAGCAAGTTTACACGCAGTTCGCTCATAGAAAGCGTGGTGTCGAGCTGCGCTTTCAGAAGTTGCTGCTGGGCTTTTTCTACCTCGTCTGCCAACGCCTTGAGTTGGGTACTTAGTGCCCCTTTGTCTAGTGCACCTACATAGTCGCCCGAGTCTACAATCGTGCCCTCGGGAACGAGATCTTTTATCGTGATATCGTTAATCTTAAAATTGCGACTGCGCATCTGTTCTGTAGGTCCGTTGATCTCTACACTGTTCAGCGTTTCCAGCTCGCCCTGCACTACGATTTGTACCTCAAAAACACCTCCTTTCACCTCTGCATAAAGAGCTTCAGAAGTTTCGGAACGAAAGAGGGTGTAGAGCAGGATTGCCAATACTAGAACGCCTCCCAGTGGGAGCACAACACGCATCCAACGATTACGTTGCCAAAAGGACTTTATCAAAGCGCTCATCCTCGAGAAATAAAACAAATGTAACTGAAATGATGCAGAGCGAAAACCGAAAAAGCGGCAGTAGCTCGCTTAGTACGACTATTTACGCCTCGTGCAAAGTGTGAGGGGTTGACACATAGCACAGCACTATAATAAAAATAGTTACCTTTGTAGCCGTATTGGCGCGTGAAAGCGGTAAGTGGTGAATTGTAAGAGTATAGAGAGATGAAACAGACATTCCAGCCTTCGGTAAGAAAGAGAAAGAATAAACATGGTTTCCGTGAACGCATGTCTACGGCAAACGGTCGTAGAGTGCTAGCAGCGCGTCGTCGCAAAGGGCGCAAGAAGCTCACCGTTTCGGACGAGTATAATTTGCGCCGTCACTAGAACTGCGGAATTCCATCGAACTTAATGGCGCATCCTACATTCGTAGGGTGCGTTTTTTTATGCTCCTCCGTACCCCCTTACTCTTTGACCGAAAAGGCGAGGTTGAACCTTTTTGGGGTGGCTTTGTTGATGAAAATGAATACTAGCTAAGCTAAAAAGGCATAGGAAAGAAACTATAGATGGACAATCAAGAATTGGGGCGGATGCCTCTGCTGGGCGATCTGGCACCAGATTTTACGGCCAAGACCACAGAAGGGTGGCTTACCCTCTCAGAATATGGTAAGGACAGTTGGGTGATTCTTTTCTCGCACCCTGCCGATTTTACCCCCGTATGCACGACCGAGATGTCGGGTTTTGCCAAGCGTAAACCCGAATTTGATGCGCTGAATACGAAACTACTAGGTTTGAGTATAGACAGCATTTTTGCGCATCTGGCATGGGTACGAAATGTAGAAGAGCGCACGGGCGTACGGTTCAACTTCCCTATCATTGCCGATATCAAAATGGATGTGGCAAACATGTATGGGATGGTACAACCTGGGGTAGCTTCTACCGTGGCAGTACGTGCTGTTTATTTTATCGATCCGAAGCGCGTTATTCGCCTTATACTCTATTATCCACTCAATGTGGGGCGCAACATGGACGAGATTCTCCGAGCGCTGAAAGCTTTGCAGCTTACCGACAAAGCGCCGGTGGCTACTCCGCTCGATTGGCAACCAGGTTGCGAGGTGGTAGAACATGCCCCCGAGACGATGGAAGGCGTAGATGCGAAGCTGGCCGCCAAAAAGCCAGGCATGGTAGACTTCTATCTCGTCAAAACGAAGGTAGACGAGTAATACAAACTCAGTTCAGAAAAAAGCGAGCCACTTGGCTCGCTTTTTTATTGGTATTCACGGGCATTACGGACAACGTGCTGGTATGTTATGATGCAATGCATTACCCTTGTTCAAGTATAGAGCCTGCAAAGGCCTTGCCTCAGAATTGAGTATATCTAAGAGTAAACGAAGTATAAGAGTTGAATTTCTATTCTCGGAGAGAAGAAGGTTTCGTTAAGACGCGAGGAACGTGCAAAACGACTATTGGGAGGGGGAAGCGATTATACAACAACATTCGCCCTACTATTTGCCTACAATTCCTAATTTTGTGTACAAACAGTTAGGAAGCACTATAAGGGGATGAACTATTGGAAACGGAAGGTTGCACGCAGCATAGAGAACGTACGTCTGGCTCTGGCTGCTATCTGGGTAAGCCGAGTTCGCGCTTTTCTTACCATGCTGATCATCTCAATCGGACTCCTAGCACTAATGGGCATGCTTACTGTGGTGAACGCCGTAAGCTACACGATCGAGGACGAGATTGGCGGCGAACAAGGTGCAGCTCTGGAGATTACGAGTTGGTCGCGAAATATTCGCATTAACGGACGGGAACTCGGCAATGGAGAAGACTACTCGTACATTACACGTTGGCAAGCAGAGTCTTTTTGCAAAGCCTTCTCGGCGTTTGGCAATGCTGCCTACGAAACTTGGCTCACCTCCACGCAATTGAAATACCGCGACAAAAAGTCGCGCCCTTCACTGAGTGTTACAGGTATAAGCGAGAACTACCTACTCACAAACAACGAATCGCTTGCCTACGGTCGTGGTTTCTCGGAGCAGGAATACCACAATGTGTCAGATGTGGTTGTCATCGGCTCGAGTTTAGCAAAACAGCTCTTTGATAAGGAATCGCAAGCACTCGGCAAACGTCTTATGGTAGGCTCTGCCCCTTTTACCGTAGTGGGCGTTCTATCGAGCAAATCTAGTTCTTTCGGAGGGGCTCAGAACGAGAATGTCTATGTTCCACTTCTTACAGGACTAACTCGCTTCTCTGTTCCCGATGCCGATTGCCTCGTTAAAGTAAATCCGCGTGCAGGCACGTCCATATCTACGGCTCGTACTGATGCTGAAATGATAATGCGACGTATTCGTGGACTGCGCCCTATACAACGCAATACATTCAATATACTTACGAACGACGAACTCACGAAGATGATTCTCGAGAGTCTCTCTTCTGTAGGAATGGCGGCAATACTCATCGGCTTAATCACCTTAGTAGGCTCAGCCATCGCGCTGATGAATATCATGCTAGCCTCGGTAACTGAGCGCACCCGAGAGATTGGGACACGAAAAGCTATAGGCGCTTACGGCTCAACCATTCGGGGGCAGTTCTTGCTGGAAGCCATTTTTATTACCGTGTTCGGAGGTATTGTAGGAATCCTACTCGGTATTATAGCTGGGCGTGGCGCTGCGGCTGCCATGGGCGTAAACTTTACCATCCCATGGGGATGGGCTATCGGAAGTCTGATACTCTGTATCGTTGTGGGAATTTTTGCGGGATACCTACCCGCCAGCCGTGCTGCTCAGTTAGACCCCATCGATGCATTGCGCTACGAATAATTACTCCGTAGGAAACGCTTTCAGGGCGCAACACTTAAAGCACACTTTGCCTTTAAATGGGGAAATTACGCGCCTACTTAAGGGGTACGGACGGACTGCGTATTGCAGCACTTCAATGTTTTAGGGCAAAAGCACCAGCATTAGCTCTACTAGAGCACGATCTACGCTCCATTCTTGGTTGCCCTGCCGGTTCTGGTTTAGGACAAAGTGATGTGCGAAAACTGTCTGCTGCGTAGCTATCCCGATATACACCTCGCCTGTCATATTGGCATCGCCTGCCATCTCCATATAGCCCGTCGTGGCAACGCCATAGGTTGTACCAAATTTCTCTCGTACTCCCCGCGCCATGGCTTCTGCCACGGGTGCGCTCACGGCGCTATATTTCTCTAACATTTCGTGCGGCACGCTGAGTTCTTGCTCTTTTATCGCATTGATATAGGTACAGATGCCGCCACGATAGACCTTTGATGCACCCGATACGCCCGTCAGTTTTCCAGATACGAGTCCCCCAGTACAACTCTCTGCAATAGAGAGCGTTTGCTTACGTTCGGTGAGCGTGTTTACAATGTAGGCAGGAAAAGAGAGGTCGGTATGCAACAGCTTTTCTCCCTCCAGTAGATGGTATAGTTCCTGCATACGTTCAGTTACAGTACTACTACCTACAAGCTCCTTATTGTAGCTTACCCGCAGACACACATTCCCCATCGAGGGTAGGTAGGCAAGCGCCATACCTTCGGGCAAAGCCGAACTCCAATCGCGTAAACGCGCAGAGAGGAGCGACTCGGCTACTCCGAAAACGTAAAGCTGTTGATGTATGATACCGCCGGCGAAAGATGCCAGACGTGGGCGCAATTCGGTTTCAAAAATACCCCGCATCTCAGCTGGTACGCCTGGCATACTGACTAAAATTCCCCCGTCGTAGCGGTAGAGCGTGGCAGGCGCCATCCCGAAAGCATTAGGCAGCACCTCTGCCGAACTGGGCACGACGGCTTGCTGACGGTTTATTGTAGTGAGCGGAAGATTGCGCCGCTCTAAGAGCATTTTAATGCGTTCAAGGGTCTTGGCATCTTCATGCCATGTGCCACCAAAAAGGTCTAAAAGCACATCCTTGGTAAAATCATCCTCCGTAGGTCCTAAACCGCCCGTTACAAGCACGATTTGGCTACGACGCATAGCCTCTAGAAACACCTCTCGCATCAGCGGTCGGTCGTCGGGCAACATCGTTGTCGTTGTTACTTCTATTCCCAACGCATCTAGCTCTTTGGCTAAATAATAGACGTTGGCATCGCGCACAAAACCCGTGGTGAGTTCCGTTCCCACGGCTACGATGGCAGCTTTCGTTTTAGGCATTGAGGGCAGAAAGTTTCTTTAGCTCGCGGAGCATACCTTCAACTCTATCGAGAGGTAACATATTAGCGCCATCAGAAAGAGCCTTGGCAGGTTCAGGATGCGTTTCAAAAAAGAGACCGTCTACCCTAGCCACTACCCCTAAGCGAGCCATGTACTCAATGAGCGCAGGGCGTCCGCCCGTAACACCGCTTGTCTGGTTCGGTTCTTGCAACGAGTGCGTAACATCGAGTATCACGGGGCAGCCCGTGGCTTGCATCACGGGGATACCACGGAAATCGACTACCAAGTCAGTGTAGCCAAACATTGTACCTCGTTCGGTGAGCATTACCTTTTCATTCCCCACACGGCGCACCTTGTCGGCTGCAAAGCGCATGGCATCGGGGGCAACAAATTGTCCTTTCTTGATATTTACAATACGCCCTGAACGACCCGCAGCTTGCAGGAGTTCGGTCTGCCGACACAAAAAAGCGGGAATTTGGAGAATATCTACCACCAAGGCAACCGTCTCGATCTCTGAGATTTCGTGAACATCGGTTATCAGAGGGAGCGAGAACGATTGCTTCACCTCCTCCAAAATACGAAGCGCCTCCTCGTCACCTATCCCCGTGAAAGAATCTACGCGCGAACGATTGGCTTTACGGTAGGATGCCTTGAACACGAGAGGGTACTGGTACTTCTCGCATAATTCTGCTAAACGTTCTGCAATACGCAGCGTAATATCGCGACCTTCTACAACGCACGGTCCTGCCAAAAGGAGTAACTCCTTTCCCGTAAAGTGTTGCAAGTGTGCGATGGAATTAAAGATTTCTTGCTTTGTCATCTGCGAATGTTTTGGATATAAAGAGAGTGGGAGGCTTTTACTCTTGTTCAAGTTTGTATTTATCTCCCCAACGTTGTTTGAGAGAGGTTGCCATTTCTCGCTCGCGCGAATTGTCCTGCGGATGGTAGAAAACAGTACCCTCCATGCCCGCTGGTAGGAATTCGAGCTGCACGAAATGCCGAGGATAGTCGTGTGCATATTTGTAACCATCGGAGTACCCCATATCCTTCATAAGTTTTGTAGGCGCATTGCGCAAATGAAGGGGTACATCGTGGGGCGTCTCTTCACTCACAAAGGTCAATGCATCATTGATAGCCATATAGGCAGAATTACTTTTTTCCGACGACGCGAGGTACAACGCCGCTTCTGACAAAACAATGCGTGCTTCGGGCATGCCAATGTTCTGCACAGCGCTCATGGCTGCGTTCGCAATAAGCAGCGCGTTGGGATTGGCTAAACCAATATCCTCCGCAGCAAGAATTATCAAACGTCGTGCTACAAAAACAGGATCTTCGCCAGCTGCGAGCATCCGAGCCATCCAATATACGGCCGCCTGCGGGTCACTACCCCGTACCGACTTAATGAAGGCCGAAATGCAATCGTAATGCATCTCGCCGTGTTTGTCATAGCGCGGAGCGCGTTGCTGAAGGAGGCGCTGCACAAGCACATTGGTTACTTGTACGGTGTTGCCTGTACGTGCATTGTAAAGCAGTTCCAGAATATTGAGGAGTTTGCGCCCGTCGCCTGCGGCAAAGAGATAAAAGGCGTCGTCTTCTACGAACTCAAAGGTTACCTTTTTCAGCAGTTCGTCCTCCTGCATAGCTCTTTGTGCAAGCTTCTGGAGAGCTTCGCGCTCTAACGATTTCAAAGTATAGACCTGACAGCGCGAAAGGAGGGGCGAAATAACCTCGAAGGAGGGATTCTCTGTAGTTGCACCTATTAGGGCTACTTCTCCGCGCTCTACAGCCCCTAAAAGCGAATCTTGTTGCGATTTGTTGAACCTGTGGATCTCATCGATGAAAAGCACTGGGGTAGCTTTGGCAAAGAGCTTAAAACTTTTGGCCTCATCGAGTACCTCACGCACGTCTTTCACGCCCGCCGTTACGGCACTCAGTACATAGAATTCTCTTTCAAGCGATTGGGCTACAATGCGCGCTAGTGTCGTCTTTCCCACACCAGGTGGCCCCCATAAGATAAAAGGCGTTATCTGTCCGCTAGCTAGCATCTGGCGTATAACGCCGTTCTCGCCCACCAAGTGCTCTTGCCCCACATAGTCCTCTAAACGGCGCGGACGCATGCGTTCGGCTAACGGACGAAAATCGTTCATCGCTATTCCGCCTCAATATAGACGTTGTCGGGAGGTGCCTCTGTGTTTTCGCTCTGACCTGCGATGTAGTCGGTAATATTGAAGGCTATTTTGAGAACCTTTATCACCTCACCTCGCTCATTGAGAATGGGGGCGTAAGTTTCAGTAAAGATGAGTTCTATACCATTCCGTTTCACAGTATTCCGCACATTACGTTTCACCTGTCCGTTCAGAATATCTTGCCAGAAGTTCTGGTATTGTTTCGCATTCTCCGACTTTATATCCAGTCCTTCGGAGTGGTGATGGTTCTGAATTTCGGAGAGCGAGATGCGAAGCAACGACAGGTATTCGTTATTGGCGTAGGTTAGGTAGCCCCGTGTATCGTATTCTACCAGACAGCATGCGCTCTGCATGGCACGATTCCAGCTCTCCATTTCAGCCGACTTGCGGGCTGCTTCCTCTTGGATAGTCTGTAGTTCCTCCATGTTCTGCCGCATTTCTTCCTCTTGCGCACTAATTTCTTCAGAACGTATACGCGCTTCTTGCAAGAGGCGCTGTGTCTGAATATTATTGCGGAGTGCTACAAGCGTAGCGGCAAAGCTCCCCATTACGTTTTCTATGAAGCGCAGTACATACTCTTCAAACTCGCCAAAACGCGCGAGTTCCAGAACGCCCTGTAGCACGTCGTTCATCAATATGGGCACAAGCACCAGCGCATTCGGATCGTCATGACCTAACCCCGAACAAATTTTCACATACCCCTTGGGCAAGTCGGTAATGTAAATCCGTTTTTGTTCCATCGCACAGCGCCCTACCAACCCCTCTCCTATCTCAAAATGAGCCGTAGCATATTTACGCACAGCGTATGCATAGGAAGATGTAAGCGACAATGTACTATTGCCCTCCTCATCTTTCTCTACAAGGTAAACCGCCCCGATGTCTGCCTTTACATATTGTGTGAGGTGGTGCAGGATGTCGTAAGTAAATCCGACGATGTCACTGGTTTCTACACGCATGTATTCCGAGAAGAGCGCTAGTCCCTTAGTAGCCCATGCTTGCTGTTCCTCTTGCTCACGCTGAATTTCTTCGCGAGCCTTGGCTGCTTTCAAACTGTTTTGCATTTCTAAGAGACTTTGCCCCAATACGTCGTCAGCCTTGGCATAGTACTCGGTGTCCTGTTCACCACGCCCGATGGCTTGTGCAAAACTCGCCTTAGCCTCCATATTCTCGAGCAATTGGTTGACCGAAGTGGCAATGGTTTCTATCTCGTCGCCTGTGCGATACTTGAGGCGCAATTTCGCATCTATATGCCCCTGTGCGAGAGCTTGAAGTGTCTTGCTGATATTGGCGAGCGAACCCCCTATGCGCGAAGCGAGCCAAAGGAGAACGAGTAGAATAAATACTAAGCCTGCTAGAGTGAACCAAAGCGTAAGGCGAAAAGTAGCATCGGAAAATGCAAGCAGGCTATCGCGACTTACCACCATACACAGTGTCCAGAGTTGGCGCATATCGCCCACTTTAACGGGAGCGCTAAACAAGAAGGCTTCTTGCCGCGTCATGGGGCTGATGTACGATTCGGCAAGTAGTGCGCCCTGACGCATGAGTAGCACTTTATCGGCGAAATGCGGTACTTGCATTAGGATATCTTCGGCATTTTGCCCGACGAGCTCGTCTTCCGGACCTGCAATTACCTTCATCTCTCGCGAAAAGAGTAGTAAACTCATCTCATTGTAAGGATGATACTCGGCAAATTTCCGCCGATAGTAGGAAACAGAACGGTTCACAGCTACGAGTCCAATGGCACGTTCAAGCGTATCGCGAACGGGGACGGAGACGCCTACCACGTAATTAACCTTTCCAGCGGTATCGGGGCGGAGCAGGAAGGGCTCTAGCATCTCCTCCTCGTTGAAATTGCGCCGCGCTATGTAACTAAGATTTGTCGCAAGCCCAGATGTATCGCGCACAGCGGTAAAACATCTCTGTGCCGAATCGCCAAAAGGATATATGATTTCAAACTGTCCCTCCTTGTACGGATAATCGGCGCGCCGGAGGTTGTAGTCAAAAGTGCCCCAAATCTCGCTATAGGTGTAGTCGGACTTGGCGATAAGGCGGCACATCCTATCAAATTCGTGCATACGCTCTTCCCACGTTGCAGGGGTTACGCCTCGCATAATCCCGCTGAGATTGCGTGCCAGAGTGAGCGAAATATTGAGGTCGCAGCTAAGTTGTGTTGCGTACTCTTCGATCTGCATACGCCCCGCCTGCATAGCAACTCGGAGGCTCTGTTGTTCATTGCGATAGGTCAAAAAGCCTAACGACAGGAGATAAGTTATCAGCACTGCGCCCAGCACTGTAAATAATATCCGTTTGCGAATGCTTAACTCGAAACGTTTCATCGGCTCTTGTTCCCCCTCTACTAACTCTGTGTACAAAGTTAGAGTAAGTTCTGAACTCGGGGGCACGATGACACTTTAAGCGCCGTGTACGATGCTTTGCAAGTTGAACTACGAAATAGCCGCCTTTTACCCCTCACTCTCTTCCTCGGTCGGAAGTGCCCATGTAAAGAGCTTAGGGTTGCAAACTGCCCAAGTAATCACGAAGTTGTCCAGGATGGAGTACTCTAGCGAAACCTTGAAACAGAACCGCTCTACGTGCACTAACATATTAAACGCCCCGTGATCGTCTTGTACGGTAAATGGGAGCACATCGAGGTCGGTAAAGGAGTTGAGCCCCGGGCGATTGTAAACCTTAAAAAAAGCCTCTTTGGCGCTCCAAATGAGGGCAAGCTGTAGGGTGTTGTTGAGGTCAAGCCAGGAGAGTTCGCCTATGGTGAGAAACTGATAGGCAATGCGCTGAAAGGGGCGGTTCTTTTTTTCAATATCGATCCCCACGTAGAAACTCGGATTCGTAATAACGGCTGCATACGGAAAGGTATGCGACATAGAGATGTGCCCGTTGCCGCTAACAAGAAGTGGTTTGCGCCGCTTCGTGTAGATTACTTGGTCGGTAATGCCGAGTGTTTTAAGAATGCACCGCGTGGCAAGCCATTCACGGCGTCGCGAGTCGTCATGAAAGTTTGAAAGCGTAGGAAAGGAGTCGCCTCCAATGAAAGCTTTTAGTTGCTCTTCGCTCTCCTCTATGTGCCAAAAGGCAAGAGTCGCAGCCCCAGTATTGATTTTCAAGAATTCGGGCATGGCGGTTATTCCTTTTTCCACTCGAGCGTCTCGATGAGGTGCACGATATCTTTTGAGAAATAATCTATCGCAGGCGCTAGCGAATCGGCATTAGGTACACAGTAGAAGTATAACGTGCCCCGTAGAAAACGCGACACTGAGTCGGTTGCATAGAATTGTACGGAGGTAGCCACATCGCCCGCCACATTATAGAGAATGGCGTATACGTGGTGCTCTGGGTTTTCGTAGTACTGCTCGTCTATGGCATCTGCCCGCATAGAATGTTTGTAGGTGAGCGTACGCGCATTCTCGGTGAGCGTATCTAGCGCCGAACGCCGATTGTAGTAGGTAAGATAGATAGTCGCCTTGTACGCTGGCACTTCAATATCTTGCGCCATACTGTCGGGGTAAAGTTTCAGCCGTGCGTAGGTAGGGAGTTCAAAGGAATAAGGGAGAGTAGTATCTATCAGCCTGTATTGCTTTTCGGGAAAATCAAAACGAGGGTAGCCATACGAACGCGGGATCTGTGGTTCACTACAGCCCCAGAGTGCAAAACCCAATACGACAAGGAAAATGCTCAATAGACTAGATAGAATCCTCTGCGTATTCATTCCTCTTTATACAAATTGTTGGGGCGACAGCCTGACTTTCTACGATACTTTTTCACGTGGTGCGGTGTCGGGAAGCTCCACGCGAATTTGTTCAATGCGCCGATTGGTTACAGCCTCTATGGTAAGTTTCAGGTCTTCTATATATACCACTTCGCCCTGTTCGGGGAAGCGTTCTAGTTTTTCTAGTACGAGTCCCGCCAAGGTTTCCGCCTCACCACGGATTTCATCAAAATCGGTATCGGGTCTACCTATAATTTTGCAGAAGTCGTTGAGGAGTATTTTTGCATCAAAACGGTACGTACGTGCGTCTAGTTGCGTGTACATTTTCTCTACGCCATCAGACTCATCGGCTATTTCGCCGAGCACTTCCTCCAGAATATCCTCTAGTGTTACGACCCCGCAAGTTCCGCCATATTCGTCGACTACGATGGCAAGGTGTATACGCTGCGTTTGAAACTCGGTTAGCAACTCGTCTATCTTTTTGTTCTCGGGCACAAAGTATGCAGAACGCAACAGGGAGGTCCAAACGAAGCTATCGTTCTCGTCAATGTAGGGCAGGAGGTCTTTTACATAGAGTACACCAACTATGGTATCGAACGATTCCTTGTAAACGGGGATACGGCTATAGCCCGTAGCAATTACCTGCTTCTTTACCTCGGTATACGGCGTTTCAAAGTCTAGTGCAAAGACGTCTACGCGCGGATGCATTATCTCGCACACATCAATTTTGCCATAGTGCGCCAAGCGTTTGATAAGTAGCGACTCCTCGTCGGAGTTCCCGTTCTCCTCTTTGGTGATCTCAAGGGCTTCCTCTATCTGATCCATAGACAGGTCTAGATGCGGCGCAAAACGTTCGTTCATCCGTCGTGCAGAGTAAGCCATAAGGCGTGCGAACGGACTAAGTACCACGTAAAAACAGTAAAGAGGGCGTGCGGCAAAATGAACGTATCGTAAAGGGCGGCTTGCGCCTAACTGTTTGGGAAGAACTTCACCAAAAAGCAGAAGTAGTAGGGTGATGAGTACGACCTTGATAAGAAAACCTTCTAGCTCGGCATCTTGGAACGAGACAAGTGAATCGGTAATATAGGCTGAAAGGATAACAATCCCAATGTTTATAAGGTTATTGGCAATAAGGATAGTGGCGAGTAGGCGTTCCTCGGCTTGCAGCATTTTCAGTGCAAGCTTATAGCGCGGATGCTTCTCCTTTTGCTCCTCCAGTATTTCTAGCTCGATGCTATGTAATGAGAAAAAAGACGCCTCCGACCCTGAAACGAAGCCAGAGCCTATAACAAGGAGCACTAAAATGACGAGCCCCAGTATCACGCCCCCCGTAGGAGCGAAAAATTGTATAGCTAGGGGGAGGAAAGTGCACACGTTAATCATGCATATTCTTCTCAGAAGAGAGCGTTTACTTTACCGCGAAGTAGGGTACAAGCCACCTTGTCTCTTACTTGCCGTCTCTGCACTAATACTGAAGCGCTATGCTGCAATACTTTTGAGACTGGCAGAGAGCGGCTAGAAGGGGATAGGAGCTTCTTCGAGTGGAAGCGGCTCGCTCATAGCGTTCTCCAATGCAAAGGGTGCAACAGGAGCAGCACTCTCGGTTGTGGCAGCTGGCTTAGCTGCAGTATTGGCTCGGTCTAGCAATTGGAAACTACGAGCAATGATCTCGGTAACGTAGTGTATATTTTTTGCAGAATCCTCGTACGAGCGAGTCTGTAGTCTACCCTCTATATAGATTTGCGTCCCCTTGTGCACGTACTTTTCTATGTTTTGGGCTGCTTTGTCCCAGAAAATCACCGTATGCCACTCGGTCTGCGTAATGGTTTCACCCCTATCGTTCGTGTAGTATTCATTGGTTGCAACGCGTATCCGTGCCACGCACTTCTGGCGCTCTAAGTAGCGCACTTCAGGCTCGTTGCCCACATTGCCCAGCAGTATAACCTTGTTAACCCCCATCTCTCTTCCTTTCCAAAAAGTCTATATGCACAAAGATAGGCAATTGTCAGTTCCGCAAATCTACGGAGTAGGAAATGAAAGGCCTCCTACTAACGTTGTGGGGAAATAGAGAGCTTATCCTCCATGGACGTACGCGAGGGATTGCAACACCCTAAGAAGAAATGATAGAAATGAGCACCTCCTTCATCTGTTCGTAAGAAGAATCGCCCGCAGAGCCAACACCTTTTAGTTTTAGATCGAGCTCGCGCAATTTGGCAATTATACGAGCACAACGTTGTGGCGGAAACTGCACAGCAGCCGCATTAAATTCGTCTTTTCTTCTTTCTTTTATCTCCAGAGTTCGGGCAATCTCAGCTGGGGGCAAGTTGCGTTGTAATGCTCCCCACAAAAAAACTTTCTGGAAGTAACTGTAGATCGCGGCGTTTAAGGCGGTTACATTGTTCGTGTCGCGGTTAAGCGACATGTAATAGAGGATAGATAGAGCCGTATTGAGGTCACGCTCCACAATAGCCTTGGTAAGATTGAAGGGGGTGTATTCACGGTTCGGTTTAAGCTCCTTCAGGTCATTCTGGGTTATTGCCTGCCCTTTAGCGATAGTAGACGCCGTCTTACGGATCTCGTTATCTATGGCAGAGAGCGAATTCCCGAAAAGCGAGATGAGCCATTTGATAGCTTCATCCTCAATCTTACAGCCGTTTGCAGAAGCCATGTAATCCACAACTTTCTTAATTCGTTCTTCGTACATCGGGACAGATTCGAATATTAGTCCCTCGCGCCGCACGATAGATAAAACCGACTTGAAAAACGGCTCTTGTGCTTTTTTGGTAGTTAGTTTCTTGAATTCGAGTATGATTATTCCTTTGGCTTTAGGAGCTTCAAAGAGGGGAAGAAGGTATTCCCAGTCGTCTATACCCTCCGCTCCACGGACTACAACCAATGAGTGCGTCCCACTCCCCAAAATACTCCGATTGACACTCTTGAATATGTCGGAAATATTAGAGATAGCTACATTAAATTCGGCATAGTTGAACTCCTTATTCTCAGGAGCTATCGTCCGCGTTGTAACCTCCTTGATTATCTGTTCAATGAAGTAAGGCTCGTCGCCATAGAGTACGTAGAATGGCTCTACAATCCCCTCTTTTAGTTTCTTGAGTAACTCCAAAAAATCATCGAATGAGTTATTGGGGTAACTCTTTGTCTGAGCGTTTTTCTTTGCAGCAACCATCTCTACCTCTTGTTCGGAGGTTAAAGTTAACAGCTCTTTTGCATTTCGACCGTTTTCCGATGTGTCACAACAAATGGGATAGGACAACCTAAAGTGGTAGGGATATCGCATTTTTCTCCTGAAAAATGAAGGACAAAATGCGACACAGGGGAATTTTGGGAACGGGAAGATGCTGTAAATCGCACCCACAGATCTAGTCACCAACAATCAGGCTAAAAAGCCCGAGTGCTTCTTCCCGATGCGGCTCTAGGCTGTATGAGAAGCCGTGCCCTGCAATAGAGATGCGATGTTCGTAACGCGTGTAGTATTCGCGCAGCAAAGCATCAACAGCCATCGGCTGTAGCCAATGTTCTTCGCGCTCAGTAGGTCTAGTTTCGCGTCGCAAGCCATTTCCTACAATTTTGTAGGGTAAATTCGGAGCAACCTTTGCCGAATCGATAAGCGCCGCTGCGTAATAAAGTACCTCTATGGCACTTGTCGCGTCAAAAGCGGTATGACGTACAATGTTCCCACTCTGAAAAAGAGTAGCAGTGGCAAATTCCTGTGAAAGATAAAGAGACAAACAAGAGGTTTTACGGAACTGCTGCAACCCTAAACGCAACAACGTAGCTTCTTGGTGCAGCACCGTAAAATGCGAAAAGGTATGCAATAAGGCATTGATGAGTTCACTCGGGATAGCAAAGAGCAAAAAGGTGTCTTCTGTAACCCGATTGTAGTACAGCGCATCGAACTCGCCAACATACGATAAACGTTCAAGCAGCAACTTCGCTTCTGCGGGTACAAAGAACTCCTTGGGAACAAGCGTATAGTTTCGCCCTCGCCATCCCACACGGACAGAGCGAAAACGAGCAGCAAGCCACGAATACGTTTTAAGGAGTGATGCGAATGCGTCGCGCCACTCCGTATCGTCGCTTACCACGTAAGCAAATTCTATAAATGCAATAAATTGTTTCCGTACACTGTCGTGTACGGAAACTTCAATACCGTAGCAATGCGGAGTGAGGAGGAGGTCATACACGCTTGCCTGCCCAGGGTCAAACGTTTCATCGAGAAGCGAAACATGGCGCATCGGCAGGAGCAGCGTCAGAGTGGCGCGAACTGAGATTTACTCCCAGTTGCCAGCGTTATTCGTCGCCTCTTTCAAGGAACCGACCTTAAGCCCTGGGAAACGATCCAGCTGTCGTGCCACATCATCGAGGTTCACAATTTCCTGATGATTTAGCCCAGCCAGTAGAACTTTGTTGGTTACGCTAGCTTCAAATACTTGCACGATAACCTTAGACCCCGTCTGCAACTCACCAGCTGCCAGATCAAACTTCTCGCGCCCATTGGTAAATGGCACATAGCAAAGCGAATCTAGAACAAAACCAGCTCTCTTGAAAAGGCTATCGCGCACACATACCGACACCGTATCACGCGAAACACGTCCCTCTGCCACAGCCGCCGAATCATCGAGAGACCCGATCTGGCGTACCACGCGGAAAGAATCTTTTTTCACAAAAGCGATGAGAGAGTCAAAGCTCCCCGTATAGTGATGATTCTCCGAACGAAAAGCTACTTGCGCCGTACGAATATCTTTCAGACGAGCAATAGCAGCGTTGTAGCGAACCTCTTTTTCGTGCGTGAAGTCAATCGGCTCCATAATACTTGTTACCAAAAAATAGAGCAAGAGCGCCGCAGTGATTGACAAAACAGTCAGGATTGCCGCTTTCATTTTACCTTTGCGTTAATTTTTTTTCGCCAGAAGCGTTCGTATTTATTCCGAACGCAAATTTACTTTTTTTTCGTAGAGTGTACAGTAACACGCAAACCACCCATGTCAACAATCGTAGCTCTTGCCACTGGCGAGAATCTTGCCGCCATAGCAATCATCCGTCTCAGTGGAAGCGATGCGCATCGTCTTGCCACCCAGCACTTTGTTCCTCAGCGCCCTCATGCCATGCTACCTATGCGTCGAGCGCTTCTGGGACAGATAACGCTCGCGGGCGAGGAACTCGATCAGGTGTTGCTGACGTTGTTTGCAGCTCCGAATTCGTATACTGGCGAAGATATGGCAGAAATTGCTTGCCACGGATCGCCTTACATCGTACAGACGCTACTACAAAGCCTGCTACAGGAGGGGGCACAGGCAGCGCAACCAGGCGAATTTACCTACCGTGCCTTTCTGAACGGAAAGCTGGATCTTACCCAAGCCGAGGCTGTAAATGAGCTCATTGCATCGCGCACAGCGACACAACATCGTACGGCATTTTTACAACTGGAGGGAGCGCTTAGTACACAGATCTCGGAGCTTAGGGCAAAGCTTTTAGAGCTTACATCGCTCATAGAACTAGAGATAGATTTCTCCGATCAGGATGTAGAATTCGTGTCACGCACCGAGCTCGCTACGCTTGCAGAAGGTATACGGCAACAACTGGCAACCCTTTGTGCGTCGTTCCGCCAAGGCAATGCCATACAAAATGGACTCCCCGTTACGATAGCGGGAGCTCCGAATGCGGGGAAAAGTGCGTTATTAAATTTTTTCTTGCAAGAAGAGCGCGCCATAGTATCAGATCTCCCTGGTACAACGCGTGATGCCATTCACGGCGAAATTGTTGTAAACGGGATTACTGTCCGCTTTACCGACACGGCGGGGTTACGAGATACTGACGATCGTATCGAGCAGCTTGGCATAGAGCGCACCCTGAAGTTTTTACAGGCAAGTCCGTTAGCACTCCTTCTTGTAGATTTGGCGAATACGCCCCATGGGGAGCATCTGGCAGCTTTCCAACTCTTGCTCGCGAAGCTACCAGAAGATGCGCACCCCCTGTTTCTTCTTTCTAAAGCCGATTTAGTGGATGGCGAGACCGCGCAAGAGGTTCTGCGTAGTATACAAACAGCTCTTCCTACGATTAGCGTAGTGCTTTGGAGTTCGAAAACGGGGGAAGGCGAAGAGGAGATCCGTAGCTGGCTTGAGGAAAAAACGCGTCAATATCTTCCTACCGAGGGCGGCTTTGTCATCACCAATGCGCGTCATTTCGAGGCTCTGTCTGCAGCACGTGAGGAAGCCATAGAACTCCTAGAAGCAATACATGCAGGACTTTCATCTGACCTTTTGTCTTTTCATCTGCGTCGCATCATCCATTTGCTTGGTGAACTCACGGGCGAAATACCACCGCAAGAGATACTGGGCAATATATTTCGCCATTTCTGTATTGGGAAGTAAATTCCTGATTGGCAACGATAATCAAGCATCACCAATATTTACAAAGGCGCTCATAATGAGCGCCTTTCTTTTTGCCCTTTCTCCTCGTTAGGCATCATTCGAAGCCACTCTTTCGCTCATTCTTGTACCTTATTTGTACCGCACGCAGCTCGCCAACCCTCCAGCCCCTCGCATATATACCGAGATGCTGGACAAAGTTGAATATGGTTGAATATGGAATAAGATAGGACAATCATATCGGGCGAAATGAATTTGAAGTAGAACCAATCAAATGTGATATGGCAAAGGGTAATGAGCTGATAAAGAAGGTGTGCGAGTGGTGTGGAAATGTCTTCTATACCCAAAAGGTTACAACTCGATATTGCAGTCATACTCGCAATAGCAGAGCTTACAAAGCGAATAAACGCAAAGAGCGTGTCAAGGCGGCTGAGGCTTTGACTTATAGAACTATCCAAGAAAAGCCGATAGAGCAACTAAAAGATAGACCTTTTCTCTCCATTGCAGAAACAGCAACTCTATTGGGTTTGTCTCTTCAAGGAGTGTACAAGCAAATCTATGCTGGTCGCCTCAGAGCCTCCAAGATAACAAGTCGTCTTTCTGTTGTAAGGCGTGAAGACATTGAACGGATGTTAGCAGAGCGACCTTATGAGAAACGACAGCCCAGAGATGCAATCGTAATTACGGAACTATATACGACAGATGAGGTGTGCGATACTCACAATATATCTCAATCTTCCCTTTTTGCAATAGCCAAGCGAGAGAATATCCCCCGAACTTATAACAGAGGCAAGACCTATTGGAGCAAACGGCACATAGATGTCTATTTTGCTAAACAGGCTCCTGCTCCTCATATCGAAGAATGGTGTACAGCCGTGGGGATACAAGAAAGGTTCGATATGACGCTTACAGCCGTTTACAACTTTGTCTCTGATCATAACATCCCCAGAAAGAAAGTCAAGGGTAAAAGTTACTATTCTACCAAACATGTAGAAGCTGCTAAAGGAGTTCTTGATGAAGCCGCTCCAAGCTACTATACCGTTCGGGAAGCTATGGAAAAGTTTGGGCTTACTCGAGACCAACTCTATCACTATACCAAACACTATAATGTTTCTAAGGTGAAGCAGGGTCGGAACATCCTCATTTCTCAACAAGAATTGGACGAAGTTCTTAAACCTCCCAGCATCACTCGATGAGTTATTTGTCGGTGGTATAGGACACCCTCTTATCACCTTATTCTTTTGCAACTGAATCAATAAATATAACCCTCTAATCAACAATTGTATGAGACATACTTGTCCCAAAGTAACGCTCCGACAGAGAGCTATTCGAAATGACAAAATATCACTGTATCTGGATTATTACCCGGCTGTACGCAATCCCGAAACCATGCAAATGAGCCGTCGGGAGTATCTCGGCATCTACATCTATGCTCATCCTAAGAATGAGATGGAGCGAGAGTTTAATATGGATATGTTGAACAAGGCGGAAGCTATACGATGTATTCGTGTACAGTCGCTTATCAATGAAGAGTTTGGCTTTCTCGATCGAACTAAAATGAAAACTGACTTCCTTGCATACTTCTTAAAAATGTGCCGAAAGAAAGACCAAAAATGGCGTATTGTCTACCAACACTTTTACAACTATGTACAAGGACATTGCACTTTTGGAGACATAACGATAGAGCTATGCCAAGGCTTTCGAGAGTACCTTCTCAACGCCAAGCAACTCAAACGAAAAGGGAAAGTCTCTACAAACTCTGCATCTGGCTACTATTCCACCTTTAGGGAACTCCTGAAGATTGCGTACCGAGATAAGTGGCTAAGAGAGAATATCAATGACTTTTTAGATAAGATAGAGGCCAAGGAGGTCAAGAAAGAGTATTTGACACTCGATGAAGTGAAGATACTCGCTCAGACGCCCTGTGAGCATGATGTGCTGAAAAGAGCATCTTTATTTTCTTGCCTTACGGGGCTACGCATCAGCGATATTCTTAATCTCCGATGGGAAGATTTCACTCTTGCTCCTGACCAAGGCTATTGCATCCGCATCAGGACACAGAAAACCTCTACCGAAGCTACTCTCCCAATCAGTTATGAAGCTTATGAACTGTGCGGAGAGCCATCATCGGGTAAAGTCTTCAAAGGCTTGCTGCGAAGTATGATCAATTACCCTTTGAAAAAAATGGATTAAGCAGGCTGGGATTACAAAGCATATCACTTTTCATTGCTTTCGCCACTCCTACGCCGTGATACAAATTTCATTAGGTACAGATATCTACACCGTGTCCAAGATGCTAACGCACAAGAACATCTCCACAACCCAAATCTATGCCGACCTTGTGAATTCGAAAAAGCGTGAAACAGCTGAGAAGATTTCATTGAAATAGATATTGAAAAACAAGAAGAGGAGATGTGTTATTAGATATCCCTTCTAACACCCTCCTCTTCTAATCTCAGTATCTATCAACAGACTACATCATCCAATTAATCTCATTAAAAATCTCAAGCATTCTGGCACCCGCTTCTTTGTCGATAGAGCGCACAAACATGATACGACCTAAAAGCCACTCTCTAAAGTAGCCTTTCTCATTACGAACCTTCCTACAGTGGTTCTCTGGGCCATACTTCTTGGCAAAATGTAGTTCTCTGAGGACTTGCTTCCTATACTCTTTAGGTACATGTACGCCATTTCCAACTGTCAGCCCTGTCACCATCATCCTACTCCCTTTGTGTCTAATTCGAGTTTTAGATTTATTGGGGCGGAAGCCATGTTCGTAGATGATATTCTCAATATCCCGAGGTGTAACTGGACAAGTCTTCTGCAACCCCGAAAATGTTATATCATCAGCGTATCTCGTGTACCTCATATCCAGTTCTTGTGCCAATCTCTCAAGATCCTTATCAAGATTTATCGTCAAGAAGTTTGCCAAGAGAGGACTTGTAGGAGCACCCTGAGGTAAAGCTCTTTGATAAGTTACACAGCTAAACTTAGTGCAGACATTCGACAGAAATTCAGATACGCTATCCTCATACCCCAATTGAAGAAAGAAGTCTAGCACCTTCTTTTGGAATATACTGTCAAAATAGTCTTTCAAGTCGATATTAATAATCCATTCGCTATTGACGTGTGGCAAAGCATTTGTTTGAATCGACCTATTCTGGACAAATCCGTGGACACTGCTGGGCAGTCTATTAACAACATGCTCAAGGATATTATGCTGTATCCAATGTTGACACCATTTCAGAGTAGGATTTGGTGCTGAGATTTCTCTAAATCCACCTGTCTTCTTTTGAATTCGATAATCTCTGTAAGCCCAGTCAAACAGACAGCAAGCATTCGCCCTTGGAAATTGTCCTGTCCAATAATAATCTAACAAATGCTCCACATCAAAGATGACTGGTAAATTATTTTTTTTCAGAATGCTAGCATAATCCAAACATAGCTGTATATATTCCTCGCTATGCCCACATGACTTTGCTTCTTCAATGAAAAGAGACTCCCAAGTTTGTTTCATAAATTCTTACGTTATCGCTCACGAAGTGAGTATGTGAAGCCACTCGTGTGCTTCACATATTCAGTATAATCTAGTTTTAACTTCAGCAGGTTACACGGAACCAGCCTGTGAATATGATTACTCATACTTACTTCAGCTAAGAACTTATTTCACGCCCTTGAAAGTCTCTGGTATATATATTATCTCCTCTCTCAAATAGGAAGAAGCTTCCAATTCTTTCTCTTTTCTGACAGTCTTATCAAATGCAATTTTCTTTTTTAGTTCTCCATATTGGGTTCTACATTGCTCCGTCAGCTGCCACTGTGTATCCCAGAGATTTTTTGATACACCTAAATTAAACAACTCCTCTAGATAGTTTTGTGAGACTCCTAAAGCCTGTCTGATAGTAAGATCATCTACATTTTCTAACTTCAGCTTCACAATCTGAAGGAGATACAGATTGCTCCTCTTGAAGAGAGCCTTTTCCACCTCTTCATAGCCAAAAAGTTCACGTAAAAGAACTAGCTCTCTACGCTTATCCTGCATAGTTTCTTTTGCTCTTATTACCCGTTGATGAGCAAATCTAGGGAAAAGAGGATACCAAGCTGTACTTCTTCCTGCAATGTGTGAATCTGACCAAATTATGGGAAGAGTATTATTTGGAGTAGCATGATCAAATACAATCAAAGCCTGAGAATTCTCATAACCCAGAGGCCCTCTTCTGTACAAGAGCTCACCATATTTATAACAAAACTCTCGATAATGTTTCATTCTAACGTATCCACCAAACATGGATCCAGTCTGCGAAAACAATTTACGAGTATCTTCCCCGAGCACATCTACTGTGGGGTATTCACTATTGATTTTACTCTTCCCTTTTTCTAGTACAACTATACTTATAAGCTTAATTCGAGACTGATCAATCAAGTTGTTGAGTTGATTTCCTATTTCTTCCTTATTAAGCTTTTCCTTCAGCCAACTACAGAATGTATTGCCAGAACCTATGATATCATCAACAAGCACTATAATATCATTAGGGCTAGAAAGTTTATTCAAAGCCTCTTCTATGTAGTTTACATAAACACTCCTCTTCCCTTGTATCTGTTGGCAAATATAAAGAACACTTCCCCCACTCTTTCCTGACTCTCCGATAGGCGAAAAAACACACTTACCTATAGGTCTGAGAGCAATTCTCTTAATCTTACTCTGCACTACAGATAAGATTCTGTCATAGGGGTAATAGTCAATCTTTGACAATATTTCAATAGCCAAGTCTTGCTCACTATCGTCAAAATTACTCAGCCATCTCAGCACATGAGAGTACTCTATACTCGAGTTTAATCGAGTAGATATAATACCCTCAATATATTCTTGTTGATCTAATGATGGCAGGATCATACTTCTTTTTAGCTATAAATGCACACTGAGTACTGTGAATACGCTTCTCCTTCTAATGCCACGAAGATACATATTCCTCACAAAAGTTAGTTATCAGATTTATGCTTTTCTAAGTCAAAGATAAGAAATCCCTATTCCCTTTCTTTTCCCTATACTTCCCGCTATTTCCCTGAGTGATAAATGGTGATGAATACTTGTTTATGTTTGCATCAAAACATAGACAAGTATGAAGCCTTTAAGCATTAACGATAACTATATTCCACAGCTTATCACGCTGAGATGTATTATGATTTTCTCTTTAGCCGTTCGTTCCATTGCACTGAATTGTGGAGCGGGCGGCTTCACTGCATTCGGATTGTTTATCCTTTCCTCCTTGATTAGCACAGCTCTTTTCTTTGCAGTACAGTCTATACTGCAAGATCTTTTTCACCTTTTAATCGAGTTTCCAAAAGAAGAGAGGACAGTGGAGAAGCTCGACACTTTTCCCAAGACTCAGTTATCAAACTATGAACGATATCGTCAAGATGCTTTATTGGCAAAAGCAGAGGAAGAGCAGAACAAGATAAATACAGTCCTTTCCTATACAGAGAAAACACTCGCCCCTTACTCTTAGATTTGTAGTGTAATTAGATCAGCGAGGTTGTGTGCTACCTCTGTTGTAGGAAGGTAGAAAACAACCGACCCAAGGAGATAAACCATCGCCCCTACTGGAGCATAAACTCCATTTCTTGAAGAGGATCTCCTCGGGTCGCGCTGGTTAAGACCACATAGAATTCTGATCCTGAGATCATTAAGAGTTTTGGTACATACCAGCTATCGGTTGTTTTCCTTAAACAACTTCTAAGGATAAAGATATGAAAAGTACATTTATTGGCGTGGATTTCTCGAAGCAAACCATTGACGTGGCGATACTAAAACAAAGCAAGAAGTCACAGAAAGAGTTTGCATGTCTTAAGTTCTCTAACGATGAAGAGAGCTATAAAAAACTCTTTCAATGGATAAAAGAACAGACTCATACCCCACAAGAACAATGGCTCATTTGTGGTGAAAATACGGGCTTGTACAGCTTAGGATTGCAACGCTTCTTGAACCTGAGACATATCTTTTTTTGGCTTGAGAATCCGCTACAAATTAAGCGCGCACAGGGGATGGTACGTGGCAAGAACGACAAGATGGATGCTTGTCAGATTGCGCTCTATGCATACAGATTTCAGGATAAGGCCTGTAATGTTGAATTGCGCAATGATATACTCGATATGATACGAGATTTGCTCGTACTGCGAGAACGACTCATCAAGAACAAAAAGCAATTACTAACTGCCTCCAAAGAGCTTGTACGAGTGAAAAATAACCAGACGAGTGCGTTCATCGATGAACACACGAACAAGCTCATTAAATGCATCATAGACGAGATTAAAGAGACTGAAAAGAAGATTCTAGAGCTCATCAAAGAAGATGAACAAATAGAAGAGAATTTTGACCGACTATGCTCCATTAAAGGCGTAGGATTCGTGAATGCCATTTGGATGATTATTGGGACAAACAATTTTATCGACTTTAATGACCCGAGAAAATTTGGTTGTTATGCGGGATGTGTCCCCTTTAATTACGAATCGGGGACAAGTGTCTACAGACCTGATAGGGTAAGCGCTTTTGCAAATCGACGTATTAAGACCATCCTAACCTGTGCTGCTGCTTCCGCAATACGCTATAATGAAAACATAAAGGCGTATTATTGGAAGAAAAAGACCGAAGGAAAGCCATGGAGACTAATTGTTAATAATGTCCGAAACAAGCTTATACATCTTATGTTTGCTATTATTAGGTCGCAGAGAACATATCAAGAGAACTATGTTCCAGCTTTCAATCAAAAAAATGCAGATTCTACACGATTGAATTTGGCTCAGTCATAGAATTCGATACTTTGAACCTCGTTGCGGGTTACTTTACGGTCTAAGGCATACCGCTTTGCTTGTATGGAAATATGATTGAAACCTAAAATATCTTCTTTAATAATACCATCTATACCACCATCATTAGAGAGTTGCGTAACGACACCAGAGTTTTTGACCTCGCCACCATAACCCATTGCTTGAAGTAATTTCACGACTAATCGTTCAAATTCTTGTGGCTTTTTACTTAATATAGTGGTCAGAATTTGAGATTGTACATTCTGTTTTATCCTATTATAGGAGTCTGCAAATTCCTCTTCGGGCGTACGTTCATCATCATTTCCCATATGAGAAGATGCATTATTTACATTCTTGCCCTTAAAATCCTTCGTCGAAGTCTTCGCATTCACTTCTCCTCGGATGAACTCATTAATTTGCTCGTCCGTACATGAAGAAAGCATAGATAAGCCCCTTTCGTTGATTTTATAATCACCTCTTTGAGGTTTTTCTACAAGTCCTGCAATAAAAAGATGCGATAGAGACCACACAATACGACCTAAGAATAGTTCGCCATTTCCAGAAGGATACAAAGCATTCCTTTCATCCTCTGTCAATTGAAAATGTTCAGCCAAGGATTCTCGTAAATCCTTAGCTCTCATTATAGCTCCTTTTCCGAGCTCTTTCAGGGCTTGTATCTGTATTTCTTTAAATTGAGGTATCATAACAAGAAATTAATCATTACAGCGTCAGTGACGTTGACATTATCTCTCACAAAAATAGCTCAACTCTCCAACAAGTGTCGGCTCTTTCAGCCAATCAAAATCGGCGTATACAAGCAGTTTCTGCATAACTTATTCTTTCTTCGAAGCGCGCCGACGGTTGATGAGCGAGAGGTCTTGGAGACGACGCCCTAGTTCGTCTTCCTTAGCAAGAAGGAGAATGTCGTCCTCAAGTTGAAGGGCATAAAGTACTCGCAAGTAAATTCCAATAGACACAGTGGGTGAGCCTTTCTCTATGCGCGAGACTGTCAAAGGAGAACAAGTAGCACGCTCAGCAATCTGTGCCACACTAAGATTACGACGCAAGCGGGCTAACTTAATTTGCTCTCCCACAATCAGCATCTTCTGCTCTAATTTTCGGGGCAACTTGGTCCCCATGGTATTCTTTGGCATACTCTCAACTCATCATATAATATACAAATATATGATTTTAATATCACTATTATAATTATTGGACGAAAAAGTAAATGTGTTGTGTGTGCCCTACCCAGCATTGCCTGTCCGTGCTCCATTGAGAGGGTTTGCCATTCCCTTTTCGCTATCTTTGTCGTGTTGCAACAACGCGGAGGAAAGGTCATGAAACGTTTAGTGGTTTTAACAGGCGCGGGTATTAGCGCGGAGAGCGGTATACGTACCTTTCGCGACTCTGACGGATTGTGGGAGGAGTACAGAATAGAGGACGTGGCAACCCCAGAGGGGTGGGAACGCGATCCAGAGCTTGTACAGAATTTCTACAATGCCCGCCGCAAACAGCTACTGGAGGTAAGCCCCAATGCAGGGCATCGCGCTCTGGCAGAAGCGGAGAAATGGATTGAGGTATTTATCATAACTCAGAATGTAGATGACTTGCACGAACGCGCAGGAAGCCACAACGTTCTTCATTTGCATGGCGAGTTGAAAAAAGCATGCTCCGAGCGGAACAAAAGCCTTGTTTACGATATCGAGGGCTGGGAGCTCAAGATGGGCGACAAGGCTGCCGATGGTGCACAACTGCGTCCGTTTATTGTCTGGTTCGGGGAAGCAGTACCCAACATCGAGCCCGCTGCCGAAATTGCACGCACCGCCGACTTCTTTGCCGTGGTTGGAACCTCTCTCAACGTTTATCCCGCAGCAGGACTTACCGCCTATGCTCCAGAAGGATGCCCTCTGTTCATTGTTGACCCCAATGCCGTAAAATCGCCCATGCGGAAAGTAACCGAAGTTTTTGCACAACCCGCATCTACGGGCGTTCCTGCTATGCTACAATACATCAAGAATACACTCCATGCGTAGTCTCCTACTCTCCCTCTTATTCCTCTTTTCCTTGGGCTGCTTGCAGGCACAACGCCTTGTAAACCCTCATCGTTCCTTTAGTGGTGGTCTGGTGATTGGCGCAGTGGGCTCGCAGGTAGACGGAGACCAACACGATGGCTACCATCGTTTTGCCCCCATGGGCGGCTTTTGGGTCTCACGTCTCTTTACCGACCGCTACGGCGTACGTTTTGAGTTCCGCTACATTGGCAAAGGAAGTCTGAAAAACGAAGGTACTGGCGCAGAACGTCGCAAAGTGTACGGATTGGCACTGCACTACATCGAGTTACCTGTGATATTTGAATATCATTTTCTCGAGCGTTGGGTGGCAGGGCTTGGTATCAGTGGAGGTTACCTTCTTTCGGCAAAAGAGGAGAACCAGTACGGTAACCTGCTGGTGGGTGATCGCAAAAAGTTTCGCCCTTACGAGGTAGCAGCGCACGCACGTGTGGCATTCAACCTCACAGCTCGTTGCAATATAACGTTGGGAGCATCGTACTCCATTGTTCCCATAAGGGGTAAAATGGAAGGCTGGGCAGGGCGCAACGGGCAGTTTAACAATCTGCTCACCTTCGGGCTAGATTACGTCTTTTAGACGTTCGTTTTGCGCCAATGGATTTTACTTCCACCCTCCTCCTTTGGTACGGAGCACATGCACGGCAATTACCGTGGCGTGGAACGGGAAACCCATACCACGTATGGCTCTCGGAGGTCATACTGCAGCAAACACGTGTAGCACAGGGCACAGCCTACTACTTTCGCTTTCTTGAGCATTTCCCCTCCATTCGCACACTTGCAGAAGCTCCTCTCGACGAGGTTATGAAATGTTGGCAGGGTTTAGGCTATTATACCCGAGCACGCAATCTACACAAAGCCGCGCAAAAGGTTGTAGCAGAATACGGAGGCGAACTTCCGAACCGTTTTGAAGAACTAAAGAAACTCCCTGGGTTAGGTTCTTATGCGGCAGGTGCAGTTGCCTCGTTTGCATTCAATGAGGCTGTCCCCGCGCTAGACGGGAACGGGTATCGGGTACTAGCGAGAGTCTTTGGTATTTTTGAGATACCTACCACAACAAAAGGAGCACACCTCTTTCGCCAACACTGTTTCGCGCTCATGGACAAAGAACGCCCTGCCGATTTTAACCAAGCACTTATCGATTTCGGTGCGTTGCAGTGTGTGCCTGGCACGCCCGACTGCACGGTGTGCCCCCTAACGAGTTCTTGCTATGCCTCCAAGCATCATAAGCAGCTCGAGTTGCCTCTTAAAGCTACTCCCATTGCATTGCGCGTCCGCTACTTCCACTACCTAATACTATTAGACGGCGACTATACCTATATCGAACTTCGCCGTGCCAAAGATATATGGCATTCACTGTATCAGTTCCCGCTTGTAGAGAGCACAAAGCCTCTTACAGGGCAAGAACTCGCGGCAAAATCGGACTTTAAGGAACTAGTAGCAGAGGGAGCGAAAATCCTAACAGAAGTGCCCGAAACGGTGCAAAAACTCACCCACCAAGAGTTGCACCTGCGCTTCTTTATTCTCGAGGGACGTCCAGCGGATATGAGCCTTTCGCGATTTGAACGAATACCTCTCGCCAGTTTACCTAGCTACCAAGTACCTATCTGCATTGCAAAATTCCTAACCTCGGAGTGGGCTGCAAGATTTTTCCTCACAACAACTACACAGCAATGAATCATATAGCCGATTTGCAAGAAGAGGAACGCCCTCGCGAAAAAATGCAACGCCACGGGGCGCGAACACTTACAGATGCCGAACTATTGGCGCTGCTTTTAGCATCGGGGACTACGGAGCGCTCTGTACTCGACCTCGCGCGTGCCTTGTTAGCACAGGCCAACAACGATCTTTCGCTTCTGTCGCATTTTACGCTCGAAGAGTTAAAGCGAGAAAAGGGAATTGGCGATGCCAAGGCAATAACCCTGCTTGCAGCCTTTGAATTGGGAAGACGGCGCACTGAAAAAGCCAAGCAAGAACGCGTCTTTTTCCGCAATACCGACGACCTTTTCAAATACGTACAACCCATACTAGAGGGGCTACCCTACGAGGAGCTGTGGGTCTTTTTCCTAAACAGAGCCAATCGGCTTGTTGCACACCACAAACATTCGCAGGGGGTATCGCATGCCGTTCTGATAGACGATCGTCAAATAGTACGCGAAGCACTCGAATTGCGGGCAGATGCGGTAGCATTAGCGCACAACCATCCCTCGGAGGTATGCAACCCGAGTATTGGCGATATAGAAGCTACGAAACGATTGAAAAAGGGGCTCGATTTCTTTGGTATGCGTCTGCTAGATCATCTCGTGATTGCAGGCGAGAACTACTACGCAATACAGAAGAGCGAACTCCGCGAGTTCAGTCTGTGATTACTGCTTTGTGTAGCGCAACCACGTAATGTAGTAAACAATTGATGTATTCGGAGGGATCTCATTACCGCGCCCTGCCACACCGTAGGCTAGGTGTGGGGGAACGATACCGATAGCCTCTTGCCCAGGTGCAACGTGCAATAACAGCTCTTCGAGTCCCACCGTTTGTTTACGTTTTCCTAAGATTATCTCCAGTGGTGCTACGGTATCTGCCCTGTCGCAAGGTGTTCCGTCTAGCATCTCGGCGGTGTAAGCTATGGCGACTTGTATGCCTTCTTTGGGGCGAGGTCCTATTGGCGTACCCCACACCTTGTAGTACATGCCCCGTCCGTCGATTTGCATACTATCTAGCCCATTGCGGCGAATATAGCCCTCAATCTGTAACTCGTTGTGAGCCGCGCTCAGTTTATTCGCATGCTCAAATATCTGTTTCTTATCTGGGGTCTGTTCGGGCGTAGGAGGTACATCATTACGGGACAGACAAGCGGTAAGACCAAGCAGAGTCAGCGCAACGAGAGAAAAGAGAATTCTGTGCATTTGGGGTTGTCCGCTAAGAGTTTACAAGCAATTTACCCACTGTATTTAACGACCTTGCGAAGGTAGGAAAAACCAGTATTCTGAGTGTTGAAGGGGAATCCCTGATAATCATTTATCTCTGTCGCCTCATCAAGACACAAAAAAACACACGTTTGCGAGTATCAATTCTGATCGTACAACTTGGGCAAATCGGAGGGAGCTATAATCCCCACCAAGGGAGAGCGTGCTGTGCCATCTACCGTTACGAGGATGCTTTGTAGGTATTTGCCGTGTGCCACGCCCTGTTGAAACATGTAAAGTACATCGGGCAATGTATAACCTCGAGGTACTATTGCGAATTCGTCGGGAGCACAGAACGCTAAAAGCACAGTAACAGGCTGCATAAGCGCCGCTTGAATGGAAAGATATTTTTCGCTCTCGTCGTACCCCGCAATGGCCAACCAGCGTGTAACACTTTTCGCCGTAATGAGCCCCACAATCCCCTTCTCATCTATTACAGGGCAACGCATAAAGCCTCGTAACTTAAACTCCTCTACGACACGCGAAATGGGGTCGGAACTACGTACGTAGAAAGGTTTGGGTGTCATAAAATCGGCAACTATAGGCGGGTTGCTAAGCTGCTCGGCAATGGCTTCTATTTTTTGTACCGCGTGCTCGTGCGGTTCTGCCATGAAATAGCCGTCGCGCATGGTGTGCACCATAATATTGCGCAAACGGGCAAATTGCGATAAGTCGGAGTAATACTGGCGTACCAACGAATTGCGTCGCGATACCGTATCTAGCATAGCAATGAACGGTGTATGCGAATTGGCTTGCGTGAGCTTAGTGAGTTGCTCCTCGATCTTGTTGAATGCCGAAAGGAAACGCTGTGCTAATGTATTTTCCATGAGCTTTGTTATTTCCTCTTACAACGGTTCTCGCCGTTTAATCGTTACCATCTGCAAGCCATTCTCAGCTTCTCAAGAGAAAAATTGAGTGCCTCTCACCTCAACGTTATAAACTCAGCACGATAGTATATTTCAGAGCGAGGGAATATTTCCTCATCTTGAGTAGTAATACTACAAGTCTGTCGTTCAGATAGTGGTTGGTACTCCAGATCTAATGCTTAGATACGAACCCAAGTCCACAATGCGCTCCATATATTTCTGGATGGTAAGACGCTTTATCGGTTACGATTTCTTTTCTTTCAGTACTTCTCGCAAAGCGGCTGCCGTATACCCATCCTTCTGAGCTACCTCTTCGGGTGTACCCGTTGCGACCAAATTACCCCCACGTTCGCCACTCTCCAAACCGATATCTATTAGATAGTCGGCGGACCGAATCACATCGAGATTGTGTTCAATGACAATAACCGTATTCCCGCGTTCCACAAGAGCATTCAGCACAGCAAGAAGCTGCTTTACATCCTCGAAGTGTAGCCCTGTGGTAGGTTCGTCGAAAATATATACGGTTTTTCCCGTATCGCGCTTCGCTAGTTCGGTCGCCAATCGGACACGCTGATTCTCACCTCCCGAGAGTGTTGCACACATCTGCCCGAGTTTAATATAACCCATTCCTACCTGTCGCAATGCGCTCAACTTGCGTTCTAAGCTAGGTAGTGCATTAAAGAACTCATAGGCTTGGTTTACCGTCATATCGAGCACTTGGCTGATATTCTTGCCTTTGTAGCGCACGGCAAGTGTTTCACGGTTATAACGCTCACCTCCACAAACCGAGCACTTTACTTGCACATCGGGTAAAAAGTTCATCTCTATAATTTCGTAGCCCGAGCCCGCACACTGTTCGCAACGTCCGCCTTGTACGTTGAAGGAAAAGCGTCGTGCGGTAAATCCGCGAATTTTGGCATCCTGTGTAGCGGCAAAAAGGTTACGAATGTCGGTGAAAATACCCGTAAATGTTGCAGGATTTGAACGAGGATTCTTGCTCAACGGACTTTGGTCTACACGAATCACCTTATCCACATTCTCAAGCCCCTCGATGCTCGTATAGGCAAGGGGCTGATGTTTAGAACGATAGATGGCACGACTCAGAATGGGGTAAAGTGTTCCGTTGATAAGGGTAGATTTCCCACTTCCCGATACGCCCGTAACACAAATAAACGTACCAAGCGGGAAGTCTACGTCAATATTTTTGAGATTGTGCCCTTTTGCACCGCGCAGGCATATTTTATTGCCGTTGCCCTGTCTGCGCGTTTTGGGCGTTTCTATCTCTTTCCGTCCACTCAGATAATCTGCTGTAATGCCTTTTGCATGTGCCACCTCGGTAGGTGAGCCTGCTGCCATAATTTGCCCACCATGTCGCCCTGCACCTGGACCAAGGTCTATGAGATAGTCAGCAGAACGCATCATTTCCTCGTCGTGCTCCACTACGATAATGGTGTTTTCTTGTGCTCGCAGCGTTTTTAAGGCTTCTATGAGCTTTGTATTATCGCGCGGATGCAAACCGATGCTGGGCTCATCTAAAATGTAAAGCACATTGACAAGATTTGTACCAATCTGCGTAGCGAGCCGTATTCGTTGGCTCTCGCCGCCCGAGAGCGAGTTGGAGGCACGACTCAGGGAGAGATAACCTAGCCCCACTTGCAATAGGAAGTAAACGCGCGTACGTATTTCTTTTAGAATTTCGTTCGCTACTGCTCGTCTAGCGCCGTCTAGGGCATCTTCCACGCCTTCAAGCCAAACTGCAAATTTGTCAAGTGGAAGGGCGCAAATATCGGCTATTGTAGCCCCCGCAATGCGAAAACAGCGCGCCGCTTCGTTGAGTCGTGAACCGCCGCAGACGTAGCAAGGTACAGCATCAAACTCCTCTTCAAAACGACTCTGGAACTCTTCACTAGATTCGTAGAAATTATTCGCTTCACTTATGGTACGAAACAAGCCCGAATCATTGCCTAGGAGCTGCGTCTCGGGAAGTGCTAAGAACTGTTCCTGAGTCCCACTCGTGGCATCGTCGGACATACTATATCGCCAACGCCAGCAGAGTTGGTCAAGAAGACGGGGGTATCTTTTCAACATCTTCTTGTTGAAAGGCTCTGGTTGATGCGAAAGAAAGAGACGGTCGCGTAGCTCCTCGGGCAAATCCTGTAGCGAGCTATCTTCGGCGTAACCGTGTCCGCTTAACCAACAAAAGAGCCAACCGCGCACGTACTGCAATGTGCGACACTCCTTCCCGTAAAGTTCGTAGAGAACCTCCTTGAGCGGTTTTTCAGGGTGAGCATTAAAATATTCGCGGGAAGGTATGCCCGTAATCACCCCTGTTCCCGCACATTCAGGGCATGCACCGTAGGAAGAGTTGAATGAAAAGGTATGTGGCTCGGGATTGGGCAGAGCAAAGCCCGAAGCAGGACAAAGAAGCGTACGACTATAGTACCTACTCGTTTCGTCTTTGAGCGAGACCACAAGCACCATATCGTCGCCTCGACGCAAGGTCTCGTAGAGCGAGGCTGTAAAACGTTCATCTGCCAATTCGGGAACTACAAGACGGTCTATCACGAGTTCTACATCGTGTGTAGCATAGCGGTCTAGCTTCATCTCAGGCTTCATTTCCACTACTTTCCCGTCTACTCGAACGTAGAGATAGCCTCTATGCATAAGCTCGGCAAAAAGGCGCTGGTAGTGCCCTTTACGACCTCGGACAAGTGGCGCGCAAAGAGCGACCTTCTGCCCCTTGAAATCGGTGCGTATCAGTTGGTCTATCTCTTCTGTGGAATGGCTTTCGAGGGGTTGATGGGTGAATGGCGAATAGGCGGTAGAGACGCGCGCATAGAGAAGACGCAGGAAATCGTAAATCTCTGTAATTGTGCCAACTGTAGAACGACTGTTGCGCCCTGTGGTGCGCTGTTCTATAGCAATCACGGGGGCTAACCCGTCGATGTAATCAACGTCGGGGCGTTCCAAATTACCTAGGAACTGGCGTGCGTAGGCATTGAGCGTCTCCATATAGCGTCGTTGTCCTTCGGCGTAAATAACGTCAAAAACTAACGACGACTTTCCGCTACCGCTTAGCCCCGTAACAACGGTAAGCGCATTGCGGGGTATATTAACGCTCACGTTTTTTAGATTGTGCACACGTGCACCTTCAATAATTACATGAGTTTGCGGCGTAACCTTACTAGAAGCCATTATCTATCTCCCTCTGTCTAGAAGCACACAAAGGTACTCTTTTCCAAACGCTTGGGTGGGTGCAAGTCCAGTGGGGACTAGAATTTGACATTTAAGAAAGAATACAGGAAAACATTGAGAATCAAGGTCGTATGAGCGTTGCCCGCAACGTCCGATTCTGTATGACGTGCAGAAATACTCACACCACGATTTCATAGCATGACGCGCCATTATATTCATAAAACAATGATAATCATATTTTTATGAGGAAGCATAATAAGCTTGGAATATAAACCTTTACCCCCCTCCAACAGCGCAAAAGAGTTAGTTCGGGCATGCGCAAAAAAAAACGCCGTGCAAAGCACGACGTTCAATATTCTTTTATCTAGCTATGTAAAAAATCCTACTAGCTATGTAACCGACGAAGACGCATTAGCCCTTGTGTACGGCGATGTAAGATGACATCGTAAATCATCGCAGTTTGCAAATTAAAACGACTTCCATCGGGGAGTAGCATGGGAGCTACGTTTGCCTGATGGTGTGAGCGGAGTTCCTCCAGTCTTGCAGCGCGAAGTGCAGCCTCGCTTATAGCACTTGTCCCCTCTTCTGCCGCAAACGAATTCGTCTGGTACAATTCCCCCTCATGCTCCGCTTCTGCATAAAGCCGCCTATAATTGCCTTCTAAATCAGGATTTGTTTCCTCTATTCCCAATCCATGATCTTCGGTAGTTTCCCGCCATTCCTGTACGGTTGACGCAGATTCTGGTTGCTCAGCAGCCACCACAAACTCATGCCCATCCCATCGCTCTTCAACAGGCTCAGTACTACGCTTACGTGCAGCCTGAGCCTTGGCTTCTCGTTGTTTCTTTTTACTAAGAATCGAGATTACCGCTCCTATGACTGAAACAAGTAGCCAAATTATAAACGACGACGACATGGTAAATGCAAACTACTGACCCAAAAACTATTCTTCCGCAGCCGTTGGTTCGGGCTGTGCGGCAGGTATTTGTTGAGGCGCAGGCTGCTGCGGTTGAGCCTGTGGCTGCGCCTGATTGTTAGGCATACGCTTGAGGTCGGAGAAGTCTATATTCACACGACGCTCTGCCCCCGCATCAGCCTCAAAATAGGCGCGCTTATCGAATCCAAACATAGCTGCATAGATAAGCTGTGGAAAGCGACGGATGTAGGAGTTATACTCCTTAACAACACCGTTGTACTCATTTCGTGCCAGATTGATTCGGTTCTCGGTACCCTCGAGAGAGACCATTATATCTTGGAACTGCTGCGTTGTCTTGATATCTGGATAACGCTCCATGGTAACTAGGAGGCGCGAGAGAGCTCCGCTCAATTCGCCCTGTGCCATTTGGAAGCTCTTGACATTTTCTTCTGTAAGCTTTGAGGCATCAATCGTAACCTGTGTAGCTTTTGCACGTGCTTCAATCACCTCGGTCAGGGTTCCCTGCTCAAAGTAAGCAGAACCTTGAACTGTAGAAACAAGTGATGAGATGAGATCGGCACGGCGCTGATAGGTGTTGTTCACCTGTCCCCACTGATGGGAAACCGTTTCGTCTAGCTTCACCATTTTGTTGTAAGCACTGCATCCGCGAAATACCATGAAGACGAGGATGATAAGCAGAATGATGAGTACTGGCTTTAAGATTTTCATTGCTAAGCGTTATTGTTTCTTCGACTTAAAGTTAGCTGAAATTCCGAACAGGAATTTTCGTTGAAAAAGAATGAGGTAAAAAATGCTCGCCGTAATAGCGGCATCGGCAAGGTTGAATACGGGGCGAAAGAACTCAAAATGTTGCCCTGCAAGACCAGGCATCCAATCTGGCCAATAGAACTCAATGATAGGAAAATAGAACATATCTACCACCTTACCCTGTAGAAGCGGTGCGTAACCTCCACCCTCAGGTAAAAAAGTAGCTACTGCGGGCACTACGCTGTCTTCCACAATCATCGTACCATCGCTACTTGAAAAAAGCAATCCATAGAACGTTCCGTCTATCACATTGCCTAGTGCACCTGCAATAACAGCTAGCAAAGCAAAATAGACTCCGCGCGGCACAGTAGGACGCCGTACCAAATAGTGCGCCAAATAGCAGAAGCCGCCGACCATGAGAATCCGCATTACGCTCAGCACGATCTTAAGCACACTGTTGCCTGGCTTAATACCAAATGCAATGCCCACGTTTTCAACAAAATAGAGCTTTGCCCAACTGCCAATAAGCGGAATTCCTTCGCCTATATGCATGTGAGTCTTCACCCAAAACTTGAGCGCCTGATCCAGAACTAGGATCAGTAGAACTAGTGCCACTCCGAGCCAAACAGTACGACGCAACGTAGTCAAAAGCGTAACGAATTATAGGTAGTAAACGGTAAAAAAAACTCTTTAGATACGCTCAACAGCAACATGCACCTCGCCATACGGATCGCCGAAATCTACGGTAAGCGTTTCATTCCTGATCGCATCTTGTAGTGCAAAGCGTTCGCAAAGCGTTTGCGTCTGTATATAGTCTTGGTGATGTTGTAGTGCCTCCAGCGTCGTTTTCGCCCCCGCTAGGGTAAGTGCTATGCGGTCAGAGACTTCGTATCCATTCTCTTTTCTCTGATTCTGAATACGGTTCACAAATTCGCGCGCTATGCCTTCTTCGAGCAATTCGGGCGTTAGTTCGTAATCGAGAGCAACAGTAAGCCCGTCTTCGGAGGCAACCAGACATCCTGGGATGTCTTCTGGTGCTATCTCCACATCTTGCAGAGCTACAGTGTAAGTCTCACCGTTGAGAGTAACTTTAAGTTCTCCCGCTTGCTCCCATTTTGCAATCTCAACCTGCGGAAGTTCTTGTAGTACTTTGGCAAGCTCCTTCATCACCTTGCCGAATTTAGGACCTAGTGCCTTAAAATCAGGCTTTACACGCTTTACAAGCACAGTGTTGACAGGATCGAGGTATTCTAGTCTCTTCACATTTACCTCGTTCAAAAGCAGCTGTTCCACAGAACGGAGACGCTCTTCAAAATCAATGCTAAGCACTGGTATCATGATCCGACTAAGAGGTTGACGCACCTTTATCGCTATCTTTTTACGCAGCGCCAAAACCATGGAAGTGAAACGCTGTGCAAGCATCATACGCTCTTCAAGTTCCGAATCTATCAGTTCCTTCTGAACGACGGGGAATTGGGCATAATGCACCGATTCGCAGGCCGCTTCCTCCAGTTGGAGGTCTGCGTATAGCTGTTCGGCATAGAAGGGAGCAATGGGCGCTATCAATTGCGCTACAACACGTAAGCACTGATGTAGCGTCTGATATGCTGCGAGCTTGTCGGGCGTAAGTCCACCGCCCCAGAAGCGCTTTCTACTGAGTCGCACATACCAATTGCTGAGGTGCTCTGTCACAAAATCTTGCACAAGTCGCCCCGCACGCGTGAGGTCGTAACCATTGTAAGCACTATCGACCTCGGCAATGAGGGAGTTGAGGCGGGAGAGAATCCAACGATCCAACTCGGGGCGTTCTCCTACTGGTATCGCTTCACTCTGCCAATCGAAGTTATCTACGTTGGCATAGAGGGCAAAAAAGGAATAAGTATTGTGTAGAGTTGAGAAAAATTTGCGGACACATTCGTCTACACCAGCCGAATCGTACTTTAGGTTATCCCATGGCGCGGAGTTAGTAAGTACATACCAACGTACAGCATCTGCCCCCTTGCTTTCCAATTCGCCAAAAGGTTCTACAGCGTTACCCAAACGCTTACTCATCTTGTTGCCGACCTTATCGAGCACAAGTCCGTTGGATATAATGTGCTTGAATGCCACACTGTCGGATACCATGGTCGCAATTGCGTGCAGAGTGAAGAACCAACCTCGCGTCTGATCTACCCCCTCTGCAATAAAATCGGCAGGGAAGTGTGCATCGAAGTGTTCCTTATTTTCAAACGGATAGTGCCACTGTGCGTAAGGCATAGCCCCAGAATCGAACCAGACATCGATAAGATCCGGTTCACGATGCATGGGTTGTCCGTCAGAAGCGACAAGAACAATGTTGTCTACGTAGGGGCGATGCAGATCTACCGCATCGTAGTTTTGGTCGGAGTTGTCGCCCACCTTGAAAGTCTCCAGCGGATTAGAAGACATAACGCCCGCTTTTACCGCCTTTTCGCATTCTGCACGCAGTTCTTCAATAGAGCCTATACATTTCAACTCTTTTCGATCTGAGGAAGCCCAGATAGGAAGCGGCGTGCCCCAAAAGCGCGAACGCGAAAGATTCCAATCTACCAAATTCTCAAGCCACTTTGCAAAACGACCTGTTCCTGTGCTTTCAGGATGCCAATCGATGGTTTCGTTGAGTTCGAGTAAACGGTCACGAAAAGCCGTAGTGCGAATAAACCACGAATCAAGCGGATAGTAAAGAACTGGCTTATCTGTACGCCAACAGTGCGGATAGCTATGCACATGCTTTTCAATGCGAAAGGCTAATCCTTTCTTCTTTAGCTCCACACACAAATCAACGTCCAATTCTCCGCCCATGGGGTCTTCCTTTGTCGTATAGGAAGATTTTACATATCGCCCTGCCCATTTTTCATACTCAGCACGATCCACGTAGCAGCTAACGTAGTCTGGTGCAAGATCTTCTAGGCAATAGAAGCGCCCTTTTCGGTCAACCATAGGGGCAATATCGTCGTCCGTAGCTTGCAATTCCATACCGACAATCCCCTGCTCCTTAGCAACACGCGCATCGTCTGCGCCAAAAGTAGGGGCAATATGCACAATGCCCGTACCATCTTCAGTAGTAACAAAATCGGCGGGAATAACTCTATACGCCTCACCGCGAGGCTTAACCCATGCAAAAAGAGGGGCGTAGTGCAGGTCGACTAGTTCCTTGCCTTTCACTTGTTTCAGAACACGCCAAGGGAGAGGTGATTTGGAACTTTCGGGAGCAACAAGCGGTTTATCTTTACCCTCTGCCTTGAAATAGGCATCAACACGGGGGCGAGCCAGCACAACCACACAGGGTTCAGCTGTATAAGGGTTGAGGGTCTCAATATATTGGTACTCTATCTCTTTGCCGACTGCGAGTGCTGTGTTGGAGGGAAGCGTCCAAGGCGTTGTCGTCCAAGCTAATATATAGAGAGGTTTACCCTCGTAGGAAGCAGGCGTATTGTTTTCAAGAACGCGGAACATACCCACCACTGTGGTATCGCTCACATCGCGATAGCAACCAGGCTGATTGAGTTCGTGCGTACTTAGCCCTGTCCCCGCAGCAGGAGAATAGGGTTGAATGGTTTTCCCTTTGTATAGGAATCCGCCCTCGTAAAGTTTTTTTAGCAACCACCACAACGATTCGATGTACTTCGTGTGATAGGTTACGTAGGGGTTATCGAGGTCTACCCAATACCCCATGAGTTCAGTGAGCTGCCGCCACTTGTCGGTGTATTTCATAACCTCCTTGCGGCACGCTTGATTGTATTCCTCAATGGAGATTTTTTTCCCGATATCTTCTTTGGTGATACCGAGCATAGCCTCCACACCAAGTTCTACTGGAAGCCCGTGTGTATCCCACCCAGCCTTGCGTTCTACTCGGTAACCTTTCTGTGTACGATAGCGGCAGATTGCATCTTTTATGGTACGAGCCATAACGTGATGGATACCTGGCAACCCGTTGGCAGAAGGAGGACCTTCGAAGAATACGTATGCGGGAGCGCCCTCACGACGCTTAAGACTCGTTGCGAAAGCATTATTTTTCTCCCACGCGGCTAGTACCTCTTTCGCCACCTGCGACAAATTGAGGGTGGCGTACTGTCTATATTTCTTCATATCCCTCTCTTACCAAAATTCTCGAGGGCAAAGATAGGTAAGATTGAGAAGCTGAAGCGGGAAATGTGCGGAGCAACACGGGGCTAAGACGCTACAGAGCTTTAACAGAAGGCAAAAGGAAAGAAGCCCCGATAAATCTTAAGGAGAACTAGTGTGTGGCGCTTAACAGAGGGATTAAACACTCGACTCCTATTTACGCCAGATCGTGTATCGTTATTTGTGTGCCGCTTATTCTCAAGTTGCCGATTTCATCTACTCTTTCCAGAGTTTCTCGTCTGCCCATGAATTACAAAATCCTAGTTTTTCTATTGAGACGTTTGGATATTTCTTGAATAGCGCAAGAATTGCATTTCTAAATTGATTATCATCCCCAACAGCATTACATAGATAGACCATCGTTGATATTACACCATAGGCTTTATTCCCCTGCTCCCTAGTTAGAGACTTCATCAGCCAAACATTGCGAGTCTTTTCCACGTTCGCGGGACGCTTGACCATAACTCTGTTCCATACTCGTGAATGATGTGCCACAAGATTTCTAAGATTCGTAATAGCTTCAAGCCAACTAGATAACTCTTTGTGCGAATTTAAGCCAAAGTAATTGGCAACAAGCGCCTTAGCGGGTAAATTATGTTGCAGATTTTTGTAAAGCTTGGATAAGAGTCCAAAGGTAGCAACCTCGAAGATGATCCAAGCTTCTGGTTTATGAGAAAGAGCAACGCATCGTTTATCTTCAAATTTCCCATACTTTTCCTTGAAATCTGTGGCAAAAATTTCATTGCTACGCATAAAATCGTTATAAAGATTTTGTCGCATTTGATCATAGCGCTCTTCATCGGTAAAAAGTTCTTTTCTTTCGTAAAAAAGTCCCCCAAAATCCTCAGAAAACTCGTAAACAAGCCTTGTACGGAGCGCAATTTCTATCGTTTCTACAGCATTAAAAAGAATTGGACGAATTTCCTTGTCAAAGCAATAGCGAGAAATTACATCATCGAAAGATGCACTAGAAGCGAATTTATGTTTTTGGAAATCTATCTGCATATCCCACCAGTAGCCCTTAAGGCGATAATAGCTAATGTGCGATAGATGAAACGCAGCAGATTTTTCGTCTCGCACATTCATACCCCTCTCTCTCAGTAGTTCTATCTGAGCAGAGATATCTCGAAATGGTTTACATACCATTGTAAAAAAAATGACCCGCCAGCAGATCTTACGGTATGCTAAACGGGTTCTGTTCGCTAGAACTATTTCGCAAAGGTATATAAATCTGGCGAGATTTATACAAATATTTCGTTCAGAGGTGTAGCGTCGTTCCCTCCCCTCAAAAAAAATTGCGCCCCAAAAAGAGGCGCAATAGATATGCAATAGCTTGAAAAGCGAACAGGATTATACCCAACGTACAAGATTGAAGTCCGTGCGCTGACGCAAGTACCGATTGCGCGCATAGAGACGTATCGCAACATCAAATACCCCTGGTGAAGGCGGCTCAAATTCTACCACGTACTCAGCGCGAGGACCGTCACTATGCGCAAACTCGTAGGGTACTTTGTCGTAAATCACCACGTCGCTCTCGCCAGGACGCAATTCGGTTACTACCAGTTCTGCTCCTACATCTTCAGGCGATAGCTCGGCAAGATCGAGAATCAAGCTTCCCGAGTACTTCATCCCTGTAAGAATAGCTTGCGACCCCATCCCGAGCCCCTCAGTTCGTATCACACTAACGCGGTTCCAGTTTTCAAGCATCTTCGCCTTCCACGCGAGCAATTCGTGAAGCTCTTCCCCATTATTCGTCAATAGTTCATGCTTGTACAGCACTTGCGGCGCGTAGTACTTGGCTAAATAGTCCGCCTGCATACGCGTGGTCGTAAAGCGCGGCGCTATCTCGCTCATGCTCTTCTGTATATACTTTATCCAGCCAAGCGGACAGCCAGCCTCATTCCGATCGTAGTATAGCGGTACAATTTCATTCTCAAGCGTGGAGTAGAGAAGCTCGGCATCTAGTTCATCCTGAATCTCTTGCGCTTCGTAGGTTCGTTCCTTACTGAGCGCCCAACCTGCCCCTTCTTCGTAACCTTCTACCCACCAACCATCGAGGACACTGAAATGCAAAGCTCCATTCATTACGGCCTTCATACCGCTTGTGCCCGAAGCTTCTAGTGGACGTGTTGGCGTATTCAACCATACATCTACACCCTGTACCATCTTTCGTGCTAAGTCCATATCATAGTTCGGTAAGAAGAGGAGTTTGCCTCTGAACTGCGGCATGAGCGATACCGAGAATATCCGTTTTATGAGATCCTGCCCTGCGACGTCGTGTGGATGAGCCTTCCCCGCAAAAAGAATTTGAACAGGACGTTCTGGGTTATTTACTATCTCGGCAAGACGCTCAAGGTCACGCAGCAACAAATGCGCACGTTTGTAGGTCGCAAAACGGCGAGCAAATCCGATGGTAAGTATCTCGGGGCGTAGTTCCTCTTTTATATCCACTAAATGCTTTGGCGGATGAAAACGTACCATCTCGGGCGTGGACATGGAACGGATTATGTTTCCAATGAGTTCACGTTTAAGTGCCTTGCGTATCGTCCAGATCTCCTCGGGTTGTAGGGTGTTTATACGCGACCAATCTGGCTGCCCGTATGGAGTGTCGCATAGTACTGCACGCCACGAAGCAGAAGTCCAAGTTGGGAAATGCACCCCGTTGGTTACATAACCCACATTGTTTTCACTCGGATAATACCCTTGCCATAAGCCCGCAAACATCTTCTGGCTCACCTCCCCATGCAGCTTGCTTACCCCATTCATGCCTGCCGAGAAGCTTGCTGCTAAGTGGCTCATCGAAAAGCGCTCAGTGGGATCGTTAGGGTTCATTCGCCCGAAGGAGATGAAACGCTCCCAACTTATGTCGTAGCGAGCTGGGTAGTGCGCCATATAGATGCGCACCATATCCTCGGTAAAGGCATCGTGTCCCGCAGGAACGGGCGTATGGGTCGTAAAGAGCGTCGAGGCGCGTACTATCTCGGTAGCTTCGTCGAACGAATAGCTATGCTCGTGAATAAGGAGACGCAAACGTTCTAGGGAAGCGAACGCGGCGTGCCCCTCATTAAGGTGATAGAGTTCGGTAACACACCCTGCTGCTTGAAGCGCGCGCACACCACCAATGCCCAGTATCATCTCCTGTTTGAAACGATTCTCTTGGTCACCTCCGTAGAGATAGTGCGTAATGGTACGGTCTTCCTCGCCATTCCCCTCAAAGTCTGTATCGAGCAAGAAAAGCGGTACACGCCCCACCATAACTCGCCATAAACGTACCTGCACACGTCGCCCTGGGAAAGCTACCTCAACCGTGATCCAGTTCCCTTTTTCGTCTCGCACGGGCAATACTGGGGTCTGTGTAAAATTCTGGTGATTGTACGAGGCAATCTGTTGCCCCGAAAGCGAAAGCTGCTGCGTAAAGTACCCATAGCGATAAAGCAACCCAACGCCTACCAGATTAAGGTTGCGGTCGGAAGCCTCTTTAAGATAGTCGCCTGCGAGTACCCCCAAGCCGCCACTATACAGTTTTAACGACGAATGTAGCCCATACTCCATGCTGAAATAACCGATGCTCGGCGACTCTGCCGTCGGTTTCTGTGCCATATACTCCTGAAAACGAGCATAAATGGCTTGCAGGTGTTCCAAAAATCCGACATCCTGTCCGAGTTCCTCCAGACGAGCGTAGGAAATATGGTCTAGCAACATCATCGGATTACACTCGCAGGCTAGCCACGCTTCGCGGTCTATGGAAGCAAAGAGCTCCTCGGCATCGGGTTGCCAGCACCACCATAGATTGCTCGCCAGCGCATCGAGGGGGTGAAGCTGCTCAGGGATGTTGCGTTGCACCACCATACGCGTCCAACGTGGCGCGGGAACAGAGGCACGTAAATCTACTTCCGACTGTGACAGGTGCTGTGATAGCGGCGCAAACTCCTTTTCGCGTTTTTTGGCTATTGTAAGCGCCAAATTATACGAGGTCTTGTAATGCTCTATGAGGTTAGACCACTCAGCGAGCGACGATAATTCCCGCGCCGTAGCATCAGCTTGTTCGATTCGTTCGCCTGCAAGAGTTGTAAAACTCAATATGCGGTCTGCAATGGCGCTACTCACCTCATCGTCATCCCCTTCACCGCGGTGTACTACAAAAGCTCCATCGCCTAGCTTCTTGCGCGAATCTTCAAGCCACAAGCCAAACCCTGCTAACGTACTCGTAACAGTGGGCACTCCAAAAGCTAAACTCTCCAGAGGGGTATAGCCCCATGGTTCGTAGTAGGAGGCAAAGACTGTAAGGTCTAGACCTAAAAGAAGTTGATAGTAAGGGAGATTGAAAAGCCCATCGTCGCCCTGAAGATAGCTAGGTACAAAGACTACTTTTACGCGATCTTCAGGATTGTTATGTAAGCCTCGTTCACGCAAGCGGCGTAAAATAGGGTCAGTATCCGCCTGCTCAAGGTTATGCGTTACGAAACGCTCTGCTCCATCTGCCTGTTGCAACACTGCACCTTCCTCTGCAAGCGAGCGTCGTAAATCCTCTCGTGCGCCACGATTGCCCGCAGGAATAAGGAAGTATGCCACCACCTTACGTTGAAGCGCAGTATTACGATTGAGTTCACCCAAGGCATCAATAAAGACATCTAGTCCCTTGCTTCGGAACTCATAACGCCCGCTCGTACCTACGAGGCAAGTAGCATCGTCCAATGGCTCATTAAGCAATGCAGAGGCTACTCCTAAGAACTTCTTACGTGCCTCTTGCCGTTGTTCGATAAACGTTTGCGGTTCAGGTACGAAGGAGGGCTCAAAACCATTGGGGGTTACCAAGTCTACAGGTTTGCGCAAAAAGGCACGACATTCGCGCGCAGTGAGGTCACTCACCGTCGTAAAGACATCGGCATGTAGTGCACTGAGTCGCTCCAGAGAATGCTTAGGCACTACATTAAAATCTCTTGCCGTCTGCTCGGGGTCTGTTTTATCTAGTTGCGCGTAGAGCGGCATTCCATTTCCCGCAATACAACGCCCAAGAACTGTGGCATGGGAGGTAAAGACCGTACCGACCTGTGGCAGCGCTTTCCGAAGATAAAGCAACCCGCCGCCCGTCATCCATTCATGGAATTGTGCAACCACCTTGTGGCGCATAGTAAGACGACGGCAGACAAAGCTTTCAATGGCTTGTCCTGCTGCATAGCCAAAAAGAAGCGGCTCGATATAATCCCACTGTCCCGAGAGGGAATCCAGACCATATTGTTCCCACAGCTGCGCTAAAATTTCATCTTTGCGAGCAAAGAGGGAGGAGAAATCTACGAGCATCACCAACGGACTTGTGGGAATTGCCCAGCGCCCTACGCGCACACGCACGCCGTCTTGTACGGCTTCTTGTGCCCACTGACTCAATGGGGTTTCTTGTTCTATAAATTCTGGGTTCGTACCCGAAGCACGCCAAAGGTCAGGCCCTATGGCTATGTAAGCGCTTTTATACGTTTTCGCAATACTGCGCGCTTTGGTAGATATCACCGTATGAATTCCACCCACTTTATTACAAACCTCCCAACTAACCTCAAACAGATAGTCAGGGTGCAATTCTAGTTCATTCATATTCTGATTGATTTTCTGTTTCTTACGAAGACCTCAGTTTGTGCCCCACGCCTCTTTATCGAGAGTGCGATAGAGTATAGCCTCTGCAATGTGCGAAGCTAGAATATCAGGCGTGCCCTCCAGATCGGCAATGGTACGTGCCACCTTGAGAATGCGGTCATAAGCCCTTGCCGAAAGTGACATACGTTGCATCGCCGTGCGCAATAGGTTCAGGCAATCCTCGGAGAGGGCGCAGAACTGCTGTAGTTGCTGACTTCCCATCTGTGCATTGCAATAAATACCCTTGTCTGCAAATCGTTCTGCTTGGCGCTTACGAGCCGCTATAACGCGTTTCCGAATCTCTGCACTACTTTCCGCTTTCTGTGTTTGCGACAGCTTTTCAAAAGGTACGGGTACTACTTCAACGTGAAGGTCTATACGATCGAGGAGCGGTCCTGAAATTCGGTTAAGATACTTCTGTACCATGGCTGGTGTACAAACGCACTCCTTTGTCGGGTGATTGTAATAACCACACGGGCACGGATTCATAGAAGCTATGAGCATAAACGACGCAGGATACTCGGCAGAACTCTTGGCACGCGAAAGGGTGATCTTCCTATCCTCAAGTGGCTGACGCATAACCTCTAGCACCTGACGCCGAAATTCGGGGAGTTCGTCTAAGAAAAGCACCCCGTTATGCGCCAAGGAAATCTCACCTGGTTGGGGGAACTGACCACCTCCTACAAGCGCCACATCGCTAATGGTATGATGCGGGCTACGAAAAGGACGCACAGTAACGATCCCAGCACCAGGCGGAATAAGCCCCACCACCGAATGGATTTTAGTGGTTTCCAATGCTTCACGCAAAGTAAGCGGCGGAAGTATGGTAGGCAGACGTTTGGCTAGCATCGTTTTCCCTGCACCAGGAGGCCCGATCATGATAAGGTTGTGCCCGCCCGCTGCGGCAATTTCGAAGGCGCGTTTTACAGACTCCTGACCTCGAACGTCGGAAAAATCAATATCGTAGCAGTTCCCACTCTGCTCAAAATCTTGTTGGATATCGCGCTTTACACGAGGAAGAGCCTCTTCATTGCCCGAAAAGAACTCTACAACCTGCGACAAATTCTCGGCAGCATAAACTTCTAAACCTTCTACTACAGCCGCTTCGGGAGCGTTCTGCACGGGAATTATCAGCCCCTTGAACCCAGCCTCATGGGCTTGTAGTGCGATAGGGAGCACGCCTCGAATGGGTTGCAGCTTTCCGTCGAGCGAGAGCTCGCCCATGATGATATAATCTGCCAGTTGCTCGTCGGGCAACTGTTCGGAGGCGGCAAGGATGCCAATAGCTAGTGGCAAGTCATACGCCGAACCCTCTTTACGCAGATCGGCAGGTGCCATGTTGATAACAATGGCTTTGCGCGGGAAACTATATCCGTTTGTTGCAAATGCCGAGCGAATGCGGTATTCGCTTTCCTTGACAGCGTTGTCGGGGAGTCCTACCAAATTGAGTCGTATCCCTTGCGTGGTTACTACCTCTATCACAATAGTTTGTGCACTGATGCCATGCACTGCGCTACCAAATGCCTTTACCAACATCGCCTAGTTATTTCGCCTCCTCCTGTTTACCTAAACAAAGTTACCAAAAAACTTAAGGAGGCAACTGAGAGACAAGAGAAAGCACGCCAAACAATTGCATGAGTATTACTTCTACAATAGAGAACTACAGAATTCTGATTTTCAAACAACTAAGAGGACAACAATGCAAGTTGAGGAATGGAAAGTAACGTAGTATAAATCCTTCTACCTAGCTTTCTACCAAAAAACAGATAGGCATGATTTACGGATACATAAGAGTAAGTAGCGACAAGCAAACAGTAGAGAACCAGCGCTTTGAGATCAACAATTTCTGTATGCGTCAGAACTTTCACATTGACGATTGGATAGAGGAGACGATAAGCGGTACAAAGAACTACACAAAGCGCCAGCTGGGCACGTTGTTGAAAAAGGTAGGGAAGGATGATATCATCATTTGTAGCGAGCTTTCGCGACTAGGACGCAACCTGTTCATGATAATGGAGATCTTGAACATCTGCATGATGAAGGAGTGTCGTGTTTGGACGATTAAAGACAATTATCGTTTGGGGGATGATATACAATCGAAGGTTCTGGCGTTTGCTTTTGGCCTCTCGGCAGAGATTGAGCGCAACCTGATAAGTCAGCGTACCAAGGAGGCACTGGCAAGAAAGCGGCAAGAGGGTGTGACCCTTGGGCGTCCGAAAGGCGCAAAAACGGCAGCCGACAAGCGCCTGCTTTATGCGAAACGCAACTTAATAAATGAACTCTTGAAGGCTAAAGTTTCGCAGCGTCAGATAGCCAAGATCTGCAAGTGCGATCGCAACACCTTGGCGCGCTACATAAAGTCCACCACGGCGAATGAAAATTGAGC
>CAJPTC010000014.1 GCA_905373475.1 Bacteroidia bacterium | reverse complement strand
GAATATTATCGCATCGCAATACGCATAAACATTGAATAACATCTCGTAGGTGCGATGGCATACCTCGCCCGAAATGAGAGTACGCATTTTCTTGATTGTATTGTTGCAGGGCGTTGCCTGCAACGCCCGAAAATAAACACAAATAGGTTTCTCTTATCCGCGGGTTTCGTTTACCTTTGCGCCGTTTTTTTGCAGTTATTTTTTCATGCTCGATGTACTCGTATTCTCGCTCATTTTTCTCTCAGGCCTAGGAGCTGGATTTATCAATGCAATGGCAGGTAGCGGTTCGCTGCTTACGCTGCCCGCTCTTATGTTCGGAGGACTGGATTCGGCGGTAGCCAACGGAACAAACAGAATCGGGATCCTGGTGCAGTCCTCCTTCTCACTCACTGGCTATGCGAGTATGGGCGAAAAACCAGATGCCGACACGCTCTACGGTGCACTGCCAGTAGTAGTGGGTGCTGCGCTTGGCGCTTATCTTACGAGTTTTGTAGAACGAGACGTTTTCCGCTATGTAGTTGACGCAGTTATGCTTGCCATGCTGGTACTAATCTGCATGAACCCCAGCAGTTGGCTACGTCAAAGAAGTGAAGAACGCAAACCGTTGCGTCATAAATTCTGGGTAATTGTTCTGATGTTCGTGGCAGGTCTCTACGCAGGTTTTATACAGGTAGCATCGGGATACGCGATGATGGCTATCATGGTGCTCGTAGGGGGCATGGATCTCTATCGTGCCAATACCGTAAAAGTCGTGGCGCAGCTAGCCAATGCGGCAATTGTAATACCTATATACCTGTACATGGGTATGATAGATTGGAAACTTGCTACCGTACTTGGTCTAGGCTCTGGATTGGGCGGATGGTTAGGCTCTCGTTTTTCGGTGCGAGTAGGTGCAAAAATTGTACGCTACATACTTATGTTTGGCGTATCTCTCTACTTCATTAAAGAACTGATTACTACGTTCTTTTTGTCGTAGCACCGAAGGCTTCTGATAGTCTCTGTTGCTGCGAGAGGCGCGCAATAGAGTTTTCAATAAACGGGGCATGAGTTTTTGCCAAGAGGGGCAGAAATTTGTCCCCCGTTTTGGATATAAAAATCTGTAATGAAACTATTTCAAGTTTTCCAAGAATTACTATCTTTGATAAAGACACAAAATGAAGAGACCAATCTCTTCACAAAAAGATTAGTAAATGAAAACGTATGAGACGCGTAGTATACGCAACGTGACTTTGCTCGGTAGTACAGACTCGGGAAAGACAATTCTGACCGAAGCAATGATGCTCGAAGGCAAATTGATTGACAGAAAGGGAACCATCGCGGGAAAGAATACAGTTTCAGATTATACCGAAATTGAACAGCTGAACCAGAAGTCAATCTATGCTACGCCGCTCTATACGGAGTTTATGGACTGCAAACTTAACATTATAGATACTCCTGGGGCAGATGACTTTGTTGGGGCTGTGCTCACTGCGCTACGTGTTTCGGCAACCGCGCTCATGGTGGTCAACGCGCAGCACGGCGTGGAAGTGGGTACAGAGATTTTGGCGCGTTGGGTGGAGCAGATGCATAAACCCATGATTATAGCACTCAACCAGCTGGATCATGAAAAAGCCAACTACGAGCACGCCATGGAGAGTCTCGTACAGAGTTTTGGCAACAAAGTGGTTGCTGTGCAGTACCCCGTAAAAGTAGGTGCGGGTTTCGATTCGTTTATCGATGTCCTGCTCATGAAGATGTATAAGTTTACGGGTGATACGGGGCAACGAGAAGAGCTTCCTATCCCTGAATCTGAGATGGAACGTGCCAAAGAGCTGCATGGTAAATTGATTGAGGCGGCTGCCGAGAATGACGAGAAGCTCATGGAGTTATACTTTGAGAAAGGCTCGCTGACGGAAGATGAAATTCGGAAAGGTCTCTCGGCGGGTTTAGCGCTCCGTTCGGTATACCCCGTATTCTGTGTTTCGGGTTTGAAAAACATTGGCGTTAAACGTTTGATGGAGTTCATCATTAAGGTGGGGCCGTCGCCTCTAGACACGGAAGTGCCTAAAAATGAGGCAGGGCAGCCCGTCCCGCCAGATGTAAATGCTCCGTTGCAACTTTTTGTTTTCAAAACGACCTTTGAACCTCACATTGGGGAAGTGAACTACTTCAAGGTAATGTCGGGCAAACTCACAGAGAACGCCGATTTATTGAACCTTAATACGCAGACAAAGGAGCGTTTTGCGCAGATCTTTGTGGCTATGGGGAAGAACCGTACCAAGGTCTCGGAACTGTTGGCGGGGGATATAGGATGTACCGTAAAACTTAAGAATACGAAGAGCGGGCAGACTCTTGTGAGTGGCAACGATGGTTCGCCTTTCCCACCGTTTAAGCTCCCGAACGATAAATTCCGTGTTGCAGTTAAGCCTGTAAATGAGGCAGAAACAGAAAAGCTCGGCGAACTCCTGAACCGTATGCACCAAGAGGACTTAACCATAAACGTAGAGTTCTCGAAAGAATTGAAACAGATTATCGTCTCGGGACAAGGTGAACACCATCTGAACACCATGAAGTGGCTACTTACCAATGTCCACAAGTGCGACGTGGAGTTTGTACCTCCGCGCATCCCGTATCGTGAGACGATTACAAAGGTTGCACAAGCCGACTACCGTCACAAGAAACAATCGGGTGGCGCAGGACAGTTCGGCGAAGTTCACCTAGTGATAGAACCCTATGAAGAGGGGATGCCTGCTCCTACGAAGTACAAAGTGAACGGGAAAGAAATATCGCTCAACATTCGCGATACGCAGGAAGTAAACTTAGACTGGGGCGGAAAGCTAATATTCTACAATTGTATTGTGGGTGGTGCTATTGATGCCCGTTTCTTACCTGCTATCATGAAGGGGATTATGGAGAAAATGGAACAAGGTCCTCTTACGGGTTCGTACGCGCGAGACATCCGTGTGGCTGTGTACGATGGTAAGATGCACCCCGTAGATTCCAATGAAATCTCTTTCAAGCTTGCGGGACGCAATGCCTTCCGTGCAGCCTTTAAGGAAGCAGGTCCGAAGATTATGGAACCTATTTACGACCTCGAGGTGTTAGTACCGTCGGACTACATGGGCGATGTGATGAGCGACCTTCAGAACCGTCGCGCTGTGATTATGGGTATGGATTCTGACAAGGGGTTTGAACGAATTCAAGCACGTGTACCGCTTGCCGAGGTAGGACGTTACTCCACGGCACTCTCGTCATTAACAGGAGGACGCGCCACCTATATGATGAAATTCTCGGGCTACGAACAAGTACCCGCTGACGTGCAAGAAAAACTCCTAAAGGCGTACCAAGATACCGAGGAAGAGTAAACCTCGGCTACGGTTCACCTTTCTGAAATGTTGTAATATTGTAGGGACGTTGTACAGGGTACAGCGTCCCTTTTTCGTAGCAAAAACATAAATATGGCAGTGCAAGACGAATTCGTACCGAGCGGTGAGACGGGAAAAAGTTTTTACCCCATAGAGCGGAAGCTAGTGATTGCTGTTACCTCGAGTGCACTTTTCGATATGACCGAATCGAACCGTGTTTTTGTGGAAGAGGGGCGCGAGAAGTATCAGGAGTACCAATTGAGTCATATTGATGAGATTTTCAAACCAGGTGTGGCATTCCCCTTTATAAGTCGCCTGCTTGCCCTAAATGCGCACGTAAACGGCAAAAAAAGAAGCGTGGATGTACCCGAGCACGATCGTTTTATAGAAGTTGTTTTGTTCTCACGCAATAGTCCTGCCACGGGGATGCGTGCCTTTCGCTCCATTCAACATTACGAACTCGATATAAGCCGCGCCTGTTTTTCGTCTGGGAGTACCAATTTCCAGTACCTCGATGCCTTCAATTCGTTGCTCTATCTCTCTACGAATGAAGACGATGTGAAAGCTGCCATGACGGCTGGTTACACAGCAGGTCTGGTGCGTCCGCAGTCAGATTATATAGATAAGGACGAGGAGGACTTTGAACTCCGTATAGCATTTGACTTTGATGGCGTAATTGCCGATCTGTCTGCTGAGCGCGTAACACAGGAAAAGGGGATTGAGAGTTTTGCAAATCACGAAGTGCAGAATGCGCAAATCCCGCTCGGTGAGGGACCGTTGAAGCGTTTTTTAGTGCAAATATCTAGGTTGCAACAGTTGGAACGAGAAAAATACGAGCACCGAAAGCGCAAAGGGAAGGGGGAGCGTCGCTCTATACGGACGGCTGTAATAACGGCTCGCAATGCGCCTGCCCATGAGCGGGTAATTACCACGCTCTCCGCTTTTGGTATTGAGGTAGACGAAGTCTTCTTTCTAGGGGGCATTGATAAAGCGCGCGTCTTGAAAGTATTCCGTCCGCACCTATTTTTTGATGACAAGCTCGATAATTTGCGCCACCTAGAGGGTATTCCTTCGGTGCTTATCATGATGCAATAGGCACTCGTCACAATTTTCATGCACTCTTAGAGCGCTTTAATAATACAATGGCGCATAGAACGTTTTAAGCAAAAATTCTCTCTACAATCTGCACTGCATAACCAGAATTTCGTATTGAGCAAGTAAGTGCGAACGCGAATTTACGAACCGTCAACCCGTAGATCGTCAGGCAAGCTTTGTGTGGTCTGTATGTATTATTTGCGTATATTTGTGCATCGAAAGAATGTAGGGGGGTGATAAACACTTATCAAAAATGCCCAGTCTTCTAGAAAAAGATTTAAGTCGAGGGGAGGAGGTTGTAGATGTCTTGGGCGAGTTGCGCTATTGTGGCGTGATAGATCATCAGACTTTTGTGAATTTCGTTCAAATGAGTCTGACCGATAATGCTCACTTCCAAGCTCTGCTCGACTGTTATCAAGTTTACTCCCGCACTTTTCATATCACGGTCGAACTCATGCAAAACGTAAACCGTCATGGCGCACGCTGGGGCACTGAGAAGATCATCCACGAACCGCGTCCTGGTACAGAGAGCATGAACCCCTATCCGTGTTGGATCTCTTACCACCTGTTAGTGACAGAGGAAGAGGTGATAATCCGTTGCACGAACTTTGTAGTAGAGGGTATGCGTAAGAAGCTCGAAGCGAAACTAGGGAACAGTAATTGCCGAACGCAAGAGGAAAAACGCCTGCTGTATATGACGCAGCTCTCTACGGGAACTTTGAGTGAACGTGGCGGTGCTGGCTTGGGGCTGATAGATGTGGCGCGTAAGAGTTCCGATTTCAGTTGGTGGTTTACGCCCTATAGCGAAGACCGATTGTTGTTTACCGTAGAATCGCGCTTAAACCGAAAAGAGCTAAAACGACGGCAAGAAGAGTTCCGTACACGACTGAAAGCGGGACGGACTGAAGAATAAGAGAATAGAGGTCTTGGTCAGGAAAAAAGAAGTTGGAGATGAGAAATTATTTATTCGTCTTTTTAATATTTGCCCCTTTGATACTATCCGCCCAGCTGGATCGGGAGAGTATCGAACGCCAGCGGATGGCGACCAACAAAATTGAGCAGTGCACGCAGTACACGCATAAGTATACAAAAGACAAGCCCGCTCCTAAGGGATACATCACGAGCGTTACCACGTACAACCGAAGCGGAAACCCTTTGCTTATTATAAACTACAGAGCTAATGGCGAAGAGTCTTCGCGGTTGTATTATACCTACAATGACCTCGGACAACGCCTCGAGTACAGAAAGGAAGAGCCCATTGACAAGCAAGGAAAGATGAAAATATCTTTCAAACAGGTCTTTACGTACGATGCAAAGGGGTACAAGAAAACAGAAACGGGTTTTGACGGCTCTGCCAACTATCGTGTGGTCTACAATTACTTGCCCAATGGCAAATTGTCGGATATTACTCGCTTCAATGCAGACAACTCGGTTGCTGAGCGTTGGATATATTCTTACAACGGCAATAAGTTGCAGATACGTGTTACTCCCAAGTCGGGTGCTGCTTATACCATTGAAAAAGAGTATGATAACAACGAAAATCTGCTCAAAGATGTGCAGATTGGTGCTGACGGGAAGGAAATGCGTAAGCTGGTATATACCTACGATGCGCAGAACCGTATAGAAACGGAAACCGAGAGTTATGCAGGCGAGTTTCGCCACGTGCTCAAGTATATATTCAATGCGAAGGGGCAACTAGTTCGCATTTTGAAAAAAGAAAGTTCCGTAGGTAAGGAGTTGGTTAACAATGACTATTCCTACGATAACGAAGGGAACTTGGTAACGGAGCAGTGGAACGACGGAGACCCAGATACTTTCTCCAAAAAAGATTCGGAGTTTGATGCTGCGGGCAATATGGTTAAGGTAGATTCGTACTATGCGCCCTACAAGTACCGTGTGATGTACTCCTACCAGTATAAGAAATTCTAAGAGCTGTCTGTAGAACAGACACGTTCTATTCGCATTTAGGCGAGATCATGTATATGGTCTCGCTTTTTTTTATGTCTATGACTAGATAGGGGAAAGCCTACTCGTCTTCGTCATCATCCGCCATTTGTCCGTAGGCTAAACGAAGTAGCGTAGGACGTACGGCAATGCTCGCAAAACTTAGTCGAACGTCGGGGATTTCTAGCAAACAGTTGATGCATTCGCTTGCTGTAGAGCCTGTTGTAAGGACATCATCTACGAGCAAGAGGTGCTGCCCTGCATATCGTTCCGCATTACCTTCTTTGAGCGCAAATACCCCTTCTACGTTATGTGAACGCTCTTCGCGTTGTGCCATCTTCGTTTGCGATTTGCGGTAGGTTGTACGCCGTAAGACCTTGCAGACGGGAATGCCTAGTACCTCGGCTATGCCGCGTGCAAAAATCTCGGACTGGTTGTAACCTCTTCTCAAGTACTTAAACCAGTGTAATGGTACGGGAACGATGCCATCAAAAACATCGAGACCTGTTGTAAGTAGTTCGCGCCCGAGTAAACGCCCGAAGGCATACCCGATAGGTAGATCTCCGTGATATTTGAGCCTGAATATCAGGGAGCGAATGTTCGTACTGCTGCCGTACATAAACAGTGGAAGTACATGCTCGAGTGTGCTGAGAGCAACGGGTTCGTGAAAATGCAGCATCTTCTCGTAATACCAGCAGAAGGTCTGTTGCAGCTCTGTCAAGCATGCGTCGCAAAGGGTGCCGTACTGTCCGTAAGAAAATGTGCCACACGACGGGCAAGGAAAGTAGGTCTTGTTATCGCAGATGAACTCGTGATTTCCTTCCGTGTATTCTATGGGTGCGATAAACTTTTTGAGAAATTGCATTTCTCTACAAAGGTAAAAGATTTAAGTAGCCAGAGCTACGCAACTTAACTGCACCCTTACCCACAGCAAAACGTTTCGCAGTGTTTGTGCCACATCCTGTATGTTAGAGAGTGAAAGAGGCGCAGGGCGATATTTTCGCACTTTTGTTCATTTGCACCTGTCGTAATTAAAATTGTTTTATATCTTTGTTTAGAACAAAACTATAAGAAGATGCCTATTGAATTTACAGATACTGATATTCAGGAGATTACGGCACACGATCTTACGCCTGCCACCGTTATGCGACAACTTATGCGCCTAGAACAAGGTTATCCGAGTGCACAAATAACCTCTGTGGTAAAACCCCATAATGGACTACGCCAAGTAGCTGAAGAAGAGGCGGAAAGACTGATACGAACTTATGAAGATTTTAAGGGAACACGCGCGAAGTTTGTACCTGCTTCAGGAGCAGCCTCGCGTATGTTTAGTAAGCTTTTTACCTACTTAGAAGAAGGGAAAAAAGACAATCCTTTTCCCGAGAATCCTGAAAATTTTCCCTTTTGGGCTCTGCTCAATAGTTGGTCAATTGAAGAAACCCAGAAAAACATAGAGTATTACCTGTATAAAGAGGAGTACCCTTTTGTCGTAAAAGCTATTATTGGACATCCAGGATTGGGACTTGCCGACTTGCCCAAGGCGCTTGTCCCTTTTCATCGCTACATGAACGGTATAGTTCGTACGCCCATTGATGAACATATTGTTGAGGGGATTCGCTATGCGCGTATGCCTAATAACGAAGTACGGTTACACTTTACCGTATCGCCTGAGCATCAAGAAAAAATTAGGAATTTTTGTGCGGCGCTGACCCCTGAATATGAAGAGAAGTATGGTATAAAATTGCTTATCTCGCTGAGTGTACAAGCCCCGTCGACGGATACTGTAGCCATTACGCCCGAGCGGGAACTCTTTCGTGACGAAAATGGGCATATTTTGTTCCGTCCTGGCGGACACGGTGCGCTCCTTGCAAACCTACAGAACATGCAAGAGGAGATTATATTCATCAAGAATATAGACAACGTAACCCGAGAGTCTATGCAACGGCGTTCTACGCGCTATAAAAAGATTTTAGCGGGGATTCTCCTACTCCTGCGTGAGCAAATTTATCGCTACTTAGTGCGTCTGGAGAGCGGGAAAGTGGGTAAGGATGAACTTGCCGAGATCTTTGCTTTTTGCAAGCAAGAGCTATACTTCAATTTCAATGAGGGAATAGAAAAACTACCCGACGAAAAGAAGATAGCCTTTCTCTTCAAGCGTCTAAATCGTCCGATCCGTGTCTGTGGTCTTGTGCCCAACGAGGGAGAACCTGGTGGTGGTCCGTACTGGGTGCGGGAGCGTGATGGGAGCGAGAGTTTACAAATCGTGGAGGGGGCACAACTCGATATGACCAATCCGCGTGTGCAGGTTATTGTACAAAAATCGCGCTACTTCAATCCTGTCGATCTGGTGTGCTGCATACGCAATTATAAAGGCGAAGTTTTCGCACTAGACCAGTTCGTTAATCCGAATATGGGGTTGATTGTGCATAAGACCTACCACGGCGAACCACTTGTTGGGCTCGAACCTCCTGGACTCTGGAATGGCGCTATGGCAGACTGGATTACTCTTTTCGTGGAAGTTCCTGCTGTTACCTTTACTCCTGTGAAAGAGCTGAATGATTTGTTGCGTCCTGAGCATCAATACGATCCGACAGCTCCTGAGTCAACAGAATAAAGTCTTCGGTATCCAGTGCCTCGGGGCGGAGTGTCGCTTGTGGGAGCTCATCAATACGAATTCCCAGTGTAGACTCAATACTATTGCGTAGCATCTTGCGGCGCTGCCCGAATGCACCCTTTACTATGCGTTCAAAAAGTGCCACGTCGCAAGGAAGTTCTTTACGTTGGTTGCGCGTAAGACGGACTACGCTCGAATGCACTTTAGGAGGCGGGTTAAAGGATTCGGGAGGGAGGTCAAAAAGCAGCTCTACATCAAAATAGCACTGCACCAAGATAGAGAGGATGCCATTTTCTTTTGTTCCTTTCTTTGCCGCAAGCCTGTATGCCACCTCACGTTGTAGCATGAAAACCGCACTCGGTACGCGCTCACGTAACGCTACCAGCAGAAATAGGATTTGCGATGAAATATTGTAGGGCAAATTTCCGACAAAGACCAAACGGTCTGCGGGTAATGTGGCGTAATCGAATCTGAGACAATCGGCTCGGTGCAATCGCGTAGTTAGGGAGGGGTAATGCGCCTCGAGGTACGCAATGGCCTCGCGATCCACCTCCACGCAGTGTAGACGGGTACCATACTCTGGGAGCAGACGAGCTGTGAGTGCTCCCAAGCCTGGTCCTATCTCAACCAACAAATCCGTACTTCCGAGCTCAAGAGCCGCAACGATGCGATCGATAGCAAGCTCGTCAATTAAAAAATGCTGCCCCATACACTTTTTGGGCGTAACAGGCAGCACTCCTCTTGTTTGCTTTTTATTTCGCAACACGAATATTGTGTTTAATTCACACGGAAATCAAATTTTTCCTTCTGCAAATCGTCGTTCGCTTTTACAACCTTCTCTGCCAGCTGCGTTTTGAATGCATGCAAGCGAGCCAAAACCTCTTTGTCGCTCTGCGCAATGACTTGTGTTGCTAAAATTGCGGCGTTTTGCGCCCCATCTACTGCAACAGTAGCAACGGGAATACCAGAAGGCATCTGAAGGATAGAAAGCAAAGAATCAAGCCCTTCTATCGAATTTGAGGACTTAATAGGAACGCCTATAACGGGGAGTACTGTGTATGCTGCAATAACGCCTGGTAGATGTGCTGCACCACCTGCGCCTGCTATGATAACTTTTATGCCTCGCTCCTCTGCTCCGGAGGCAAATTGCGCTACTAAATTGGGGGTACGATGCGCAGATAAGGCATGTATTTCAAACGGAATTTGCATCGTATTAAGAAACTCTGCGGCTTTGCGCATGATAGGCATGTCCGAAGCACTCCCCATGTAGATGGAAACGAGCGGCGTTGTATTATTTGTCATATCCCTCTTCTCAATTACTAAAAACGTCGCAAAAATACGAAAACGTTATAAGGTTTTTCGTGTCCGTCCGCTTAAAAGCTGCGAGGCTGTTTTTAGGGTTACAGAAAAAGAAAAGAGGGTATGCCAAAATAGAAACTTTGCACACCCTCTTAGGTATTCAGAATGCGTTGCGATGATACGCCCTCTTTAGGCGAACAGCGCCTTTTACTTAATCTTTTCTGCTTGTTCCTTAGCTTTTGCAATGAGTTCGTCAGCCTTCGCTTGCGCTTCGCTCTCTATCTTTTGTGCAGCTTTTTCACCCTCCTGCTCCAGTTTCTCTGCGGCTTTTTTGGCAGCAAGTGCAGCAATCATGCCGTTCTTTTCACCCTCATCGCGCGCTTGTTGAGCACGTATTTTGGCTTCTTCGCGAGTTTTATCTGCCAGCTTTTTCGCTTCTGCTAGGAGTTGGTCGGCTTTCTTTTGAGCCTCTGCGATCAGCTTATCTGCCTCCTCTTTTGCACGATCTTTTGCTTTGTCTATAACCTCTGCAACCTTCTCCTTAACTAACTCTTTCGCATTGTCTGTGCCCACCTTGTCTAGACCGAAATCTATCTTTGGCGAGGCTATATTGCCCGTGGCACGAATCCATACGGGCAGTTTAGCTGGCATTGCAAAATCTTTCACGTAACCACTTACTAAGCTTGAAAGACTTGTCCCCAATTTACCAAGCATTGAGCTAGGCAGCGTAGCATTGAGACGCATATCCATCGTTTGGTCTAACTTTACTTGACCACCAATATTTCCCTCTACTTCCTTGATTTTCAGATTGTAAGGTTCGATGGTCAGTGTCCCCTTCTCTATCTCGAAGTTGGCAGAACCACCCTTGAAGGTCGGATTGGCAAGGTCGTTGTTCCCCAGTACTTCGCCAAATTTTAGGAATAGGGGGGCATTTTTGATGGCCAGCTCTCCTACGTCTAAACGACCAGTTGCATTTACCGTTTCCAGTTGTGGTGCGAAACTCTCATCAAGCGCGCAGTTGCTTGTGAATTTTACGCCAACATGCCCTGTACAGTATTCTATACCAGGTACAAGGTCTCGTACCATTTTTGTGCCCTGTGCGCACGCAGCAACGTCAAAATCTTTCACGCTCACATCGAGTGCTGAGGAGTACGACTCGGTTTTGAGATCTAGAAGCCCCGAAATACGTGCATCGCCCCCAAAAAGTACACAACCGAGGTTACCAATACGCACTTCCCCATCCTTGATGTCTATTCTGCCGCCTGCTTTCGCCATTTCGTACTCTTGGAAGAAGAGATTTTCAATATTTACGCGTAGCGCAAAAGAAATGCGACGGAACAAATCAAGTTGTTCAGGAGTCAATTTTACACTTGCTGTTGAATCCTTTACTGCCTCTTGTTTCTCCTCTGTGCTATTTGGGAGTAGTTCGCGCAGGTCTAGTTTTTTAGATGCGACTTCCAAGTTACCCTCTATAATCTCTTTGCCAAAGTAGTAAGGTAGGAAGTTGGAGATACCACCTACAATGCGTACATCGGAGTTTCCGATATTGGCATCAAATTTCTCGAGTGTCAGAGCTTTTTGCGAAAAACGGAAAGCCAAATCATTCAACAGAGCGTCGTGTTCTGCTACGGCTTGGGTCAGTTTTACGTTTTTCATACCCAGAAAGCCATCAACTGTGCACTCTTCAAATTTTTGCTTTTTCACAGCCGAGAGAAGTGCAGCTGCCTTCAAATCCAGATCTACACTACCTGTAAGTTTGCGATCGCCAAGTGGGAAAAATTCGCCCAATGTGCCCAGTTCTACGTGTCCTTCAGCTTTAGCCCAAAGATTGGGATCGGATAGTGGGGTAGTAACACGCGCTTGCAGACGTACGGGATTACCGCCTAGTTTCAGTGCAAGGTTGTTGAGTTGTAGGATGCTAGAATCTTGCTCCGTACCATTTACCTTGGCAAGAAAATCCAGTTCAAGTCCTGTTACAGCCTTGGGAAGTGCCGCATATTGGAATGTTCCATTGTTGATGGTTAGTTTCACTTCGGCATTCGGGAGCTGTTTTTCATACATTGTACCTTTTACGAAGCCGCTCAGTTGCAAAGTACCACTTGTCTTTAATCCCTTGAGGTCTTGTGTGTAGAGGGCAGGTACTAGCGACAGAAGCCCCGCAATCTCAGCTTTGTTTGTTACAAGCGTAAGGTCGGTGTCTATAGCCTCTCCGCGCATACCGACCTGTCCTGCTAATGATAATATGAAGTCATTGAGCGCAATCTCGTTATCGGCAAGTTTAAAGATTTTGTTCTCTAGATCTGCATCTATACTAGCTTTGAAACCGAAACGAAGGTTTGGCACGTATGTCAGTCCGCCACTCGCAAAATGGACAGAATCTATATCGAGTGCTAGTGCGAGTTGTGTTTGTTTTAAGCCAAGATCGCCGCCTAACGTGAAATTGAGGTGCTTTAGGCGCGCATCGAGTAGGGTAGAATCATCGAAGTAGGTGACAATTGCATCACGAATCTCAAACTTACGTAGTTTGAGGCGGAGGTTTGTTTCTCCACTTTCGTCGCTTGTCTTTTCTTTTGTAGTTGCCGTAGAATCCTTAAGCGCAATATCCCAGTTGGCACGTCCGAGCGAATCGCGATGCCCATAGATACGGGGGCGGTCAAGCAGGATCTCGTGTACCTCGAGGTTTGAGAGGTCAAAAAGAGATAAGAGGTTTACGCGCACCGTAAAGTTTGCAAGACTGGCGAGCGTATCGCCTTCAAAAGGAGCTTTGTTTACGACCGAGAGCGATTCTAGTGAGATGCTTGCTTGCGGGAAGTGCCGTATGAGCGATATGTCTAGGTCGGCAAATTGTACCTCTGCATTGAGTTGTTTGTTAAGCTCATTCTGAGCCATCTTTAGCAGCTGAGGCTTAAAGACGATCGGTATAACGACGAGGGCTAGGACAATGAGTGCAACGACTGAGCCGAGCACAATTAGTCCGATTTTAACTCCTTTTTTCATTTTCCAATGCTATGATGTTACCTTATATATACCGATCTAAGGTAGTCTAGGTTACACAATTGGCTGCATTTTTGGCTATTTACGTTCTCTCATTTTGTGTGTAATTGTTTTCCCTCCTTTGGCATAGGGCTTGCGATGCTGCCTTGTTTGGCAAATTGGCGTAAAAGCTATACCTTTGCGTCGGTTTGAGGGAAACTGTGGCTAATAGGAGAGATGCCAGAGTGGTCGAATGGGGCGGTCTCGAAAACCGTTGTACTCTTCGGAGTACCAAGGGTTCGAATCCCTTTCTCTCCGCAGGAATAAGAACAGGGCGTAAATCAACGATAGTGTGATTTACGCCCTGTTTTGTGTTCAAAAAAATTGGAAAATAAAAGTTACAGACGCGTCTATATTTTTGTAAATTCTCTAACAGCTAAAAATTGTTCTCTCTATAAAGAGCGAAGATCTATAGCTTCCAGCTCTCTCAGCTCGTCAATTGTTGGATTTTCAATGCCCGCAACTCTTTGAGACGCTGAATTCAAGTCACAAATACAATTTTCTATTCTGTCTCTCCGAAAGAAATTACAATATCAAGTTTACATAATGCGAAATTCTTCGACATTAAATTGCTGAGAGATTTTTTAAGACGATTATTAAGCTGCTCCTTTTGGGCTAAAACGAACTCCGAGAGTTTTGGGCGGTTAAAGATTTCTTACTACTTTCGCATATATAACTGCAGAAATGTGCTCTATCTTACATTATTCTGCACTTATAACAGAAAATGGAGATTAGAAGAGATATAATAGATACGTTCCTAAGATGGAAAGAGGACGCTGATAGGAAACCAATTCTTTTGAAAGGTGCAAGGCAAATAGGCAAGACATGGGCAATGGAAGCTTTCGGTAAAGAGGCTTTTGAGTTTTGTGCAAAGTTCGATTTTGATAGACAGCCCGAATTGAAAAGCGTTTTTCAGACTACTAAGAACCCCGAACGCATCCTTAAAGAGCTGTCGCTTTATACAGAAGTGCCTCTGGTGGCAGGAAAAACACTCATAATCTTTGATGAAATACAAGAATGTGAGGAGGCGCTCAATAGTCTGAAATATTTTTACGAAGATGCGCCCGAGTATCATATCATTGCCGCTGGCAGTTTATTAGGAGTGGCTGTGAAAAAAAAGAGTATGACCGTTCCCGTGGGCAAGGTGCGTATATTGCGAATGTTCCCTATCAGCTTTCGAGAATTCTTACGTTCGGCAGATGAGCGTTTGTTTGAGTATGTAGAAGGCCTACAGCAGGCTACCCCTCTGCCAGAAATCATTTTCAACAAGTTAAAAACAGAGTACCGACGCTATATGGTCTGTGGCGGTATGCCCGAAGCGGTTATCAGTTTGCTTGATAACAAGGGAATGGAGGCAGTGGAACAAGTGTTACAAGATATTCTCGATCTCTACGAACTTGATTTCGCTAAGTATGCAGCCCCCAAAGAAATACCACGTATTCATACTATATGGCATTCTCTTCCGTCGCAATTGGCAAAGGAGAACCGCAAGTTTATTTATAAGGTGCTAAAATCTGGTGCACGTTCCAAAGATTATGAAGATGCGCTTCTTTGGTTGGAAGATGCTGGGATGATTTATCGCACGTTCAATATTACTAAACCCGCCTTACCCGTTTCTGCCTATGAAGATCCCACGGCGTTTAAGGTCTATGCATGCGATTGCGGACTACTACGTCGTTTGGCAAAGTTGCCTGCAACAGTTGTGCTGGATTCCACTGCGAACTACACAGAGTTTAAAGGGAGTATGGCAGAGAATGCTATTTTACAATCCTTGATGCCACTACTGAAAGACGACGTTCCGCATTATTGGTCGCCAGATAGCAGGGCGGAAGTTGAGTTCATTATCCAACACGGCGAGGATATAATCCCTATTGAAGTAAAAGCCGAGCAATGTGTCAGCGGACGCAGTTTGTCTGTGTATACCGAAAAATATCAACCCAAACACCGTATACGCTTCTCTTTCCTCAATCTGCAATATAAGAGTGGTCTACTTAGTTGTCCCTCTCCGCTTTCCGAATGGTACGAGCGCTTCTTGCCGAAGGAATGATATAGCTAGCTCAGCTAAAATCTGCACACTACAAAAGATAACAGTCGAGATGAGTATCCACTTTAGGAATAATACAAATTCCTATCAACGAGACCTTCTGAAATTATTTTAATCAACCCACACATTCCCTATTTCTTGGCGGAGGTGCACATAAGTCAGCTGAAGTCCTTGATACAAATTGACTGTTGGCGTCCATTGCAACTCTCTTTGAGCGAGCGATATGCCAGAACACTGTTTCCGAGGAGCATCTGCTGGTAAATCGTCTTGCAACACACGGAAAGGGACGCCAGCCCGTATAGGCATTTCTTGGGAGTTATCTACTAGTACTCCTGCTCATTTCGTACCATGGACTCACAAATAGATTTCGTAAGAAATAGAATCCTCATACAGGACTAGTTCATGAAAAAAGCTGCTATCAACCTAAAAGTATTATACCCTGACAAAGTTTCTCAACGATAAGAATCTTGAACTCCAGCTAAATAACCAGCGGCGTATGCCGCGTGAGGACTTTTATGCCTAACTGTTCCCGCTTGACTTTCAGGCAATGAATCCAAATCTAAGTTTAATTGTTCTCTACGCTTCAATCCATCTTGATACCCTCTTTCAAAAGCACACGCTGCGCAACGGTGCCGCCCTGCCCCGCCTTGATCGTCTGGCAAATTATCAAACAGAGGAAGGTAACGATGTTCTTTTTTACAAATCATGATCCTTGAATTTATGAAAATATGTGACGCTAATGTAGCGATTTGTTATGATATTGTAGTACATATAAAAAATCAATGTTTTCGCTAATTTATTGAATACTGTAATCTGTATTTTGTAATTATTGGAGTCTAATAAACTTTTTTGTATCAGACAAAAATAGGGTGAGCTTCGATTCGAGATTTGTGCTGTTGATTGCTAGTAGAACGCTATTTCAACCTTAATACACTTTACAGCGTCATTTTGCGCCTCAAAACGCAAAAAATGGATGCCAAGATGTAGCCTTTCCTTATATCCTCCGCCAACTATATCTAAATGGAGAGAAAAGCAACTTATCGCACCGATTGTAATAATATCTCCTTGGCATAACGCTTGTGGTGTGCTATTTACTGTATATCGTTATTGTACATAGCCGACCAACAAACTGTTTACGCTGTGAGTGCCAGTTTTGCGCACATTTCCAACTCCGTGATTCCCACTTTACTTTTACTCCTCCCTACGCTAAAACGCTAAGTAATACGTTAGATACCTATCAAGCTAGTACCATGAATAGTCAATTCAGACCCCTTAATGTGCTTACCGATTTTACCGAAAATCCGTTTACGTTCTTTGCACACGCTCCCATTCTTCTTGCAGGCGACCACGAACAGTACAACGCCATGACCATTGGTTGGGGGGCGCTTGGCAATCTCTGGGGGATGGAACGCCCTACAGCTACCGTCTACGTTGCTCCCGCGCGTCATACCTTCGAGTTTATCGAGAATGCGAAATATTTTGTTATCATGACCTTTGCCAGCTGTACCGTCGCCGAATATATGGGCTACCATAGTGGACGCGATGTAGACAAAGTCAAAGTACTCGGATTAACCGTGGACTACACCCCCAACGGAAGCCCCTACTTTGTAGAAGCCACGAGCGTCATGGAATGTGAAATCATGTACGCCGCTCCTTTAGAAGAAGCCCAATTCCGCAACCAAGTCCCTAAACGACTCTACGAAAACTTCCCCGCAGGCATACACTCCATGTTCATTGGCGATGTGGTCGCCGTATGGCAGAAGAAATAGCAAACAACCTCACACGATGAAAACGCTTCTTTTTACCCTCCTTTTCGTCTTTACTTTTGGGATAACTTTCGCCACTGAAACCGATACCGTTTTTAATCAAACCGATGCTAAGGGACAGCGCACAGGTTTTTGGAAACGATATTATCGCAACGGAAAGCTTGCCTACGTGGCAGAATTCAGAGCAGGACGTCCTATAGGGCGTATGCTTCGCTACGACGAGGATGGTAACAAACGCGTACTTGTACAACATCGCCCCGACGGGCATAAATCTTTTGCAGAACTCTACTCGCCCGAAGGAAACGTCGTAGCTCGTGGTTTGTACTACGATCAGAAAAAGGATAGTACGTGGCTCTACTATGGTTCAAAAGGGCAAGTAGTTATGATAGAACATTGGGTGCGCGGACTCAAAGAGGGAGAACAGATAACCTACTCTGACGAAGGGCGTATTGCTGAGCGTCAACGATGGAGAAAAGGAAAACAAAATGGAGACCAAGAACTGTTCTATGCCACGGGAGCCTTACGTATGAAATGGCATCTTGTGGATGACGTTGCCGATGGCGAAGTGCTCTACCTTTTTTCAGAAGGTGCTAAGCGAATGGCAGGGAAGTATGTTGCAGGCAAACGCGAAGGCTATTGGACAGTTTGGGATCTCGACGGACGTATAGTTGAACAGACCGAGTATCGTAACGGAGTCCCCGTCAATGCCGCAGAACAAAGTCGTATGCAAGACAGTATAATGCAATCTCTTTTCGATAATGCGGGGAAGATTCCTGAACCCTCTCTAGAATCTGGAAATGCACCTTATTAGAAACCGAATACCTGTGTGCTTTCTTACACCCTCCTGCACAGAGTAAGTGCAGCGTTTGCTTTTGTAGTTCGTACAGTGCATTTTCGCTGACGGTGTTTGTCCAATTCCTAGAAAGTCACTACTTTTGTCCCGTTGCCTCTTTAGCTCAGTTGGTAGAGCGGCTCATTCGTAATGAGCAGGTCGTGGGTTCGAGTCCCATGAGAGGCTCTTGAAGGCGGTCAAAAAGACCGCCTTTTTTCTTTTCTGCGTTGCAACAGTAGATCCAAAAGGCGCATTTTTCTCCTTCTTTTTCCGTCCTTGATATTTCATCCTAATTTTTCGTTCAAATGCAATATTTGTTACACGAAACATGTTTACTATGCGATGAATACATTCGGACACTCCTTTCGTCTTACACTTAGTGGCGAGTCGCACGGCAAAGGTATACTCTTAACACTAGACGGTGTACCCGCAGGTCTGGAGATAGATTCTATTGATTTTGCTACACAGTTGTTGCGACGGCGTAAGGCCGATATAGGAACTACGCCACGTCAAGAACCCGATCATTTCGATTTTCTTACGGGCGTCTATCGCGGCTATTCTACAGGTGCTCCGCTTTCCATTTTTATTCCGAACGAAGACACTCGTTCTACCGACTACGAACAGTTTCTCGATACGCCGCGCCCTGGTCATGCCGATTTTGTCTCACAGGTTAAATACTTTTCTCACGCCGATCCCAGAGGCGGAGGTATTTTCTCAGGGCGTCTGACCGTAGCACTCGTCATTGCGGGTACAATTGCCCGTACGCTGCTTGCAAGGAGCGAAGTAACTATCTGTGCCGAGATTGATGAGGTCGGAGGCAAGAAAGAATGGTACTCATTGCTACAAGAAGCTATACGAGAGGGCGATAGCTTAGGCGGTACTATTGTTTGCACAGTTACGGGAGCTACAATAGGTTTGGGAGAGCCCTTTTTTAACAGTCTCGAATCGCTTCTCTCACATGCCCTTTTCTCTATTCCAGGGGTACGTGCTGTAGAATTTGGCAACGGTTTCGCAGGTTGCTCTATGCGCGGAAGTGCGTTTAATGACCGTCTTGCCACACCAGACGGTTCTACATGTACCAATCATTGTGGAGGTATTGTTGGCGGGCTGAGTAATGGGAATCCTATTTACTTCCGAGTCGGTTTTCGCCCAACTGCTAGCATCGCCCAAGCACAGGAAGCGCTGGATCTAAAGACAGGCGAGACACGAAAGCTCCAAATTCAGGGGCGTCACGATGCTTGCTTTGTGCTCCGTTGTCCCGTTATTGTGGAAAGCATCGCAGCTCTTGTTCTATACGACCTCCTGCTTGCACGCATGTCCGAAATTTCCGCACACACTACTTTTTTTTAACCTTCCTTTCATGTACTCTTGTTACCTATTTAGTCTATCCAACACGAGTTTAGTGTAAAAGGCTTAAAATCGTTTTGACGGAGTGCTCAGAGGTACTATTTTTGTAGCGTAGGGCAGGGTAGAGTTTGCGCGAATGAAACCTACGGCGTTAACATTCGTAAACTCATGTGCGGAGAGATTTTTTGTGCAAGACTCAAAAAATGCGGTGATTATGAAAATAAGAAGACTACGTTCTTGGTATAAGGGACAACTATTTGTCTCCGTGAGTGCCCTTGCGGTGCTTTATGCGCTGGTCTTTCCGTCAGTCGAGCTTCACGCTCAGACAACCCAGCCGTGGCCTACTTACTATAACACGCTAGGACACTGCAATGGCGTGCGCGCTGCGCAGATTTCACTACCTAATCCAGTTCCTGCTGGGCAGCGTATGTACATTCGTCTGGCGGTCTGGAATTCGGGGATCGCTGTTTCAAACTCATTTGTGGTTGAACGACTTAATGGCGGTAAATGGGAGCCCGTTACTGGGGCAGATCCAGCTGTTGCCTTGCAGAATAGGCTCAACAACTATTCTAACTATGAGGATGCTAATGTGAGTCCTACCGTTGAATGGGAAAAGTTTCAAGGCGACATGGACAATTCTACGCCTCCCAATCCCACTTACGCCATGGATGTCACAAACATGCTTACCCCTGGTGTTACCTACCGTATTCGCAATAAGGCGAATGTCTTCCATTTGGGCACTGCCATGGGAACACCTCCTACTATTCCTACCAATTTTACCTACGGTCCACAGAACGATATTGTGCCAGCAGGACACAAGCCTCCGCTGAATTATCTTACGCCAGACGGAAACTGGGTGTCTGTGCCTATCGATCCTATGACTAATAAGCGTAAGATTACGATTTGCAAGAAAGGGAAGTTGAAGCTCTCTGCTTCTGATACGCCTGACGACTCGAACGATCTCTTTAATTATAGCTGGGCTCCTTCAAATAAGGTTGAAGCACCTACCAATACAAAAACGGTTACGATTGCAGATCTAACAACGCCAATGACCTTTACGGTACAGCGTAAAGGTGTCTGCTCCGAAGATATTAAGGAGACATTTGAAGTCAGCGTAGTGCCGCAGATAGATCCTATCATTGATGTAGCTGGTCTTAATGGCTCTTTCTGTGGAAATAATAGCAAGAGTGTTACCATAAAGGAGCTAACGGGTGCTACAAAACTTTCATGGGGTATGAAAGAGGATGGACATGGTACTTATATAGACCAGACAGGGAATGCCACCCTTACATTGCCCCCGCCTCCTGCTCCACAAGAGTTTACGCTACCTACTCCTCTCAATTTCAATTACGCCTCGCATGATGCTTCGCATCTTACAAACGGCGATCCTGTAGAACACGAACTGCGTGTTGTGGCTAGCAATGGCGAATGTGCTGGTATCAAGTTGCTGAAGGTTAAAGTATATCCTGGAGTCGTTAGACCCAATGTACTAACAACGATAGACCCGCTTTCAGCTTGCTCACCGCTGAATGTTTCGTACAAGGATCAGAACCAAGCTTTGCAACCCAAAGGAGCGCTCTATTTTTGGGAAATGGGGACGGCGCCTATTTTTTCGCCCGTTACTTCAGCAGCAGCTGCGCCCTCTGCAACGGCTGTCAATAAAACGGGTACGCCACAACAATTCCATTCTCGCGTTACTGTAACAGACAAGTCTGGTACGTGCAAAGAGGTTGCTTCTACCTATGCAACTCCGCCTGACTATGCGCATATTATAGTAAACCCCGAAGTCAATCCACAGTTTCTTGTAATACGCACAACCTTACCACCAACTATGCCTCCTACACCTGCTGGCTTTTGTACACCGCAGCAGTTGCGTCTAGAGGATAAAACGCCGTTTGCTAAGTGGCGCGAATGGAAATTGGTGGAACCTGCGGAGGGTACGTTACCGTATAATGATATTCCGTGGGCTAATCCTATTGTCGGTGGTGTTAATGCGGATTTCTATGTAGTGAATCCCTTTACTGTAACGCAAAAACGGAAGCGGTACATAGAAATGAAGGTTGGTAACGGGTTCTGTGAGGCAATCAAAAGAACCGAAATTGTTGCATATCCGCCGCCTACCTCTGGACCGCTAGTAAGAACGCAAGTGGGCACTAATTGTTGGCCGTATAAGTTCAAGCTAAACCTTGCGAATATCGATAATACGAGTTCGCTAGAGTGGCGTGTAGAAAAGAATGGAGGATCAGGAGCTGCTAATCCGCAAGTTGGTACTTTTGAGGTTCAGGCTGGTGTAACCACTTGGGAGCAAGAGTTTGAATTCTCTAATGCTACCGATTTGGTTTCTACTTGGTCTGTCATTGTTACCCTGCACTCCAAGGGCGATGATTGCCCTATTGAGCTTAAGGAAGACATTGTAATAGGAGCTAAAGTAAAAGTACTGCTTGAAAATAACGACCCAATAGGTTGTCCTGACGACAATACAGGGCAACGCAAAGTTAGAATCACCGACAAGTCGGAAGTGGCAACTACGGCAGTTCGCGTCTGGAAGCTGGATGGTGTTGTCTTTACTCCTACGTTGGTAGGGGGGAATGTTTATGAAGTTACTCTACAGAATCCCTCCTCTACCATGAGTGTACAGCCCGTTGTAAGCCTCGAGGTAGCCGACGGAAATGGCTGTACTCAATCGGATGCTATTCAGTTCACGCTTTACCCGCGTGTTGATCCCGACTTTACATTAACTTACGTTGATCCCAACGGGGTTACACAGACCTTTGCGCCAGGTTCTACTCTTTGCCCAGATATTGATGGAACGTTAACGGCAACAGGAACAGGGATATCGCGTTTTGAATGGACTATTACGAATAATGGTTCTACGCAAGAATACCACGGTGAGGGAACGCCTTACAACTACCTCTTTACAAACGATTCTGACAACGATCTCCTGTACACCGTCGCGCTTAAAGGAATAAACAACGACAAGTGTTCGTATACCGTCACCAAAAATTACGGAATACACCCGAGTATTAAGGCGGCTTTCACTGTTAAGAAGATTGATGAGTGTAACCCATACAAAATTCAGTTCATCGATCAGACAGCAACCAAGGTTACTTACAACAAAACATGGCATGTATCAGGTGGTGTAGAAAATCCCGTAGGGTCGGGCATTTACGAGTACACCCTGCCAGGTACAAAGGTCATCACCTTGGATGCAACTTCGGCAAATTGTTCATCTACGTCAGCTCCTTATAGTTTTGATGTTTTACCGCCTGTGATTGCTACTATTGCTGGCGTTGCTCCCGCGACTGAGGTTTGTGCTCCTGCACAGCTTACCTTCACGAACAATTCGCAGAACGCTGTTCGCAATGAATGGACGTTTGAATTGGGGACAACTTCCTCTGTATTACAGAGCGGAACTGACATTAAATACACTTACACCAATACCGAAGCTACCCCACGAGTACTCACGGTACTTCTTCAGGCTTTCAATGCGCGAAACTGTAAAGCAGAAGACAGAACTCAAATTACCGTTTATCCCGAACCGCGTCCCGTCAACTCTTTTGAGATTAAAGATAAGTGTACTCCTTTCAAACTTGAGTTCTTGAGCAACGCACCCAGCCTATCCGATTACGAATGGAAATTTACGCCTGTTGGTATAGGCGCGGCTAGTGGCACACAGGTTGTGAAGACTGGTGTACAGAATGGAAATCCCGTTGAAGTAATATTGACGAATTCGAGTCCGCACGACTTCATTAAGTATGAGATTACCTATTCTGGTAAGAAGACTTGGGGTGCTGGCGTTGTGTGTAGTGTCGGTCCTCTTAAGGTAGATGAGGTGACTGTGCCGCCCCGATTGGATGTTACCATTGGTGTGAAGCCGCGTCCTGGTGGATTTAACCAAGAACTTTGCTCAGGGGAAACGCCTGTAAGTTTTGATATACAGTCTCGTGGTGGTGCGCACGTTAACCACAAGTGGGATTTTGATGACGGAGGGAATACGCAAACCTCTTACAATGAAGACCCTGTAGATCATCAGTTTGAAAATAAAACCCTCGAGGATGTTACCTGCCATGTTAAGGTTCTCTCTACGCAGGAAGAGACGCTCTGTACACTAGAGAGTACACTAGACATTGTGGTGCATCCTGAAGTGGTGGCTTTATTCACTAAGGAAGATGGCGATGTTTGCCAAACGCCTCGTGAAATAACGTTTACTAATAGTTCGCGTGGAAATATTGGCACAGGTGTTACCCGTTACTTCGATTGGGATTACGGTTATCAGGTCTCTGGCGTTCAGCAACAAGAGACAAAGAATAGTACGGGTGTGCATAGTTGGCACTTCCCCAATACGCAACCCAATACGAATGCGACTATGACGGTTAGCCTCAATATTCGTGAGGTATATGCTTCTGGTAAACAATGTGTTAATGCGACACCTGCTACTACGCAAGTCTTTGTAGCTCCTAGACTCAATCCAGTGTTTACCGTAGATAAGTCTATTGCATGTATTCCGTTTACAGTGGTCTTTAGCAATAACTCTACGGGAGCCCCAACGCTTCGCTACACGTGGGATTATGCTGATGGAAATACCAGCAGCGATGGTAGCCCGACGCATACACACGACTACAACAACATCTCGTTGAATAACAAAACAGATTACGAGGTGAGCCTTACGATAGAGAATCCTGAAACTCGTTGTACCGCTACGACCACACAAATTGTTACTGCTTGTCCTAAGGTTACGGCGGACTTCTCGGTTGATAACACGATCTTCTGTACTCCTAGCAGCGTAGTGGTGCGAAACAACTCGAAGAACGCGATGCTTTACAACTGGAATCTGATTGGAGGCGTCGGAGGTACTATTCCTCCCACAACGAGTTTAGACGATGTGACGATTCCGTTGGTCAATCCTACAAATACAGACAAACCCGTTAAGCTACAGCTGATTGCATCGGCTTCTTATCCTAATAATGTGGTATGTAGCGATACCAAAGAGATAGATCTTGTGCTAAGACCCGAAATTAAGGCGGATTTTGCATTTGCCGATCTCGTAGGGTGTACGCCGATGCGTGTTAAGATTACGAATCAGAGTACTGGTGCAAGACGTTATCGTTGGTTTATTGACGGGCTTGAAAGGCAAGATCTGCAAGCACAATTGAATCCAGAGTTCACGCTTACCAACTACAATGTAGATGGTACATCGCGCAAGTTCAAGGTGCGTATGATTGCAATTAACGGAGACTGTCAGGCTGAAGTAACCAAAGAAGTAGAGGTATATCCTGCGATTACTGCTAAGATTATTCTGAATAAGAACAGTGGATGTACTCCTCTTACCGTCGAAGCGCAGGCAGGGGAACAAAAGCCAAGCTATACATACGATTGGAGTGCTGTGCAAGGCACTGTTGCTATGCCTATTGGCGAGTCAACCACAGCTACATTTACCAATTCTACTGTGAGTCCTGCTGTTATAGTGCCTGGTAGGTTGCACCTAAAAGTTTACTTTACGGCAGCGCCACAATGTAAGGATGAAACAGAAAGACAAGTAGATATTTATCCTGCGGCGTATCCCGAGTTTATTGTGCCGCGACCTGGTTGTGCTCCTTACGATGCACGTTTCCAGATCACAACCAATGTATTTAACTCGCCCGAAACCGAATATACGTGGAGTGTTGAGGGGGTACAGGTGCTGAAGGTAAAGGAAGCTATGCCCGCTGATCCGACGATCCGTCTGATCAACAACGACAATTCGCTTACCCTAACGCCCGAAGTTACTTTGCATGTTAAATCGGTACATGGTTGCGAGGCTTCTGTAAGCCACAATGTTACGGTATATCCCAAACCCAAGGCATTATTCCAAGCGAGTGGCAAGAGTGAAGGGTGTCCTCCTTTTGATGTTGAGTTCCTCAATCAATCGAAGGGTGTCAATCTCAACTATACGTACGATTTTGGCGACGGTTCTTCCGTTTCGGTGTCGCATAGTGGTCCAGTGCAGAAGCAGTACGCTAACACCTCAAGTACCAATGTCGTTTATACGGTGAAGCTGAAAGCTGTTTCACAGTATGGATGCGAAGACGAGCAGAGTTCCGTGATTACGGTATATCCTGCAGCACGTGCCGATTTTGATATCGTGCCGAACGATAAGGGTTGTAGTCCGCTTTCGGTTCGATTTGAGAACCGTTCTAATGCCCCAGTTAGTAAAATTTTCGTTTGGGATTTTGGTGATGGTACCGTGCCGCACGAAATGAACGAACCAGAGCACATCTTTGAAAATCTTACGGTCAATGATGCTGTGTATACTGTTTCGCTCTTAGCTCGTACCGATCACGGCTGTGAGTCTACGGCAACGAAAAAAGTGACAGTGTATGCTACCCCGAAGGCTAAAATCAGTATTACGCCTATGCTGCAAGTCTTCCCCAATGCGACCATTGCATTGACCAATCACTCTAATCCTGCGCCTTCCAACTGGAAGTATACTTGGGATTTTGGAGACGGGCAATCGTCTACGATGCGCGATCCTGGAACACATCAGTATGCGCGCTGGGGGTTGAAAACGAACGATTTTGCATACGACGTTAACCTTAAGATTGAGAGTCCGAAGTGTTCCGCTGAAACCACAGTGAAAGCTTATATCTTACCTCCGTATCCTGATCCTGCTTTTACAGCTTATGCCTACGAAGGTTGCGTACCGTTCAGACTTACCTTGTTGCGTGATAAGGGGCTGATGCACGACGACGAGACCTATTTCTGGGAATTTGGTGATGGTGAAACTTCGACGGAAAAAGTGCCGATTCACGATTATTTGAATGTTGGAACTTATCACGTAAAGCTGACAGTTACGGGAGATGGAGGTGTGAATTATGCATTTGCAGTCGTTACCGTCTTGCCAAATCCAAAAGTTAAGTTTACTTTGTACCCTGATCAGGTGATGTTGCCTAAAGCAACCATAAAGGGACAAAACTTAACAGAGGGCGACAACCTTGCTTTCTTGTGGAATTTTGGAGACGGGGAATTCTCTACCGATCGTTCTCCCATTCATGATTATATGACTGCTGGAAAATACACCGTACGACTTGAGGCAACAAATACACTACTTGCAGATTGCAAGGCGAGCGATACGCTTAGTGTAATTGTTAGACCTGCTGGGCATCTGGAATTCCCCAATGTCTTCCAACCAAGCGATGCAGGGTCTAACGGGGGAGTATATGACGAGAATGACAGAGCAAATGAGGTCTTCCATCCCTATGGAGAGGGTGTTTCCGACTACATATTACGGATATACGATCGTTGGGGCGAATTGATTTACGAGTCCAACGATATCAAGAAAGGATGGGATGGCTACATGAACGGACGACTCTGTGAAACGGGTGTCTACACGTGGCGTGCTTTGGGGCATTTCTTTAATGGAGATGTCTTTGATCTCCGAGGTAATGTAACACTACTAAGAAAGTGATGAGAATCATTAGGTGGATAACGGTATTAGTGGTCGCGACAGTAGGACTTTTTGTGGGGCGTGCCTCGGCACAAGATCCGCAGTTTACACAGTTCTTTGCGAACCCTATATACATAGCTCCTTCTTATGCGGGTGCAAGTACGGGGCAGAGGGTGATTGTCAGCTATAGAGACCAGTGGTCAGTTATTCCTAATACCTATCGCACCATGTCGGCTTCTTATGATGTCAACATCGAGAGCCTGCGTAGTGGAATTGGCGTTTTTGCACTTGGAGATCTGGCGGGGGATGGACGTTTAGGTACTATTATTGCAGGGCTAAACTATTCGTACTCAATACCCCTCAATAGTAAACTGAATCTCCGCCCTGGTATTGGTTTTTTCTTTCGTAACCACTCTCTTGACTATGATCGTTTGATATGGGGAGATCAGCTTGTAAATACACCGCGTAGCTCTACGACGATGCAAAGTATAGGTAAGAGTTCTGTATACGATATCGATATCTCTACCTCAATATTGCTGCATACAGCTGCATGGTGGGTCGGTGGCACTTGGGATCACATGTTGCGGCCTCGCATCTCTTTCTACAGTGAAAAAGCGCGTATTCCTTTCCGATTTTCCGTTTTCGGAGGCTATCGCTTTGTTATCCGAAGTCTTTATCGCAAAGGTATAGATCAGAGTTTCTCTTTAGCGGGGAATGCGCGAATACAAGGAAAGTTCTCGCAGGCTGAGATTGGTGGTTATTGGTACAAGAACCCTCTTATGTTGGGACTTTGGTATCGCGGAATCCCGCTAGTGAAGGACTACAACGGGAGCGACGCTTTGGCATTTATGATTGGGGTTCGTTTCTCGCGTGCACAGGTCGTCTATACGTACGATCTTACAGTGTCTAAGTTAGGACCTGGTTCGGGGGGATCGCACGAAATATCTTTAACCTACGAGATGCCTTTGATACAGCGCGGGCGTAGATACAAGCCGTTACAGTGCCCACCGTACTAGTCTAGAATTCGTCAATTTTCATTGATTTAGGCAAGGAAGTAATGCTTAGCATTGCTTCCTTGTTTTGTTTTAGGGTGTTGTTTTTCAGCCTATTTAATATGTTCATTTGAAAATTGTATGTGTAACGGTTTCAAAAAAAACGACGGGGGAGCAATGTGCCTGCAAGAAAATCACCAAGGAACTCCTTTTGTATTCTTACAAATGACAAAATGGATATTCTCAGTGACGAAATTCGCTAATTCTCTACCAAAAAATCCCCAAGACAGGGGTGGATAATACATATTTTCCTACAGAAATGGAATAGATGTAAGAAATATCCAATTACCTGAATATCAAATAGAGTTTATGCTTCTTTTAATGAAATTCCTATACAAAAACAATATTCTATACGAAAAGACGAACGCTATTTTGATAAAAAAGACCTATCTTAGGTATAGAGTTAATTAACCAATAAATTAGAGAACAGATGAGGCGAGTTTTATTCTTATTACTCTTCTTGTGTGTGGGCACGTGGCTTTATGCACAAGCCCCTATTCGTTTCGGAGACCGTGAGGTTTACCTAGAGGCGAATGTACATGCCAAGGTACGTGGGCACAAAACGTCTAGTTTGGAGTTGGGTACCCCTACTGGCGAAAAACTCAACGTACTGGTTCAGTTTGGAACTGAGAAAATCGCTTACGATGCGTTGAAGCAAAAAGGTGTGGAATTGGGTGATTACCTTGGTAGCAATGCTTATTACGCGCAAGTAGTCCCAGGTAGCCGTCCGAGCGATTTTGTGGGTACGGGACTTCGTACGGTAGTACCCATTCGCGGGGAATGGAAGATGGTGAACAGCTTGTTACAAGGTCAAAGCCCTGAATGGGCATCTGAGGGCGACAATCTCAAAGTTAACCTTGTTTGGTTCAAGGGTGTGACCGAAGAGCAAGTAAGAGCCGATCTGAGCAAGCGTGGAGTGAAGTTTGCCACGTCGTCAGATCTATTACGCACTGCACAAGTAACTACAACACGCGAACAACTCCTTGCTTTGGCTGATGTCGAGTACGTGGCTTTTATTCGTTGGATTGACCCTCCCACTGAGCTAGAAAACTATCGTGGTGCGCGTCTGGGAGGAGCAACCAACCTACGTATAGCACCACAACTCGGAGGGCGAGGCTTGACGGGAAAAGGAGTTCATATAGGTATTTGGGATGGTAATGTGGAAGATCATGTAGACTATGGTAACCGAGTACATCGGTGTGAGTTTGAAATAGGGCAAGCTTCTGCAGGTGGGCACGGAATGCACACTACGGGTACGATACTCGGCGCTGGTTTACTCGATGAGAAAGCGCGCGGTATGGCACCTGAAGCAGAAATTTGGACGTGGAACTTCAACGTACAGTCCAATGGAAAGACGGTACAACAAGAAATGCTGGAAACCTACGAAAAAGAGAATATTTCTATCACCTCTAACTCGTATGGTTTTCGTATGTCGTCCTTGTGTCGTGCACAGCAATATCTTAGCTACACGTTTTTGGGTAATCCCAATACAGATCGTCTTGCATACTACATTCCTACTTTAACGCATTGCTATTCGGCAGGGAATGACCAAGGGGCATGCTCGCAGCCTTTTGCACACGCAACGAACTATGCCAAGAACATTATTTCAGTTGGTGCCTTAACGCCTTACGGCGCTATGACCGATTTCTCTAGTTTTGGTCCATTACGTGATGGTCGTATGTTTCCTATCATTTGTGCACGTGGTAAAGACGTTTATTCGGTAATGCCCAATCAAGGTTACGATCAGATGAGCGGAACTTCCATGTCATGTCCCACCGTGGCAGGGCATTTGGCGCTCCTAACACAGCGTTGGGGACAATTGCATGGCGGGGCAATACCTTACAACTATTATCTAAAGGCGTTGATTGCCAATACGGCTGATGAGGCGGGCAACTTAGGTCCTGACTATAAGTATGGCTTCGGTAATCTCAATGCTATTGCAGCGGTTACAGCTATGGAAAACAACTGGCATCATTTTGCTTCGCTAGCAAAAGGAGGTGCTGCACAAACGAAGACAATCGATGTGCCTGCTGGAGTCAAAGAACTCCGTGTAATGCTGTGTTGGAACGACCCCGTAGCGAATAAGGAATATGCGTTGGGTGAATGCCCACTTGTAAATGACCTTGACCTTACAGTTGTCGCGAATAGTACAACTTATTATCCGTACACACTTGATCCTAACAATCCCAACACATTGGCAGTAGCAACCAAGAAAAACGAAGTAGATAATATTGAGCAAGTGGTAGTAAAGAACCCTGTTGCGGGCACATACACAATCAACGTTGCTGGGGCTGTAAATCAGGAAGCAAAGCAGGACTATGTTCTTGTTTGGTATTTTGACTATCAGCGTCCCGCAATTACATCTCCTATGATGGGAGATGTTTATGCTCCTGGTGCCCCCATTTTCCTGCGCACGGAGAATCTGGTAGCGCCCCTGAAGGTCGAGTTGAGTACAGATCTGGGAGCAACATTTACCAATTTAGCAGCAAGCGCAGCGACGACATGCATCTCATTAAATCTGCCAAAGCCACTCGCACCTACCGATAAGGCTACGATTCGCGTTACCGACGCAAAGGGGGTAACGGTACAGATGCAAGGTGTTTTCTCCATCATGTCCTTCGTGACAGGCGTAAAACTAGAAGACAAATCCTGTGCAACAGAGGGGTGGAAATTGAAATGGGATGTCGCAGACAATGCTACAAAGTACGAGATTTTGCAAGCCGATATCAACAAAGGAGCATATACACCTATTGCAACCGTAGATGCGCCAGCACTCGAGTATCCTATTCCTGCTGACAAACTATTGAATGGGCGTAACATCTTTGCTGTTCGTGCGCTAAGTGCAGATGGTATAGCTGGACGACGGAGTGTTGGTATATTGTCGATGGCTTCACGCCCTGCCATCATCACAGAAGCGGAGCTGCCTTACCTTGAATCGTTCGTTGGCTCGCCTTTCCAGCATACTAGACTGACGACTGGGAAGAATTTGAAATTTACACTGCGCGAAGCACTACCAGCCTTGAAACTTCCGTTTGACTCCCATATGCTGCAATGGGAAGGGGTACGAAAAGCTGCTAAATGGGACGATCCATTTGCCCAAACCGATAACGTTGCGACTGTTGCTACGTGCGAACTTGACCTTTCGGCTATCCCTGAGGGGACGAAGTTACAGCTCCTCGCTTTCTATTTTATGACAAAGTCGGACGACCCGAATGGGGCGCTTTTGCGCTTAAAAGTGGGCGGAACACCTGTGCCCGATGTATTTAATCGGATGCAGATCCCTGGTGATGGCGAGTCGCACAATATTTCTTGGGATCTGACGGCGTATGCTGGACAGAAGATTCAGATCGCTTTAGAAACGGCACTCGAATCGCGAAACGATGCCATAGTACTGGTAAATTACCGACTCATAAAAACAGGTACGCGTCCCGATGTAGGAATTGCGCAGGTGAATAACCCTGAAATAGTAGCCAAACCCAAAATGACAGATGAGGAGGTCAATTTCAGAGTGATCAACTATTCGTCGCTAACACTTAAGGATGTTCCCGTCACGGTACAAGTTGATGGTAAGGTGGTGTACACACATCGCATTGAAACAATGAAGCCTTTCGAAGATGTTATGCTCGCCTTTACACACGACTTTGCAAGTGACAAACCGCATAAATTCGACGTAGTAGTGCGTGTCGATGTAGAGAATGATGCCCGAAGCTCCAATAATGAGAGAACTTTCCAAGTTTACAATATGGGCAGCGGCATTACAATGCCTGAAGTTGAGTATATCGAGACTTTTTGGGGTGTATTCCCACAGGTGCCTTATATCTCAACTAAGATGAGTGGTAAGGCGGAATTTACCGACGGACGTGGTGCTCTCGAACCCTACAAAGAGAAGGAACAAGCAGTGCTACAAGTGCTCCCTACGAAAGCAAACGCCGCAGTGCAAGTAGTTTTCAAACAATATGCATTCAATGTAATGGATACTCTCTATGTGTTCGCAGGCAACGTGCCCGATAACTTAGGAGTAACTGTTTCGAAAGCCTCCTACCGTCTTACGGGGACAAGTATAGGGGCAAAGACTTTTATCTCTGAGGCTGAAAATGGAGGACTAACTTTTGCCTTCGTCGGAGCTAGTGGTAAACAAAATGATGGTTGGCTTGCCGAACTCGCAGAAGTGGAAATGCCCAATCAGTGGAAACTCAAAGAGTTGCGAGAAGCCAATGGAAAAGACGAAAACCACAAAAAGATTGAAGCTGTTGTCGAGAATCTACTCGCCATTCCTTTCCATAACGTCGGAATCTATTTCTCGATAGATGGCGCAGAAAAACGTTTTGAGATCCCCACGCTCGCGCCCAAAGGAGAAACAGTATTTGCGCTTCCCAAAGAAGTTGATATTACTGCCCCCATGCGTATGGAAGTCGAAGCAATGATGGCCAAAGACGGTGATGTTACAGACAACACCAAAAAGTTATCTATCCTCCACGACCCAATATGGGATGGCGGCGGTACAATAAAGGACTTTAATCAGCTAGTCATCAATATTGTTAGTCCGCAAGATATGGACGATATTATTTTCCGAGGTTTTAAGAAAGTGTTGTATCGCCCTGATATAAAGATTCCGATCTATACACAAACAAAGAGCAAAATAAAGTTCACGGTTTCACCTAAACCGCGTGCAACACATCTGCCAGCTGCCATCCGTCTGTTTATTGACCTAAATGGCGACAATATACTTGACGATGCGAATGGTAGCCACGAAATGATTAAGAACGATTTGGTGCTCAACACGACGACCTATACGCTCGAAGTAGATCTTTCTACTGTGCCGAATTTACAGGCTGGCGAACGACGGATGCGTATTATCCTTGCGAATGATGAGAATTACGCCAAGTTCAAAAATAAAGAGGAGATTGAGTGGGGGCATGTTATAGACTTCATGGCTGATATAAAGACGGGAAACAGCCCCGTAGAGTTGGGCTTGGTATCCTTTGTTGATTTGCAGTCAGGACGCTCTAATTTGACTGCTACAACACCCATTAAAGTAAAGCTTCGCAATAATGGTCGTACGGCTGTTACGAAGGTAAAACTTACTTGTAAGATTGATGATTTGGATGAGTTTGAAGAAGAGTTCGATTGCAACCTTGCTGCTGAAGGTGGAGAAGCTGAAGTAGAATTTGGGCAAAAGGGCGATTTTACGCGAGAAGGGAAACACACCGTAAAAGTTGCATTGAAGGAAAAGGATGCCAATGAAAAGGATAACGAACTTAAAATCAACTTCTTCAAGATACCTGCGCAAACCGAGCAATTCTACAGTCTGGCATTCGTAGGTGATAATAAGGAGGCGATTGCACTTCCGAACATTGGGAAAAACTTAGGAGCTGATATAACCATAGAGGGATGGTGGAAACTTAATGAGACGCATAGTTGCGCTTTCTTCGATGGTGGCGAATCGGGGATAAATCTCGGAGTGCTCGTCGGCAATTCGCGTTACCCCGATAATACGTTAGTCTTCTTTGCGGGTTCAAACGGGGTTTATGTGAGCAAAAAAGCGGTGGTTCAGCCTGGTAAATGGCAACACATCGCTATGTCGATACATAACCCCACCTATGTGGAGCCGCCTTGCTTGTATGTTGATGGTGAAAAGGTTGAGCTGGAACGTCAAGGTACGGGCTCGTTCTCTTTCACGAATCTGTGGCTCAATATTGCCATGAAGGGGCAGAATGCTATGTGCAGGGTTTGGAACGCCAAGCGTACGTCTGAGCAACTGAAAGAAAATATGATTAAGAGTGTTCGTGGAATTGATGGGAATTTGCCTGCCGACTGCAAAGGTGAGTTTATCTACACGGAAGGTAAAGGTCGGCTCTCTTCTACGGCTCAGAAAGGAGAATATGCTTACATAATAAGCGAGCGCCCAGAAAATGAAATTTGGCGTCCGTTGGATCGAATCTTCAGAAATGTGGAAGTCGTAGGACAGGCAACTGAGCCTCAATTCATTACAGAGAATGAAATAAAGGTATTCATGCCGCAGGGCTTCTCTACTTTCGATAAAGTGAAGGTTAAGTTCTTCCTGAACTGGGTAGGTACAGAGGTAAAACACGGTGGAACGCTTGTGACTGATGACACTGAGATTGATTTCAGTACAAACGCTGAGCACAAACTTTCTTTCACGTTAGAAAATGCGAACTTCTTCGGTAAAAACCGCACAGAAACCGTTTCGATCCAGCTTGTGAATGATCTCTCCAATGCTTGTGAGCTTTTGGCGCTTTCTCTTCCGAAGGTAAAGAATCCTGGCTTAAAGAATGATCTATCAGCTAACAACCCGCAAGAGCTTATAGAATTCATACCCGAGAACGAATCGGCTACTAGTACTTTCAATTACAAGGATGCGGTAGTGGTAGTATCTGGCATTTCGCCTGATGCAGAGCTTTATATGGGTGCGCAGAAGATTGAAGTCAATTCGGAGTTCCACGTAGATTTTTCAACACCGCTTACCTTGAAAGTGCTGGCACAGAATAAGCGCGATGCGAAGTACTATACAGTACGTATGACGTTACAACAGACAATTGCGTGGAGTGCAGAGAAGTTAGAACGTGTTTATACGGGTACAGGACTTCTTCTTGATGCACAAGCTTCGTCGGGTTTGCCTATAACTTATCAAAGTTCAGACCCGACAATTGCTACAATAGATGCGGAAGGGAATTTAATTACGGTAGCGGTGGGAACTGCAACCATTACGGCTAAACAAGAAGGCGATGAGACGTTCAAACCTGCCGAGAATAAGACGCGCGAAGTGGAAGTAAAGCGTGCAGATTTGAGCATTGAGGTAGAGGATGTTACCATGGCACAAGGAGATGCTTTACCTGAGTTTACGTTTAAGTACAACGGTTTGGCATTCCCCAATACAGAATGGCAGTTTGATGCACCTTACGAAATCCGTATGCCCGATAATAAGGTTTGGAATGCTAGTATGCCGCCTCTCCCCATGGGAGATTACACCATTGCTCCGAAAGACTATACACAGCCTTATGAATTTGGTAACTATAAGGTTACGCGCACAACGGGTACACTACATGTAACGGCTCCGAAGGATGCTAAAGAGGTGACGATTGCCGTGAAGGATGAGAAGGGTGCTACCCTAAAGGACGTAGTGCTGAAAATAGGCGAGATTGAGGCAAAAACAGCCATTGATGGCTCTTGTAAACTCTATTTGTTGCCAGGAAAATATGCAGTAACGGCAACGAAGGCGGGTTATACAACGGATGCAAAGGCTTTTGAAGTGAAAGATCTGGCTCTGACCGTTGAGCTTGAATTACGGGAAGAGGTTTACACTCTGACATACACGGCAGATGCGAATGGTATGATACAAGGTCGTTCGCAACAGAAGGTCGCTGCAGGGTGTGACGGGGAAGAAGTCGTGGCTTTGGCAAAGGATATCAAATATCGCTTTGTGAAATGGGACGATGATAATACGAATCCTGTGCGTGTGGACAGAGCAGTAATAGGCGACAAGACGGTAAAAGCTCTTTTTGAGACATTCACTTACACGCTCACTTACGAAGTGGGAGAAGGAGGCGAATTCGATCCTGTTACTACCGTTGCTACGCAACAAGTAGTACCTGGTACAGATGGGGCTGCTGTTACGGTAAAGGCGAAGGAAGGCTATATCTTTATTGGCTGGTCTGATGGTGTGAAAACAGCAACACGTACGGACATGAATGTTCGTGCGGATATTTCTGTAAAAGCTTTATTTTTCAAACCTTTACAGATAGCGTGGACAGAGAATTTTGAACTAGGTTCTGCTAGCATTGATGGATGGGAGTTTGATAAGCCAGCACAAGGGCTTGGGTGGTATGTAATGCCACTATCGACTATAACAACGCTTCCTACACCCGTGGGGAATGCTGTGGGTATTGTTCCGAGCTTTGAGAAAGAGAAACCGCGTTACAAGGATGTATGGGTAGCTACGCCGTGGTTATCGCTTGAAGGCAGAGATCCTGCTGCTAAGGTTACTATTTGGTACAATCGCTATGTATCCTCGGGTGGCTACAGAGCAAGGCTAGAATACTGCTTTGAAGATGGAGAGTGGCAAAACGCGCGACCTGTTAATTATGGAGGCTCTGCTCCTGAGAACTATGTTTTGGATGTTACAAAACTAGCTTCACACAGGTATTTACGCTTCCGTTGGGTATTTACTAACACGAATGTGTTTAGATCCTACTTGGCGATAGATAATATTTCGGTCAAGTATGATCCTGAACCAGCGAACGAAGTAGTATTGCAATACTTTGCAGGAGAAAATGGCATGCTACAAAAGACGGGTGAGACGAGCAAAGTGAAGAGTCTGAGATTTACGACGACGACGGGTACTGATGGTTCGGAGGTAATTGCTGTTCCTGACGACGGGTACAAGTTTGTTAAGTGGTCTGATGACGTATTGACCGAAAAGCGTAAGGACAATACTGCTGTCCGAGTAGAGGCTATTTTCGAGGCTATACCCAAACCGAAGTACACGATTCAGTACACAGCAGGAGCAAATGGGAAGATTGTGGGACAGCCTATCCAAATGTTAGCTGTGGGCGAAGAGACGGCAAACGTTACAGCAGAGGCGAACACAGGATACTCCTTTAAGCAGTGGAATGACGGTAGGACTGACAATCCGAGAACCGACGTGGTAGGTACTGAGAACAAAATCTATACTGCCGAGTTTGCTCAAGTCTTTACTTTAACGTACGAGGCAGGCGAGCATGGCACAATAAAGGGCGAAGCAACGCAGAACGTTTTTGCAGGTGGCTCTGGTACAGAGGTGGAAGCAGTGCCAGATAATGGCTATCGTTTCGTAAAATGGGACGATGATAAAAAAGAGGCTAAGCGTACCGAAACCAATGTACAAGCCACGAAGACGTACAAAGCCGAGTTTATTCGCACTTTTACATTAAAGTATATCGCAGGCGATCACGGTACAATAGAGGGCGATGCTACGCAGACAGTGGATGCTGGCGGTAGCGGAACAGCGGTAACTGCCATAGCTAACGAAGGTTACCGTTTCGTAAAATGGGACGATGGTAAAAAAGAGGCTAGGCGTACGGATGCCAATGTAACAGAAAACAAAACGTACAAAGCTGAGTTTGAAGCAATTCCTACGTATGCCGTAACACTTACGAAAGAAGGCGAAGGAGAACTGAAGGTAACGGGCATTGAAGAAGCTAAACTGAATGCCGTTCCCGAAGGCACTGAACTCACGGCAGTAGCAACGCCTGCAAAGGGTTGGAAGTTGAAGAGCCTTACGGCAGGTACACAGGACATCTCGTCAGACGGTAAGTTCACAGTAACCGCCAATGTTGAGGTAAAGGCAGTGTTTGAAAAAGAAGGTGCTCCGCAACCTAAGACGTATGCCGTAACACTTAAGCATGACGGCGAAGGAGAGCTGAAGATAACGGGTATAGAAGAAAGCAAACTAAATGCCGTTCCCGAAGGTACTGAGCTCACAGCAGTAGCAACGCCTGCGACGGGTTGGAAGTTGAAGAGCTTGACGGCGGGTACACAGGACATCTCGGCTGACGGCAAGTTTACAGTAACCGCGGATATCGAGATAAAGGCAGTGTTTGTGAAAGAGGGTGCTCCGCAACCCACAACATTCGCCGTAACACTTAAGCATGACGGCGAAGGAGAACTGAAGGTAACGGGCATTGAAGAAGCTAAACTGAATGCCGTTCCCGAAGGCACTGAACTCACGGCAGTAGCAACGCCTGCAAAGGGTTGGAAGTTGAAGAGCCTTACGGCAGGTACACAGGACATCTCGTCAGACGGTAAGTTTACAGTAACCGCAGATGTTGAAGTGAAGGCAGTGTTTGTAGAAGAGAACGCTCCGCAACCGCAGACGTTTGTTGTAACGCTTGCAGCGGTAGAAGGTCAAGGCGAACTCTCCATTAAGGCTCATACAGCTGAGCAGTTACAAGCCGTTCCTGCAGGTACAGAACTCACGGCAGTGGCAACTCCTGCGACTGGTTGGAAGCTTAAGAGTTTGACGGCGGGTACACAGGACATCTCGGCAGACGGTAAGTTTACTGTAACCGCTGATATTGAGGTGAAGGCAGTGTTTGTGAAGACTACTTCTGTTGAAGACGCTGTATTGGCTAATGTGCTTGTAGCGCCTAATCCGTTTATCGCACAGCTTCGTTTGGTATGCAACGGTGCAATGGGGCGTTATGACTTACTCAATGCACAGGGTGTGGTGGTACGTAGTGGCAATATGGATGGCAATGAGGTATTGATTGAAACAAGCGATCTTACCTCGGGTCTCTACCTCTTGCGTCTTACTGCCGAAAATGGTGCAACGAAGACGTATTGTGTTGTAAAACAATAATTCTCCGCAATGTAGCGGCGCGCCATGGCACGCCGCTAATAAAGGTCAATTAAGCGTAACGGGTACTGCCTTTGGGCAGTGCCCGTTTTTGCATGCGCCAAGATAGAAGTGCACTAATGCGGCATAATGTTCTTGATAAAAATATTGCGTCTATTTTGATGAAAAAGCCTTAACTTGGATATGTGATTCATCAATTAACAATATAGAGAACAGATGAGGCGAGTCTTATTTTCATTACTCCTTTTGTGTGTAGGCACGTGGCTCTATGCACAAGCCCCTATTCGTTTCGGAGAGCGGGAGGTCTATTTGGAGGCTAATGTACACGGAGGTGTGCGTGGACGCAAAACGTCTAGCCTAGAATTGGGCATCCCACTAGGCGAGAAACTTAACGTATTAGTTCAGTTTGAAGCTAGTAAGCCTTCGCAGCAAATACTTGCAAAATACGGAATAGAGTTAGGCGACTACGTGGGTAGTAATGCCTACTATGCCACCGTGAAGCCAGGTAGCCGTCCGAGCGACTTTGTGGGTTCGGGGCTTAGAAGCGTATCGCCGCTTCATGCTGAGTGGAAACTTCCTGTGGGCTTGTTGCAGAATACGCCGCCAGAATGGGTTCAAGTAAACGAGCAGTTACAGATGTCGCTCACATGGTTTCCCTCGGTAAGGTGGGCAGCTGTTCAACGTATGCTGGAGGCAAGTGGAATAGTTTACAGTTTTCCGTCAGAATTTTTTCATTCGGTCAAAGTACAAGGTAGTACCAGTGCGCTTGTAAAGCTTGCCGATGAGGAATGTGTAGCTATGCTTACTTGGAGTGCGCCACCACAAGAATTGGAAAATAATATTGGAGCTCGTCTCAGCGGTGCTCGTGTTTTGCGTATTCCTACAACAGAATACGGACGTGCTCTTACGGGCAAAGGGGTTAGAGTAGGTGTGTGGGATGCCAATGTTGGCGATCATGTTGACTATGGAAAACGCGTACATCGCCTCGAGTTTGAATCGGCAATAGCATCCAGTGGTGCGCACGGTATGCATGTTACGGGAACAATTGCAGGTAGTGGTTTGCTCGACGAACGTGCAAAAGGGATGGCATCTGACGTAGAAGTCTGGACAAGCAATTTTAACAAAAACTCCAACCAAAAGAATGAAGCTACAGAAATGCTTGAAGTTTTTGAGCAACACAACATTTCTCTTACTTCAAACTCGTACGGGGCACAGATGAAGTCTTTGTGTCGCTTTCAGCATCTTTTAACCTACACGTTGTTCGGAAAACCAGAGTTAGATTATTTGGCTTATGCTGTCCCAGAGTTAACACATGTTTTTGCAGCAGGCAACAATCAAGGACAGTGCAATTTAATTTATGGCTCTACGACAAAGTTCAGTAAGAATGTAATCACCGTAGGTGCCGTTGATAGCCGTGGCAAGGCGACTTCTTTCACGAGCTATGGCCCGCTTAAAGACGGTCGGATGTATCCCACAGTGGCAGCATTTGGTAACAATGTATATTCTACTGTGGATGAACAAACGTATGATGAAATGTCGGGTACCTCTATGGCCTGTCCTATGGTAACAGGTCATTTGGCTTTGCTCACGCAACGTTTCAAGCAGTTGAATGGAGGAGCATTGCCCTACAATTATTTTTTGAAAGCATTGATAGCAAATACAGCTACTGATGCAGGGCGTCCTGGTCCTGACTATCAGTATGGTTATGGTATAGTTAATGCAGTGGCAGCTGCCGAAGTGCTGGAGCACAATTGGTATAAACTCGACGAACTCACTGATGGGCAGTCAAGGGATTTTCAAATTTCGGTGCCTGCTGGGGTAAAAGAATTACGAGTTATGCTCTGTTGGAACGATCCTGTTGTTATGAAAAACTACGCTGTAGGCGAGTGTCCGTTGGTGAATGACATTGATTTGACACTTACGACACCTAATGGTAAAAATCTTTTTCCTTGGACGTTGACTCCCGCTTTACCTGAAGAAAATGCAGTACAAGATAAGAAGAACGCCTACGATCCGCTTGAGCAGGTGTCAGTAAGCGCGCCAGATGCAGGCGATTATGTAGTGCATATTTCGGGGAGTGTAAAACAGGGCGATAAACAGCCATTTGCAATTGTTTGGTATTTCGATACGAAGACTCCTGAATTTACTTCGCCATTACCTAATGAAATCTACGAGCCAAGCGAAGAAGTCTTTTTGAAAACAGCTAATCTTACGGGGAGCTTGCGCGTCGAATTGTCGTATGACAATGGCAATTCTTATAGTATATTAGGGAAGTACAACAATTGTGCGAAGTTTACTCTGCCAGCCGATGCGCCCGCTACGAACTTGGCTATGTTACGAGTAACAGACGAGGCTGGGGGCGTACTTCAGATGTCGGCACCGTTCTCAATAATGCCTCAGGTTAAAAATGTTCGTCTAGATGATAAGGCTTGTACTGCCGAGAATTGGTCTCTGGTCTGGGATGTGATTCCAAGTGCTACGCAATATGAAGTTTTGCGGGCAAATATGGAAACCGAAAAGTTCGAGGTCATTTCTACAGTTCCGACACCCAACTTTGCGTTGCCTGCAACGGCAATTAAAGACGAACGTAACATATATGCTGTCCGTGCAATCAGTAGCAATGGGGTAAAAGGCGCACGAAGCAAAGGGGTTCTGGCTAAAGCAAGTCGTGCACTAGTACTTTCAAAGGCAGCTCTACCCTATACAGAGCATTTCATCGATTGGCCGATGCAATATGCATCCATCACGACAGGACCAAATGTCTCTGCTCAGAGTACACATGCTTATCCGAGTTTAGGATTTCCGATCGGCGCTAATATGATGCTTTGGCAAGGACGTACAAGAGAACCGAATTGGTCTGCTCCCTTTGATAAGAAAAACAACTGTGCAAGCGTAGAAATTTGCCAGCTTGATCTTACGAAGATCGCTCCTGGCACGAAGCTTCATTTTGTAGTTTATGCATTAACGCTAGTTTCCGATGTCGAAAATGGGACAATGCTACGTCTTTTGGTTGATGGGCAGGAGTATCCTGATGTTTTAAATCGTAAACAAATCTCTGGCGATGGTGATGAGCACACCTATACATGGGATGTTAGCCGATATGTGGGGCAACGTATAAACCTAAAATTGGAAACGGCGCTCCAAGAGCGTAAGAATGCACTTCTTGTGGTTTACTACCGCCTGATGGAAGGTGATGAACAAAAAGATGTACTGACGTATGGGCTATCGAAAATTGCTCCAAAAGAGAATATGACCGAGGAAACGATCCGTTTCAAGGTGAAAAATAACTCGGCGGTACAATTACCGAGCGTTCCCTTCACAGTACGGGTAGATGATGAGTTGGTATTTTCACAAGTGCTAACTGACATGTTGCCTTTTGAAGATCGCGAAATTAAGGTAATACATGATTTCTCAAGTGAAACTGCTCGAAAATTCAATGTAAAGGTTGAAGTAGATGTGCAAGACGACGTGAATCCGCGTAACAATACGAAAGAGCTCGAAGTCTACAACTTAGGTAATGTAATTCGTATGCCAAAGACCAAAATGGTTAAGTTCCTAGGTATAATGGATCTTCCAGAAGTCCCCTACGAAAAAAAGGAAGTCCGTGGTGTACAAACATTCGTTGATAATGGAGGGCATCTGGAAGGTTATCCCGCTGATGATGAGGCGGTTTTACAACTTCTTCCTTCGTCACCAGATAAATTGCTACAAGTAACTTTTAAGAGCTATGATTTTGGGAAATCGGATCAGCTTGCCATTTACACAGGTGATATCTCTGACGATCTGGCGAAGGGTATAGTGGCTGCAACACCCACTACGATACTGTCGGGGACGAGCACATCACCAAAGATTGTTCTCTCAGAGGCAAAAAATGGTGGCATTACTTTCCGTTTTGTAAGTGGTAGCAAACAACTAGGCGAAGGTTGGGATGCGGAAGTGCGCGAAATACAGATGACAAATCAGTGGGAATTGGTCTCGCTTGCAGAAGCAGAGGGTAAGGATGCTACGCATCGGAAGCTTGTGGCAACCATTAAAAACCTAACATCAATCCCATTCCATCAAGTGAAGCTTGTTGCGACATTGGGGATAAAGACTCATACATACACAATCCCTACGTTGACCTCTAACAGTACGACGGAGTTTATATTCCCCGACGAGGTAGATGTTGCACCCCCTATGAGTATGCAGGTGCATGCACAGTTACCTAAGGATGGTGACATCAGTGACAATGAGCAGACAATAAAGATAGAGCATGACCCACTCTGGCATTCTGGGACAGTTCGACGTCCGAGCAGATTGTATATAAAACAAATTATACCGTTGGGAGAAAAGCCAATCAATTGCCCGACAACGACTGCCATTAGTTATGATATGGGTAAGAAGCTAACGCTCTTTTCTACAAGTAAGAATGCTTTTGAACTAAAGCTCTCGCAGGCACCTGTAAGAAGGATGCTTCCCGCAAAAATTCGCGCTTGGATTAACTTGGATGATAACAACGAGCTAGTAGATGCTGCTCCCGAAGGTTACGAAATAAACCTAGTGGAGAAGCAGGAATCCTATTGGCTTGAAATAGATCTAAGTAAAGTGCCCGACCTTAAGTTAGGAGAACATCGAATGCGCTTTATGGTGGCGGACGACGGGGGGTATGCCCAATATAAGGCAGGAAATGAGATTGAGTGGGGACAGGTATTTGACTTTACGGCAGAAGTGAAAGAAGGAGTCAGTCCGTTAGAAAATGATATCGCTATTGTGGCACTCGAGGGTATTGCTTCAGGGACGAATCTGCCAGCTGATGCTCAAGTAAAAGTGCGTTTACGCAACAATGGGCTTGCACCAGTTGGAAAAGTAAAATTGCAGTACTCGAAAGATGGTGCTACCCCAGTGGTACAGGAATTTGCACAAGCAATAGAACCGCACGGTGGTGAGGTTGTTGTTGCTTTTGATACAAAAGCAGATTTGAGTAGAATAGGACGTCACGTGTTTGAGTTTCTGCTCGACAGCGAAGATGCGGATGATAAGAACAATAAACTGAAACGTTCTGTATATCATATTGCACCTGCAACAGATAAACTGTATTCTATCGCTTCCAATGGTACGAAAGAGGAGTATCTGGGACTAACATCGATAGATAAGGACTTCCAAGAGAACATAACTATAGAGGGGTGGTGGAAGTTGGATAAGCCACAAAAAGCGAACTTAATCATAGCACCCTCCATTTGGGTAGCATCCATTGCAGATGTACCTTCTTTGCCCGACAATACTCTTTATGTCCAAATAGGCGAAAAGCAACAATTGCTAAGCGCTCAGCCTGTGATAAAACCTGGTCAGTGGCAACATATAGCTGTTACCTTGAGTAAGCTGAAAGGTTATTTTGGTGCTGTTAGTACAACAGTGAGTGTATATATCGATGGCGAGAAGATAACAATGACTTCGCAAGGGCGAGATGGTTTTGAGATGCCTTATCTGCTCATGAGCCGTACACTTAAAGGTGAGACTGCCATGCTGCGTTTTTGGAATACGGTGCGTATACCTGCCGACATCAATGCGAACAAGTATAAGAGTGTACGCAATAGCTCTGGGGAATTGGAACAAAATTGCGTTGCAGAGTTCTTATTTACAGAAGGGCAGGGCAGAGCTACAGCATCGGGAACAAAGCATTTCCTTTATATGGCAGGACAACGTCCGAGTGAGGAGCTCTGGCAGCCTATACGTCTTGTAAAGCAAGTAAAAGTGGCAGGGCAGGTACTGCCCGCACAGTATACCGAAAAAGATCTACTGGAAGTGAAAATTGCAAGTTCTATTACCGACTTAACCAAAATGAAGGTTAAATTTGATACGGACTGGGGAAATGTGCTTATCTCGCAGAATGCTACACCTCATACTGACGAGCGTGAGTATGATTTCAGCGCTTCCGATCATACCCTAGAATTTGTGGCAAAACGTAATGATTTGTTCGGTAAGACGGTAGAACAGAAGGTAAGAGTTAAATTGGTTAGTGATCTCTCAGCAGCTTGCGATCTTGTGAATTTGGCATTGAATAAGACGGACAATCCTCGTTTGAGAGAGGACGTCGAGTTACCGAATCCTAGGCAAAACATTGTGTGTAATGTTGCTAATGCAGATGACGCACAGCCAATTGATCCGAAAGAAATCAATATTACTTTCAAAGAGTTATCGGCTAATGCGAAGATATTTGATGGAACTACCGAAGTAATGCTCAATGCGCCGTACAAAGTAGATCTTACAAAACCTCGTACATTCCGTGTACTGGCTCAAAATGCGCGCGATGAAAAGTTCTATACCATACAGCTCGGAATGGCGCAGACCATTTCTTGGTCTACAACGAAGCTTACGCATACATTTACCAATGCCGCCATTGCACTAGATGCTACCGTGAGTTCGGGGCTGCCAATATCGTATACATCGGAAAATCCTGCTATCGTTACAATAGATGCTGATGGTAAATTACGTACTTCGGGTGTTGGAACTACCTTTATAGTAGCAAGCCAAAAAGGCACTGCACCATATAGTGCGGCAGCAGATGTAAGACGCGAAGTGGAAGTGACTCCTGCTGCGCTTACTATTAAGTTAAAAGATGCTACTATGGAGTACGGAAGTGCATTGCCTAAGTGGAATTTTGATTTCGAGGGACTTCTATACCCGAATACTGAATATCTGTTTGATACAGAATACGAAGTACTTACTAAGGATAATAGTGTATGGAACGAGAGTATGCCTCCGCTTACACCAGGAGACTATGAAGTGCGAGCTAAGGACTATACGAATCCTTATAGACTCAATAATTACACAGTAACTCGCACAAAAGGTACGCTCCGTGTAACCGATGCTGTATCGACGCATACATTTACATTACATGTAAAAGATGAGGGAGGTGCACCGCTAGATCAGGTTGTTTTGCAATTGGGGAAGTGGCAGCTGAAAACGAATGCACAGGGTGAGTACACATCAAAATTAACACCTGGCAATTACAGACTCGTAGCAAAAAAAGAGGGTTATACAACGGAGCAAAAAGAGTTTGTAATAAGTGACGCTGATGTAACTCTTGAGGTTACGCTTGCTCAGCTTCGCTATACGTTGAAGTATCATGCCGATGCTCATAGTGTGATATTAGGAAAAACAGAACAAAAGGTTGCCGCGGGGTATGATGGACAGGCAGTGACAGCTGTTTCGCTTGCTCCTAATTATAGGTTTAAGCGTTGGACAGACGACAATACCGAGAAAACCCGTCACGATGTAAATGTACAAGCAGACAAAGAGGTTACGGCAGAGTTTGAAGAAGTGACCTATACACTGACCTATAGGGTATCAGAGGGTGGCGAATTTGAAGTAGGAAGTGTGCCTGTGCAAACAGTACCCTATGGCGCTAGTGGTACGGAAGTGAAAGTAAAAGCAAAGGCAGGCTATATTTTCAGTGGTTGGTCTGACGGAAATAAGGATCTGGCTCGTACAGATGCAAGTGTTCATGGCGATCTGGAGGTTACGGCTCTTTTCATGAAACCTTATCTTCTAGCTTGGTCTGAGAACTTTGATTTCGGTCTAGAGAAACTCGAAGATTGGGATGTAGATTTACCAAAGCAGGGAATTCGTTGGACTGTACACCCCAAATCGGATGTGCCTAACCAACCGAATAAGGGCTTTGTTGTAATGGTAGATACGCGTAAGAAGTCTGCCTTATATAATGGATGTATCTATTCGCCTTGGCTTTCTTTAGAAGGACGTCCCGATCAGGCAAGTGTGGTTATTACATTCAAGCGCTACCAGAAGCGTGGGCGCAATTCGCACCATACGCTTGAATATGCCATCGATGATGCTAATTGGGTGCAGGCGATGGAGTTAGGGATGGAAATGGGGTTTGACGAAAGGTATGAATTGGCTAAAGAAAAACTGGTAGGACATAAGTATCTGCGCTTCCGTTGGCGGTTAAATTCGTTATCTCTCGATGAGTTCCTTGCAATAGATGATATTCTAATAAAATTCGCACCAGCGCCAACAGATCAAGAGATGTTGACTTATGTGGCGGGTGAGCACGGAGCGATAAAAGAAGTTGGTAAAGACGAGAAAACTAAACAGTTAGTTCTGAAAACAACAAAAGGAACGCCTGCAGCAGAGGTTGAAGCAGTTCCTGATGACGGCTATGATTTTGCAGGTTGGTCGGATGGACATGTTACCGCTACACGTTCTGATGCTGAATATTTGACGGTACAAGCGACCTTTAAGCCCAAAGAAAAGGTGATGGTTACTGTTGCTTATATAGCACAAGAGGGGCGTGGTACAATAGAAGGTAGCTCGCTTCAGGTGCTTGAGGAAAATAGCAGTACAACTATCGTTATTGCACGTGCGCAGAAAGGGTATCGTTTTGTGAAATGGAGTGATGATAAAATAGAGGCGCTACGAAGTGATATCGCTAAGGCTACAGTAACGTACGAAGCGCAATTTGAACCGATATATACTTTAACCTACGAAGCGGGAGCGGGAGGTACTATCCGCGGCGAAGCTATTCAGACCGTAGAGGCAGGGGGCAGTGGTTCAGAAGTTGAAGCAGTTCCCGATAATGGATATCGCTTTGCAAAGTGGGACGATGGTATTATGACTGCTAAACGTACCGAAACCAATGTACAAGCCAGCAAGGTGTATACTGCGCAGTTTGAAGCCGATGTGAAGACTTTCGCTGTAACGCTTAAGAAAGAAGGCGAAGGCGAGCTGAAGGTAACAGGCATAGAAGAAAGTAAACTGAATGCCGTTCCTGAAGGCATCGAACTCACGGCAGTGGCAACCCCAGCAAAGGGTTGGAAGTTGAAGAGCCTGACGGCAGGTTCACAGGACATCTTGTCAGACGGCAAGTTCACAGTGACAGCGGATGTTGAGGTAAAGGCAGTGTTTGAAAAAGAGGGTGCTCCGCAGCCCACAACTTTCGCTGTAACGCTTAAGAAAGAGGGCGAAGGCGAGCTGAAGGTAACGGGCATAGAAGAAAGTAAACTGAATGCAGTTCCCGAAGGCACCGAGCTCACAGCAGTGGCAATGCCTGCAAAGGGTTGGAAGTTGAAGAGCCTTACGGCAGGTACGCAGGACATCTCGGCAGACGGTAAGTTCACGGTAACCGCAGATGTTGAGGTAAAGGCAGTGTTTGAAAAAGAGGGTGCTCCGCAACCCACAACTTTCGCTGTGACGCTTAAGAAAGACGGTGAAGGAGAACTGAAGGTAACGGGCATTGAAGAAGCTAAACTGAATGCCGTTCCCGAAGGCACCGAGCTCACAGCAGTGGCAACCCCAAAGACGGGCTGGAAGTTGAAGAGCCTGACGGCAGGTACACAAGACATCTTGGCTGACGGTAAGTTCACGGTAATTGCCAATGTTGAGGTGAAGGCTGTGTTTAAAAAGACTACTGCTGTTGACGACGCAATATTTGCGAATGTACTGGTAGCGCCGAATCCGTTTATCGCACAGCTTCGTTTGGTATGCAACGGTGCAATGGGTCGTTATGACTTACTCAATGCACAGGGTGTGGTGGTACGTAGTGGCAATATGGATGGCAATGAGGTAATGATTGAGACCACCGCTCTTACTTCAGGTCTCTACCTCTTGCGTCTAACAGCAGAGAGTGGTGCAACAAAGGTTGTAACGGTGGTAAAAGAATAAGACTCTAAGGGCGGGACTTGTTCTCGCCCTTGCTCCCTTTTTGGGATACGAAAAACGGACACTGTCTTGGTGAACTACACCTCAAAAGTTTTTTGTCCAACTATTGGGGTGCAGTTCACGGGCGGTGTCCGTTTATTTTATCTGTCTGCTTTTTGTTTTGTTTACGCTGTATGTAAGCGCAATACGATACACAATAAAACTCTACTACGAGCGGAGTTCGGCGTTTAGTTCGTCCTTATATCGCTTGATGAGCTTGTTCATGCATCCGTCTATATCGGCGTCTGTGAGCGTTTTCTCTGTGCTTTGCAAGATAAAACTAATAGCATACGATTTCATTCCTTCTGGCACGCCTTTGCCCTCGTATACGTCAAATAACGCTACGTCGTGTACAAGTTTTGGCGCAGTGCGAAAGGCAAGATCGCGTAGTGCTGAAAAACGCACCGAATGCTGCACTAACAATGACAAATCGCGCCGCACTTCGGGGAAACGTGAAGGAGGTGTTATTTCCACACGCTGATTTTTATAATGAGCCTCGAGAGTTTCGCAATCCAGCTCGGTGTAATAAACGGGGATTTTGATACCAAACCGTTTGCAGAATTTCGGAGCAACCAATCCCAATGTGCCTAATGTATGTCCTTGGTAAACTACTTGCACAGCTTCAGCATAAATTTCAGGGTTTGTACCCTCTGCGATATAATCTAGGGTGTGTAAGGGGAAGGAGAACGCGGTTAAAACAGCTTCCAGATAACCCTTAAGTTCAAACAATGAGGCTGAACGTGCGCTCCCTAACCAAGAAGCGGATTCTAGTTCGCCTGTGAGTACTAGCGATAGTTTCGCTTTCTCAGTGCGTTTTCCGCCGTTATCGTCGCGTAGAAAAACATTACCCACTTCAAAGAGTCGCAGATTTTCCTGCTGGCGTGCCACATTGCGCGCTACAGTGTCCAGAGCACCTAGAAGGAGATTGGGACGGAGGGTATCAAGGTCACTACTCAACGGGTTTAACAATGGTATGAGTTGCGCCTCGGGGATACATATTTTCGCATCTTCACCGCGAACGAGAGAGAGGGTCATAATTTCTTGAAAACCAGCTCCCACAAGCCAATCAGTAGTCTTTTCGAGGCGTGGACGACGGTAGTCGTTTCGCGAATCAAGACTGAAGGCTATGCGGTTTTCTCCCAATGGTGGGAAACCTCCCAAACGTAGAATCTCTTCTACAATGTCGGCTTCGCGTGTTACATCTATGCGGTAGTAGGGAACTTCTAATTCCCAAACCCCATCCCCTTTGTTGGTGCGTACAATCTCTAACCCCTCCAGAATCTTCTCCAGCTTTTTGTTGTCTATGTCGTAACCGAGGAGTTGTTTTGCTCGTGCCACATCGAACGTTACATGATGTGGTAGGCATGGCGTCGGATAAAAATCAAGTGGTTCGCCGTCGATTGTGCCATTCGCGAGCTCTACTATGAGTTGCGCGGCACGTAGCAATGTATAGCGCGTGAATTGCGGGTCTATGCCGCGTTCAAAGCGGAAGGAAGCGTCGGTATTCAGGCCGTGGAAACGTGCAGTGCGGCGAATGGTTACGGGGTCAAATACGGCAGCTTCTAAGAAAATATCAGTCGTTGATTCTGTAACGCCCGAAGTGAGTCCTCCGAATACGCCTGCTAGGCAAAGCGGCTTCTCGCCGTCGCAAATGCAAAGATCGGTGGTCTCAAGCTTGCGTTCTTTTTCGTCTAGCGTGGTGAAAGGCTTACCTGTGGCTACTGTGTGTACTGAGACTTTTCCCGTCTGGAAGGATCGGAGATCGAATGCATGCAGAGGGTTGCCTGTCTCGTGCAGTATGTAGTTTGTAATATCTACTACGTTGTTTATAGGGCGCACGCCAATTGATGTTAGCAATTTTTGTAGCCACGCGGGCGACTGGGAGACTTGTACCTTGCGAATGGTAAGCCCGCAGTAGCGAATACAACGCTCCGCATCTATATCGCCCTGTTGTAGGGCAGTGGGGGAGGGGCTGAATGGGTAGCGATGTACTTCAGGCAAAGAAGCTTTGCACGGGGCACTAAGATTGAGGTATGCCGCAAGGTCTCGTGCTACGCCGTAGTGCGACATGGCGTCTGCGCGGTTAGCAGTAAGTCCAATTTCAAAAATGGTGTCCCTTTCTACAGGGTAAACGTTTTCAAGAGGCGTTCCTACAGGGCAGTCTTCAGGCAATACTAGAATTCCGTCGTGACCAGTGCCAAGTCCAATCTCATCTTCTGCACAAAGCATCCCTTCGGAGGGCTCGCCACGGAGCTTAGACTTCTTGATGGTAAAACTATTGCCTTCGTGGTCATAAAGCACCGTGCCAATGGTAGCCACTGCCACTTTTTGCCCTTTTGCTACATTCGGAGCACCGCATACAATAGGGAGCATCACGCCGCCCCCAATATTTACTTGAGTGCAATGTAACTTGTCGGCATTCGGGTGCTGTACGCATTCCATCACTTCGCCTACCACCAGTCCGCGTAGCCCACCGCGTATCGATTCTATCTCCTCCTCGTGCTCTACTTCGAGCCCGATTGTTGTAAGCGCTACGGAAATTTCGTGCGGAGAAAGCGTTGTGTTAATATAACGACGCAACCAGTTGTAGGAAATTTTCATGTCCTGAATTCCAAATAAAAAAATGTGAGAAATAAAATGGGAGCTACTCTTTTACCGTAGTCCGCGAGATGTATATAAACCCTTTGTCGTTCGTATAGCTCTTCGCAGGGTCTTTTAAGATGAAAAAATAGATGCCGTCGGCAATGTCTTGTCCCCGTTCATCTTTTCCGTCCCATACAATGTATTTTCCTTCTGCCTTGTATACCAGCCCTCCATTGCGATTGAACACAATGAAAGTCATGGACTCGGTGCTCTGAAGCTCGATATTGTCGTTAATCCCGTCTTGGTTCGGTGTGAATATGTTGGGCACTTCCTTCGGGGTCTGTGCAGTTGCCAACGAGGCAAAACCGAATGTGAGGAGTACTAATAAGGTGAGAGGTAGGAGCTTAGCTCCAAGTTGGTATTTCATCGTAGCTACTATTTTCTTCACTTGACGGACGACTTTTGCGTGAGTGCGCCCCGCAAATATCGGTTAGTCACAAAGTTAAATATTTTTTGTAAGCCTTTGTACTAGGTGGAAGTTGCTGAAAAACTCTTTCCCTACAACTCGCGCTATGGTATATGCGGGAATGGCAAGAAACATGCCGAGCATTCCAGCTAGTTGACCAGCCATTAGGAGCACGATAAAGATCTCGAGCGGGTGCGCTTGCGCGCTACTTGAATAGATATAAGGTTGTAAAAAGAGATTATCGATAAAGCGTACACCTACAAAAATGATAACGATGAAAAGGATGAGTCGCGATAACTCCATAGGGGCAGTACCCGTTGATGCCAAGGCTAGCGAAATGAGTAACGCGATCCCTAGAGATATGATGGCGCCTATGTAGGGGATTACATTTAGGATGCCTGCCATAATGCCAATCACTAGGGCTGTATTGAAGGAGAACCCGAGTAAGAGCATGCCAATAACGGTCAGTATGGTGATGACAAAGCTCTCGAGTATCAAACCAATGAAATAGCGGCGGAGCAACAGTTCACTACGAGATACGGCATGGACAATATTTTCCTCGTACTTCTGTGGGAAAAAGAAGGTGAGCCCACGAACAAACAGTCCGTCATCCTTCATAAAGAAGAAGGCAATGAACGAGACTGAAAAAAGGGCAACCAGCATGTCGCCAATGAAAGTAGCTGTTGAGGAGAAGACGGAGCGGAATAGATCGGCGTTGATAAACGATGATACTTGTTTCTGCATCTCTTCAAGGAGCGAAAACTGTTTGGCATCGTTCGGAAGAATGGTTGTAATAGCTTGATCTAGTGAGGCGAGCGAGGTAGAGAAGGTGTCCATGAGTTGCTTTGGGTCTACGTCTCTCAGCTCTTCAAACTGCGTGGCGACCAAAGGGAAGAATGCTCGGAAAAGCATGCCAAAGAATACGAACAGTGCTACAAGAGCTATGGCGGCTCCGAGAGAGTAAGGACAGCGCCAGTTGCGTATTTTTATGCGTCGTAGGAGTTGAACAATGGGGCGTCCCATCAAAGAAATCACCATTGCAATGATGATGTACCAGACGATGCTATTGAAAAACCAGAGAACGTAGCCAATGGCTGCAATAGACACGACGATGATGATATAGCGCGCAAGCCTGTTCATAGTAAATGCCTAATGGTCGATCGCAAAGATAATGATAGTGCAAGGAGTAGCGACAGTGTTGATAATCTCGTTTATCGTGTTGTAACGTCGTGGCTGTAAGTTAAGAATCGCGCATAGCGGATATAAAAATCCGTGTTGTGCTTACCAGTCGCCGATATTGCGTACTTTTGTTCATTCTAAATAAGAAACATTTGAACCGCTTGTGGTATGGATGCCGTGCTAGACTATTTACGAGAATCGCCCATTGTAGCGTTGTTTATCATCATAGCCTTTGGTTTTATACTAGGGAAGATAAAGATTAAGGGCTTTTCCTTCGATGTGTCGGCAGTTATTTTTGCAGCCCTCCTATTCGGACACTTTGGTATCAGCCTCCCGCCAGCCATTCAGACGATGGGGTTGGTACTCTTCATCTTCACCGTCGGCATACAAGCAGGGCCAGGTTTTTTCGATTCGTTCCGCCAGAAGGGGCGAAAATATGTCCTCGCAGCTGCTCTGTTGGTCGTTTTTTCACTCATCACCGCAATTGTGCTGAAGTACACGATGAATATTTCGAGCGATATGCTTACGGGTATTCTTTGCGGTGCGCTTACCTCTACGCCAGGGCTTTCGGTGGCTATCGAAGCTACCAATTCTCCTTTGGCAAGTATCGGATACGGGATAGCTTACCCCATCGGAGTACTCGGGGTTATTGTTTTCGTGAAACTGATGCCCAAATTCCTACGCTCCAATTTGCAAGCGGAGTACGAACAAATAAAATCGAATGCCAAGGAGCAGCATCCTCCCATTGTGGTGTGTACCTATCGAGTGGCAAATGCTCCGCTATTTGGTAAGCCTATGGGCGAAGTCGGTTTCCGAACCATGACGGGGGCTACTGTTAGCCGTGTCAAGAAAGGCGATGAGATCGTACTTCCTACCAAAAATACTGTACTTGACGAGGGCGACCTTTTGGTGGCTGTGGGAACTGAAGAGGCTCAGAAAAAGGTGGAATTGCTGGTAGGACCTCAAGCGCCGCGCTTTGAGATGCTCAACGAAGAGTATTGTATTGAAACCCTCTTGGTAACCAATAAGGATGTGGTAAACGAAACGCTGAGTAAGATACAACTCGAGGCGGGTTGTCGTTTCGTGGTAACGCGCATACGCCGAAGTGGTATAGACCTCAGTTCATCGCCCAGCGCTGTACTCAAGTTTGGCGATAAAGTAACTGTTGCAACCTACCGACGCGATTTGCCTAAACTCACCCAATTGCTCGGCAACAACGACCGCGTGCTCTCCGATACCGACTTTTTTCCCATTGCCTTGGGTATTATCCTCGGCGTAATGTTAGGAAAGGTAGAACTCTCTCTCGGGGGGTCGCTTTCGCTAAGTCTGGGACTCACGGGCGGTGTGCTTATCATGGCAATTCTGCTGAGCAGTGCAGGGAAAACAGGCCCTATTCTTTGGACGATGACGGGCTCGTCAAACAACCTACTCCGACAGCTGGGCTTGCTTCTTTTCCTTGCGGGCGTAGGAACAAGTGCAGGGCATAGCTTGGTGGCTACGGTGGCTGGTTCTGGTATCTCGCTCCTCCTCGTTGGGGCAGTACTTACACTCCTTCCTATGATTCTTACGATGCTTTTTTGCCACTTTGTGCAAAAGCTCAACATCTTCGAACTTTTTGGTGTCATCACGGGTGGCATGACGAGCACCCCAGGTTTGGCGGCTTGCGAATCTATGGCTTTTGATGAAACGCCAAGCACCGTTTACGCTACAGTCTATCCAGTAGCTATGGTGGCATTGTTGCTCTCGGTAAAAATTATAGCCATTCTCTAACGCTCATACTAGGTACGATATGCCTACAACAGATTCTTTGAAATTGCGAGTCCTTGTATTGGGTTCGGGCGGACGCGAACATGCCCTGTGCTGGAAACTGAGCAGTAGTCCCTGCCTCGAAAAGTTATACGCGCTTCCAGGTAACCCAGGAATGAAAGAGCTTGGAGCAGAGCTCCTCAGTGGTTCTGTAACCGATTTTCAGGAGGTAAAAAAAGCGGTTTTAGCCAACGGCATTCAATTAGTTGTAGTAGGTGCTGAAGCACCTCTTTGTGCGGGTATAGTAGATTTCTTTCAGAACGACCCGCAACTTGCCGATGTACGCATTTTTGGGCCTACACGGCAATGTGCACAACTCGAGGCGAGCAAGCAGTTTGCTAAAGATTTTATGCAACGACACAATATCCCCACTGCGCGCTATCAAGCATTTACGAGCGATCAACTAGAGGCGGCTTGCCGTTTCCTTGATGAGATGCGCCCGCCTTATGTGATAAAGGCTGATGGATTGGCAGCGGGAAAAGGGGTGCTTATAGAAGCCGAGCGCGCTAATGCAGAGGCTGCCATTCGCGATTGTTTCGCAGGGAAATTTGGAGAGGCAGGAAAGACTGTTGTTATCGAGCAATTCTTGCAAGGAATAGAGTTCTCGCTCTTCGCAATATGCGATGGCGAGCACTACGAGATTCTGCCTATTGCTAAAGACTACAAACGTGCTTTTGATAACGATTTGGGGCTGAATACGGGAGGTATGGGGTCGGTAACACCAGTGCCTTTCATTACCTCCGAACTACGCAAGCGAGTAGAAAATCAGATTGTACGTCCTACCATAGAGGGAATGTTGCACGACAAGATGCCCTATACGGGATTCCTGTTTGTGGGGCTGATGCTTACCCCAGAGGGCGATCCTTATGTAATTGAGTACAACGTCCGTATGGGAGATCCTGAAACACAAGTCGTAATGCTTGCACTGGAGGGAGATCTCCTTGCGGCTCTGTATCGTGCTTGCAACCATGCATTAACCGAGAAAACGCTTTGTGTGAGCCCGAAAACGTTTGTCTCTGTGTCGCTCGTCTCACAGGGCTACCCAGAGGCTTACGAAACCAAGAAACTGGTAAGTGGTGCAAATGATAAGATGGAGGGTGTAACCCTTTTTCATGCAGGCACGGCGCTAAATGCACAAGGGCGCCTCATTACGAGTGGGGGGCGCGTATTTTCTGTTTGCGGAAGTGGGAACAACATTGAAGAAGCACGCGAGCGAGCCTATGCCATGGCGCAGCATATCCAGTTTGAAGGCAAGCGTTGTCGCTCCGATATAGGGATGGATCTCATATAAACGCTTTGGGTTTTGTTGCGCTTTTTCAATAGAACGCACCCAAGTGCACTTATTGGCGGCTTTATACTACTCGCCATCGCTATTCTCGCCTCCTATCATTTTGGCGATCACTCTTGGTTGCTTCTTGAAGAAGAGCTTCTCCCCATTGGTGGACGTTTGCTTTCTAAAATCCCCTTTTCCGTTGGTTTCCCGTTGAGTTATGCACTTTTGATACTCGGAAGCGTACTGGCACGCTTGCTGCTCATTCGTTACGTTTCGGGAATCTCGCACTCCTATCTCCTAGTGGTTCTACTCCCCTTACTTCTGGGGGGCTTGGGGATGGGAGCACACAACCTCTTGCCGCCATTAGTAGCGCTCTTGTTTCTCGTATTTGCACTGGCTATGATCTTGCAGTCTGCGCAAGCAGTGCATGTTCTGAGTCGTGTTTTTCTTATTAGCGTTCTGATTGGCTTCTCCTCATTGTTCTACTTGCCTGCACTTTTTTTCGCTTGTGCTCCCGTGCTCATTTTACTCAATCGTGGGGTAATGAGCCTACGCGGTATACTACTCATTGTGGCAGGCATATTCCTCACGGGGGCTACTGTTTTTTTTGTATGTTGGCTCACAGAGACCGATATCTTGCAGTACTATCCCGTTGCACTCGTCTTGGGTATTCGCCCAGGCGACATGATGCATTGGGTAATATGCAACCCCGCACGTCCTCTTTATGTGCTTTGGGTTTTCCTGCTTTGGTTGCCCACGATACTCCGCATGCGTTCTCCCCACAAAGTACACCGTACGAGCTATTTACTGGTATACAATATCTTTATTTGGGATTTTCTTATTGCTCTTTTTGCATTATTTTTTGTGCGTGATCCATTCTACATGTTGCCCATCACATTCGCTTTCCTAGGGGCAATGATCTGTTATACGCTTACGTACAGCACAGGACGTCTCGCCAATCTCCTCTTTTTTCTCATACTCTCCAGCGCCTTTACCCTTCATTTTATTTAGGCTATTGGCAAGTAGTGGAGCGTGCTTTCTGTTCGGAGGAGGTAATTGAAGACCTTTTCCTCTTTGGCACGAAATTGGCTTTGCAACAAATTGTATCTTTGGTACGTGTATTAGAAATAAATTTACACACAGATGAGACGTTTTTATTTTTACCTGTTCGGGCTGTTACTCGCATTCCTGAGCACAAACACACTAGCAGCTGAGAAAATGATACAAACCAAAGCACAACTCAAGACGGTTACCGTCTACCTCAATGCAGCCGAGCTCACTCACCAAGTGCGGCTAGACGTTCCTGAAGGTGTATCAACTCTTATCATTGAAAACCTCTCGCCACAAGTACAGGAAGAAACCCTACAAATAGCTTTCGAGAAAGAGGGAATTACTATTCTTTCCTCACAATTTATGATCGAGAATATTCCGTTTGATGACTTGGCAGATCTCGCGCCCCTAGCCAAAGAGACTCTTGCGGAATACAAAAAGCTCGTGGGACAACGCGACCTAATTAGCGCTGAGAAGAGTGCCACAGAAGGCTATATAGCTGCGCTTGGTGTGCAAACGAATGAGGGCTCAGATGTACTACAGGGATCGACGCAAAAGCTTAATGAGCTGATGCAATACGTATTTGAAAAAAGGAAGTCGCTGGAAGTACAACGCAACAAACTAACTACCGATCTGCAAAATATAGAGCTCCAACTCCAGCGTTTACGCGATCGGTTGAAAGATCAGGGAATCGCTGCGGGCAAAACCTACAGACGCGGACGTGCTATACTCCAACTTCGCTCGGCTGCTGCGGTAAATACAGAAGTTTTTGTACGCTATCTGGCGAACGGGGCGCGTTGGAATCATTCGTACGAGATCCGCGGTGAGATGTCGCAAAAACCGTTAAAGCTCGTAAGCCGCGCCTCAGTCGCGCAGAGCACGGGCTTGTTCTGGGAAGGCGTAAAACTACGTCTCGTTTATGGTTATGCGCAACTCTACCAGCAACTCCCCACATTGTTGCCTTGGACGCTACGCGACTTCCAGCAGTATCAAGTGCGTTCTGCAAAACGCTCTGTAATGGCTTTAGGAGCTTCTAACCGAATGGATGCTGCAATGGCTGCACCGAGGGCTGAACTTGAAGAGGCTAGTTTCGATGAAAGCTACGACTCTGCGCTAGCGGAAGACGATGTAGAAGTATCGTCGAATATGCTCAACGTATCCTACGAGATTAAAATGCCTTATGATGTCCTTCCGAACGGACGCGAGCATCAGATCGAAATCCAAACGATAGACTTGCCAGCATCCTACAGCTATTCGGCTGTTCCAAAACTTAATACAGAGGCTTTTCTCATTGCAACGATCAAGGACTACAACAAGTATGGTCTCTTCAATTCGCAGGCATACATCGTCTTTGAAAAGATGCGTGCTGGTTCTACCTATCTCACTCCGACCAGTGAGACGAACGAACTCCAAATTACGCTGGGGGTTGAGCCGCGAATTGCTATCGAGCGGAAAGTTATTTCCGATAAAACAAGCGACGTGTTCCTTTCCTCTAACCGCGAGCGTATCTTCACGTATGACCTCTTGGTGCGTAACAACAAGAAGGAAGCTATAGAGATAACGCTAAAGGATCAGTACCCGCTTTCAGCCGAAGAGAATATAAAGGTAGAGCTTCTAGAATCGTCGGGTGCGGAAGTAAACAGTACGAAAGGCGAGCTTACGTGGCAGTTGCAACTGGGAGCTGGCGAAGCCAAAACGCTACGCCTCAGCTACAAGGTACGTTATCCGAAAACTGTACAGATCGATTTCTAAACACAGTAGGAAAACAAAGCCCATTCCGCTTCGCACCGTTCCAAACTACTGTATTTCAATGCATATTTCAATACGATTGTAATCACTAATAAGAAAGTTCAATGAAAAGACTATGGATAGTCGCACTCTTTGCCACACTGGCGCTGAGTCTACTTGCACAAGATAATACAGCGAATAAGAAGGTGCTTGTAGCCTATTTCTCGGCTACGGGTACTACCGCAGAGGTTGCAAAGCTCGTTGCTGAAGCTACCGATGGTGTACTATTTCAGATTGAGCCCGAAAAAGCCTACACGAGCGCCGATCTGGACTGGAGAAACAAACAAAGTCGTTCTTCAGTAGAGATGAGCGATAAGAGCAGTCGCCCTGCACTAAAAACGAAAGTGGAGAACTTAGGGGAGTACGACATAATCTATCTGGGTTTCCCTATTTGGTGGGATACGGCGCCTACCCTAATCAATACATTTATCGAAGCGCACAATTTCGGCGATAAACTGGTTGTTCCATTTGCTACCTCTGGCAGCAGTAGTATCAAGAATTCTTGCGCTAACTTGAAAGCGGCCTACCCCAAAATCAAGTGGGGGGAAGGAAAGTTGCTTAACAGTGCCAAGAAGAGCGACATCCAGAAATGGACAGCCACGATTAAGTAGCCCTTGGCGTGTTACAACGCCATAGATTCGAGTTTCATAATCCCATCGCACAAAAACGTGTTGATGGGATTTTTTGTGCCCAAGAACGACTGTCTGAAAAACTGCAACTACCTTTGCAGTCTAATGGCTTTGATAAAGGCGCTCGGAAGAGCGCTGCGAGAAACGAATAAAGATATGGATAAACAACAGCGTGTATTTACATTTGGCGGAGCGAAGACGCAGGGCAATGGTGCAATGCGTAATGAGCTTGGCGGAAAAGGCGCGAACTTGGCGGAAATGAGTTTACTGGGGATGCCAGTCCCTCCAGGTTTTACAATAACTACGGCAACCTGCAACGATTACTACAAGTTGGGGAAAGAGCAGATTGTAAAACTGCTAGAAGCCGATGTACAAAGTGCCATCGAAGGGCTAGAGGTCACTATGGGGGCTAAGTTCGGTGACAAGGAAAACCCGTTGTTGGTCTCCGTACGTTCGGGAGCTCGTGCGTCTATGCCTGGTATGATGGATACAATTCTCAACCTTGGGCTTAATGACCAAGCGGTTGAGGGCTTGGCAAAACGTACCTCCAATCCGCGTTTCGCTTGGGATAGCTACCGACGCTTCATCCAAATGTATGGCGATGTGGTGCTTGGGCTTAAGCCCGAATCGAAAGAGGCGGAAGACCCGTTCGAGGTTATTATCGATGCTCAGAAGGCGAAACGGGGTATAAAGTCGGATACAGAATTTACGGTTGAAGACTTGCAGGAGCTTGTTAAAGAGTTTAAGGCAGCAGTCCTTAAGTTCACGGGCAAAACTTTCCCAACGGAAGCAAAGGAACAGCTCTGGGGTGCAATTTTCGCTGTCTTTGAAAGCTGGATGAACGATCGGGCAAAACTCTATCGTCGCTTAAATAAAATCCCCGAAGAGTGGGGGACTGCCGTAAATGTGCAGTGCATGGTATTCGGCAATATGGGCGAAACTTCGGCTACGGGTGTAGCTTTTACGCGCGATGCGGCTACTGGTGAACGTATTTTCAACGGTGAGTTCTTAGTAAATGCACAGGGCGAAGACGTGGTAGCTGGCGTACGAACCCCACAACCTATCACGATAGAAGGTTCACGTCGTTGGGCAAAATTAAAGGATGTAAGCGAAGAAGAACGGAAACGCATTGCTCCGTCCCTCGAAGAGGTAATGCCAGCAGCATTCGCCGAACTAGATGCGATACAGCGCAAACTGGAAGAGCACTATCACGATATGCAGGATATTGAGTTTACCATTCAGGACGGTAAGCTGTGGATGCTACAAACCCGCTCTGGGAAACGCACGGGGATGGCTATGGTGAAAATGGCTATGGACATGCTTGATGAAGGGATGATCGACGAGAAGACGGCAGTACTCCGTGTTGAACCCGAAAAGCTGGATGAGCTGCTGCACCCTATATTTGACAAAGGTGCTCTTGCCAATGCGAAAGTGGTTGCATCGGGGCTTCCAGCTTCTCCTGGAGCCGCTACTGGACGAATTGTCTTCTTTGCAGATGTTGCAGAAGAGTGGGCGACGCGTGGTGAGCAAGTTATCTTGGTACGTCAAGAAACCTCGCCTGAAGATTTGCGCGGGATGCACGCTGCGAATGGCATTTTGACAGCGCGTGGAGGTATGACCTCTCATGCAGCTGTTGTAGCTCGTGGTATGGGGAAATGTTGCGTTTCTGGCGTTGCTACGCTAGATATTGATTACGCTAAACGGGAAATGAAAGCACCCAATGGCGCTTTCAAGGAAGGTGATTGGATCTCCCTCGATGGTAGTACAGGACGTGTCTATGCAGGAGAGATTGCTACGCGCGATGCTGATATGAGTGGCGATTTTGCGCGCCTCATGTCTTTGGCAGATAAGTTCGCTAAGATGAAAGTGCGCACCAATGCCGATACGCCACACGATAGTACCGTGGCTCGTAACTTTGGTGCACAGGGAATTGGTCTTTGTCGTACAGAACACATGTTCTTTGAGGGCGATCGGATCACGGCAATGCGTGAAATGATTTTGGCGGAGGACGAAGAAGGGCGTCGCAAGGCTTTGGCGAAGTTGCTCCCCATGCAGCGTGAAGATTTTATTGGCATCTTTGAAGCGATGCACGATCTGCATGTTACTGTTCGTCTCTTGGATCCGCCGTTGCACGAGTTCTTGCCAAAATCACGGACGCAACAGGAAACGGTAGCAAAGCAGTTGGGACTCTCGGTTGAAGATTTGAAAAATACCGTGGAACAGTTGCAGGAGGTGAACCCCATGTTGGGTTTCCGTGGCTGTCGTTTAGGAGTGCTTTACCCCGAAATAACCCAAATGCAAACGCACGCTATCATTGAGGCGGCGCTTATTTTGAAGAAGAGGGGTATTACCGTTTATCCCGAAATTATGGTACCGCTTATTGGTCACGTCAATGAATTTAAAAACCAGAAGGCGGTTATTTTGGCGAAGGCAGAAGAGATGTTTAAGGAGTACAACGACCGTATCGAGTTCAAGATTGGTACGATGATTGAGATTCCGCGAGCTGCTCTAACAGCCGATGAAATTGCGGCTGAAGCCGACTTCTTTAGCTTCGGTACGAATGACCTTACCCAGATGGTGTTTGGCTACAGCCGTGACGATATAGGGCGTTTCTTGCCTTATTACCTGAAGCAAGGTATTCTGAAGTTTGACCCGTTCAAGACGCTCGATCGTAAAGGGGTAGTATCGCTTATTGCACGTGCTGCGGAACTCGGACGCGCTACAAAGCCCGAAATATCGCTTGGTATTTGCGGTGAACATGGCGGCGATCCTACTTCCATTGAGTATTGCTGCAACCTTGGGTTGAATTATGTAAGTTGTTCGCCTTTCCGCGTACCGATTGCACGTCTTACGGTAGCGCGGGCAGCTCTTGCTTCTGAGAAGTAAACTGACGTTTTTCTGTTTGATACAAAAGGGAGGTTCTACGAAGCCTCCCTTTTTTGTACTCAATTCCGCCTATTTTCGTCCCATGCACTTCTAAAATCTGTCTACGTAATTCCTACAAATTGCCTTGTATTTCGTGAGTTGGTCACTAAATAGCATTTTACCCCCTATGGTGGCTAACAAACTCTGCTCGTAACTCGTTAAATTTGATGCGAGGATTATTGTTTTTGGAGGAGGTGACATGAAAAGCATATCTACATATTTTCGGCTGAGCTTGAGGCGTTTTCTGTTTCTTGCTCTTTTGTTCTGTTTTTCTACCACGGCTTGGGCGCAGGGCTGGTACGAGTATTGGTTTGATCTACCTGAGGTAAGTCGCTATCATGCCCCTGCTGGAGCGCAAATTAATGTTTATCTCCATTTAATAGCCACGGGAGGTCCTACCTCGGTGGCGCTCACCCTGCCAGCTCAGACGGGCTTTACGCCCACTGTGTTTGATATCCCTTCTAATGGAAAAATCCGAGTGAATTTGGCATCACATGGTACTACAGGTCCATTGCAGAAGGACTGGATGTTCCAGCCATTCCAAAATGGGAATTTACGTGTCGCTTCCTCAGCCGATCGTGCGCGTTGCATAGAAAATGTTTTGGATTGGAGCGAAAGCGATATGTCGCATCCTACGCGCCCCTACCTGAATCGTACCAAAAAGGGAATTCACCTGTTTGCTACAGGAACGCCTCATTCTGGCAACTTGAAACGAAGATTCAATGTCTATATCGAGATAGACTGTCCTTGGAATCGTGAACTAATGGTGTTAAAAGGCGACGCTGCTGTAGCCGGATATTTTATTGTGCCAGGGCAAACGGATCTTACGCTTTCCGATTCGCGATACAATAAAAGGGAGTTACCTCCCTATCGTTCCATCAATATCACTGCAGTAATGAACGATACGAAGGTACGCGTGAGAGTAAAACATCCTATATGGATGAATACAAATGCCATCGGTTCCAATGGAAAATGGGGCGAGAGACTGCCTGCAGGAACGCATGTTTTTTGGCTTGATTCGGGCGAATCTACTATCCTTACTCCATACGCAGAGCATTTTAATAATTTACCCCCTGGTAACTCTCATTCTGGTTTAAATAATGCCTACCAAACAGGGCGAGATCCCAGTGAGAATTTGGCGGGAACCGTGATCCAGAGTATGCAAGAAGCGGGAGCATCAGGTGGAAGAGTGGTTGTTACTTATCAGGAAGGGCTTACAATTGGTCCTAATCCTGATATCGTCATGGATCAGCTGGTGGGATATCATTATCTCTCACAAAATTATGGAGTTGTGAGAGGGATACATTCACAAAATATTGATAAAGAATATTTTTATGTGCTTGCAGGCGATAGACATGGTACGACAATAAAGGTCTCCGATTATGGTACATTTACTTTAGGCCCTCTTGAGCAAAAGTCCTTTCACATGACAGGCTCTCGGAAAACCTATACAGTGGAGTCCAATGAAGCCATAGCGGTCTTTCATATGTCGGGGACGGATCGTCCCACTCAAAGTGGTCAGCGTGGAGGTGCTCTAATTCCTCCTCTTTCAAGCGATAAGCACTGTGTCGGTTCTAAAATTGTAGATTTTAGCCGTTCCAAGTCGCATGCTGAGGGGTATTCTTATTATCTTAACCTACTTGCCTTTGTTGATCCTTCCGATCCCGATATTACCTCCATCGGCAATTTTAAGTTGCAAAAAACAGTATGGTCTTCCACGACGCCGCCCACGGCTACGCTTTCAAATGTTTCTGCCTCTTCCGATGAAAAAGCGTTGGAAAACTATCTGAACGACATCAATAACTGGCACACTTTTGATGGGCTTGCTCCTTCCTCCCCTCTTAATAAGTGGCGCTGGATTCAGGTCAATACTGACGCTTTGCCTGGAAAACCTGCAGACATTATGAAAGTGAGGGATGGTAACGGCAATTTTGTCTCTTATCGTCTAGTTTGTGCGAACAATGTCTTCCATTTAGGTGTCCTGAACGGTGACGGGAATTTGGATGCTCTTTATGGATATTTCTCTGAGTTCAGACTGATTGAACCAGGTATTAAGGTTACTAACAATAAGGGAATTGTAGATGCTGGAGGTCACATCCCAATTTGTCGCGGAGAGAGTATTGAATTGGATGCCAATATATGGCTTTATGGGGTACGCTATGAGTGGTCGCCTGCGAAGTATCTAGATGCCACGGATAAGCCAAAAGTAAAGGTGATCAATCCGAAGCAAACGACAGCGTATACGGTTACGGTTTCCCGTTATTGCGATTTTCATCCAAGGTCTACCATCACCGTCGAAGTTCATCCAGACATGGCTCCCTATATCTCTGGTCCCTCGGTACTCTGTGGTACAGGCGAAGTTCCTATAGATTTCACCGAATTGGGGGGCGCTAAGAAGCTGAATATGGTGCTAGAGGAGGAGGTCTTGCCGCCAACAGTACCACCAACCTATACGTCTACCACGTTAGGGAATGAGAACCTAACGAGCGAGACGTACAAGAAAGTCCTCAATATTACAACACCAGTAAACCCTGGAGATGAGAAGCATTATAAACTCAAGGCTGTAGTAGCTAATGACGGTTGTACGCGGGAGATAGAACATGAATTTATCCAATTCCCCCGTCTCAAGAAGCCCGTTTTAGGCTTTTTGGGCGACCCTTATCCGATTCCCGTTCCCCCACCCGCGC
>CAJPTC010000013.1 GCA_905373475.1 Bacteroidia bacterium | reverse complement strand
TAGAGCAAAGGACTGAAAATCCTTGTGTCCCCGGTTCGATTCCTGGTGGCACCACACAGAAAGGACTCCCATTCTCGAAAGAGGGTGGGAGTTTTTTTTTTGTCTAACAGGACGACATGAACTGCACTCCAAAAGTTGGATAAAAACTTTTTGGGGTCACTTCAAAAGCAAGCCATTAATCAGTAATTACTTGAGTTCTCAATTTCTTTAGTAGGCACATTGCCTGCTAGAGCTCTCAAACTGTCTATTTATTCCTGCCCTTTTCAGGGCAAGAGAGTCCCCTATTTATAGTCAGACCAGATAGGCAACTTTCCCATTTACCTCTTAGGCTTCGTTTCTAAATAGCCGAATTCTCACTTATATGTATTGGTTTTTAATAACAAAAATGCAATCTTTGCGCTGTTTTCCAAAAATATTTATTGACTAAACGCTGAATTCTGACGACGTACTTCGATGAAGCAGAACGTACTCATACTCTTCATTTCTATCGTAGCGATTGTAACAAGTGCAATGGCAGCCCCCACAACGCAAATCAGAGGGCGGATTATAGATGCTCGCAATGGCGAAGCGCTCGTTGGCGCAAGCATATACGTAGAACAAGTGAAACGCGGTGTGGTAACCGACAGGAAAGGGGATTTTCACATTGACGGATTAGCGTCGGGAGCCTATACGGTGCAGTTCTCCTATATTGGTTATGAGCAACATACAGAAAACGTAGTACTAGCAGCTGGCGAAAGCAAACGGCTAGAGATAGCACTGCACGAGGAGAGTCAGACTCTGGAACAAGTAATGATTGTGGCAAAGAGTGAAGCTCGAAAGATACGCGAACAGGCAATGCCTATATCGGTCATCAGCATGAAACAGCTTCAGGGGCAAGTGAGCGATATGGAAGGCATACTCTCTAAAACCGTAGGTATCGCAATTCGTCAATCGGGCGGCGTAGGGAGTGCTTCGCGCATCTCGTTACGCGGGCTAGAAGGAAAACGTATCGGTTATTTCATCGATGGTACTTCGTTGAGCGACCAGAGCGACTTCTTAACTCTCAACGACATCCCTGTAGACATGATAGACCGCATTGAGGTTTACAAAGGTGTTGTACCTGCCAAGCTTGGCGGATCGTCTATGGGCGGAGCAGTGAACTTGGTTCTGAAAGAGTACCCCGACCACTATGCCGATTTTAGCTATTCGCACGAATCGTTCAATACGAACAGGGCGCAAACGGTATTCAAACGAAATGTTCGCGACCTCGGTCTTGTTTGGGGACTTGGTGGTGGCTATACCTACGCATCCAATAATTACGAAATGCGCATCCCCACAGAAAGAACCCTGAAGGTACGACGCAACCATGATGCTTTTCAAAAGCTCTTGTTTGGTGGTTCGATAAAGGCACACAAATGGTGGTTCGATGAAATTGAGATAGAACCTGCCTTTTCGGAGACACGGCGCGAACTCCAAGGCATTGAATACGACATCCGAAAAGCGGAAACTGTGTCCCGTTTAGCGGTTCTGGCCAGCAAACTTGAGAAAACCGATTTCTTTGCACCTGGTCTGGACTTCGAAGCTTCCGTCGTTGCGGGTTACACACAATTTAGCCTTATAGATACCGCACAAGGGTGGTACGACTGGCACGGGCGGCATTACCCCTCCAATGCAGCAAAAGGCGGCGAATTGACTGAGAATCGTTGGCCTTCAAAATCGGACAACAGAAAGTTTACGCTGCTTAGTAAGCTCAATCTGGAATACCTCCTTACCGCACAGCATGTTTTCAACTGGAATACGGTATATACTCTTGCCAATGGCTACCCTCGCGATCCGCTCAAGGAGGAAACCTTCAAGATGCAGATGGATTTCAACTCGCGCATGCATAGTATTGTATCGGGACTAACCTACGACTTGCATTCGCCTTCCGACCGTTTCCTTAATTCCCTTACTGCCAAATTCTATCTGTACTCTATGAACACCCAATTGCGCGACATCTATACCACAGAGCGTAAAGAGATTGCACAGGAGCGCAAGAGCTGGGGGCTAAGCAATGCCATACGTTTCCGCATCACGCCATCGTTGCTCGCCAAACTCTCGGCAGGCTATGATGTACGCATCCCCGCAGAATCGGAACTATTGGGAGACGGCATAAACATTACCCCAGCACAAAGCCTGCTTCCAGAACGCAATGCAAGTCTAAACGCAGGGCTACTCTACGATCTAACGGGGCTACACAATTCCAACCTTCAGATCGAAGTCAGCGGTTTTTACATGTACCTACAAGACATGATCCGCTACGAAAAGGGATACCTTGGCGCGCAATACGTCAATTTCGGCGAGATGCGCTCTATCGGTGCGGAGGTTGAAATAAAGGCGGATGTGTTCTCCTTCCTTTACGCCTACGTCAATGCCACTTATCAGGATTTGCGCGACGTACGAGAACACATGGAAGCAAGTACTCTTCCAAACCCAACAAAGGGGAAGCGAATGCCCAACATACCTTGGCTTATGGGGAATGCGGGACTGGAGTTCCACCGCGAAAATCTTTTTGGCGGACAAGGGCAAAATACCCGTCTTTATACCGATATAGCGTTCACCGAAGAGTATCTCTACGACTTTGAGATTACGAAATTACAACAGCGGCGTATTCCTCGCAGTTTGACCTTCGATCTGGGACTTGAACATAGTTTTTTCAATCAAAGGCTTTTCATCTCGGGGAGCATAAAGAACATTGCCAATGCCGAGCTCCTATCGGAATTCAACCGCCCGCTACCAGGTCGTAGTTTTGGCGTCAAAGTACGCTACATCCTCAAGTAAAGAGAATCAATCTGTAAAACCAAAATATTAGATGATCAGAACGAAAAGTTGGTTACTTATAGCCATGAGCGCACTAATGCTCCTTGGAGCATCGTGCGAGAAGGAGAAAAAGGAGGAGAGCAAATTCCCCGTGCTCGATGAGTTGGCGGGCAATTACCTTCTCGAAACAACGGTAAAGAACCCTGACGGGAAATCTGGGTCGTCGTACATCCAGATGGTACCCAACATCAGTGGAGAACTAGACCTGAGTACCTCTATACAATTGGATATGGCTGCTCCTGTTACGGTAATTGGCGACGATGTGTACACAATGCCAGGTTTTTATGCGACGACACATAACATGACGAAGTACCACCGCGACGGACAGCAACTAAACAAGGTGGGCGAATTGCCGCTCGTAGCTAACAGCACGGGACTTCTCGTTCCTGTGAGTACAGATAAAGCATACATCACATTCTATCAAATCGGGATCATCTGGATTATCGATTTGAAAATGATGAGCAAAACAGGCGAGATGAGTTTAGCAGAATATGCACATGGCGATACGAATCCAGAACCTTCAATGGGTATGGTACGCGACGGCATTTACTACTTACCACTCAACCAAGGCGGTGCTAACTATATGCCCTACGATGACTACCGTCAGAGCGACGTACTCGTTATTGATGTGGCAACCGACAAGGTGCTGAAGATGATCTCGGAAAAGAAGACGGGGTTATGCTTCCCCACACGTCCGTTGTTTAACGGCTTAATGTTCATGAACGAAGCTAAGGATATTTGGATTGCATGCGCGGGTTACTTTGCTTACAACCCCGACTATCTCAAAAACGGCTTCTTGTGCATACCGAATGGTTCTCAGGATTTTGATGAGGCGAAATCGTGGGATATCAGCACGACCACAATAGAAGGGACGCCCTACAAAGCGGCGGCACTTTACAACGTAGAATACATTGGTAACGGCAAAGTGGCTGCATTGGTAGGAATTGCGGAATTGAGCGGCGATCCGCTTACCGCACGGAACTCGGCAGCTTGCGTCATAGACCTCAACAATAAAACGATAAAGCGGCTTAGCGATATACCGATGTCGAACGGACACAGTGGTGCTCTCTTACGCTGGAAGAACAAAATGTTTTTCACTGCAGGCGGCGAGCACGCTGCGGGCATCTGGCAATATGACCCAACAACAGAAGAAGTAAAGCAGGTATTGAACACAACCGCAGACATTGGTAAAATACACGCATTCAACTAGTAATCAGAGTTTAACAGATACCGCCGCGGGAATTCCACGGCGGTATTTTTTTTGAGGAGAATTCTGAAGTGCGAGCTACCCGCAAAATAGATAAAAAGGCGAGCTAATTAGCGCATACCATTCTGCTTGCCTCGAGAACAAGCGTAGACTCGGCAAACTGTCAAACTGGACAATTTTACTTTCTGATTGGAAATTTGTCCATAGAATGGACAGATTTTCTATTTTGTGTATATTTGACTGAATTCCAAGCAGAATGATAGAACGAGACATTGCGGGGCGATTGCTATTCCTCATTGAGAAATTCCCCATAGTAACCCTTACAGGACCGCGACAATCGGGTAAATCTACCCTGTTGAAGAATATTTTAACAGACTACCACTACGTGTCGCTAGAAGATCCAGACCTAATGGCTTTTGCTCGCGACGATCCCCGTTCGTTTATTCGAACCTACGCCGACAAAACCATCATTGACGAGGCACAACGCGTACCCGCTCTCTTTTCCTACTTGCAGACACACACGGATCTTGCGGGGGGCAAGGGGATGTACTGTCTGGCAGGTTCGCATAACTTTCTTTTAATGGAAAATATCTCGCAGTCTTTGGCAGGTAGAACTGCTATTCTGAAGCTTCTCCCTTTTTCTCATAGTGAGATGCGAAGAGCATCTATCCTCCCTAAAACTACCGATGAAGAGATCTTCTATGGAGGTTATCCGCGCATTTTCGACAAATCAATCGCACCTACTGACTATTATCCGCCCTACATACAGACTTACTTGGAAAGAGATGTCCGTACACTCAAGAACATCGGAAATATGACCGATTTTCTCCGTTTTACGCAACTCTGCGCTGGGCGTATAGGACAACTTCTCAACCTCTCGTCTCTTGCGAATGATTGTAGTATCTCGGTCTCGACCGCCTCTGCATGGCTCAGCATTCTTGAAACAAGCTATATCTGCTACACCCTGCGCCCCGATCATAGAAATTATACAAAACGCCTCATCAAAACACCAAAACTCTATTTTTACGATACGGGGCTCGCATGCGCCCTCCTCGGTATCCGCTCTGCTATGCAGGTAAATACACACTATCTAAGGGGTGCGCTATTTGAAAATCTGGTAATCAATGAATTTGTAAAGACGTCGTTACACCGTGGACAAGAGCCCATACTAAGCTTCTGGCGCGATAAAACGGGGTTAGAAATAGACCTTATGCGCTATTGCGGAGAGGAGACCGAGGTTTATGAGATCAAGTCGAGCGCAACCTATTCTTCCGATTTTTTCAGAAACCTATCGAAATGGGCAAAACTCTCTGGGGCTACCCCAGAACAGTGCCATGTTATCTACGACGGAGAAATGGATCTTACAACGACCGAAGGGCACGTGCACGCGTGGAAAACGCTGAACCTATAACACCTCTTCTTCCCGTTGCGTTGCTTTCTCTAAAAATTGCGAAAGAACTCTACGCGTGTATTCATACGCCTCGTGAAGTGGCATACGGAGCGTTCCACCCGAAGCTTGCGGATGTCCTCCACCATTGAAGAACTGCGCAAGAAGTTTATTGATCGTATAACGCTTTGTACTGCGCGCAGACACTCTTACAGTTCCGTTGGAACGCTCGGTAAGTAGTACCGACACCTGCACCGAGCCAACACATAGTGGCAGATTTGCCAATCCCTCTGCATCACCTGGCTGGTATTGATATTGCTCTTGTACGGGTTGCGAGAGTTGCACTATCGCCGCCTTCTCCTTACCCGCCTTCCCTGCAAAAAACGTGGTATATTGTAAAATCAGCGCCGACTGAAGCATGAGGCTATCCAACGTACGACTGTTGTACACCTTAGCTTGCACTTCGGGGACATCTACGCCCTGCTCCACAAGAATCCCTGCAATCTCAAACGTCCGTTTGCGAGAGCACGAATAGCTAAACGACCCCGTATCGGTCATCAGCCCCATGTAAAGGGGGATTGCAACCTTCTGCGAGATGGCAACTTGCCCCCAGTTGGCTAAAAGGAGCTCGGTTAGCAGTTCGCACGTAGAGCTCGATTCGGGCATGGAGAAATAGAGGTCAAATTGCGAAGCGGGATGCGGGTGATGGTCTATCATAACTCGTGGCACAGCGAGTGACTCCACAAAGAGCATCATCGGTTCATCTAGACGAGAAAGGGCATTGAAATCCAAACAGAAGAGGAGGTCGCAAGAGGCGAGAAAAGGCTTCACATCGACACCTTCCTCTTCAAAATTATACAACAAATCTTTAGCCCCCTCTGGCCAAGCAATATGGGCAGGCGCTCGGTTCGGAGCAACACATAGCACCTCATACCCCAAGGTAGTGAGCAAGTTGCCTAAACCTAACGACGAACCTATTGCGTCGCCGTCGGGGCGAGCATGACAACAGATTGCGATACGCTTTATGCCCTGAAGCAGCTGGTTGAGACGCGCTAAAGAAAAAGGATTTACCACCTCGGAGACACGGTTCTGCATAGACATGGTCAGACAAATTTCACTTCTCGTAGTTTTACCAGCTCCATTCGCTCATTAAGTTGGTTGCAAATCTTCTGGCGCATAGCATTCAGATTGGCGCGCAACGAGGGGTTAAAAATTTGTATGAAAAGAACTCCACTGCGGAATGAGACCTCCCCCGTAGCGTTTACAATGGGCGCTGTGTTAGATTTTAGCCACAAATCCTTAGCAACTGCCAAAGTAAAAGCTTCGGCAAATTCGGGATTAGAACGCAACATAGATGCTATGGCATCTCCCAACGATTTGGGCGCATTGTAGGAGAGGTAAAGCTCTTGGTCTTCGTCAAACATGCTCAATGGGGGTAAGAGTATTGTTCGCTACTGAGAAAAGCGCCAAATCGGGCGCTAGATCCTCAGATGCGATATGAGCTGTGGAAGTATCTGTTATGAAGACCTGCCCAAACTCGGACGTTGCAAACAGTTTAAGCATTTGTTGGATACGTCGATTGTCGAATCGGTCGAAGATGTCGTCTAGCAACAAAATGGGTTTCTCGCGCAAGATCTCTGCGATATAACTATACTGTGCGAGACGTAGCGCTACCACAAATGTTTTCTGCTGCCCTTGCGACCCTTCTCGCCTGAGGGGGTAACCATCTAAAAAGAACTCTATTCCGTCGCGATGCACCCCGATGCTTGTATGTCCTAAGCTCCTGTCGGTAGCACGTGCTGCTAGGAGTAGTTCATGGTAATCGCCTGAACTGAGTTGGGAGCGATATTGCAAATCGGGCTTCTCTTCGTTCTGCGCAATTAGGGCGTAGTATTGTTGGAATAAGGGTAGTAGCCTTTCGCAAAGCAACTTGCGTTCACGATAGATAGGTGTCGCCGTCTCCACTAACTGGTTCTCAAGTGTTTCGAGAAATACGGGGTCTAGGTATCCTTGTGTTTTCAATAAGGCATTTCGTTGCGACAGCGCCAAATCGTATAGCTGCAAAGAGGTCAGATATTCCTTCTCGTACTGCGAAATGGTGGCATTCATGAAGCGACGCTTGAGATCACCTCCGTCGGCAGTCAGATCCACATCTTGTGGGTAAATGGCAACTATGGGCACACGCCCTATGTGATCGGCAATACGCGAGTAGGCAGTATCGTTAAGCAGCACCTCTTTGGGTGCATTCCGCCTAAGCGACAGAGCCACCGTAAACAGCTGTGAAGCATCGGCATAAGAGGCGCGAAGCGTGGCATTGGTTGCCTCATGACGTATGGCTGCCGAGTCAGGAAAACGTTGCGGTGATTTACAGAGGCTGAGGTAGTAAATCATATCCAAGACATTCGTCTTGCCCTGACCGTTATCGCCAACTAGGATGTTGATACGGGGATGAAACTCAGCCGAAAGGAACTCGTAGCTCTTGAAATTAAATGCTTGCAACCCCTGTAAGTGCATGAAAACATCCGTGCTTGTTATGGCAATGTGCCAAGATAGAAATTTGCCCCCTTTCGGGCGTATTCAGAATCCGTAAATGCTTTTTCATACGCGCATTGCGCTGTAAAACGCCGTCCGCGCGAGGCTTTCAGGCAATACAACCGTTTGCATAATGACACACTAACTAAATAACAACGCTTGGAGATTTGAAAAGTTGCGACAAACAGGCAAAGGCGATATACGATTCTACTAGTGTAACCTTGAGCAAAGAAAAACGGGCATTGCCTATTTACGACAACACCCGCTTACGATCGTTCTTAAAGATTACGCCCTACTCAAAATAGGCGCTGAAAGCTGCCACTACCGCCTTACTTATAGCCTCCCATCGCATCAACACCAAAAGTACTCCTACCAAAACCATAGCGATAAGTAGCCACTCATGACGCGTAATTTTGCGTTTGGTCTTTCCTTCCATCGGCTAACGGACAATGCGTATACGAGCATCTACCGCAACAACCCCTTTTTCTGTGCCGAGCAACGGATTTAAATCCATTTCAAAGATCTCAGGCGCCGCATCCATTAACAGCGAGACACGTGTAACGACTTCTGCGAACTTCTCACGAGGAATTGGCGCTTGTCCGCGCACACCGTCCAAAATCTTCACACTTCGTAGGCGCGCTATCATATCCATCGCCTCGGGCACTGCAATAGGCGCTAATCCTGCCTGAACGTCCTTCAACACCTCAATGAAGATGCCCCCCATACCACACAACACCATTGCTCCGAAACGCTCGTCGCGCTTACCACCCACAAAGAGTTCTGAACCGCTCAACATGGGTTGTAAGAGTATTGCCGTAGTGTCCTTTATCTTCATCATGCGCTCAAACTCTGCTCGCACCGTCTCGGCATCTCGCACATTGAGTTTCACACCACCTACATCCGACTTGTGTACAGGTCCTACCACCTTCATTACTACAGGATAGCCTAACTTCTCTGCTGCCTTAACAGCCTCAGCCTCGTCAGACACAACAGCTTCGCCTGCACGAACTATGCCTGCCGCATCTAAAAGCGCTTGTACGTTTTCAGGGGTCAAATAACCCTCTTTTGCACTATCCACTATCTCACGTATCTTCTTTGTGTCTATTGAGGGGAATTTGGCGTCTTCTGGTTGCGGAGCGGGCGTTTGCATGATGCGACAGAGAGCGTCGCCAAATACCACTTCCTCGGGGAAGTATACATTCCCCTTTGCAACAAACTTAGAGATCTCGTCAGCTACGTTGACCACAGAAGGCAGAATCGGGTAAATAGGCTTCTTGCAACTGCGCATGCGCTCAGAGAGGAGGTCATAGACATCATAAACAGGGAACAAACCTGGGCTTCCGAAAATTACCGCCATGCCATCCACATCAAAATCCTTTTCGCATGCATCTATGATGTAACCGAGTTGCTCGGCAGTACCCGTAGCAAGGAAGTCTATCGGGTTTGCCACAGACGAACCTGGGAAGAGCTTGGTAAGCAGTTCCTCAGCCTTAGGACCACTAATATGTGGCACTTCCATTTTACCATTGGAGAGCGAATCGGTAAGCATCACTGCTGGTCCACCCGCGTGTGTAATAATTGCGATACGTTTACCAGTAAGTTCGGGCAGCGTAAAGATACTTGCGCACGTTAGTAGCTCTTGGCGACCGCGGCAACGTACAATCCCCGCTTTACGGAAAAGCGCGTCTACTGCCACGTCGCTACTTGCCATTGCGCCTGTATGCGAACTCGCAGCACGACTACCTGCTTCAGACGAGCCTGCTTTAATAGCAGCTATTTTGCACCCTTTGCTTATGAGCGAACGAGCGTGTTTCAGCAACTTTTCAGGCTTGCTAATGCTTTCCACGTAAAGAAGCTTTACGCGCGAACTACTCTTAGGATCAAATGATTCGTCGAGATATTCGAGTATTTCTTCTACTCCGAGCTGTGCACTATTCCCTACCGAGAAGACCGACGAAAACTGTAGTCCTTGCTGCATCCCGAGTTCGAGAATAAATACTGCCGTTGCTCCCGATCCTGTGATAAAATCAACTCCCTTAGGGTCAAATTTGGGGATAGGACGACTAAATACTCCCGTATAGTTCGAGTTCATCATCCCGATGCAATTCGGACCAATCAACGACCCATTGACACTGTTGATGATATCAACCACCTGTCGCTCTAGTTTTGCCCCCTCTTCATTCTCTTCGTGGAATCCCGCTGAGAGTATGATAAAAGCCTTTGTACCCTTCTGCTTAGCAAGTACTTCTACTATATGAGGACAGAATTTTGCAGCCACCGCAATGATAGCTAAATCTACCTGTGGTAGGTCTTCCACGGCTTTATGCGCCTTAATTCCCTGCACTGTCTCCGCTTTTGGATTAACCGCGTAAAGTTTCCCCGCATATTTGTACTGAATTAGGTTCTCTAGCACACGTCCCCCTGGCTTGTAAACGTCATCTGAGGCACCTACAACCACGATACTCTGCGGTGCAATAAGTTCTTTTGTTACCATGATTAACCGTAGTACGTTCGATAATTATTCTTTATACAAAGCTAGGGTATTATTTTGTAGGAGTAATCAATATGCCCACGTTTCCCCACAGGAATAAGACTTAAAAACGCTAGCACACATAGCAGGGAACAAAACTAGCCGCCACATTGCTGCAACGGCTAGAATAGCGTTAAGAAGAGAAGCACAAATGCCTAATATTCCTCCATCTCTTCCTCATAGTCTTCTTCATAATCCCCTTCTTCAGAAGCTAATTCTTGCTGCGTACTCCAAACCTCAACAATTTTCCCATTTTCTACTCGAAACAGTTCGAGCCCGAGTGTCTCATACGGATTGGAGAATAGATACGATATCGTATGCGCTACCATTACAAAATTTCCCTCGCCTATGACTTGTAAAACTTTTACTTTGAGTCCCGCAGGGACTTCCTCTGGCGAGTCTGTCGGATTGTAGGGAATAAGCTGCTCTGCCATATAAGCCTCAAAATTATTTTCAGGCGGGTATTGATGGCGTATTAGTTTCCCATTATCGAAAAAACGTCCGAGAGTGCTATGTTTGAAATCTTCGTACAGCAATTGTGCAAACTCGCTGACGAGCGCCTTATTTGCCTCAGTTTTATCAAGGTCTTTTACCTGAGTATCTCCACCCAGAGCGAATTTGCCTTCAGGATCTGTGGGAGTAAGGCGTTCCATACAGTACCAGTGCTGCAAAACACCTCCCTCTGCAAAGACAAAAAGATCGTACGATACATAGTTCGCCTCTCTTCCTCTAAGAAGCGTTTGCGCAAAGACCGCCTTATCATCTCCAATAATACGCAGCACTTCCACCTTGCACTGTCCTACCAATTCTGAACAAAAGCCTGCTACCTCACATGAAGGATAATCCTCATAAAACGACTGCTGCTCCATTATAGCGTCTTTCGCCGACTCGTCGCCCGTTTCGTAAAACGTCATAAATTTCTCGACCTGTGCTTCCCGTTTTTCTAGCTCAGGATTAGTAGTGCTTGTACAACCCTCTACGAAAAACAAAGCAAGCATAACAGCTACGACCCATGCCACTTGTTGTCTCATTTCAAACTACTATTTAGGTTCGTCATTTCATTGTAAGTGTAAAAAAAAGAGGCAAGACCAAAAGGTCTGCCCCTTTCAAAATCAATTATCTGGCAGCTATGTTACTTCAAAAGACCTTTGAAGACATCATTCTGCGCAAACTTAATGAACTCAACATCCTTAGCTGCGCGAGTTTTGTAAGTTGCATCCATTTGGATAGCGGTGCGCAAGTTGTCAAGCAGCATCTTTTCATCCTGCGTACGCGCACCAATGATAGCCAAACCGTAGTAGGACTTCGCCGTCTTGAGGTCTGAGAATACATTCTTAGCAGCCTCGTTGCGGTCGGTCAACAAGAGAGCCAAACCTTGGTTAAATACGTTCGTGCCTGTGAGATAATCTACAGCAGCCTGATATTCGCCACGAAGGATTGCGCATGCACCGAGGTTAGCACGTACTGCAGGACCTGCCTCGGTAGCGCGTACAAAGTACTTTTCAGCTTCTTCAGCATTGCCCTCGACCATCGCCAATACTCCAAGGTTGTTCAATACGTGTGGATCCTTGTCATTGATAGCTTGCGCCTTGTTGAGCTGTTCGCGAGCATCGTTGAACTTACCTTCCATGAGGTAGATGCAAGCAAGATTGTTGTAAGCACGTATGCTCTGATACTTCTCAGCCATCTGCTTGTACATACTCTCGCGCTTTGCCATATCTTTCTCTACTTCGCAAGCATAGAAAGCCTCATTTTCTTGAAGCTCGAGCAACTTGCCATCAGCAACCATATTCAAAATTTCTTCATCCGTGCGTCCTACAACTTTGTAGTTTGCCACCATTTGTGAACGACGAAGCTTAGGTAGAATCTTTTCAGCCACAACTTGGAAGACCTTGCCTAAGTTATGCATTTCGCGATTACGTACGTCAGGGTCAGAGTACATTGAAAGCACACGCAAGATCAAATCCTTGTCTTCTATGTCGGAATTTTCCATCATACTCTTGAAGCCATCCCAGTCAGTTGCCATTTCGTCAATCGAGATAGCATCTTTCTTGGCGATCTTGTTCTTCTTCATCTGTCCTTGCAACCAGTTCTGTGCGCTCTTACCACGACCCTTAGAAAGATCGTTGTTCAAAGCAACAGGACCATCTGGCGAAGCATACGCCTTGATAGAGAAGCCTTGCAATTCAGCGCGTTCGTCAGCATTCATGTCTTGAATAGCTTGTTGCAAAGCCTTGATATCGTCGGTCGTTAAAGCCCCTGGGCGAACATCTGCTTTCTGGATATCATACATAAGTTGCGCAGCCTTCTGTACGTCGTGCGTGCGCACGTAGTTACTCGGCATCCAAGTGGGCGACGAGAGAAGGTCAACCAACTGCTGCGTTTCATTTACTCCAACACCCAATTTCAATGCTGCGTCAAAGGGAATTTTCTTATCCTTGTAGTAAAGGGTAAGACGGAGTTCCATCTCGGACTTCATCATCTCTGGCTTATACTCGAACTTGAAATCGTGCGAGTAAACACCACCGAGGTCTGAATTTATCACCGTGTTGTTCTCAGTTACATCCTCCCCTTGATACATCTTTGAAGGGAGTACCAACTCGCCACCATCGTATTTCAAAACGGGGGTAAGTTCAAGTTTAGCCTTCTTATTGAAGTACTTGGGAGGGAATGTCCCCTTGATTTTACCTTCTACCGTCTTGCCTTTCAGCACGAGCGGGTTCGGATCCATCTTGGGTAGTGCCTCTTGAGGCACATTCTTCATCTTTTCTGGGTTGTCGCACCCTACGAGCACTACAGACATGCTCAACGCCAATGCTGCCGCAACCAAACCAAATCTACTCATCATCTTTGGGTTTATGCATTCAACCAACAATCGTAAACAATTGCAAATCTAATACAAATTTAAGTTTCCGTACAATCCTATGCCTTTGGTCTTATTTTTCAGGTCGTTAAGAGATATAATCTCTACGCCTTTCTATCTAAAATTTAGGAGTAAAATCCATGTTGTAGAACATGAAGGCGTACATGTCTGCCAACTCGGCGATTGCTAATGACGTAGGCTTACCTGCGCCATGCCCAGCACGCGTTTCAATACGCACCAACTTAGGAGCACCTTTCGGTTGCTTGTACTGCAACTCGGCTATATACTTGAACGAGTGGGCAGGCACTACACGATCATCGTGGTCGCCAGTCATTACCAAGACGGCAGGATACTGAACGTCTGTGCGGATATTGTGGAGTGGCGAATAGGCATACAGATACTTGAAGCTCTCCTCGGAGTCTTCGCTAGTCCCATAGTCGCCAGCCCAAGCCCAACCGATCGTGAACTTTTGATAACGAAGCATATCCATTACACCAACTTGCGGAACTGCTACACGAAAGAGGTCTGGGCGCTGGTTGGTTACTGCGCCTATTAGCAAGCCTCCATTAGACCCACCTTGAATTGCGAGCATTTTGGAGGAAGTATACTTTTCGGCAATCAAGTATTCTGCTGCCGCAATAAAGTCATCAAACACGTTCTGTTTATTCAACTTCGTACCCGCCTGATGCCAGCTCTCGCCGTATTCGCCACCACCTCGCAAATTAGCTATGGCATAAACCCCGCCCTGCTCTAGCCATGCAAGACGCGAAGTACTAAACCAAGGGGTAAGACTAATATTAAATCCTCCATATCCGTACAAGAGCGTCGGATTCTTACCATCCTTTTGCAAATCTGCTCTATGTACTATAAAGATGGGGATCTTCGTGCCATCCTTGCTTGCATAGAACTGTTGCTCTACTGTATACTTTGAAAAATCGAAATCGAACTTCGGGCGGAAAAATTCTTCGGTAGCCCCAGTATTTACATTGCAGGAATAAACAACTGAAGGGACGGTAAAAGAAGAGAAGTTGTAGAACATAACCGAGTCTTGCATACGCCCAGAAACACCGCCTACAGTACCGAATACTCCCAAATCAATATCGCGAACTTTTGTCCCTTCAAGGGAGTATATAGCTAGGCGCGAAGCAGCATCTACCATAAATGTGGCGGCAAGTTTGCCACCTGCCATAGTCACAGACGTCAGCACAGACTCTTGCTCTGGAATTACATCCACCCAATTCTCCCTGCTCGGATTCTTCAGGTTAATCTTGATAAGGCGGTAACGGGGCGCTTGGTCGTTGGTAATGAAGTATGCATCTGCCCCCACATTGCCTACAAGCGAATAGGAATATTCAAATCCATCTACCAACTGGGTCAGCGCATCATTAGAACGCAAATCTTTCACATAGAGCGTATTCCCTTCGGTAGATTCGGTTTCACCGATGAAGAGGTAATTCTCATCGTCTGTAGTAACGCCAAATACGTTGCGTAAGGGTGCTTGCTTATTTTCATAGACGAGCACATCCTTGTCCTGCGTGTCGCCGAGCTTATGGAAGTAAAGCCTATGAAACTCATTGATATTACTCAACTCTTTACCTGCTTCGGGCGCATTGTATCGGCTATAGTAGAAGCCGTCGCCGCGCCATGCAATGGATGAGAATTTTACCCAACGCAGCTCGTCTGCCAGTTTTTCTCCCGTTGCTATATCTAGCACATAAATTGTATTCCAATCAGAACCAGCATCGGCGATGGCATACGCCAGATACTTCGAATCGTTAGATATCGATGTTGAGGAAAGCGCCACTGTCCCATCCGTAGATAACTTATTGGGGTCTAGCAAAACGCGTTCTTCTCCGTTGAGCGAATCCTTAACATAGAGCACACTTTGGTTGCTCAGTCCCTCTTTGCGGAAGTAGGTATAATAGCGCCCCGAATAGGAGGGCACTGACTCTACATCGAAGTTGAACAATTCGCTGATGCGCTGCTGCAACTGTCCACGAAACGGGATTTTTGCCAAATAAGCGTTCGTTAAGGCGTTCTCTGCCTCTACCCACTGTGCAACACGCTTTGTAGTATCATTCTCGAGCCAACGATAAGGGTCTGCAACTTCAACCCCAAAATACGAGTCCTTTACGTCCTCGCGTACAGTCTCAGGATACTGCAAACCGCTACTACAGGCACTACCAAGCAAGGCGGTTGCCGAGAGCATTGCAAGAAAGATTTTTTGTTTCATTCTGTATATGACTATTAAAACGAGCCATCGGGCATCTATATTCTCTTCTTATGCTGCTGTGTGTGTATACGTATTCTCATCAACGAATGTTAAGGGTTCAGCCCTAAAAAAATGATTCCTAGCTTCCACTTAAAGCTTTATGCGAGGTTGTTATACATAAGAACAATACAGCATTCATATCCTAACGCTTGACACAAGAAGCTAGACTTCATTCCCGTTCGGCATTCGATTTAAGCATTTTCTGCTTCTGCAGCTCACACCGCCCACATCGAATTTCTAATTTTGCCAAGCAAAAACGAAGCTCATGAGCCCTACGGTCACAGCAATTCTACTATTCATTTATTTCGCAATTCTCCTACTCATTGCCTACATAACCAGTAGGCGAACCACCCCAGACGCCTTCTTTCTCGGCAAACGTACAGCCTCGTGGCCAATGATCGCTTTTGGCATGCTAGGGGTATCGCTTTCTGGTATCTCGGTTATTTCGGTTCCAGGTTGGGTACTTACTACGCAATTTCACTACATGCAGATGGTACTGGGCTATGTTTTGGGGTACTATGCCATTGCTTATATCCTCCTACCCGTATACTATCGTCTTAAACGCCCAAGCATCTATAGCTATCTTCAGGAACGTTTGGGGCGGGTGAGCTATAAAACGAGTGCTGCACTCTTTCTCATAAACCGTACCGTTATTGCTTCTCTACGTCTTTACGTAGTAGCCTCAGTGCTTCATGCGCTTATTTTCGAGCAGTGGGGTATTCCCTTCACTCTTACCATCGTTATTACTCTTTTCTTAATATGGCTCTACACTTATCGTGCGGGAATACAAACTATTATATGGACAGATATTTTTCAAACGAGCGTAATGATTCTAGTCCTCATTCTCACCGTCTTTTATGTAGCACAGGCGCTTGATTTTAGTTTTAGCGATATGGTTACACAAATTACAGCGAGTCCCTTTTCCGAAATCTTTGAGTGGAGCGACTGGAAAAGTCCTTCTCATTTTTTGAAGATGTTCGTTGCGGGGGCATTTATCCCAATTGTAATGACAGGACTTGACCAAGATATGATGCAAAAGAATTTAGGCTGTAAAACGCTTAGAGATGCCCAAAAGAACATGATTGTCTATGGCTATGGGTTTATCCCTATTAATCTTATTCTTTTAGCTTTAGGAGTACTCCTAGCGCTTTTTCTCCAAAAACAAGGTTTGCCACTCCCTACAAAAGGCGATGAGCTATATCCGAACCTAGCAACAGGCGGCATGCTGCCCCCTATTGTCGGCGTACTTTTCACCTTAGGAATTATTGCCGCCACCTTTTCTTCTGCCGATTCGGCGCTCACTGCGCTCACCACTTCGTTTACCATCGATATACTGAACATTCCAAGCAATGCAAAGCACGCTGTACGCATACGGCACATTGTACATCTGAGTCTTTCTTTCCTGATCCTGCTTCTTATTCTTGGCTTCCGCTGGTTGAACGAAGGGAGTATCATTGGTGCACTGTTTACCGCCGTAGGCTATCTCTATGGACCACTTTTAGGCTTCTTTGTCTTCGGACTTTTCACACGCTGGCGAATCCGCGATCAGCTTGCCCCTCTAGCAGCCATCTGCGGTCCATTGCTCAGCTATGCCCTCAGTCGGTTTATGTTAATGCAATGGGGATATACCATGGGCTACGAATTGCTCATCGCGAATGCAGTACTCACTTTTGCAGTACTGCTTCTGCTGCGTAAGCCGGTTCACATAGCGTAAAACAGATGCGTTTAGTTATTCTTTGCATACTGCTGTTGGGCGGAGCGAACTTGCTCTCGTATGCAATAGAACGCGATTCTTCGTTCGTATACAACTACGGCGAACGCCTTACTATTCACCCTTACCTTCGTAGCAATTTTACAGCGTTGGAGGTACAAAACAAGAATGATCTTTCGAGCAACTCCTACCGCTCTAATACGCCACTCTCTGTAGGGTTAGGTATATGGTGGCGAAAATTTGGACTTGGGTTCTCGATCGGAATTCCACATACAGAATTGAAGGAGGCGGCTCCGAGTCAGTTTCTAGATTTCCAGTATCACTACTATGGTCAATATCTGGTAGGCGACCTCTATGCCTTTACCTACAAAGGGCTCTATAGTCGTAATGAGGAGGGGACTGTCGTTTTTCACTCCAATTCTCATATTACTCGCGTAGGTGTACGCGCCTCCTACCCTGCAATGGGCGAGAATTTATCTTATGCTGCCGCTTTTGAACAGAGCGAACAACAAGCGCAAACAGCCTTTTGTTTCCCCGTAGGGCTAGGTTTTTACTACCAGAATGTACTGTCTACCCAACCTCGTATCGAGATACAGCAAAAGAATAGTTATCTGTGCGAAATCTACGGAGGCGTAGCTTTTATAGTACCTTGGGCAAAATACTATTTCGCAGCAGGCGAAGGGATATTCGGGCTTACGCAAGCACTTAATCGCGAATCTCTCTTCAAGCCCAGCTATTCGCTCGAGGTACGTACCGCAATAGGGTATACACGGCGAGAGTGGAGCTTGGCTTTTGTACTCTACTATCACGCCTTAGGGTTCGGACAGAACGAAACGCAGCGCTATTTTGTAAGTACTACAACCGCCGAAATTGCATATACGTATCGGATATTCCGTTTTTATCGTCCCTTTCGGTGGGTAGATTGGGGTAACAAACTGTTTGGACTATAAACAAAAAAGCCGCATCCGTCTTACCAACGAATACGACTTTTGAAATGCTCTACAATCTACAACGAACGAAGAAGAGGTTCCAGTGCCACCTTGGGTTCTAATAGTTCTCCTAGCCGCGACGCGTCTACCCTTTCTTGCCGCATAGTATCACGTTCGCGTACTGTTACAGTACCATCTGTCAGCGTTTGGTTGTCTACTGTTACGCAGAAAGGCGTACCAATGGCATCTTGACGACGATAGCGCTTACCGACCGTATCCTTTTCCTCGTAGTAGCACGCCATACGCCACTTCAGGTCTTCTACAATCTTTTGAGCGTACTCAGGCATTCCATCTTTACGGACAAGCGGTAGGACTGCCACTTTTATGGGTGCCATGGTCGCAGGAAGGTGCAATACTTTTCGGAGATCTTCTTTCCCACCTTCGCCCGCAATTCTTTCCTCTTCGTACGAGCCCGATAGAAGCGTTAGAACGGCACGATCGAGACCTATGGAAGTCTCTACCACGTAGGGGACATAACTCTCGTTCTTTTCAGGGTCAAAGTACTGGATCTTTTTACCTGATACTCGTTGGTGGTTCGACAGATCGAAGTCTGTGCGCGAATGAATACCTTCAACCTCCTTAAAACCAAACGGGAATTTGTATTCTATATCGCAAGCTGCATTCGCGTAATGAGCTAGTTTGTCGTGCGGATGATAACGATAATTGTCCTGCCCCAGTCCAAGCGCCAAATGCCAACGCAATCTGTGCTGTTTCCAATACTCGAACCACTCCATTTCCGTACCAGGCGCTACGAAATACTGCATTTCCATTTGCTCAAACTCACGCATACGGAAAGTAAACTGGCGCGCAACAATCTCATTGCGAAAAGCTTTTCCCACCTGTGCAATCCCAAACGGTATACGCATGCGTCCCGTCTTCTGCACATTTAAGAAGTTCACAAATATCCCCTGTGCCGTCTCAGGGCGTAAGTAGAGTTCACTTGTATCGTCGCTCACTGAACCCAGTTTTGTTGCAAACATAAGATTGAACTGACGCACCTCGGTCCAATTGCGAGTACCAGAGATGGGGCATGCAATCTCGAGGTCTTCTATCAGTTTTCCAAACGCTGCCAGATCGTTACGCTCCATAGCATCTATCATGCGAGCACGAGCCGTGTCGATAGCTTTTTGCCATTCTACGACACGAGCATTGGTAGTTACAAACTGCTTACGGTCAAAGGCTTCGCCAAAACGTTTTGCAGCTTTAGCCACCTCTTTCTCAATCTTTTCTTCCTGCTTCGCCATCCAGTCTTCCACCAAGACATCGGCACGGTAGCGTTTCTTGCTATCGCGATTATCAATCAACGGGTCATTGAAAGCACTGAGGTGACCAGATGCCTCCCATACCTTTGGATGCATAAAAATTGCAGAATCAAGACCCACTATATTCTCGTGCAGTCGGGTCATAGCCTCCCACCAGTAACGACGCACGTTCAGTTTCAGCTCAGTGCCATACTGCCCATAGTCATAAACAGCACCCAGACCGTCGTATATTTCGCTACTCTGGAAGATAAAACCATATTCTTTGCAATGAGCCACTAGGCTCTTGAACAGCTCCTCTTGTGCCATATTCTTCGTGTTTTTACGTTGCAAAAGTAGGAATAAAAAAGCCCTAGCCGAATTGAAGAAATGAGTCTGTACAAAAAAGGAGCGCCCTATTTAGGACGCTCCTATCAATTCGATCAGAGAACTACAACCTTACTTCACGATACGAATCGCTTTGCGAACACCATTACGCTCTACCACGAGCATATAGACACCTGCAGAGAGGTCTTCTACTGCAAGACGCAACTCACTTGCACCATTGGGTTTTACAGTGCGTACAACAACACCCTGTGCATCCACCAATGCCACGTTTTCTACTTCAGCGAGATTGCTTACTACCAACTCGCGAACCATTGGGTTCGGGTAAGCAACTACCCCTGCCAATACAGCATCTTCTACTGCAGCAGCTTTCTTCAGGTTCACAACAAGCGTAGCCTCAGTAGCCGACATTTTTACCTTATAGCTCTTGTCGGCTTCGGGCTTGACCACCGTATTATTGAACGAAACGTTGTCTATCACCTTACCTGCAGGAGCAGTTACCGTAATCACGAGATCTGTACCTGCTTTTACTTTCGTATCTGCCTTTACTTCGGTTGTACCTGCCATAATCTTAACCGTAGCACCATTGGCTGTTACCTTAATCAGGTTACCTTCACCTGGCTGAGGAGCTCCTTTTTCCTTCAAAACAACCTTCAATGTAGCAGCTGCATCGGGCATATTACCTTCATACTTACCCTCTACCAACGTCATTTCGACTTCGTTAAGCGTAACCTTTTCGATCTCTTTGTCGGCAGGGATATTGCTCACCTCAACTGTCAACTTCACATCCTTAGCCACCTTGTCGCCACTCTTTATTTCGGTTGCACCATTCATTACTTTTACGGTCGTGCCGTTAGCAACAATCGTCAGCACATTACCTTCGCTTGGCTGAGGCGTTGTTTTATCTTGCAACTCTACCGTTAGCGTGATATCTTCCGTGCCCATTGTGAATGTCCAGTGGTTGGCATCTGCCCCCTTAGTAGCATCAGTTGTGTTCGCCTTTACTACCTTAACTTCTTTCTTGGGATTGGTTACTGTGATCTCTGCCAAAAGTTCAGTTCCTTCTGCAACCTTGTCGCCAGTGTTAATAGATTGAGCACCGCCACTTATATTAGTAACACCAATTGTATATCCTTCTCCGTCAGCGAAAGTTACTTTGTGCGTTTTCTCAGCCTCAACAAGTTCTACAGCAAGCTCAGCAGCCTTACCTGGCATTGTAAACATCCACTCGTTAGCAGCTGTACCCTTCTTAGCAACAACATCGCCAACCTTTACACTCTTAATGCTCTTCGTAACTCCTGCCTTGAGCGTAATCGTTAAAGTTACATCTTCACCTACAGCAACTTGAGCGGGCGAAGTCAAAGTCTCAGTCCCTTTCTTAGCGGTAACATCGAAATCTGCTGTACCTGCAAAAGTAAAGGCATATTTTGGAGCTGCGGGATCCTGCTTCAATGTAACCTTTATCGTTACATCGTGATCCTCCATGTCGGCTTTATATTTACCGCCTTCTTCCTCAAGTTCCTCGTTATCAAATAAAACTTTATCGATGAGCTTGCCTTCAGGTTTTTTCGTTACAGTAATTTCGAGTGCAGTGCCTTCCATTACCTTCGTTTGATTTGGGATAACTGGCTTAGGCGTAGCCTCAGAGACATCTTCAATTTTCAGTTCAACACCTTCGGGTACATCCAGCATAATCATGCTTTGAGCAGCTGGCTTTTCTTCTAATGTTACAACAAGCGTAGCCGCCTCATTAGGCATCTTAGCTTTCCAGTTGTCACCATCTTTCGCAACTTCTGTCGTATTCAGTTTTACGGATTTTACTTGTTGCGTATTATCCGTTACCTCAACGGAGATCACGAGGTCTTTACCAGCCTCAATCTCAGAGTCAGACGGTTTGTCTTGTCCATCCACTGTTACCTTAACCGTTGCCCCCTCTGGGTTTGTAAAAGTGAGCTTATGCTTATTTACCTGCCCCGGCGTCTTGAATGCGACGACGATGGTCATAACGCCTTTACCTCCTTCGTCTTTACCTTTTTCGCCCGTAGCTTTGCATTCATAAACAGTTTCAGCTCCTGTTGTTGTAACTTTGTTCGTCACATCCTTTCCGTTCACCAATAAGCTCTCAAATTCTTTACCCGAAGTAGCCGTTGCCGTAATTTTAAGTTCAACAGCTGTCAGGACATCTTCACCTGGTTGCTTCTCTTTCCAAGAGTCTTTTTCAGAGCCTCGCCACTCAACCTTTACAGTTCCTCCAGTGGGTGCTTTCTCGAACTTTAATATCGTACGCATAGCTGCGCTAGCATCTGTACTCCAGCCCAGCAGTAGGGGTAAGAGCAACACGAGGGCTACCCTCGAAATATTCCGTATACTCATCATTATTCTGTCTCCTTTATTGGTTATACAAATAGTTCTCACCACAAATATAGCGCCTCGCAAGCTCTTAACTACCTGACTAATGTACTAATCGAAGTCTTGTATTTAGAGTTCGCCACGTCACTCACGTATTACAGTGCTCTTTCGTTACAATTAGTCAAATAAAAGAAACATTTCATCTTTCGTAATTTAGAACAGTAGCAAATAAAAGCGAGTTGACTTGTGACATCACAAAAGCAGAGACTCCAACAATAATTATCTTCACATCAATTATCATGAAAAAAGGGAAGCCTCGACGAGAGACTCCCCTTGTATACGTAAAACGTGTTCGACACTTAATGCTTCACAACTTTTATTGTTCGCGTTGTGCCTTCTGGCGCAGTAAGACGTAGCACATAAACGCCAGACGGGATGCCCGTAGTGGCAATCTCGGTTGTGCTAGGCATTAGTTGCCCACCTAGTACCACCACACCTTGTGCATTGATTAGTTCATAGCGACCCGCCCAGAGCTCATAGCCTGAGACATAGAACTTCTCCGCAAAAGGGTTAGGCATTACGGCGGCTTTTGCCAATGCCTCTTCTTCAATTCCCGTAGTGGGCGCAACAACTTCAATCGTGACTGTCGCACGCTTCGTCTCGTCGTCAACGCTAATCACTGTAATATCGCTCTTGCCAGCCTTCAGGAGCTTAAAGTTCCCAGGATGTACTTTCGGCTTCATAACAGATGTATCGCTTACTTCAAAACGAACTGTTTTTACCGTTGCACCCCTTATACCCTTCTCTTCATCCGCCACGGGCAGTACACGCCACTTTAAGCGCAGTGTATTCTTCTTAAGCTCAATCTTTTCAGGCGCTTTACGGATCTCAATTCCCGTTACCGCTTCCTTCCATACCTTAAACTTCTTGGTATTCGCCACATGCGAACTAGACTTGCTTGTAACGGTCATCGTCACCTCATCAGCGACTTTCATAGCTCGGAACATGTTCTTACCAAGCGGCTTGATGATACCATCTGGAGCAAAAACTACGTCGTACTCTTGATTAGAGGCATCCTCTGGTTCAATCTGAACAAGAAGTAAAAATTCTGCCCCTAGTTCAATCCCTTCGCCCTTCACCTCATCTGGAGTACCTGGCTTTGCAGTCCAAATTTTTCCAGGGTTCGAGCCTACAAGAACCTTTGTTACCAACTTCTCCTTAATCACAGCGTCAAACTCAATTTTCAAGGAAGGGTCAGCATTAGATGTACCCACGCAATGAATCTTTACCCCTGCAGGCGTGCCCTTCTTTGCACGTTGCGAAGCAACATCTACATATTCTTCATTGTTGTTCGGCTCGAATGACCATGAAATGCTCTTGTTGGTCGCATTCTCAGGCGTGTAAACAATTTTGGGATGCCCAGGCTTTCCGAAATCGGCAGTAAGCGTCTTGCCCACATACCATTCATACGTATCACCTGGCGCAAGCCCTTGCAACTCCATATTCTTCAAAAGCGAAGGCTGTACCGTTACGAGGAGTTTACGCGATTCTGGAGCTTTTACAGGGTCAGAGATCATCCTTCCCCCCTGCTCTATCTTGCGGTCTTCGTATTTCAACGACCAATTTGTCTCGCCGACCGAAGTGGCAAAAATTCGGGTGTCTTTCTCTACAATAAACAGTTTTTCCAACTTAGAGCCCGCCTCAGGTACGATGGTATAGCTTACTTCATCTGTTTTGCGCACAGTATTTTCACCCGCCGTAAACGCTGTTTCTGCAATCTTACCCTGAATCTTGCCCTTCCCAGAACCAACAGTACTTACATAAAGTTTATAATCTGGCGCACTGAATTCGGTTACATCTGTTTTATCAAAAACTACGTCAATTACCAAATTTCGGTCACTCTTTGGCACTTTCACAGTAAGATTATCGCCTCCAAAACGATAGTAGCCCGTTGGATTATCATTGGCATCTTCGCCTTCGCTACGTACCATAACGCTGGTAAACTTGCACCCCGCCGCAGGCGCTAACGTCAATTCACTTTCGTTCGTAGTATTATCAACTAGGTTATCGCCCTGTTGTATCGCCGTAGCACCTAGATTACCCGTAACAGTCCCTTGTCCACTACCATACACGTTGAGCTGAACAAAGTGCTTGCCCGCACCAGCAGTACGCCCTTCTTTTTGGAAAATAGCGACGAGTTCAATGTCACGATTCTCTTTTAGTTCAACATACTCACCTGATTTTGCTTTATCTGTTACGTCCGTTGTCTTCCACGTCTGCGCTACTACCTCTGGATCGCGCTCTATGACCAGAACTCGGTGTGAAAGGAATTTCCCCTCAAATGCGGGCATTTCCTTACGCTCTCCGCGCTTCATGGTGACAATACGTTCTGCAAACTTAAACTGACCAGCTTTTGCTTCATTAAAGCCCGTCAGACGCCACTTATACTGCCCTGCATTGTCTCTCAACTCTGCCACCGTTGCTCCCATACTACTGGAATAGTACAAACCATTGGCAACTATTTCTAGTCGCTTGTAGTTCCTTGCTTTCCACGTCGTAAGGAGTTCGTCTACCACAGCTTCGTTATAAGCGACATTCTCAATGCTAATTTTCTTATCGCCCGTCAAAAGCGCCGTCAGTTGCCAATCTTTTATCGAAAAACTAAAACTGTAACAATTGGAAAAGATATTCTCCATGTTCTTGACCTTGGAGACATCCCACGTTTTCAGATCGCTATTAAAGAGACGGCAACCTTTGAACATCGCACTCATGTCGGTCACCTTCGCCACATTCCACGTTGCAAGGTTCGCCGCAAAAACGCTACAACCTGCAAACATCGCATTCATATCAGTTACTGCTGACACATTCCAAGTCGCGAGATCTCCGTTGAATACAGTACAGCCCTCAAACATATGCGACATGTCGGTTACATGACTTACATCCCAGTCTTTCAGCGACGTACCTTCAAAGTCTGTGCACCCATAGAACATGCGGCTCATCTTAGTACAAGCCGTGAGTTTGTCCTTCCATGCACTCAAGTCTTGGTTAAACTTCGCAGCCCCCGAGAACATATTGGTCATACTTTTCGCTTTGGCAACATTCCAAGCCGACAAATCGCTATTAAAGAGGGTACACGACACGAACATCGCCGTGAAGTCTTCTACGTTGCTCACATCCCAATCCTTCAGGTCGGCAGTCAACTTTTTACACTGCCCAAATGTACGCGACAGCGATTTCACTGTTGTCAGCGTCGGTATTCCAGCGGTAGCGGCGATATCTACATTCCCACAGCCTTCAAATGCGTTCGCTAGTTTTTCCCATTTCGCTGTCCCCCACTGCTTAACAAGTATTAGCGCATCGCGGTTCGTAGCTCCACGAGCATAAAGCCCTGTAATTTGATGCGATGCCTCCACCTCATATTCTCCCGCTGCGGGGAATTCAATAACCTTTCTTTTGCTTTCATCGGTTACATTTACTTCTCCGAGATCGGTAGGAGTACCTGCAGAGCCAACGAGCTTGTATTTGAGAGTAAACTTCCCTAAGCCAGGGAAGGTAATACTCTTGTTAGCATCATCCACCTTCCACACCGTAATGAACGGTTTATCTTCTGCTCGGACAGTAGCCGATACGAAGAGAGTCAGCAGGAAGAGCGCTGACACAAAATAGGTTAGTATCCTTTTCATATTGAAATCTACAAAGGATTAAAATCAATCAATTCAATGAACTATTCAAAGACCTCGGCACGCCATAGGACGTGTCGAGGTCTGTCATGGAATAGTATTTAGTGTTTCACTACTCTATGTGTTCGTTGCTCGCCCGTCTTTGTTGCCAAACGCAACATATAAAGACCAGCAGGCAACCCCTTTGTATTAAGGAGAGTTTCTCTATCCTGTAATAGCCCTTTTCGCACAACAATGCCTTGTGCGCTCACCAACTCGTAGCAAGTACCCTGTACGTTGTAAGAATCAGGCGCAAGAATGCGCAGCACATCGCGGAAAGGGTTCGGCGATGCGACAAAAGCCTCTAACGCTTTCGCCTCCTCAATACCCGTCGTACCATAGTTAGGCACTGGCATAGCAGATGACTCGGGTTTCGTTACCTTGAAACGTCCTACCAATTCGGGCTCGAAATCGATATACTGATACACCTTCTTCGTCTTCCCTGGGTTCTCAAGATCTGCCTCTAGTTCCACGACCTGATAGACAACGTGGAACGAATAGCCGTCACGCGGTGCCCAAGTGACAGGATAACGGACATGGAAGGTTTCAGTATGGTTCGGGGGTAAATAACATGTCCCAATACGGTGCGACGCAATAGTGTCTATCGTGTTGTCATTAAAGAACAAGACCTTAAGCCCTGTATCGACACCCATATTCTTCTCCTCATTCCCTATTTTGATATCGAACTCAAGGAAGTTGCCTTGTACAACCTCACTAGGCACATTCTCTAGTTCGGCTTTATACTCTTCGCTGTAATTATAAGCAGGCTTCTTCTCAAACTCTGCAACCGCAAAAGGTTCAACAGGATAGTAGCGCCCGCCGACCTCTAGCATGAGATCTTGGCTTGTTCCATTCGACGAATCCCAATAGAAGTGGAGGTAGTTAGCATCTATCTCTTCTGGGAATGTCGGGAGCAGCTCGTGGAAGACCTGCGTCTCGCCAACTTCTAGTCGCAAAGATTGAACAAAGACGAAGAATTGCGTACTTGATGGGCGCTCCGTTGTTGTTTTCTTGTCTGACCAGCCTGCTCCAAAAACACTGGTATAAGCAGTGTTTCCGACGTTCTTTATTTCAAAATCCACGTAATTGTAACTGTCTTTGCGCAATACTGGTGTCTTCCAAGTAAGCTCTAAACGAGGTGTATTTTCAGTAGTAGAGAAGTTTACCTTATCATCGCTTATAGTCACCATATTCTTGCCATAACGCGGCATGATTGGCATTTTGCGGAACGTCTCCTCGCCAGCGACTTTGTATACCACCTCGATCTGATAGGTGCCATTAGGAATGTCAGAATATATTGTCGGAATAGGTACTCGCCGTGACGAGAATGTTCCCCCTTCCATATTCTGAATTTCCTCATCAGTAGCCCAAAAGATCTTAACCTCTTTGCCCTTATTATCCACAAGACGCAAGCCTGGACGGAATTCTACGACATCATAGCCATAGTTCGCTAGACCGCGTAGTTTCAGAGCACTTTCGCCTTCCAAAACTGTATTCTTCGAATATGTAGCCGACGTGTTCGTCATAAGCTCATAGACGCTAATATTCGGGTCTTCCTTTACAACAGTAGACTTCGGCATGGGCTCCCAACCAATTATTATATCCGCGGTCATATTGTATCCGCCTTCTCCTCCACCACCCGTACTCTGACTTCGTGGCAACATATCGGAGAGCGAATACCAGCCATTACTCAAACCGCTCCACCCCCAATTGAAATGGAAAAGCCCTTTACCATCGTAACCATCGCAAACAAAAGCATGCCCTACACCAAAAGCCGCACCACCGTAAAGAACAGGACGTCCCTCGGAGAGTTCTTTCATAATAATATCTACCCACTCCTCTATCGTATAGTGAATTTGCTGCACATATTTGAGGCGCGGACCGTAGTCGAAATACTTACGTAACCCTAGGAATGCATTGGACAGATAAGCGCCGCTACCATACTTAGTCCAACGCATCTGTGCAGCATAACCACACTCTACCATAAGCAAAGCAACCGCAGCACGTTCTTCGTCGGTCGAACGCGCATTGTAGAGGTTGGTCATATTCGCCCAATCAAACCTGTGACCGAAATCGTATTTACGAGATCTACCACTAGCATCAGTATAGCGAATCTTACCACGCGACTCAATCGGCCAACAATGATAACGCATCACTTGTGCCATAGCAGTAGCCAAACAGCCTGTAGGCGCATTCTGCGGGGTTAGCATGTTGTATGGGTCTTCCTGATCCCACTTGATGTCATTTATAATCGGCGCAATGGGCGTCGTCTTATTTTTGTATACATCTAGGAGTTCTCCAGGTTTTTCAGTACCACGAAGACGTGCTTTTTGCACCCATGCCGCCTTAATGTCAAGCCAGTTCTTAATGTGTGCTGGCATCCCCTCAACCTGAAACTTATTCTCGAGAGAATAGCCAATAATGGATTGACCTAAATTATCATCACCCGCGACAATGACAAAGCCATCGCGCCCTTTCACATCAAAGATGTAGTAGTCCTTAACAGATACGTCGCCACGTACAGGCACACCCGAACTTGTATAGGAGAGCGCAAGTGTGTACCCTTTCCCACGAAGCGGTTGTACGCTTTGCAACTGCTGCTGTGCTAATTCTTGTGCCCGCTGCAAGTCAATGGGCGCACCACAGAGCGACTTGGCGAGTAGCAAGGACAAGAACAAGTAACCGAAAAACAATAATCGTCTCATCGCCAGAATCATTTTTTGTTGTAACTGTTCCTAAGCGAATCCTCTAGAAGGTATCCTTAATCTGTTCGCCAATAGGATTCTGCTGTACCGCACGGTTGTTAAGAATCTCTTCGCGGGGGAACTGGAATAGGAACTTGTTATCGCCCGCAGGGATATTGAAACGAGACTCGAGCGGATAACCACCTGCACTAGGATCACGCTTAGCAAGCGTACCCTCGCGCATCAGTGGAAGCCCTAGACGCATCATATCATAGAAGGTAATTCCCTCACCCCAGAACTCAAGTGCACGCTGACGATAAATTTCTTGTGTGAACGAAGTTTGTCCTAAACGAGCTTGGTTCTTTGCATAATTATAGGTAGGCTGACGGTAGTTCGTTATAAATTTCTCTAGATACTCAATACCTTTAGCCTCGTTGTCCCTTGCAATCGCTTCTGCTTGGATGTAATACAACTCTTCCACACGCATTAGAGGGAAATCGGTTGCATTGATACGAGCGCCTGGATTGCCCTGATACGGTGCAAACTTAATGTTCGCATAGAGTTGCCCCTTCCACTGCTTCTCGACAATTAGTTTGATCTGATCATCTAATTCTGCTGCGGTTGCACCTGCATCACTCAAGAAGCGGCGCAATCCTGCGTCGTACTCAGGTGTATAGAACCATGCCTTACGCACGTCAGTGGGATCTATTGTCTCATAGAAATCGGGATTTACCTTACGCAAAATGAAACCACGTACGGTGTACGTTAGCGGCGCATTCTGCCCATACTTCAAAGAGCACATCATAGACTCCCAAGTCATCATATCGCTCTTGGTAACAAGGTCGTCAGGAGTATAGTCAATCCCCCAGATCACATTGTGGATTCGGATATCGTTGAAACCTGGTCTATTCGCCTCAGCTGTACGCAACGGAGTAATGTTTGCACGCCCCGCAATTTCCAATGCCTTCTGTGCTGCAGTATAAGCCTCTTGCCAGTTTTGCATCAGTAAATAGGTACGCGCCAAAAGACCATACACCGCGCAGCCCCCTATAGTAGACTTCTGCTTAGGGATAGAATCTTGTAAGATATCCTTTGCATAGTTCAGGTCTTCAAGAATATAGTTGTAAACTTCTTCAACGGAGGCACGCTTATTATCGATCTGCTGTGCACGTGTCATATTTTCACGCACGATCGGTACACCCGATGCCTGCTCATTCCCTTTATAGGTGAACTGGTAGGACTGGATCAGATTCAGGTATGCGAAAGCACGAAACGCACGTGCCTGTGCACGGAAGCTCTTCCCCTCATCCGTTTCATCACTAACGGTATTGAGCACCTTATTTGCCTCTGCGATGTAGGCATAATAACTGGAGTAGAGTAGATACGTAATTGCTGAAGTCTCGCCGAGTGCAACATACTTGAATACACTGCGATACCAATTGTAACGATGGTCTACCGACCACATTTTATCGGAGAGGTGATCCAACATCAAAGCAAAAGATGAATACCCAAAATCGTATGCATACGCTGGTGAATTGCCTAGGCGATTGAAGCGCTTCAACTCTCCATACATCCCTTTGAAGATCACATTCGCCCGATCCTGCGAAAGTTTCCCTGCTTCTTTGAGCTGATCGGGAGTAAGCACACTCCCCGTGGGTTCAAACTCCAACTCCTTTGCACAACTCGCAAAGAAAAGTAGCACGGGCAACAGGACTATTGTAAAAAACAGAATTCTGTATTTCATGTCTGTAATGTATTATAGGATGGGATATTAGAAATTGGCAGTAACTCCCAAGGAAATGGTACGCATTGCCTTGTAACCAATTCCGCCTCCAAAACGCGGGTCATAGCCCTTACGTGCCGAGAAGAGCCAAACATTGTCTGCTACGGCATATACGCGCAATGAAGAGAGGTAGAGTCTGTCTGCCCAGTTTTGGGGAAGCGTATACCCAAATGTTATGTTGTCAATCGCCAAATAACTGCGACTAATAAAGAAACGATCGGAGATACCATTCTGACGCGCCCCTTCCGAAGTAGTTAGACGTGGTACATTCGTATTGGGACGTTCGGGAGTCCAAGCCTTCAGGAGGTCTTTGTGCATTGCTGTACCATTCTGTGCACCACCGTGCATCAAGTCCATGTAAGTCTGGTCGATACCGCGACCGCCAAATGCATAAGTAAATGATACTCCGAAGTCGAAGTTATAAAAATCTACATTCGAACCAAAGCCTCCACGCAAGATATCTTGCTTAGCTGGGAATATGACGCGGTTTTCATTTTTTGAAGCAACTGAGTAGTCGGTCGTCTCACCATCTGCCGTCTGCCATCTGCTTTCCCCCTTATCGTTCAATCCGAGATATTTAGGAATAAACAAATCTGCCAACGAACCGCCCTCACGGTAAACATAGTTGCCACTTACATAGCCCCATTTAGAACTCTTATTCCACTCTTCTGGGAGTTTTACAATACGGTTCGTAACATGGCTACCATTGATGTAAGCCGTCCACTCTACCTTGTGGGTACGATATGGCACACCACGAATCTCAAAGTCAACCCCCGTATTGTTCATCTGCCCTACATTAGACCAGAAAGACGAATACCCCGAACTCGGAGGTACGGTTACCTCGAACAACATGTCAGAGACGGCACGACGGAAGAAGTCGATACTCCCAGTGAGTCGATTACCTAGTACACCATATTCTATACCTATATTAAGGTTGTGACTCGTTTCCCATGTCAGGTTCTCACTCCCCTTTGCCGAGAAAGCCACCCCAAACTCATTGTTCAGGTTACGGAGTGAGTAAAGATCCTTGTAACCAAACTGTAGCCCGATTTGGTCATTCCCCTGAATACCGTAACTCGCTTTGAATTTTAACATATCAAGCCAAGTACGGAAAGATTCCATGAATGCCTCCTGATGTATTAACCAAGAAGCGCCCACGCTACCGAAATTCCCCCAACGAGCATTCTTAGCAAAACGCGAAGAACCATCGCGACGGAAAGAGAGACTAAGGAAGTAACGTTCCTTCCAATCGTATGAGGCGCGTGCAAGGTATCCTTCTACGCGGTAACGACGGCTAGAAGACGTTGCCTGCTGATCGGATATTGCACCTGAAAGCTCGCGCGTCTTGAGTCGGAAAAGTTGCTTCCTACTCCCTTGTAAAAGTTTGTTTTCGCTCGCATAGTATTCGTGTCCGAGCACAACATCGATGTGGTGTTCGTCAAACGAATGTGACCAATTCAACAACTGCTGTACGTTCAAGGAAGTAGAACGCGACTCACTTCTTACGATAGAGCCGCCCGTAGAAGCATTCTGTCCATAAAGCGGGTTAGAGGTTTCAGTAGCTCCGTTCTGGTTGATGTCAAAGCCCATGTTGAGCGTAACCTTAAATCCGTAGGGGAGAATAAAGTCGATATAATCACGTAGCGCTCCCGTATAAGCTTCATCTATATTTAGGTCGTAGATCTTTGTAGCCAGCGGGTTCGACCAGTGTAACAGCGGACGGTTAGATAGACCTGGGAACTGTCCCGAACCAAAGTCGTAAATCGGAAGTCCTAGACTGTTCGTAGCAACGCGCTTATTTTCGTCACGTACCCAAATCGGGTAGTGAGGCCCCGCGTAGTTTATCAATGCAAAAATGTTGTCACTACTAGAACCCGAATTGGTTCCCGAGTACGCATCTATCGAACTCCCCGAGAACGCTACGTTACCACCCATCTTGAGCCAAGACTTGGGTGTAAAGTCCACACGCAAACGCGAAGAATAGCGTTCGTAGCTAGACCCACGCAAGTAACCTTTGTCGTTGAGATAGCCTGCCGAGAAGAAATAGTTCACTTTGTCAGAACGTCCCGAAACAGAGAGGTTGTACTCCTGACGCATGTTGGGCAAGTATGCTTGCTTGTCCCAATCGTCTGGCTGCATCCAATACTTCTTGCCTGTACTCGGGTCTACATGCCATCTGCCGAGCGTAGCATTCTTATTCATAGAGAACGTCCCGTCGGGATTCTTTGTAAACCAATCAGCTGACGGATCATTAAGAGTGAAAGGGAAGTAAACTAGCCCAGACTCACGATTAAGAATAGCATCCTGTGCAGCCGACATCTGTTGCTCTTCAGTAGAACCAATATGGCGTGCGGAAGAATAGCGATAGTAGTAGTAAAGCGCTTCGTAATACTTCTCCACATACTTCTTAGGGTCTGTAATGCGGTCATACGAAGGTATTCCCTTGAAGTTATAGCCGACCTTCGCAGCGAGGTTGATATTAGCAACCCCAGTCTGTTTAGCATTTGCGCCGTTCTTCGTCGTAATCATTACTACGCCGTTGGCAGCACGCGCACCGTACAACGCCGCTGAAGCAGCATCTTTCAGCAACACAGTACTCTCTACATCGGCAGGGTTTATAGCGGAGATGTCGCCATCGTATGGCACTCCGTCTACTACGTAGAGTGGATCGCTACCCGCCGAAAAAGAACCTGTACCACGAATGCGGACAGAAGATCCTGTACCAGGCTGGTTATTTGAAGAGTAAACTGTCACACCTGGCACCTTCCCTGAGAGAGCATTCATCACGTTGGAAACTTGCTTGCGTTCCAACTCCTTTTCGCCTACTGAGACAGCCGATCCTGTAAAGGCACTCTTCTTAGCTTTCCCGAAAGCTACGACCATAACTTCGTCTATCTCTTCAACGGATGCCGCCATTACGACATTGATCGTTTCTTGTTCTGCTACTGTAATTTCTTGTGTAGCGTATCCCGTGTAAGAGAAAACGAGCACAGCGGTCGGATCTGCAACACGGATAGAGTAACGTCCATCAGCATCGGTAACCACCGCAGTTTGCGTGCCTTTGACCTGTACCACTACCTGAAGGAGAGGTTCATTGTCTTCGGCAGAAGTGACCACTCCCGTCACTGTGCGCGGTTGCGCAAACAACGAGAGACCTAGCGCTAAAAACGCTAGGAGCATTAAACATTTTTTCATGCAACCTACCTTAATAAGATTAGTAAAATAGTATGACAAAAGTACTGTTTTTTGTTTGGGTCAATTCCCCTGTTTGTTTTTGTAAGGTTAGATGTGTCCTACGGAGCACCACGGGTAACCCATTATAAGGGGCTGTAAAAAAACAGTTCGTAGGCAATGCCCGCACGCCTAATTGATCTTTATTGGCGTCGTGCCATGGCACGACGCTACATACCCCGTTTCGTATATTACTTCCATTTAGATATGAAACCATGTTTTGAAAGTGCAGCACAATCTAGCCCAAGGCAACGCCTTGGGTGATCATGTCCCAGCCATCTGTGCCCTGTAAAGGTAGCACACAGCAGCCCAATGTAAAACGTTGGGCGAAAACCTATCAAAAAACGGGCATCGCCCAAAGGCAATACCCGTTGTACTAAATTACTGGCGTCGCGTCATAACACGACGCTACAATCGCAATGCTGTCTGAAAATGCGCGGTGCGCATTTTACGGGGGAGGCGCGCCTCCCCCCTACAAATCTCATTATCTTTCTTTTACGACTGTTATTGTCCTCGTTGCACCATTTTCGGAAGTGAGACGCAAGAGGTAGAGACCTGAAATAAGATCGCTAGTTTCAATCAGTACCTCGTTACCAGCCATACTGCCACTACGTACTACAACACCTTGTGCATTCAATAACGCATATTCCCCTCGTAAATCGCCGTTTACAATTCGTAATTGATTATCGAACGGATTAGGCGCTACAAGCACATTGGCCAATACAGCATCGTCAACAGAAGTACTCTTCACAAACACTGCCTTTACCTCAACATCCGCGGTTACCGTGAACTTACCGTCTGACGAGATGTCCTGTGTACCTGCTGTAAGGCGCTTCAACTTCCAACCCTTTGCAGGCGTTGCCACTGCCGTGAGCTCGGTGCCTTCGGGAACGGCATTCAGTTTACTTTCTTCTATGCCCGTTATCTTCAGCTTGCCTTCGCCTTCTTTCGCAAGCGTTACAGCGAACGTCTTAGGTTGCGGACCACTACCTTCTTCTTCAAATACTGCCTTCACCTCAACATTGGCGGTTACCGTGAACTTGCCGTCTGACGAGATGTCCTGTGTACCCGCCGTAAGGCTCTTCAACTTCCAACCCTTTGCAGGCGTTGCCACTGCTGTGAGTTCGGTGCCTTCGGGAACGGTCTTAAGCTTCTCGGCATCATAGCCTGTTATAACTAATGTACCTTCACCCTCATGAGCGAGTTTTACGGCGAATGTCTTCACATCGGCTTCAAACTGCGCCGTATACGTCTTGCTGGCTTGTACATTGGTTTCGGTACGTTTGGCGGTTGTAATACCATCGTTCCACTTAACGAAGTGGTAACCTGCATTGGCTTTCGCTTCTACCTCTGTACCGCTACCACCAGCATCGACCGTTTGCGGAGTAGTACCTACAATTGTACCACCATCGCCTGCAACGTAGGTTAATGTAAAGACTTGCATAAACTGTGCTGTATAGGTCTTATTCTCAGCAGTCACTTTATCAGTTCTCGGATTGACTTTTACACCGTCATTCCACTGTAAGAACCTGAAACCCGTTTGAGCAACTGCTGTAACAGGCGCTGTATAGTCTCCCTCCGTACGCGACTGATACGGACTTCCTAGCAATGCTGCCCCATGCTCGCCTAACAGATACGTAATTGTATACGTCGGCTTGGGCTTAACACGGAACATGGCAACCACCGTTACATCCCGCGCATCCTGGCGTTCCGCACTTTCAAGACCATCTGACCACCGATCGAAGCTAAAGCCCTCATTAGGTACTGCTACCACCTTTGTGGCAGGAATATCTTTAGGGGTCTGAAGCTCGAGATACGCCACCTTCTCATTCTCGCCTTGTTTTTGCAACAAACCATTCTCCTCAGCAAAATAACGCAAAGTCTGCTGCACTACTTCGGGAATAAAAGTCACTTTTATATTATCTATAGCAAGGTAGGTAAACGAACTCGGAGTAGTAAACACCCAACGTATACGTACATATTTATGCGTGGCTAAAGTCGAAGCCTCCAATTCGAGAGTAGCTACCTGCGCCTCTACACCTGCGGGAATATCGTGAGCCTTTACCCATGTACCATCTTCGAAGCAATACTCTACATGCGCCGTAGTGAGTCCAATCACGAGCATCCGATGTGTATATGTCAACTGAATTTTGGAAGCCGCACTTCCCCCTTCCAGTGCTAACCACGGCGATGCAACCCAACAATCGGCATATATAGGTTTAGGTGCTGGCTCAAACCGTGGAGCAATGGCAAGAACTTTACCCGCAGCATCAGGTTTATTGGTGATTGTCTTTTCAGGGAAGATTTGCCATCCACGACCGTATTTAGACGAACCATATTCCCAGCCTTGTAGTGTAAACGCATCGTTATCAAAATTCTCCGTCCACGATAAACGATAGGGCTTGAAAAATATAGCTTTTACCGATTTGTCTTCCCAAACAGCTCGATCTGTACGCGACAGATTTCGTTCTCCATCCTCCCAGCCGAGGAAGACATAGCCCGCCTTAGCCTTAACGGTCACTACCTGTCCGTCCGCACCAGGTACTATCTTTTGCACTTGGGTATCCTCCGCCGACACAAACTCGCCACCTTCCGAAACAGAATAAGTAAGCGTATAAAAATATGGTTCAAACTCCGCAGTTGCACTTATATCGGCTGTAACGTTCTTATCGGTACGTGCGGCAGTTGTCACCCCATCCGACCATTGTTTGAAACGATGTTGTCTATCTCGCGGTACTGCCACTACTTGCTCGCCATCGTGCTGTGCTGCAATCATTTGTTCAGAACTACCCGAGATTATACCAAAGACATCGGTCTGATAGGTAAGCTTATAAACGCGTTGTAACAATTTCAAAGTCACTTCTGCAGCCTCCGAAACGACAAACGATTGCTCGGCAGATACATACCCAAGTTTACTTGCCAATACACGATAGCTCTTTTGTTTGGGTAATAAATAGAGCGTAACTCTCCCATCTGCTTGTGTTATATATGTGTATACATCACACTGTACAACAACCCCCGCCAAAGGTGCATCGTTCTGATCTTTCGCTACGAAAGTGATAGCCTTAGCACGCTGAGCCTCAAGAACTGTTAGTTTACCATTCTCACGTGTCACCCTATAATTCCCCGATTCGTATGCCCCCGAATATTCCTTCGGAACTATGCGGTATACTCCTGGCACTAACTGTTGGTCTGTACTGCAGACTTGCCCGTCAGAGGTTTGTATTTCATACGGCCATGTAAACTCGCGTTCTGTTCCTTCAAACTGTAGCCCCTCATATTCAAATTCGAGTGGAGGCAACATATCACCTTGCGCCATCGTAACATCTTTCACCTTAATGGTGAGATCAGCACGTGTTATTTCTACCTCTCGCTCTTTTATAGGCGCAGGTTTGTATTGTCCGTTTCCTTCTTGGTAGGCCAAAAGTTTCGTTTTTCCGACACCCGCCGCTATCAAATTCCCTGCAGCGTCCACGGTAGCAACAGACGGGTCTAGGCTATTGTATCTTACCACTAATGCCGACGAAGTTGTCGCATCAAGAGCAAGTGAAACACTAGCGAATGGATGCACGATTTTTTCTTCCGACCAAGTTATTGTCTGCGCCATAGCAAGACGTACGGTATAGGTTTTGGCATCGTAACCATTTTGTGCCACAACTCGCAATTTACGTGGCGAAGTCAGATCAAGCGATACTTCTGCACCGCTAGCACTCATTACAATTTCATCTGCTCCGTAATACAGCCTCGCCCCTGCCGAGAGCCGTTTTATCGTTAAACACACATGACTTGCGTCAAATTCATCTGAGAGTACTTCATCACCAGTATCCAAAACAATTAGAGTACTCGGATTATTTACGGTAAGATCTTCCTTCAAGCCGCTATTTTTAAGTTTTAGAAGCGCCAGCTCTTCTATATCACAAGCGTTGGACAGATCATTCTTTAATTGAACCGTGAAATCTTGCGTCAGAGTCTTGCCAAATAAATCACTCTTAACAGCCTTAAAGGCTAACTTGTGCTCGGAATTTTGCGAGAAATCTATCTCCGTATCCGAAGTTATAACAGCACTGCTATAGGTTATTTCAGCGTCTGCCCAATCTGACAAGAATTGCAACTTTACTTTGTCAAAGCCAACAAAGTCTTGCGGTAAAGTTATGGTCATAGCGCTGCCCTCATGCTCCGTCGGACGCACTTGTTGAGCAACCTCCACGCTTCTAACTACCCGCTCTAGCTTTTTCCAAACATCGGTGCGTTCACTACGAATCATTGCAAAGTGTTCATCTCCCGATGCCGATGCTTGACTACGTCCCTCTGTATAAAGGAACTCTGCCTCACAACCTGTAGGCAATGTACCATCAGCAATACGAACGCTCTTGCACATATTGTCTTTTATCTCGGCAGGCGTACGCACTGTATTCCATAAACGGAACATTGCATTTTGCCCTTGAAGACGCACATTTGCCCAGAGGTGTTCTAGCTTAAAGCCATCATAACGTAAGCGTTTTAATTGTATTTTTTGCCCATCAATAAATACTTCCGCAGTAGTCAGCATATTGCCTGTAAACATATCTTCGTCTTGAACTAGCGTCACTGCGATATGCTGCCACTGTTCGGGCTTTATTACAGGTTGTTTACTCACATAACCGCCATTGGGACCGATCAAAACAACCAACGAATTGTCGGGATAATCTTTATGCCCCGCCAAAGAAAGCACTTGTATTCCGTTTTCTCCGCCATAAACGAGACCACTCATCTGTGGCTTATTAAGATACCACCAACCTTCTACCGTTGCCTCATTCTCTATATTCTGTGCAACACGTGGGAAACTCACATATTCCTCCTTATCGCCTACAAAAGAGAGCGAATACAAATCTTCAGTCCGTGCGGGAATATTAAATACAGTAAGCTTTAAGCTGTTATCAGCCTGGTTAACATCCTTATTTTTCAGAGCAATCTGGATGGTGTGTTTCCCTTCAAGACTCAAATCTGCCCCATGCGACAACGTAACAGTCCCCACACCACCGCGCGGAGCAATATCACAATTCACCGTCTCGTCAAACGTCAAATTATCGACCATACATGAGAGCGCTATGCTAGTGAGTTTTGCCAAACCATTGTTGCGCACCTTTAGCGATATTGGCTCGGCAACCCCTAATGTATGAGCGGTTTTGGGTGATTGAAAGCGCAATAGGGCAAGTTCATAATCATTCGGACTGACACCTTCGCGGATTAAAGCAGTAAAATCGACAACACTTCCCCATTCCATTTCCTTCCCTTCTTTGAACAGGGCATATCCTTCATCTGTTGCCAGCATTACACGCATTCGTTGTTCTCCCAAGGCTATTGAGGTAACAGCAGACAAATTTATCACAGCCTCATAGCCGCTCTTGTCCTTTTGCAAGGGGACTACGATAAGTTCAGGGGCTTCATCCTTCAGTTCGTTGTTACCGTCAAGATTTGTCCAGATCCGAAGCTTAGCAACACTCTGCTCTTGCGTTGGTTTACCCGATAAACGAACTCTTAGAGCATTCTCACTCTTCGTATAAAGAGGAATTTTGCATTCGGGCTTATAGGTAATATACTCCGACGGCAAAAGACGAATAGTATCCTTCTCTCCTACTACTGCAACCTCGGCTATATAAAGTGCATTCGGCGAGGTAATCTTCCCCCCCAGTTTCCCAATAGGGTCATGTTGTATGAGGCATTTTTGACTATTGTCGCTTACATCACCATCGCTAGCAAGTGTTACTAGCACTTCCGAGCGCATCGGAGGTGCAATACTCAACTCTTCGTCGAGAACTACTACTGATTCGCCAGCAGGCAATTGAGGGATCGTCAAACGTTTTGTTACACCATCTACTGAAAGATAAACGCCTACATTATAGAAAGGAACGGGAAGCAAATTATTTACCGTAAGTTCTAGCTTACTATGCACAGCATCTGAACCTGCTACCTCTTTTATCTTGAGTAATTGCCACTGATTAGGCATTGGTAGTTCGCTCAGATTAGCAATCCACCCTTCCCCAGGAATCTTGTTATAGCCGATCAGAATAAATGTAAGCGCTCCGTCAGTTGCCTCCGAGATAAAGGTGCTGGGGTCAGAGGATCTCCCCGTAAGAATGTAAGATGCATCCTTCGTACTGATGTCTTGCAAATTGCTTGGAACATTGCCTGTAAAGACAAACAACGTATCACTTACTGCAAGCTCTTGCTTCAAGAATGTAGCTTGCAACACACTATTGGGAGCAGTAGGTAGGAGCTTAAGCACCGCAAACTCACCGGGATTATACGAGCCTAATTCTCCTCTTCCATCCACAAATTTCCGATGACCAGAAAAACGGTGCGTCTCATAGGGGATCTGGGGAAATAACGACCCCATAAATTCCACATAGGTTACTTCTGGCATCGTAAGCACCTCTCCCATATTATAGACACCAAAAGTCGCCTCGTTATTCTGAGGTTTAGCGTCATCTTTTACAGATGTACGTATATCTACAACATACTTACGCGCCTCCCTACTCGCAAAATTGTGCTTATAGGAGAAGATCCTATCCTCAAAAGGCTTCAGCGTCTCAATTAGGTAGGAGTATACCACTTCACCGTCTACCTGCACAGAGACAGGGATATTTTGGGCTTCCACGGAAGAGAAATTCTGCACCTTGAAACGAATATCTTCGTTCTCCATGTAGGCTTTCGCGCTAATCTCTGGCACATTTGCCCAAACAATTCCGACATCAGACTGTTGGGTTTTAGTCATGAGCTGATAAGAAATTAGGACTATACCATCTTGCGGAGTCGCAAGTGCAAATTCTAGCTTAACCCTTATCTTTTTCCCAGCATACTCTGAGAAGTCCCAAGCGGCAAAATGCTCATCAGAATCGCCTGCGATTTGTGTGCGTCCTAATTCATCGGCGACCTCCTCATTATCAACTAATAAGCGTAACAACGACCCTTTTGGCTTTGCACTCTTAGCCATATAGTAGTTGGCTACAAACTTCAACGCTGTTCCTGCGGAAATTGCCGAAAGATCTATTTCACACATGCTTACAGCACCGACATTGTCGCGTTGCGTTACAAACGGATTCTCCCAAGCGCTTGCTGGGCGTGAAGGTTGCCACACCAGCATATGAGAATCAAACGGAAGTGCATAATTTTCTAAGGCTTCCTCTTTCCTAAATTTTATTTTTTTACCAGCCTCAGTTGTCACATAACGGAAAGGTGTACCCACAAACGAATCGAAAAATGGGAGTTGCTGTTCACTCAACATTAGAGGCATTGCTGCCTGCGATAATACGCCTACGCTCCGCTGTCCTTTAATCCCCGTACTACTTACGGCGCGAACGGCATAAACATTGCGCCCGAGAACTACATCGCTACTGGATATTACATACTCCAATGCTGGGGCAGCTACTTCGGCAACTTTCTCGTAACTTCCTTTCTCGATATCTCCCTTTAGGATTTCATAATGCGCCGCATCGGCGACCTCTTCCCACGCTAACTTCCACCCATCACTACTACAAGGCGACGTTGTCAACTTCACGCCTTTAACTTGCCCCATAATAGTCAATTGTGCCACCTCCAGCGTTTGGTTGTTTGCATCTGTTGCACGGAGAATTGCACTATTGGTCGGAGCAAGTGACTTAGGAAGTACTACAGCAGCGTTTGCATCGTAGCTACCAAGTGCTGTAAATGTTGTTCCATCATCAGTAGAAAAAGAGACGCTAAGAGGTGACTGCATATTCCTCGTACGGAGATAAACAGTATCGCCCGCTGCAAAAATATCACCCATAGCAGGAGAAACAATAGTCGGCTGCTGATAGTCAAAATACCAAACGAGTGCGTAGGGTTGTTTGTCACCCTGTTTCAACACACCGTTCACTGTAAGAATATATTCTCCCTGCGCTGGATTTTTTATTACTACCTGCTCAATATTATCTACCTTATTCACCGCTTCTTGCGCTAATGCACTGGGGTGCTTAAAATCTAAAGTTAGAGGTAGATGTGTTGTACCACCAGAAGTTACAGAAAGGTTGAGATCATTTACTAATGGACTCTCGCCTGTGAGATATTCTTTTCGCGCAACGGGGTCGTTCCAACACAGCATCACGCGCAATTCCTGTACCCCATTCGGCACTTGAAGTGTCAAGTCTCGTTTTTGCGTATCGGTTGTTAGTTGTGCTAATTCGTACGTTCTGCCTTCTATTACGGTAACAGCAGCCTCTGCATTCAGAATACCAAAGCCATACTTATAGTCTGGTCCTAAGTTGCCTGCATCGTCCGCCGTATTAGCTATCAGCGCCTTCAAAAAATAGTTCGTGGGCAATGCCCCACCATGCAATTGTTTCCAACGTTGCGTGAGTAACGCCAGATGACCCGTTACAGTAGGACAAGCCATAGAGGTACCATTCATCCGTTCATATCGCTGCCCATCTACTGTGGAAAGAACGGCATAACCGTACGCGCTTACGATAGGGTAAATACGACCATCGAGTAGCGGACCAAAACTAGAGAAATCTGTTATCGTACCGAATGCATCAAGTGCTCCAACTGAAATTATGTTTTTGGAATAATTCCCCGAATGAGAGAATGGACGTTGGCAGGCGTATTGATCATTCCCAGCGGCATAGACATGTGTTAAAGTAGGAATGTTACACGAGAGGTAATCAACATTCGAATTCCCCATCAAGGTATAATTGAAAAGCTCGTCGCGCCCACAAATGTTCTTGATCTTCAAACCATAAGAATTGGAAGTAAGCGAAATATCCTCTGCCATATATGCCTCATACATTTTTTGAGGTATAGGCTTCCCATTAGACACTACCGTGAAATTATAGGTCCAAATCTGCGCCTCAGGAGCCATGCCTTGTGTCCGTGGGTCGAGAAGACCACTCCCAACAATTGTCCCCGTCGTATGCATACCATGAGCACCTGTTCCAGTTATCGATTGTTCAAATTCACAACGATGTACCCTAGAACCATAATCGACGTGATCGCCAACGTTACCATCCCAAATACCTATCCGAATCCCTTTCCCTGTGAGTCCGCGCCCATTTTGCAAAGGAGGAAGACTTAATACAGACGCACCACTTAGGCGTGCTCCATGATAATTCGTTATTTCTTGTGGAGGGGCAGTCCAAGTAATAAACGATACGCACTCCTCACTGGCAAGAGCCAGAATGGCATCGCGTGTCCCCTCAATCTCCACGGTTTGTAGAGGCTCAGATGCTGCATGATAGGCAATCTGCTTTTTCTCCAACAACGACTTTACCTTTACCCACGATACACCAGAGAACCATGAAAGCGTCATCTTTAATCGGGCACCGTCTACTGCCCAATCTGGAGCAGTATTCTGGAGTAAGCTGTTCACCACTTTCCACTCACCACGAATGGGTACTACTGTACGAAGCCCAGTACCCACAAAATCGCTCGGACGGCTACCTGGATCTACTTGAGCATAGTAGGCATTGCTTCCAAGGTAATCGCCCAATTTTACACCTTTTTGCTTCAACGCCTCGTAAGAGATTTTCTCAGTTCCAAACTGAACTAGCACGTTGAGTTTTTCGCCAGTAGGAATACCCAACTCCAAACTAGACGTTTTGTGTCCACGTACCTTGGCGTGTACATTCGCCTCTAGGTAAACCTCATGGTCTCCAAAACGAACTGGCTCTTGTGCATAAAGCAATAAACCAATGCTCAAAAAGAGTAACAAAAGTAAAGATCGTCTCATCTGTTCTCTATACAATTAGTTAATTGCTAACTAAGTTAGCGCCTTTTGTCAAAAGAAGAGTAAAATCTTTCGGTATTCGTATTTCTAAGAAAACATGTATATGAAACGAAAAATATTATTATCAATCAGAGTATTATATATTTTCGTTTGCGTTTCTACGAATAAATTGCACGAGGAAACTGCACAAAGCATGCCTCGTCTCTACAAAACACATTAATACGTGTAGCAGCGCGCCATGGCACGCCGTAATAGAACCCCGCCGTATGGCGGTGGTGGGTGTTTTTAGCCCAATGTGAAACGTTGGGCGAAAACCTATCAAAAACGGGCACAACCCGAAAGTCATGCCCGTTATCATTGATTATCAATGCGTTCATTCGGGCGAGGCACGCCTTGCCCCTACAAATCATCTGTCTTTTACAACTGTTATTGTCTTCGTTGCACCATTTTCGGCAGTAAGACGCAAGAGGTAGAGCCCCGAAGTAAGATCGCTTGTTTCAATCAGTACCTCGTTACCAGCCATATTGCCACTACGTACTACAGCACCTTGTGCATTCAATAGCGCGTATTCCCCTCGTAAATCACCGTTTACAATTCGTAATTGATTATCGAACGGATTGGGCGCTACAAGCACGTTAGCAAGCATTGCATCCTCCACAAAAGTGCTCTTTTCAAATACTGCCTTTACCTCAACATTGGCTGTTACCGTGAACTTACCGTCCGACAAGATGTCCTGCGTACCCGCCGTAAGGCTCTTCAACTTCCAACCCTTTGCAGGCGTTGCCACTGCCGTGAGTTCAGTGCCTTCAGGGACGACATTCAATTTACTTTCTTCAATGCCTGTTACCTTCAGCTCTCCTTCACCGTCTTTCTTAAGCGTTACAGCGAAAGTTGTGGGTTGCGGAATAGTACCTTCTTTTTCAAACACTGCCTTCACCTCAACATTGGCTGTTACCGTGAACTTGCCGTCTGACGAGATGTCCTGCGTGCCTGCCATCAGGCTCTTCAACTTCCAACCCTTTGCAGGCGTTGCCACTGCCGTGAGCTCGGTGCCTTCGGGAACGGCATTCAGTTTACTTTCTTCTATGCCCGTTATCTTCAGCTCGCCCTCTCCTTTTTTCGCAAGCGTTACGACGAATCTTTTAGGAGCATCTACTTCAAACTCTGCTTCGTACGTAGTAGTAGCAGTAGCTACATCGGAACGCGGATTGTCTGTTACGCCATCCGACCAACGGACAAATTTGTTTCCTTCGCTAGGACGTGCATACACTGGTGTCCCCATCTCACCTTCTTCAAGGCGCTGGTATAAGACTCCTTCCAGAATTCCATTTCCTTTCACTTTGTAGCTTAGCGTATACTGTATTTTGAGTTGACGTCTGAAAAATGCCCCCACAGTAACAGGTAACTGCTGATCCTGACGTGTTGCTTCCATTTTCCCATCGCTCCACTTATCGAAGAGGTAACCAGCATCTGGCACTGCTGTAACCTTTGCTCCGTCTACGCCCTTCTTAGTTTGCACTTCAACAGTCTTTACCTTTTCTGTTTCGCCTTCTACCATCAACTTACCATGCTCACCTGCAAAATATCTTAACATGGTTTGCTCCTCAGGTTGCGGATCGAGCGATACCGAAATGTTGTCTATAGCAAGGTAGGTATTGAAATTCTCGCTTGTAAACACCCAACGGAAACGGATAAAATCATTGCCTGCAAGATTGCCATCAGGAATTACAGATGTCTTCCTCGTTCCAGAACCTTCCTCTAGCTCTTCGATCGAAGTCCAATCTTCTTCATCAAAACTATACTCAAGCACAGCACTTGTGTTACGCGCCTTCTTATAATAGAGGTCATAACTTATCTTTACACCGCCCGCAGCAGATCTTCCCGCCAACGAAAGCCAAGGGGTTTCTACAAAGCATTCGTGATAGAACGGATTTTGTCCTACTGGTTCAATTTTCAATATTTCACCTTCAGCTGCAGCCCCTAGCACAGTTTTGCTGGGTACTAGTTTCCAACCTTCGCCTTCGCTTTGTACATCAAAGAACCAGTATCGTAATACGTCATCCCCAAGGTCAAAATTCTCAGTCCATGTAAGCAGATGTGGTTTGAAGAATTGAGCTTCTACGTCAATGTCTTTTACAACATCCGTATCCGTGCGCATAGCATCTTCATTACCATCCGACCAACCAATGAAAACCCAACCATCTAACGGTTCAACCTCGACAGATGTACCATTTTTCCCGTGTTGTACCGTTTGCGTTTGTTGTCCAGCGACCCATTTTCCCCCTTTTCCAAGCTTGTAAGATAGGGTGTAGGAGGCTTCTTCAAATTCTGCCCTGACCGCTATACCCTTCGTAACGTTCATATCGACACGAGATGCCTCTGTAGAACCATCCGACCACCGCTTGAAGCGATAAGATGGAGTAATGGGCACTGCAATTACTCGCTCACCATTTCCTCCATTTGCAACCCGCTGTGTCGCTTTACCTTGTATTACGCCAAATGCATCGGCTGTGTACGATAGTTCATGTACAAGCCTGCGAAGCTGCACATGTACCGTTTGCACTTGATTCGTCACAACAAATTCCACCTTCGCAGTCGCATAATCTGTTTTGCGAGCATATACTTGGTAAGTAGCAGGCGTTAGATACAGCTCGGCTATCCCATTTTCATTCGTTTGTAGACGATATTGAGCACATTTCAATGCAATGTTGGGTAATACATTCCCTGTCTCATCGATCACCTTAAAAGTGACCTTCTGTGCAGCGCTTGCGGGCGCTACTATTAGCTTACCATTATTGTAGGTTACCTGATAGTTATCGCGACGAACTGGTACGGTGTAACCCTTCGGTCTGACCACATATTCACCTTGCGCAAGCTGCTCTGTTCCTTCCCAAGGTAGCCCTTTAGCATCCAGTATTTCGTAAGGGATATCAAACTTATACTGCGTATTCTCAAACTGTAAACCCTCGTACTCGAATTCAAATTCGGGCATCGGGTCGCCTTGTGCCATACGCGCATCTTTCATTTTAATTGTAAGCGGAGCTGGTGTAATCTCTACTGCGCGTTCCACTGAAGATGCTGCGAGATACTGTGCATTGCCTGTTTGCGTTGCCCGAATTGTAGTAGTCCCCACTCCTGCAACAATACACTTTCCGTCGGGATCAAAACTTACCACCGACGGATTGGCTGAAATGTACTGCACAGGAAGCCCCGACGTAGTTTTAGCATCCAACAGAAGGGGCTCTTTAGTAAATACATGTGTAATTTTTTCCGTCCCCCACTGTATGTTTTGTTCCATTGCGAGGGTCAGTGTATAATACTTAATGTCGCGTCCATTCTGTGCAACAACGCGTAAGTAGACTGGCACACTAAAATCTACAACAAACGGAGTATTGGGTTCTATAGCGCGTCCTTCATAATAGAGCTTTGCACCAGGCGATAGCTGTTTAGCTACCAATTTGAGGTTACGCACATCTATTGGGGTAACACCCTCCTGTTTTACATTCAGCTTAAGCGTTTGATCGCAGTTTGTCAAAAGTATTTCATCTTTCAGTCCAGGATTGTCCGCTTTTTGCATAGCGAGTTCTACCAAGTCGCAAGCTCCAGATGCATCATTCTCCAATTTTATAGAGAACTCTTGAACCAGAGTGGCACCGAAGAAATCTTTCTTTTCCGCCTTGAATTGTAATGTATGATCGGAGCTCGTTTCAAAATTTAACTCCGTTTCTGGAAGTACTACTGTTCCATTATGCGAGACGGTAGCACCGAGCCAGTCCAAATCGAACGTTACTTTTACCTTATCGAACTCTGTGAAATCGGTGGGAACTATAATCTTTATTTTGTTGGTCTCCACATATTGCGGAGGCACTTTCTCGCCTTCCATATGTGCACTTGCTACAATACGCTGAATGGGGTTCCAAACATCAGGACGTTGGCTATGAATTACAGCATAACGCCCTTGCCCATAAGCCGATGCTATACCTTGTCCTTCGGTAAAAATATATTCACCTACACAGTCGGACGGTAACTTGTTATCGGCGGTACGTACACTTTTTGTCATATTTTGTAGGAGGTCAGCTGAACCACGTTCCTTGTTCCAGAGTCGGAACATGGCAAGTTGCCCATCAAACTTGACGTTTAGCAATAAGTTTTTGAAAGAGAGTATACCATTGCCATACCGTTCCATTTCTACAAGCTCGCCATCGATATAGACTGTAGGATGAGTGGTCATTTCGCCGCTCCAGCCGTATGCAACTTTCATGGAGACAGCAATATGCTGCCACTTCCCAGGTTTGAGTACAGGTGTTTTGCTAAGCAGTAGCCCGCTGTTACCCGCCATAAAGACTAATGTATTGTCAGGGAACTGGTCACTGCCAGCAAGCGATGCTAACCAAATACCCTCCTCATTTACGAGTTCGCAACGCTGTGGTTTATTAAGCAACCACCACCCCTCAATGGTGCATTCCTTATCTACATTGTGCCCCTGCAGTGGCAATTCTATTGCCTCGCGCTCATTGCCAACAAACGAGAGACCATAAATAGTATTTGTCTGCGGAGCAATATTAAAGACGCGCTCTTTTATTTCGTTGTCCTTAGTATTGTTATCAGCGTTTTTCAGTGCTACACTTATCAGATGTTTGCCCTGCGCACTCAGATCTATTGGCTTGGAAAAAGACAACTCCGCCTCTCCACCTACAGCCGCAAGTGCACATGGGATGCTCTCAGTAGCCACTTCCTGTTCATCAACCGTAAGCACCAGCTCTACATTCTTTTGTGGGGCAACACCGTTGTTGCGTACACGCACTGTTACCTTTTCAGCCCCCGTTAGAGAGTGTCCTGTCACAGGAGCAACGAGAGAGACGAGCGAGAGCTCATAATCATATAGATTGTTTCCATCTTTTACGTCTGCCGTAAGATCTACCACATGCCCCCATACAATTGTTTCGCCTATTACAAATTTCTGGTAGTCGCTTTCGGTAGAAAGCATTAGACGCATCCGATGTTTCCCTACCTTGATTTCTGGGAAATTTGAAAGGTTAAATGCAATCTGATACTCCAATTTATTGGCAACAACTTCGACCATTGTAAGTTCGGCATCTTCGAGAGTATTGTTGTCGTTGGCATCTATCCAAACTCTGAGCTGCGATGGTAGCTCGTTCGTTGTTGGTTTGCCCGAGAGCGTAAGCCACACCACATTATTGCTCTGCATATAGAGAGGTACAATATGTTGAGGCATATAATTTACTTTCGCCTGCGACTGTATTTGTACTGTACTGCTATCTACGGTTCGGAGGCTAGCAATGTACAGTTTTTCAGGAGCTGCTATCGTTCCGTTGTGCCACAACGGATCATATTCGAGAGTGAGTTTTTTCTCATTATCACTCACGTCTCCATCTTTTACCAATTGTGCAACAATTTCGTATCGTGCAGGTGGCGTTGTATTAAACTGTTGCGGTAACGTATAAATAGTTTGATTACTAGCCTTCAGAACTGGGATGGTATAACGCTCAAACATGCCATTTACAGTAACATATAAGCCCACATTGTACAAATCTACAGGTAATAGATTTTCTATTGTTGCTTGCACCTTTTTGGAGTTCACCTCCTCGCCATCTACTGTTATGAGACTCTCTAGTTTCCACTGATTCTCGGCTTCAAACTCTTGGACTTCAGCAATCCAGCCACCAGCTGTAGTTCTTTCATTGTAACCCACAAAACAGAATGTAAGCCCACCATTGTCGGCTTCAGAAACAAACACTTGCGGAGTTGTACTTTTCCCCGTAAGCTTGATTCGTGCGTTACGCGGTGCTACTTTTAAGTTCGTTGGCACATTCCCCGTGAAAATAGCCAAGGTATCTCCTTCTGCCAAATCGTACTCTCGGAAGGTAGCCTGCACTATTCTGTTCGATGCCGTAGGCACTATCTGCAATACACCTTCCTGATCGGTTTTGTAGGGTTCGAGTGCACCTCGCCCGTCTACAAAAAGCTGTTTACCATTTATTTTTCGGGAGATATAAGGCACTTTTCGTATGCTCTGACCGAAGAATTCAAAATAGACCACCTCGGGCATTGCGATGACATTGCCAATATTGTAAACTTCAAACTCTTTCTCGTTGTTCGTTGGGTCAATGTCGCCACTTATCTCAGCACGGACGCGCACATTAAACTTGTGAGGTTCTTGACTCGTAAAGTCGTGCTTATACGAAACAGTCCGCCCTTCAAAGGGCTTTAATGTTTGAAAAACATTGGTATAAACCAACTTATCATCGACAAGCACCGAGACAGGCACATTTTTTACCTCACACGTTGAATAATTCTGCACAGAGAACCGAATAGTCTCCTCATGCATGTCTGCCATGTCATCAATCTTTGGGTCATTTACCCATGCGATACCTACATCGGGGCGGTCGGTCTTTTGTAGAATTTGGTAGTAAGCTATAATTGCTCCGTCCTCATCGCTCGCTAAGGCAGCTTCGAAGTTCAGTGCAATTTTCTCACCCGCATATTTACTTATATCCCATGCAATACGATGCTCATCGCCATCCCCCTCGATAACTTCGCGTCCAAGCTCATCTGCTAGTTCTTTTCCGTCCACCAGAACGCGAAGCAATGATCCTACTTGTCCGTCCTCTTTAGGTTTCTTTAGCAAACAGTAGGAGACAAGTTGTAGCTGCGTACCAAGAGGAATGTTTGTCAAATCTATTCCACAGGCAGAAATTGAGCCTACATGGTCGCGCTGCTCGAAAGGCTTATCCCAATCAGGCGCATCGCTCTTTCCTTCCCAAGCGATCATTTGTGACTTAAGTGGGAAGCCCCAACGCGGATGTGGTTCTTGTACACTGAACTCTAGTTTAGACCCTGTTATAACAGCTACGTGCTGCATAGGCCACCCGACAAACGTTTCAGTATAAGGCAAATCAGTTAAGGTAAGCACCTTTGGTTGCGGTTGGTTCGTAATTACCCCTCGACTGCGTGCACCACATAGCCCACTTGCACTTATAGCTTGCACTGCATACATATTGCGCGCTGCACTCACTTGATTGTCCTGTAAAGCGTAAGTAGTAGTCGTACCCTCCACCTCTGCAATTTCGTTGTAGGTTTCTTTCTCTAGGTCAGCACGGAGTATTTTATATTTCGCAGCTTCGTCGACAGCATTCCAAGCTAACTGCCAGCCCAAAGTGGAACAAGGTGCACTAGTAAGTTGCAAGTCTTGTACCCGAGGCATTATGGTAAAATAGCCTGCTGTAGTTGCAATCAGCCCCTGCGCATCTATTACACGCAAACTTGCCTTGTTGGTAGCTACAATAGGACTAGGAAGAGTAAACACCGAATTATTCGCAAACTGACCAAGAACTTCGTAGCTCTTGCCGCCATCCGTAGACAATTCGACACGAAGAGGAGCAATCATATTCTTCGTATGGAGATACAACTCCTCATCTGGTGAATTGATATCGGCTATTTGTGGAGAGACAATTTCTGGCTTTTGGTAGTCAAAGTACCAAACTACGGCGTAGGGTTGTTTTGCACCTTGTCGCACTGTTCCTCCCACCTTAATTGTGCACTCTCCTGCGGTGGGGGCAAGTATGCGGACTTGCTCGATGTTGTCCACTTTGTTTCGTTGCGTAGCAACAGCAGGAAGATGTGGTTCTGCTGGGTTTAGAGTGTACGGATAGTACATTTTCCCTTGCGCATGGAGTGTTAAATCCAAGTCGTTGACTATGGGACACTCACCGTACGCGTATTCCTTGTTTACTACAGGATCGCTCCAGCACAAAGCCACACGCAACTCCTTTACTCCATCAGGAACTGTTATTTTTATTTCTTGTTCTGCTCCGCCCTGCTCTAACGCTTTAAGTGCATGCCAATTATTCTCCAAAGCAACGACTGCTGCTTCCGCATCCAAGATCCCAAAACCGTATTTGTAGTCGGGACCAGGATTGCCAACATCTTGTGCCGTGTTAGCTACCAAGGCTTTTAGGTAATAATTATAAGGTGCAGCACCTCCGTGTAACTGCATCCAGCGCTCGGAGAGCAATGCTAGGTGTCCTGTAACAGTCGGGCAAGCCATCGAAGTTCCATCTTCTGCTTTATATGCCTGCCCATATATGGTAGAATATACCTCTTCGCCGCGTGCACTTATAATAGGAAACAAACGTCCATCGCGGAGTGGACCAAAACTAGAGAAACTCGTTATGCGTCCTTCCGTATTTACCGCCCCAACTGAGATTATATTTTTGGAATAGTTAGTAGCATGACTCCATTCTAGTGCACATCTGGTTTCGTCTTGATCATTTCCTGCCGCAAAGACATGTGTAAGGTCTGGTATATAATAAGCGAGGTAGTCAACATCTATATTGGCAAGCTCTGTGTAGGTAAAAAAAGACTCGTATTCGCAAAAGGCTGCAAGTGCGTAACCATACGAATTGGAAGTAAGCGAGATGTGTTCTTTTATATAAGTCTCATACATCTCTAGTGCCGAGGATTTACCATTGAGACCGTTTCCAAAGTTATATGCCCAAAGTTGTGCTGCAGGCGCAAGACCGCGTCCGCGTTCATCGCACAAACCACTTCCTACAATAGTACCAGACGTATGCATCCCATGCGAGCCTGCTTCTATGATAGGATCTTCGAACTCCATATTGTGTACACGTGTACCATAATCCACGTGGTCGCCTATGTTAGCATCCCAAATCCCGATACGAACATTTTTACCCGTAAGACCACGACCGTATAACGACGTAGGGCGACTAAGTAGAGAACCACCACTCAAACGAGCTCCATGATAGTTGGAAAGCACCTCAGGAGGTTTACAATATTGAATAAAAGCGATGCCCTCGTACTCGGCAAGTGCTAATATCTGTTCGTACGAACCCTCTATTTCTACATTTTTGAAAAAAAGCGAATTAGCACGATAAGAAACACCAATACGGTCTAGTTCTATTTTTACTTGTTCCCACGAAACCGAATTGAACCATGAGAGGCGCATACGAATATTGTCATTCTGACGTGCCCAAGTTGGTATCTTATGTTGTAAGAGCGCTGTTACCACCTTCCACTCTGAACGTATCGGCACTACCGTACGAAGCCCAGTACCCACAAAATCGCTAGGACGGCTACCTGGGGTTACTTGAGCATAGTAAGCATTACCTCCCAGATAATCGCCTAACACAACACCTTTTTTCGCAAGCGCCTCTTGGGAGATCGGAGCGGTGTTGAACTGCACCAAGACATTGAGTTTCTCACCCGCCGGCGTGCCTAATTCCAAGCTAGATGTCTTATAGTTACGCCGTGGTGGGTGAACATTCGCCTCTAGGTAAACCTCATGGTCTCCAAAACGAACTGGCTCTTGTGCATAAAGCAATAAACCAATGCTCAAAAAGAGTAACAAAAGTAAAGATCGTCTCATCTGTTCTCTATACAATTAGTTAATATCTATGCTAACTAAGTTAGCGCCTTTTATCAAAAGAAAAGTAAAATCTTTCGGTATTCGTATTGCTTTTCTGCAAAAATTTATGTATTCGAGGTTTAAAATGTAGTTGTAAATCAGAGTATTAATATCTTTTGATGTTTGCATTTCTACGAATAAATTGCACGAGGAAACTGCACAAAGCATGCCTCGTCTCTACACACTAATTTTAAGTCTGTTGGTCTATTTCACGTCGTATCATGACACGGCGTGATAGAAACCCCATTAAACGGCAGAGATGAGGACTATTACCCAATGTGAAAATTAGGCTGCAATGTGTTACCCTTTCAAGACGAAAAGTACAGGCAATAATGCGCAAAGCAAGGTACGTGTAGCGGCGCGCCTTGGCACGCCGTCATAGAACCCCGCCAAAGGCGGCGGTGGGTATCATTAGCCCAATGTAAAACGTTGGGCGGCATCATGCAAAACATTAGGCTTCAATGTGCTACCCCTACAGGGCGCATCGGTCTTGTGGTATCGTAACCCAAGGCGCTGCCTTGGGCTAGATTGTATTGCACTTTCAGTGCGAAAAACAAAGTCGCATTGCGGATTCGCGCCAGCAGCGCGACTGTAGGGGCAAAGCATGCCTCGCCCGCCACGTCACACCGTGAAATAATCGCTATGCGCGTAGAACCCCGCCGAATGGCAGCGGTGAGTATTTTTAGCCCAATGTGAGACGTTGGGCGAATATGAGCGCTTGGCGTATCGAGATACGCACGGGGTCTTACCACCGTGCTAAAAAGACTCGCCCCATTAAGGGGCTCAAACTGAACCCCGCCGTATGGCGGTGGTGGGTATTTTTAGCCCAATGTAAAACGTTGGACGAAATCAATGTTTTCTATTCGGGCGAGGCGCACCTCGCCCCTACGAACCTCATTATCGCTCTTTTACGACTGTTATTGTCTTCGTTGTACCATTTTCGGCAGTAAGACGCAAAAGGTAAAGACCAAAAGTAAGATCGGTTGTTTCAATCAGTGCCTCGTTACCATCCACATTACCACTGCGTACTACTATGCCATGTGCATTGAGTAAGACATAACGACCTGTTGCACCGTTGCATACCAGACAGAGCTGCGTTGTAAACGGATTGGGCGCTACTAACACGTTAGCAAGCATTGCATCCTCCACAGAAGTAGTCTTTTCAAACACTGCCTTTACCTCAACATCCGCGTTTACGGTAAACTTACCGTCTGACAAGATGTCCTGTGTACCCGCCGTAAGGCTCTTCAACTTCCAACCCTTTGCAGGCGTTGCTACTGCTGTGAGCTCGGTGCCTTCGGGAACGGCATTCAGTTTACTTTCTTCAATACCTGTTATCTTCAGCTCTCCTTCACCGTCATGCTTAAGTGTTACGGCGAATGTTGTGGGCTGCGGAGCACCTTCTTTTTCAAATACTGCCTTCACCTCAACATTGGCAGTTACCGTGAACTTACCGTCTGCCGAGATGTCCTGTGTACCCGCCGTAAGACTCTTCAACTTCCAACCCTTTGCAGGCGTTGCCACTGCCGTGAGTTCAGTGCCTTCAGGAACGGCATTCAGTTTACTTTCTTCTATGCCTGTTATCTTCAGCTCTCCTTCACCGTCATGCTTAAGTGTTACGGCGAATGTCTTCACATCGGCTTCAAACTGTGCAGCATACACCTTGCTGGCTTGTACATTGGTTTCAGTACGTCTGGCAGTTGTAATACCATCGTCCCACTTCACAAAGTGGTAACCGTCGTCGGCAATAGCGATTACCTCAGTACCATTGTTACCAGCCTCTACAGTTTGTAACAGATTGCCCGTAACTTCGCCATGTTCGCCTGCCACGTAGGTTAGCGTATAAACAGGTGGCTTCACCGAAAATTCCGCCTCATAGAGTTTGCCATCCTCATTTACTATATCAGTTCTCGGATTTTGTTTTGAACCATCAGACCATTGTGCAAACTGATAACCTTCATTGGCAACTGCCACAACAGGTGTGCTCTTCTCGCCTACAGCTACACGTTGATATAACAACCCACGTAGCTCACCATTGGCTCTTGCACTGTAGGAAACAGTATACAGCGTCTTGGGAGCTGGCTTAAAGGAAGCATATACCAAAACCTCAGCATCATCTTGACGATTATTCTCTGTCGTTTTATCATCGGACCATTTGTCAAAGACGTAACCCGCATCAGGCATAGCTGTCACTTTTGTACCTAAAGTGCCTGCCGTTGTCGTGAACTCTAGCACCTTTTCTGGCTCAGCACTCCCCTCTTTTTGGAGTTTACCGTGTTCGCCTGCAATGTATCGTAATACGACATCAGTAGGATCTGGCGAGTATTTCACCTTGATATCATCTATGGCTACAAGCGCATCCATCGATTCGGGGTTCGTGAGATACCATCTCAGACGTAAGAACTTATGAGTTGCAAGTGTCGCATCGTCTATCTCAAACGACATCAATGAGCCGTCATCTGCTGGTGTTAATTCGATGCCATCATGCCATTCTCCATCTTCAAAACAGTACTGCGCTTTAGCCTCATCTGTAGTTTCAGCCTGTATGTAATTCCGAGCAAAAGAGACCACAACCTTTGAGCCTGCCACACGTCCTGCAAGAGTCATCCACGGCGAAATTGCCGAAGTTTCTTCATTCCACGCCCAATCGCGATCCGAGTCGATTAAAAGCGCATGCCCCGTTTCCGCTCCCGTATTTTCTCTAATGTCAAGACGTTCAGAGTATGTCCAACCAAAACCTTCATTAGGCGTGGGAAAGCTCCAAGCGCTGAGACACTCTTCGCCACTCTCGAAGTCTTCGCCCCACGTAATCAGGTACGCTTTGAAGAAGCGTGCTTCTAGCTTTATATCTTGGGTAATATTCATGTCTGTTCGTGTAGCCGACATCAGCCCATCCGACCAACCCATAAATATGTACCCTTCTGCAGCCTTTACTTCGACAGGAGTTCCATTTTCACCAGGTTGTATAACCTGCTCAAGGTCGCCCGAAACCTTTATCCCGCCTTTTCCAATGACGTAAGTCAGCTTGTAAAGCACTGGTTCAAAGGTAGCCGTAACATCTACATTATTAGTTACATCTTTATCAGTGCGTGCTGCAAGCGTGCTTCCATCCGACCATTGTTTGAACTTATACTTAAGATTCTGCGGAACAGCAACCACTTGTTTGCCTTCGCCTCCAGCAACCACCTTTTGTGTTTTAGCGCCTTGAATCATACCGTTAGCATCCGCCTTGTAAGATAATGTATACACTAGTTTGCGGAGCTGTAAATCGAACTGCAATGAGCGTCCTTTCACTATAAAGGTCTCTTGTCCCGTTGTATAACCTTCGTGCTGTGCCATAACAGTATACTTGCCTGGTAATAGGAGGAACTGAACGCGTCCGTCGTCTTGTGTTGTCTGCGTAATCTGCCCACACTGCACCGTTACGTCCTTAAGCGCAGCTCCTTGTTCATCTTTCACTGTAAGTGTTACACGACGCGCCTTTTCAGCATTTGTAACCGTTAGTTTCCCCTCTGTACGTGTTACTGTATAATTGTTGAACTCATACGGCTCAGTATAACCTTTAGCGACCACTGTATACTCGCCTATAGCTAGCGGCGGCATTGTCGGATTCCAAACATTGCCATCTGCCATTTTCACCACATACTCGGTATCAAACTGGTATTCTGTACCTGCAAACTGCAAACCGTCATACTCAAACTTGAAATTGGGTAATGTGTCGCCTTCCGCCATCGTGGTAGGTAACATCTTTACTGTTAGAGGCACACGCGTCACTTCTACTTCACGCTCACGCTTGTCTGCTGCTTTATACTGCATATTGCCTTCCTGTACAGCAAATATCTTGGTAGTACCAACAGCTGTGGTGTACAAATTACCATGAGCATCTATAGTAGCCACTGATGGGTTTTCGCTCACATACTTTACTTTCAACCCCGAAGAGGCCGTGGCATCCAGTGGCAATACCTCAGAAGTAAATGGTCGCGTAATCTTCTCACTGCTCCAAGTGAGCTCTTGCAACATTGACATACGTATGGTGTAATACTTCACATCACGCTTGTTCTGTGCTTCTACTCGCAACGTCTGTGACGTACTCAGATCGAGCTTTATATCGCTACCCACTGCAATCTCCTTATCGTCCTTGTAAAGTTTTGCATTGGGCGAGATCTCGTTCACTACTAATGTCACATTTGTTATATCGAGCTTACTTGTAGCCGATTCATCTTGTGCTTCCAGATTAACCGTTTCCTCTGGTTTTGGAATGACAAGATCCTTTTTCAATCCACTATTTTGGTTTTTTAGCACAGAGAGCTTTACTATATCGCAAGCATTGGATAGGTCATTTACGAGCTTCACCGTAACCTCCTGTTGCAGCGTTAAGCCAAAAAGATCTGACTTTGTTGCCTTGAATGTGAGTTTGTGATCAGCATTACTGAAATCAAAGACCTGTCCCTCTGTAATATCCGAACCATTGAATTGGATCTTCGTACCTGGCCAATCTGGCGTAAACTTCACTTTCACATTTGCAAAATCGGCAAAGTCTTGTGGCATAGTAACCTGTGCTTCTGCCGAGCTGTAGGCAACGGGGATTAGTTGTCCCTCAACTTCGATATTCGCAATTGTATTTTTAATAGGCTGCCATACGTTTTCGCGCTCAGACACTATTGCTGTAAACACACCATCATCACCGTATTCAGATGCTTTCCCTTGTCCCTCCGTATAGATATACTCGCCTACACATCCCGAGGGTAGAACCAAATCTGCCCCCGTACGTACAGTCTTACTCATGTTTGCCTTAATTTCATCCTCTGTGCGGATTACGTTCCAAATTCGGAACATCGCATTTTGTCCTTTTATCGGATGATTCAGTGCAAAATTCTTGAAGAAGAAACCGTCACGTCCCTCGCGCTTCATTTCGATCTTTTCGCCGTCCACGTAAACCTCTATGGTAGTCGTAAAACTCCAGTCGTTTGGTGAAGCCTTCTTTTGATTGAGTGTAACGGCAATGTGTTGCCACTGTCCAGGTTTCACAACTGGCTTTGTACTTGTGAATTGAGAATATCGCCCTGCCACGAGTGCTAATGTATTGTCAGGGATTTGTGCATACCCCGCAACTGCCACTAAAAAGATTCCTTCGCCGCTAATATATTGCGCAAACTGTGTTCCGTCGAGTTTCCACCACCCCTCGATCGTAGCAGTGTTTACAATTTGTTTGTCAACTTTTGGGAAGAGCATGCCCTCTTCGGAAGATCCTTCAAAGTTCAATGCGAAAAGTTTGTCGGTATTCTTGGGTGCTATCTTATAAACAATTTTCGCAACCTCGTTGTCCTTCTCATTAAGATCTTTTTCCTCGAGCTTCACCGTAATCTTGTGCTTACCAATCGCACTCAAGTCTGCCTTTGTATTGAATGTTACAATCCCCTCGGTACGAGGTGCGATAGATGTAGTAAGCGTCTCTGTCACAGGTGTATTTTTATTTATTTGGTAAGACAATTTTACTTGCGACAGCTGTGCAAGACCATTATTTTTCAACTTTACCTTTAGTTCGGTCGCATGGGAGAGAGCACGTCCACTCTTCACCCCTTCGACCGAGAGTAAGGCAACTTCGTAATCGTTCGGGCTGGGCTCTCCCTTAATGTCTGCGGTAACGTCTGCTACACTTCCCCATGCCATAGCTTTACCACTAATGAACTTATTGTAGTTTTCGTCATCCGCAAGCATGAAACGGAATCTACGTTCGCCTGCAGTAAGTGAGGCAAGAGTTGTATAATCAAGTTCTACCCAATATTCTTTTGTACCTTCTTCCAACGCAGCTGTAACTAATTCAGGCACAGTTGTACCCAAGTCATTGTTAGCGTCCAGATCTACCCACACACGGAGTTTTGCCCCTGCTTGGGCAGCAGTCGGAGCTTTAGAAAGTACTAGTTGTAGGGCATTTTTACTCTTATAGAGCTTAAGCTTCTTTTGAGGCATATAGGTGATGCGAGTATTCGCGGGGAATTGTATCGTATCGCCTTCACCTGCCAGACGCACCTCGGAGAGATAGAGTGCCTTCGGATTCGTAATCGTACCTCCTCCATTCCAAATCGGGTCATTGGCAATTACAAGGTTGCGCCTATTGTTCGACGGATCTCCATCTTTTGCCAATTCAGCTGCAATTTCTATGTACACGGGAGCAGTTTTATCTATCTCTTCAGGAATAACAAACGTTGTTTCCGTCTTTGCCTTTAGTTCAGGAATTTCTATTCGACGTGTTTTAGCGTTTGCTGTTATCCAGAGACCCACGTGAGGAAGCGAGACAGTCGTCAAATTCTCGACTTTCGCTTCTAATTTAACATGATTAGGATCAGCGCCCGCAACTTCGCGCAAAGAGTTCATTTTCCATAAATCGGGCATTGAGAGTTCACTAAATTCGCCAATCCACCCCTCGCCAGGATTATCGTCATGCCCAAACATCATAAACGTAATACCACCATCGCGCGCTTCGGAGACGAACGAGCGAGCCGCCATCTGTCCAGTGAGGAAACTCGTAGCCATCTTCCTATTCACTCGCAACTCCTTATCTACATCGCCCGCTATGACGTACAAAGTATCATTTGCCGCAAGCTTAATATCGCTAAAGGTTACTTGCACAGCATGCGACGGATCGCTAGGCAAAACCTTTAGAATTGCCTTCTCATTAGTATTGTAAGGCGCAAGTGTACCACGACCATCGGTGAATGGAATTGCCCCTGTTAGCGTCTTGGTTATGCGAGGTACTATAGGGAGCGGTACACCCAAGAAGTCTATGTAAGAGACCTCGGGCATTGCAATAACATTCCCCAAGTTATAGACTTCAAAATGTGCTGTGTTATCTTCAGGTGTTATGTCATCTTGTAGATCGGCACGTACATCAACTCGAAATTTATGGGGTATATCGCTCGCGAAATTGTACAAATACTCAATAATCTGATCCTCAAATGGTTTTAACTGCTTTATATTCTTCGCATAAACGACCTTACCATCTACCTGAATCGAAACAGGTACATCGTTTAGCTCAAGCGAAGAACTATTTACAATCTTGAAATTGATGATTTCTTCCTGCATCTGTGCCTTCGCCTCAACTTCAGGATTATTTACCCACGCAATCTGCACATCGGGTTGAGTCGTTTTTTTAAAAATTTGGTAATAAACAATTATGGCATTATTCCCATCCTTTTGCAATGCCGTTTCAAGGGTTAAAGAGATTTTTTGTCCTGCAAACCTTGTTAAATCCCAAGCAAGATTATGTTCACTCCCATCGCCCACGATTTGTTTACGTCCGAGGACATCTTCCACTTCCTCACCGTTTACCAACAATCGGAGTAAAGAACCATTTTTAGGGTTATCCTTTGTTTTCTGCATGAGCATAAAAGTAGAAAACTGCAAGGGAGTCCCTTTAGCCACTTTTGAGAGATCGAGCGAACATACTTTGAGTGTACCAACATTGTCTCTTTGTTGGAAGGGGTGCTGCCAGTCAGTCGCCTCATTTTTTGCTTGCCATACAACATGGTGCGACATAAAAGGAAGTTGCAACTCGACAATAGCATCTTGCATAGTAAGTGCCAAATTCTCACCTGTCTCGACCTCCGTATGCGTTAAAGGAAAACCTATAAAAGTCTCAACAAAAGGCAAGTCGGCTTCTGTGAGAAGTGTTGGCATTACTTTGTCCGATACAACTGCTACACTTCTGCGCGCACGCATCTCACCAGCAATAGCTTGCACGGAATAGATGTTGCGCTCATTGGTCACATATTCTTTTGGAATTAAGAACTCGGTAGTCGTAGATTCTCCGATCTTCTTGTACGTGGCATTGTTAATATCAGCGCGCAAGATCTCATATTGGGTTGCGCCCTTAGCTTCACGCCAAGTAAGTTTCCAACCAGACGTAGAGCAGCTCATAGCCTCCAGCTTAACGCCGTGTACTTGCGACAGAATTGTGAAATAGCCCTTAGTAGAGATGCTTACCCCATTCTCGTCTGTCAAACGAAGCACAGCTTTATCGGTCGGAGCTATATTATCTGGGAGTTGCACAGCCGCGCATCTGTCGAATGTACCTAACGTTACAAATGATTTTCCGCCATCAGATGAGAGATCTACGCGCACTTTAGGCGACACGTTCTCCGCACGGAGATAAATCTCTTCTTTGGGCGAATAGGTATCGCCCGGGAGCGGAGAGAATATCTCTGGCGTTTTATAATCGCAGTACCATACAAGCGCATACGACTGTTTTTCGCCTTGCTTCACAGCCCCCGACACCTTGACAACAACATCGCCTGCTGCGGGATTTTTCACCACAACTTGTTCGATGTTATCAACCCTATTGGGTTTTGTATTCACAGCATCTGCATCAGGATTAGACGGATCCAACGTAAACGGTAAATAGGCTTGCGCACCAAAACTGACACTTAAGTCTAGGTCATTCACAAGTGGGCACTCGCCTTTTGCATAGTCCTTATCAGCGACAGGGTCGTTCCAACACAGCATAACACGAAGCTCTTTTACTCCCGCAGGAATCTTAAATGTCGCGACTTGCTCTGTCTCTCCTATTTTCATCTCAGAAAGTTTGTACCAACCATTCTCCATGGTCGTTACTGCCGCCTCTGCATCCAAAATTCCAAAGCCGAACTTGTAGTCTGGGCCTGGGTTTCCTGCATCGCGTGCGGTATTCGCTATTAGCGCCTTCAAAAAATAATTGTAGGGAGCCGCTCCGCCATGAAGCTGCATCCAGCGCTGTGTTAATAATGCCAAATGACCTGTCACCGTTGGGCAAGACATAGACGTTCCACTATTTAATGCATACCCTTGTCCTGCTACAGTAGAAAATACTTTTTCGCCCCGCGCACTTATTATGGGGAACATACGACCGTCAAAGAGTGGTCCGAAACTCGAGAATTCGGTCATACCTCCCAAGGCATTGAGAGCCGCAACCGAGATTATATTTTTAGCATAGTTTGTCGCATGCGAAAAAGAGCGACCACATTCTCCCTGAGAATTACCTGCCGAATAGACATGCGTCAGCTCAGGGTACAGGGCGGCAAGCTTATCAATATCCGTATTCCCTAGGAATGTATAATTCTGGTATGCGTCGAAATTACAAAGCCCGATAAGGCGATAACCATAAGAGTTTGAGGTTAGCGTAATATGTTCTTTCTGATACGTCTCTAACATCTCTTGCGCCACCTTCTTCTTATTGGACTGCGTATTGAAATTGTTCGTCCAGATCTCAGCCTCTGGAGCCATACCACGTCCACGCTCGTTTACCAGTCCACTTCCTAAAATTGTACCCGTGGTATGCATACCATGCGTGCTTCCTCCCATCTCAAATTCTTGGCGGTGTACACGCACGCCATAATCTACATGATCGCCCACATTGGCATCCCAAATGCCAACACGTACGTCCTTACCCGTGAGACCGCGTCCGCCAAGCGCTATCGGAATGCGCAAAGAGGCAGCTGCACTTAAACGCGCGCCTTCTCTATTCTCTAACTCAAGAGGAGGTTCTATCCATCGCACCAATGAGACATACTCGAGTTCTGCCAATGCAAGAATTTGTTCGCGTGTTGCCACGATATCTACATTGCGCAGTATTTCTGAAATCGCTCCGACCTCCACGCCGCACTTACTTAGATCTGCTTTTATACGGTCAGCACTTACACTTTTGAACCACGAAAGAGTTACTTTCAGTTTATTGCCTGCCGAAGCCCAGTCTGGGGGCGCTCCATGAAGTAGACTACTAGTCATCTTCCACTCACCACGAATGGGTACTACTGTACGAAGCCCTGTACCCACAAAGTCACTCGGACGGCTACCTGGGGATACTTGAGCATAGTAGGCATTGCTTCCAAGGTAATCGCCCAGTTCTACGCCTTTTTGCTTCAACGCATCGTAAGCGATTTCCTCAGCTCCAAACTGAACCAGCACGTTGAGCTTTTCGCCAGTAGGAACACCCAACTCCAAACTAGACGTTTTGTGTCCACGTACCTTGGCGTGTACATTCGCCTCTAGGTAGACCTCACGATCTCCGAAACGAATCGGTTCTTGGGCATGGAGCAGCAAGCCAATGCTCAAGAAGCATAACAAAAGTAAACCTCGTCTCATTTGTTCTCTATTATTGGTTAATAAACTGTATAACCAAGTTAGCGCATTTTATCAAAATAAAGCAGAAAAATCTATGACGAGTATTGTTTCTTTACAAAAAAATATATACTCGGAGAAAATACCATTGTCAATCAGAGTATTATATATTCTCGTTTGCGTTTCCACGAATATATTATGCAAAAGGCACCTCGCTCCATCGTATGGGGTTCTACCCGTCGGTCTACGACCTAGACAAAAATATTTGTCTAGGTCACGTCGTGCCATGACGCTATGCTACGGGCGCAATACGATCAAAAATTGTGTAACGCAGTACAGGGCGATAATGCGCAAAGCAAGATATAAAGCAGCTCGCCATGGCACGACGTGACAAAACCTCGTCCACACTGATTAAATCTATAATCGCAAGGCACATAGAACCAAGTCATACGGCGGTAGTGTGTATTATTAACCCCCAGAAACCGTGAGCGGATACATGTACTTCACTTACCAATATCCGAAAATTGGGAGTGATAAGCCGTAGGTTGTATATCTCAATTGTACCCAAATGGGACAAAAGAAAATAACCTCCAAACAAGAACATAGACTTTTCAGAGCCATATCTATTCGCTTAGGTATAAACAAAATGAGGAGCACGGGGGCATAATAATTTCTATACAGAAACAATATATATTATAGACAGTATGTCTTTTTCAAAAATTTCTACCTAATTTAGGAGTGAGAAACAGACCTTACTGACAAAAGGAACGGAAGCCGAAAAGTTTGAAGAGTAGGCAAGGAATTCCAAAAAGCCCCGACTCCTCAGAATATTTATTGGTTAGAATCAGAAAACAGAAATGAGTTACTTTAAACAAATCAAATGGTTTCTTTTCCTGCTTGTATTGTGTACAGCATCCTTTGTACACGCGCAGGAACTAGCAATTGAAGGAGTAGTTTCTTGCAGTGATGAAAGAGCAGGGTTTGCTTCTGTTGTTTTGTATGCAGATACATTGAGCGCCCCATTGCAGGTAACCTACACTGACCAAGAAGGTTTTTATCGTTTAGAATTAGAGACAAAGCCTACTGAAACACTTTATCTGGGAGTACACTATGTCGGTTATATGCCTTTTTATGCGAAGCTATCACCAGATACGTTAACGAATGACTCGCCAGTACGCTACGACGTAAATTTGGAAAAACGCTCAACCGAATCGGAGATAGAAGAAATTGTTATAACAGGGAAGACAACGAGCGATGTCGATAAGAAAAGCTATACGTTTAAGACTGAAGAAATAAAACGAGCACGCGATTGTAAAGAGTTGGCGCTTCTGCTTCCTCAGCTCAAAGCAGATGCCAGTACTGGCAGAATTATAGCGGCTACGGGCAGGAAAGATTTTGTAACAATTTTTATAAATGGGCATCGGGGAACGAATGAGGACTTACAAGCTATTCCTCCTTCAAAAATAATTCGTGTAGATTTTTTCGATATTCCTCCACTACGCTATGCAGAACAAGGTTTGGTCATTGATGTTATCACAAAACCTTTGGATGACGGACATCATGGAGGAATTAGCACCCGCATAGTACCACTAGAAACAGCAGCGTATGCAAGTCTGTACTACCGCTACAACACCGGGCGGCATCAATTCAAATTGTACTCCGAGAATTTTTTACGACACCTTAGAAAAGGGAGGCATACTCAGGATACTCTTGAATATAGTACTACGGATCAGCGATATTCTTTTATTAGGGATGGTATAGGGAAGATGAAGTATCACGAATTTTTACTGAAAACGCACTATGCCTATAACGAACCAGAGAAGCAATATTTCGAGCTATCGCTTGCTTCACGTTTAGAAACTTTCAATAATCCTACGCGTCAAAATTCATTAGTTTTTATAGGTACTGCACCACAGCGTGAACGCACAGGGGAAATAAGTACTCGCGACTATACAATTACGCCTGCTGTAGATGTTTACTACGAAAAAACAATAGGAAATAGCCAATTCTTTGCATCAAACCTAGTCTATACTCATAATCAAACAGAGCAATTTTACAGCATCAAAGAAATAAATAAAGCAGATCAGCAAATAGTTTATACTGACGAATTTGAAGGAAAAAATAAGAAACATTCTGTTATTGCAGAGCTACGCTACGATATTTATTTAGGTTCAGCTTGGCTACTTTTTGGCTATAAAAGTATGTATTCGTATGCCTCTTTTAGTATGAAAGGAGAGAATGTAACCAACACTGCCGACCAACAGCATCAGCTCCGAGAGCGGCTTTATGTGAATTGGCAGCAACGGAAGGGGAAATTTTTCTACAGCATTACTCCTGAAGTATATGTACACTACGTCTCTGCACATAAAGGATTAGAGAAAGCTGAGATACGCCCTATTTTCTCCCCTTTTATGGTACTGGGTTACAATTTGACAAACAATCATAGTTTGAAAATGCGAATTAGAACAACTAATCAAATCCCAGATATCGGTCAAACGACCGAACTTTTGCAGCTCGTCAATGAAAACTACTACAGGCGCAACAATCCACTGTTAAAGAATAGTTATACGGCAAAAATGAATCTTTACCACAGTTGGGCGAACGACTATTTCAGCCTAAACAATGGACTAGAATACAAATACATTTACCACGATTGGGCTCCCTTTTCAGAACGAACAGAGCGAAATGGGAAGCATATTATTGTAGAGCAAATGGGGAATATTCCTTACTCGCAAGTAGCAAGGCTAGAGTTGAGTGGCGAAATAAGACCTCTGGGCAATGAAATGTTAGCTCTGCGCTTGTATGCAAAACCAGGCTATCAGCTACATAAGTACTCTAACCAACTAAAACCTTCGCTATTTTCTATTCCCGTAGGTGGCGGTCTAACCTGTCAGATGGGAGATTTGTCGCTACAAGCCGATATCGATGCTCCATACGAGGAATTGTCTGCCGATTCGCGGATGTACAATGGCTGGTATTCTTCGATCGCTAGCAATTTGGAATTGGGACGGTGGCAGATTAGTCTCTTCTTGGAACATCTTTTTACAGCTGAGCGCTACTATAGCAAGTCACATTCCTTCTATCTCATACAGTCTCGCGATGTTACAACGCACCCCGATAATAAGTGGCGCTTTGGTTTCTCGGTAAACTATAGCTTCTCAATTGGTAAAGAGTACGAAAACAGCCGCCGACTTGAAAATGAAGATACTGATCGTGCAAAGCTCAGATAGTGTAGTATCTAGATCGAGGTTTGCATTATAAATCCTAAATTCAAGCAATAAATGCAACGCCTGAAAAATATACATCCGCAAATACAATCCAGAGGAAAAAGAGAAAATCCTTCTCTCTTCCCTCGGGGAGGGTAAAAAATGTGTATCTTCGACTTCCGTCCAAAAAAGCAAGAGATGGCACATTTAACCCTAGAACAAAGATACACAATTCAGTACTTACGAAGCGA
>CAJPTC010000012.1 GCA_905373475.1 Bacteroidia bacterium | reverse complement strand
CGACGTGAATAAGGCATTAACCGAATATACGCCAAAGGCGCATTTAACGGGCGAGATACGCCTCGCCCGCAGAATAGATATAGAGAATAATCACAATTCGTGTGCGACGCACACGGCGGGCGAATCAGGCGACGCCATTACGTTAGAGCATTGGCGGGCGAGGCATGCCTCGCCCCTACAATCGCGCCAAAGGCGCGAACTGTCTCATTTACGATATTGCCAGAACAACCCCATATATCGGGAACGAGCGAGGCACGCCTCGCCCGCCGTCTCATGACGTGTATTATTCGCACTGCGTGCAATTTTTTCATAGCACGATGCAAATTCGTGCCTTTTTTCGACTTTTTATAAAGCGTCTATACGCATATTTCGTTTTATCAAAATCTTAAGGCTATAAAGAGAATCATTAAATTTGGAAAGTCTATTTAATGTTTTGTACTAATGAAGCGAAATATTCTATTGCTCGTCACTTTGTGTTTTGGCACGTTTGCCTTAGCACAAGAGGCGGTTCGTTTCGGAGATCGTGAGGTCTACCTAGAGACGAATGTAAATCACACAAGACGTGGAAGTGCGTCTAAGACTTCGAGTCTGGAACTCGGAACGCCCGCTGGTGAAAAGCTGAATGTGCTCATTCAGTTTGAAAAAGGGAAGGGGTGGACAAATGCATTGTCTCAGAAAGGAGTTCTCTTGGGCGATTATTTAGGGAATGGAGCTTATTATGCCTCTGTACCTCCAGGAGGGAAGCCTAGCGATTTTTTCGGCACAGGACTACGTGTTGTAACGCCTATTCGCGGGGCATGGAAACTTCCTTCAGCCTTTGTCCAGAAAGCAGAGATACCCAGCTGGGTGGCAGTGGGCGATAAGTTCAAAATGTCGCTCGCGTGGTTTGAGAGTGTCGGCTGGGAATATGTAAAACGTCTTCTAGACTCCAAAGCACTAGAGTATGGTAAACCGTCATTAACATTGCGTGAGGTAACAGTAACCGCCACGCGCGAAGAGCTGGAAGCCCTTGCCGAAAACGAAGCAATAGCCTATATACAGTGGTGCGAACCACCGCGTGCACTCCTCAACCGTGGAGCGGCACAATTGAGCGGTGGGACATTTCTTCGCCTCGCACAGCCTTTGGGCGGACGTGGACTAACGGGGAAAGGTGAAAAGATTGGACTGTGGGATAGCAATGTGGGCGATCACGTAGATTATGGTAACCGTGTCCATTGTGTAGAGTTTGAAGACCCCGTTTCAGCATCTGAGGCACACGGAATGCACGTTGCTGGTACTGTGATAGGCGCTGGTTTGCTGGATGAGCAAGGCAAAGGAATTGCTCCTGAAGCAGAACTTTGGACGAACAATTTCGATCTACAATCGAACGGGCTCTCTGTAGCGCAGGAAATGTACAACCTTTGGAAACAAGAAAAGATCTCTCTTACACAAAACTCTTACGGAGCTCCCTTACAATGGTTCTGTAATCAGGTTGACAAATTCTCTTATAGTTTTTTTCACAATCAGAACTCAGACATTATTGCCCTATTAGCTCCCACACTCACTCACGTTTATGCACTAGGCAATGAACAGGGTAAATGTAATATGACCTACGGAGCGCTCACGAACAACATGAAGAATGTAATTAGTGTGGGCGCTGTCAATGTATTCGGAACTACCACATCATTCTCTAGCTACGGTCCGACAGACGATGGGCGTATTCTTCCAACACTCTGTGCTAGAGGAGCTTCTGTTTTCTCTACGATAAATGATCAACGCTATGAGCGTTATGACGGAACCTCGATGGCTTGCCCCACGGTAACAGGTCATTTAGCGCTTCTTACACAACGTTATCGCCAATTGAATGGTGGTGCTACTCCGTTGAGTTACTTCTTAAAAGCGTTAGTGGCTAACACGGCGCGCGATGCGGGGCGTCTTGGTCCTGACTATCAGTATGGTTTTGGTATTCTCGATGCGATTGCTGCGGCAGAAGTACTGGAGAATAAGTGGTATACTACGGATGAAATAGCGTCTGGCAGTGCTGCAAAGACTGTAAAAATAAATGTTCCAGAAGGTGTAAAACAGTTGCGCGTGATGCTTTGCTGGAATGACCCTGTTTCGCGTAAGGAGTATGCGCATGGGGAAAAGGCATTGATCAATGACTTAGATCTCTCGGTTGTTTGCGGTGGCGCTACAGTATTGCCTTGGACATTGAAAAAAGATGCTCCTACCGAGAATGCTGTACGTGCACGCAATGAGGTCGACAACATCGAACAAGTGACTATTGATAACCCTGCGGTAGGGGAGACAACAATTTCCATCGCGGCAGACGTAAAAATGGGCGATTCGCAGCCCTACGCTGTTGTTTGGTATTACGATTTCCAAAAGCCTCAGCTCTTCTCTCCGCTTCCTGAAGAAATCTACGAACCTGGGGAGATGTTTTATTTACGCGCAGAAAACATGGTAGCCCCTCTACGTGTGGAACTCTCGGTAGATGGCGGCAAGACCTATCAGAACCTTGGCGAATACCCACATCATTCGGCTGTACGCCTCCCTTCGGAGCTGAAACCTACCAATAAAGCGCTTCTCCGTGTAACTGATAGAAACGGAGTTGTACAGAAGATGAAGGCCCCCTTTACCGTGATGCATCAAGTGAAACGTCTCAATCTAGAGGACGCATATTGTACTACGGCAGGGTGGAAACTTACATGGATGGCTACAGAGGAGACGAAAGAGTATGAAGTACTACGTCTGAATTTGGCTACAGAACAGTACGAACCATTGGCTACGGTTACAGCTACGGAGTATACGCTCAAAAACGAAGATGTAAAGAATGAGCGCAATGTTTATGCTGTACGTGCATACCATGCTGATGGTTTTGCTGGTGCAAGAAGTATCGCCGTAGTGTCTGGTAAGCCTGCGCAACTTAGCCTGACTTTAGCGCAACTCCCCTACTTTGAGTCATTTGTGAACTGGCCTCTCAAGTATACTTACATTACTCGTGGTAAGAACGTGCAGTTTGCGCGCGCAGAGACTGCCGCAGGGACTGGGCTTCCCATTGGTTCGCATACGATACGTTTATCTGCAGATACGCCACCAAGCGATTGGAATACGCCATTTGAGCAGCGTGATAATGTCGGTCGTTTTGAACTCTGTAATCTAGACCTCTCGTCTCTCGCAGTGGGGACAAAAATTCAGTTTGTTACCTACGCATTGATGACCACGTCCCCAGATCAAGCAGAGAGTGCACAGTTGCGCCTTCTGGTAGATAATGAGGAGATTGCGGATGTGCAAGGACGAAAGCACATAATCGGTGATGACGGTGAGCATACCTATACTTGGGATCTGACTCCGTTCGCGGGGAAGAAAGTAAAACTCGCACTAGAAACGGCGTTGTACGATAAGGATAACCGTTTCCTCATTCTCTATTACGAGGTAACGCGTGCCATTGAGCGCCCAGAGCTTTTTGTACAAGGTATTAAACCTATTGAAGCCAAGGCAAATATGGGTGCAGAGAAAATTGCCTTTACATTGCGTAACAACTCTTCGGTTACCATGAAAGAGGTGCCAGTGAGTGTACAAGTGGATGGAAAAGTTGTATATAGTAACACATTGAAAGATCTGACAGCCTTTGAAGATCGCGAAGTGGTGTGCACTGCTGATTTCTCATACGACGGAGTAGAGGGAAAGAAATTTGAAGTCGTGGCTCGTGCAGACGTAGAAGGCGATACTGATCCGTCTAACAATGAGTCTCGCATTGAGGTTTACAACAAGGGGAATGTGATTTTGATGCCTCCTGTACGCTATGCCTTTTTGGGAGGTCAGTGGCTCGATATTCCCCGTCACGACTCTATCCGCGTTACAGGGAGTGCACGCTTTACCGATATGGGGGGTGCGCTTGAGAACTATAGGGAAAAAGAAAATTCGACACTATTGTTACTCCCGCAAACGCCAGGGCGAGTGATACAGGTAACCTTCCATGAGTGGGATTTGGGTGCAGGCGATACGCTTTCGGTTTATACCAATGATGTGCCTCGCGATTTGAAGCTTGTTAAATACCCACGCACAGATGTACTGGGTGGACAGGGCAAAATGCGCGTATTCATCTCGGAGGCAGCAAATGGGGGGATTGCATTCCAACAGTGGAGTCGTGGCAACAAACCTGGAAAAGGATGGATTGCCGATGTGAAAGAGGTTGAGATGCACAACCAGTGGAAACTCGTCGCATTGAAAGAAGTAGTAGCGACCGATGAGAAACACGCTACGGTAGAAGCGGCAATAGAGAACCTACTCCCCGTTAAGCTAACGAATGTAGCGATTGTACTCGCACAGGATGGCAAGAAGAAACGGTACGTAATACCTACACTTGCGCCCAAAGCGGTAACAAATTTCACATTCCCCGAACAATGGGAAATCACCCCTCCTATGCGTATGGAGCTGCAAGCAGAATTAGCGCTTGATGGAGATACGACTGACAATGCAGCGTCGCTAACAATTGTACATGATGCATTCTGGCCGAATGGGAGCATAAAAAATGAGAAAGAGCTTTACATTGCACGTATCGGACGGTACGGTGGCAGATCGGTAGAGTGCCAACCTTCGGCAAAAATTAGCTATACGCCATGGGTTAAGCTTCCTCTCTACACCCAAAGCAACAACTTGATAAAAGTGGACTTAAACAACAAAGTTGATGCGAAATATGCGTCAGCGAAGTTGCGCGTATGGGTGGATCTAGATCCGTCAGATAATGAACTAAAAGATGCTGCCCCCGAACTTACCGTTGTGCCTACTGAAGAAGGGAAACAATCGTACCAAGTGGCAATAGATCTCTCGCAGGTTGCAAATCTAGAAGCAGGTAAGTGCCGTATGCGTCTGATGCTTGCATCTGATGAGGACTACGCAAAATTCAAAGCTGGTGAAGCTATCGAATGGGGGCACGTAGTAGATATTACAGCTGAACTAACAGCCGCAGAGCATCCATTAGCAAAAGATCTGGCTGTTGTTGACATTGTGAACTTGAAATCGGGAAGCAATCTCAGTGCAGACAATAAACTAGAGGTAAAAGTGCGCAACAATGGTTTTGCGGCTGTTGAGCAGGTAAAACTCTCTCTAAAGGTGGACGGCGTAGAGAAACAGACGAAGGTATTTACGCAGTCGGTTGCTCCATTAGGGGGCGAAGCTACCATAGAGTGGGCAGATGCACACGTAGATCTCTCGGCATTGGGTAAACACGAAATAGAGGTTACACAGACAGAGAAAGATGGCGTATCGTACAATGACCAATACCTTAAGACTGTGTACCACTTAGTGCCTCCGAGCAATAATCTCTATGCGCTGGAGTATCAGTCATCTAGTTCTGCCCCTGAGGGAGTACGGATGCCCGATTTTGAAATTGACCCCGACGAAGTCAACGTCACGTTCGAAGGGTGGTGGCGTTTCGATAATAAACAATCACAAGTCCTAATTGATGCGCCTGGCGTTTGGCTTGCAGTTCCTTACAAAGCGAAACGTTACGACGATAATACGCTTGTACTCGTATGTGGTAGGACGCAGGCAAATGTCACAAAATTGTCCGTCATCAAATACGGACAGTGGCAACACATCGCCGTAACTCTTGAGAAAAAGCGTGATTATGAGTTTGGTTTTAACTATACGGATACTCACATTTACGTGGACGGCGTGGAAGCCGATTGTTACCAATTGGATAACGACAGCTTTAGTGTTGGCGAATTTACGGTGAGTCCTGTTCTTTCAGGTGCGATGGGCATGTTCCGAGTTTGGGATACTGATCGATCTGCTCAAGAAATTAAGGATAATCGCACCAAAAGTGTGCGCAAAGCGGATGGTTCTTTGGAATCCGATTGTATGGCTGAGTTTACTCTAACCGAGGGAAGACTTTCGCTTATTGCCTCTGGCGACAATCATCTAGGTTATCTACAAAGCTCAGACCCCAGCACGGTGTGGATACCAATTAAACGCCTTATTCGCTCCGTGGAGTTTGAGAAACAGCTGCTGCCTTCGCAATACGTAGCGGAAAATAAAATCTCAATTCGTGTTCCGAGCAACTTTACTGCTTGGAATAGTGTAAAATTAAAGTTCGTAGAAGAGTGGCTAAATACAAAGATTACCCAAGGCGGAACTCCAGTAACCGAGAGTACGGTTCTAGATTTTAGTGCAGCTGGTCATACACTGGCATTTAAGGCGACAATCGACGACCTTTTTGGCAAACAGATGGAGCAAGATTTTGTAGTAGAACTCCTAGCCGATCGTTCCTCTGCGTGCGATATTCTAAAACTCTCTCTCCTAACGGCGGAGAATCCGAACCTTAAGACAAACGTCGAGGTAAATGATCCTTCGCAAGAGATCTTGCTTGCCCCTGAGAGTACATCTTCTGCTACGCCTCTGGATTGGAAAAACTTGAAGGTCAGATTTGATGCTATTTCGCCCAATGCGTCGCTTTACTACGGCGATAAGAAAATTGTGCCTGGCACGAGCAAAGCATTCGATTTATCGCAGCCCAAACTACTACAAGTGGTGGCAGAGAACGGACGCGATGCCAAGTTCTACACATTACAACTTTCATTGCCTCAATCTATTACGTGGGACAACGCGAAGCTTACTCTTCCGTATAGCGGCGTACCCGTTGCACTAGATGCTACGGCTAGTTCCGCACTTGCTTGTAGTTACTATACATTAGACCCGAGTATTGCAACCATAAATGCTGAAGGGAAATTAGTAACCGTTGGTGTAGGTACTACCAAGATTGTTGCATTGCAAAACGGCAATAATATTTACCAAGCTGCCACAAGGGTAGAACGTGAAGTAGAAGTAACGCGCGTGCCTCTCACAATTACGATGAAGCCCGCTACGATGGCGCAAGGAGATAAACTCCCTACATTCCAGTTTGAGTATGCAGGTTTGCAGTTCGCTGAAACCGAACAACTCTATCGTCCGCACTATGTAGTTAAGCTTGCCGATGGGAAGTTCTGGAATGCAAGTATGCCAGCGTTACGACAAGGTTCGTACGAAGTGATTCCCGCAGACTATACAACACCCTATCTGCAAGGAGCATATACGGTGACGTGTAAACCAGGTACACTTACAGTTACTGCCCCAACTACAGCACAAGAGGTGACAATTACACTTTGCGACGATCAGAATACGCCACTAGAAAACGCGACGCTTTGGTGTGGGAAAACGAAGTATCTGAGCGATGCGACGGGGAAGGTAACCATGTTCCTATTGCCTAACAAGTACACTTGTCGTGCGATGAAAGAGGGGTACACACCTGCTACCACTTCGTTTGAGGTGAAGGATGAAAAGCTGGCGCAGACCTTGATTTTGGCAAAATATGCACACTCCTTAACCTATACTGCCGATGACAATGGTTTAATCATTGGTGCTGCCGTACAGCGTGTTGCCACAGGTGGTACAGGTACGGCGGTAGTTGCTGCTCCTAAGAGTCTCGCATATCGCTTCAAACAGTGGTCGGATGGGAAAATGGAAGCTGCACGTACAGAAGTTGATGTGAAGGCAGATATCGCGGTAAAGGCGGAGTTTGAAGAAGCCATTTACAGCATATCATATACAGTATCGGAAGGAGGCGAATTTGAAACAGGAACACAAGCTCAGCAAAAAGTAGCTTATGGTAAAGATGCGGCTCCAGTAACCGTTAAAGCTAAGCCTGGTTATCGTTTCCTCAGCTGGTCTGACGGAAATACTGAGCTTACACGTCACGACAAAGCAATAGAAAATGATGCTGAGCTAGTAGCCATTTTCATGCAGCCATATTCCATCGCTTGGAAAGAGAATTTTGACTTTGGAACGAAAGTTCTACAGCACTGGCTCATAGATCCGCCTACGATAGGTAGAGGGTGGGTTTTGCGTCCCAAGAACATGATTCATAAGTTGCATACTGGCGAAGGTACGGTACTGATGATTGACCCGAAGTCGGAAGAATTGTACTACACTGGGCGCGTTTACAGTCCGTGGCTCTCACTCGAGAATCGTGCCAATGCAAATGTGAAACTATCGTTCCAGTCATGGTTCGGTATTCCGCTTGGGTTCGGTGCTACCGCAGTGCTTCAGTATCAGTTTGAGGATAATAATTGGGTAGATGCTGCCACCATGACAGCCTCCACGGGTGAGGAAGTAACTTTTGCTTTAACCGACGCACAGCTTACAGGACACTCGCTTGTACGCTTCCGTTGGGTATTTACCAATACCTCATTTGAGTCATGGTGGGCAATAGACGACATCCTTGTTCAGTACGACCCTGCCCCCGCTGATGCTATTACACTTACATACGTCGCGGGCGACAATGGTTCTGTGCATGAAAAGGGTAGTACAAAACCGCCGTCAGATAAAATTGTCCTCGTCACGAACGCCGCAAATACGCAAGTAGTTGAAGCACTTCCTGCTAGTGGGTACTCCTTTGAAAAGTGGAGTGATGGTGTAACAACAGCAGAGCGAACCGACAATGCTTTTGTACATGTACGTGCAATTTTCAAACGGATAGAACAACCAAAGCATACTGTAACCTATTCGGCGGGAGAACATGGGCGTATTGAGGGGCTTTCGTACCAGCAGGTAGAACACGGTATGAGTTCCGAGGTTGTTGTTGCCATACCAGATGCGGGCTTCAAGTTCTTGAAATGGAGCGACAAGTCTATCCAGAATCCGCGTACGGATGTGGTAGAAAGCGATATTACCGTTGAGGCGCTTTTTGCAGAAGCTGCATTCCAGTACGCGCTCCAGTATGATACGCCTGAACACGGGAAGATTGTTGTAGTGCAGGATGGTAACGAACTATCGAGTGGTGCGAAGATTGAACCCAACACATCGATAACCATCACGGCAGTGCCTGATACAGACTACAAAATAGAGTCTTTGACAGTCAACGGAATAGACTTTGATTCGGGAGAGAGTCTTGTGGTTAAAGGCGATGTGACGATAGCAGCATCGTTTGTTTCCACCCCAAAGACACCCGAAGCGGTAGAGGAATCGCGAACATTTGCTAATGTTCGCCTAATGCCTAATCCATTCGATAGTCAGTTACGAATTACGAGTTACGAGCTACGAGGGGAATACACATTGTTGAATGTACAGGGTGTTGTTTTTGCTTCTGGAGTATTAGAAGGCTCAGAGACGTTCATAAATACCTCTTCGTTCCCCGCAGGTATGTATCTTTTACGCCTGAGTGCGGAAAATGGCGTAACGAGGACGTATCGTATTGTGAAACAATAAGATGTCTCTTGTAGCGGCGCGCCATGGCACGCCGCCAATAAAGGGCAATTAAGCGCAACGGGCATGACTTTCGGGTTGTGCCCGTTGTTTTTGGTTGTCTGCCCAACGTTTCACAAGGCTAACAATACCCACCGCCTCCATACGGCGGGGTTCTATTACGGCGCGCCATGGCACGCCGCTACACGTAATAATGTGTTTTTTACGGGCGAGGCGTGCCTCGCCCCTACGTTCGCGCCATTGGCGCAAAGCCGCAATGTGACCCTGTTTTTCGCCCTGAAAGGGCAGTACAATTTAGCCTAGGGCAACGCCCTAGGGTTACCATGTCCCCCGATATATGCGCCCTGAAAGGGCAGCACAAAACATCCCAACGTTTCACATTGGGCTGAAAGTACTCACCCGCGCCATACGGCGGGGTTTTATGTGAGCCCCTTAATGGGACGGGGCTTTTTAGCACGGGTCGCAGATCGACAGGGTAAAACCCGTGCGGAAAGGAACGCATTAAAAGCCTCTATGCGATGAGGAAACCGTATTCATATACCTTTGGCACAATTTTAAGCCGCAGCGCCTCCATGGCTGTTTTCAAATTGCTTAGTAGACGGTTGTATTCGGCATCCTCGCTTCTGCTATTCATTCTCCCTTTACGCAAATTCTGATCGCTTGTCGCACTATTGCCCCGTCCAGGCACGGACCGACCTTGAAAGTGCTCCCGTATATCGTAGTACGACGCATTGGGGTTGGCATCGGCCTGCGCGTGGTAGTAGCGCCACAGTTCACGTCCAGCATCAAACACAGCTGTAGCTTCGGGTGAAAATATCAGAGGTTCGGTAGGCACAAACGATCTTTCTTCTGCCAAATCTTTCAGAGTTTCTTTTTTTCCTTCTGGTAATTGGTAATCAGTCATTGGTAATTGGCGGGAAGCTAGCTTCCCCGCCATAAAGTTTGTCATAAAATGGCTTTCAAATTTCTCTTTGGCATCTACCTCTTCTTCGGTAAAGGGTATCCAATGGTTTGTACCCTCTACTGAGGTTATACGATTTTGACCATGAAAAAGCATATATGTTAGACAATTACATTGAAAAGTGAAGTCATTTTGCCACTCAGCTGTAGGATAAAAAAATTGATCGCGATCGTTGATCCATGTTTGTGTGATGCAGTGGCGTATGGTTACATAAATAACACATACAAAAAGATTCTTATGCGTGATAGTTGTAAATAGATGCTTTACTATATCATTGGGTGATAAATTGTTTGTTATGTAGACTCCTTGATTGTGTTGCATGTCGGTACCAATCATTCTCAGATAAGCGATTCTGGTATTTTCTTTATCATAGAATTGTTGAAGCCAACGGATTACAAATTGTTTTTCTTCGTTAGTGGCAATTTCTTTTTTATGTAAAAAAGTTCCTGAATGGTCGTACACATCAGCATTTATTGACTTGAAATAGTCTTGTATCCCCGTATTCCATATATAGAATGCAATAGGAAATTTTCCATTGACATTATCGAAAGTATTAGAAGGAACAAGAAAAAGAGAATCGAGTTTTGCTTTGAAAAAAGTGCGGAAATGCGAAAAATTTTGAGATTGCAGAATTTTCAAAGTTGAAAATTCTGCAATCCTACAGGAAGGCATTTCAGAGTAAATTCGGCTTAGAAATAAAACGAAAAATTCATTAACAGCTTTTCCTAATCGCTCTTTGAATTTTTCATTATAGAAATTCCCTTTTGTAATTCCCGCTCTATTCTTTCCAGTCCCCACTACAGTTCTTGAGGTAGGAGCTTCCGCATACGGCGGATTGATATACACCACTAACCTTTTACGCTTCTCAGGGTCGTTTATAATATCCTGCAATGGTTGCGGAAGCTTTGTAAATTCATCGTTCAAAAAGTCGAACTGAAAAACGTGGCTTTCCAACAAGTTTGCCCCGTTCTTGATGCGGTCTTTCATTACGTCAACATCCTGTTGGTCGAGCGTCGATGCCCAAATGTTGTACTTGTTCGTAAGCCCGTTCAGTAGATTGCCAGTACCTGCTGCACAGTCCCATACATAGTACTCGTCTTGCCAGTTCTCGCCTAGTACGTCAGCAAGGTATTTTTGGGAGAGGTCTACCCAAATCTTGGGGGTAAAGAATGAACCTTTTCGTTCGCGAACATCTTGTGGTACTAGCAGGTCGCGCCGCTTGATGATGTAGTCCCAGTACTCTTCGCGTGGCGGGCGTTGGTACAGACTCCAAAATTGGGAGTGAGCTTTCTGTTGATCTTTGAAGAAGACTTCCCCAGCACGTACAATGCCGCCAGCATCCACTTTGCGATCCACAATATATTTCGAGTTCAGTAGCAGAACAAACAGCTTTTCTTTTATTGTTAGGTTTTCGTGTGAGAGGAGATCTGCCAAAAAGAAATCACCGTCTATTAGTCCATTTTTCTTTAGAACCTCCCAGTTTACATCAATACTCGGCTGCACTTGCGTTAGCCACCGCTGGTAGATGCTCACGAAGTTATTCTTGTTGATCTGTATGAGTTCGGAACTCTCGCTCAGGTGCTGTTTTATAAACTCGCGTAGCTCAGCTTCGTGCACATCGTAACGAAAGATGTAGGCGGTTTTATCTAAGGTTGCTTTTACAGCGTCGTATAGCAAGCCAAATTCGCGCGACTTCTCATCAGAGGGTGTCACATTCCAGTTAAAGTCATTCTGCGAGAAAAAGGGCAGAATTTCTTTGTAAGGGATGAAGGCTATTTTCTCCGCATCAAACGCAGCAAGGAAGGGCGGCGGCAGGTAGGTTTCAAACGTTCGTGCCTTACCAATGGTGAGGATGAGCTGTACGAGTGGCTTGTAAATATCGGCAATAACACCACGTTTGGCTTCCGCCCACAACAACGAAATCGCTTCTCGTCCCTCAGTAGGGGCGAGGCATGCCTCGCCCGCTATTACATGCTTTGCGTCTTGTATTTGGGTAACGCAAAAATCTATTTTTCCAATACGAGTATCACAGTCGTATTGTGAAAAGAACGCATCGCCAATGCGGAGCTTTAATTCCTCTTCCTGTAAGTTGTTATAATGGCTCATTTCCTTAGGTACGAATTACGGAGTAAAATTAGTAATTAGCATACCAAGGCGCGGTGTATTTTATGGAATGTATTGATAATCAGATCGTAGGGGCGAGGCACGCCTCGCCCGCAGAATAGATATAGAGAATAATCACAATACGTGTGCGGCGCACACGCCTTGTCCCTACAAATTGATAATCAATGTGTTATATTGGACGAATATTCGCCCAAATTTCACATTGGGCTGAAAGTGCCCACCCGCACCATACGGCGGGGTTCGATGCGCAAAGCGATTATTGTGTCATGTCGCAGACCACTTGTTGGAAAAAACAAGATGATATAAGTCACCAGATTGGCAAAATCCACCTTGCAACACTCTCAGAGTGTGTACAATATTTCATGCACACGGGTGCATTTGAACAAAAATATCTTACTTTGCATAGGTAAGTAGGTGGGCGATAATGAGTGTTTTACTCCGTAGCGGAGATAATCGGTATGGCATATTTGGGGGATTTGTACTCTTCCTTTTGGCGTTGTTCTTTCTGCCAAGTTGTAGCCATAAACCTGAGGGTTACCTTGCAGGTTATACTCAACTCGTTGACGACACTTACTATCGCCTTGCAGCCATTGGAGAAGGGGAGCGGCGAGCATCTATAGGGGACTATGTAACCCTGCAATTGCGTTATGCCACCCTGCAAGATTCTACCTTCTTTGTAGGTTTACGACGCTTTCAGATCGAACGGTCTAATTATGCGGGCTCTATTGACGAATGCTTTACACTTCTGAGCGAAGGAGATAGTGCGAGTTTTTACCTAGACCCTCGCAAATTCTTTGAGAACACTTTGCAAACAACACTCCCCCACTTCCTCGATACGGCGAGAACTATGCGGGTAGATGTAAAGGTACTCTCCTTGCAAGATTCGATTTCCTATGCGCGAGACAAAGAAGCCTTCGTACATTGGATTGAAGATTTTAGCGCTTATGAACGTGTACTTTTGGCGCAATATATAACCAAGGAGCGTATGAATCCGCATGCGGTGGATAGTCTTTTTTATCTTCAAAAACGACCAGGAAGCGGCGATTATCCCCATGATGGCGATACGCTGACGATTGAGTTTGAAGGAAGATTCCTTGATGGCGAGTTTTTCGATTCTACCAAAAAACGCAAAGAGTCTTTCCAATTCGTGCTCGGACAAAAGTGGCAAGTTATTGACGGGGTAGAACGTGCGGTGCGAATGATGCGCGAAGGCGAATTGTCGCTCTTTATACTTCCGTCGGCAATTGCGTTTGGAGCCACAGGAAGTTCTACTGGGATTGTCCCTCCCTACACCCCCGTAATTTTTGAGATTGAACTCTTAGAACTCAAGCCAGGTGAACGCTAAGTGGTTGTTAGCCCTCTTATTGTTGCCTTATTTCCTCCTGTCGTGCAATGCGTTGCACGAATTGGAACTGGAGGAACGTGAACGCAGCACGCTTAAAGCGCGCATGCAACGACTAGGCGAAGTTCTTGAAGAAGAACAACTGTTTTTTGTGCCTGAAACGGGTGCAGTGCCTTTAGAATTTGAAAATGGCGACGTCCTTCTTCTTCGCTATACGCTCTATGCACTGCTTGGGGGACGTGAACTAGCTCTTGAAAGTAACGAGAGCAGTGTAATTACTGAACAAAAACTCCACCCCACAGACACACAATACCCACTACAAACCTACGTTGTAGGAAAAGACGAGTGGGTAAAAGGAATAAATCGGGGACTTGCTCTTTTTGGTACACGAGCTGCAAAAGGATGGCTTGGCATACCTAGCAGGCTGGGCTACGGAGCTGTTCCCTTCGGACGTATTCCGAGTAATACTCCGCTCCTTTTTCATTTTGAAATAGTCAGTAAGCAATAACTAAGAAAACGTTCAAACGTCTAGGATAATGACTCTCTTTATGCGTCGCTTTTTCCCTGTTCTACTTCTCCTGAGCTTGTGCCTCCTATTTGTTGCAAGTTGTAGCAATAAGAGTACGTCGTACGACGAGACGGATGAATTGGTACGTTTCAATGCATATCGGCAGCTACACTACCCTGAATCGCGAAAACTTTCCGAGAATGCTTTTATGCAAACATTGAAAAGTAACCCCGCGGGAGAGACTATAAAGTCGGGCTCTTGGCTTTATTTCAACTATTGGGCAGTAAACCTAGATGGTACATACTTGGGGACGAATATTCCAGAACGAGCCAGAGCCTATAACCAATACTCTCAGTCTACATTTTATGCTCCGCAATACAAGGAAATGAGCGCCGAAGGAATCGGGAGCGATATATTTGAAGCCCTTAAGGATGCACATATAGGCGATGAGATTGTAATAGGCTTAACAGCCACTAAAGCAAAGGCATTGGGGCTTTGGACAAATGCAGATCACACCTCCGCTCTTTTCTACATCACACCCTACGAACTTATTGCAGATCCCGAAAAACGAGAGAAAACGCTTATCGCCGATTATCTAACCAAAAACACAGGCTTTGAAAAGCACGACTCTGTCTATCGCAAGATTGTTGAGGTCGGAACGGGTAGTGAGATAAAAAAAACAACTACCATTTGGGTACAATACGAGATCTACTCGCTTTCGGGATATTTATTTGATACCAATGTAGCAGACGTGGCGCAGCTTCATGGCATCTACTCATCTTCCAAAAAATACACTCTTTTGTCGTTTAAGGCGAGTGAAGATTCTAAGCTTATCCGTGGTTTTAGTGGGCTTACTGTTGGTTTAAAAACAGGGACAAAGCTACGTGCTGTCATACCCAGTGCATTGGCCTACAAAAAAACGGGTAGAGGCACAATTCGTCCATACGAGCCGTTAGTTGTCTCTATGAGTATCGTGCGCGCTTCGAAGTCGAAATAAATATTGTGCCGATGCGGCTCGTTCATACAGCCGACTGGCATTTGGGGCTAGATTTTTACGAATTTGCGCGCCTTCCTGAACAAGTAGTTTTTCTGGCTTGGTTGGCAGACACACTTTGTCGCCTAGAGGCAGATGTTTTGCTTGTAGCGGGTGACGTCTTCAATACGATTTCTCCATCTATAGCCGCGCAACGTGCTTATTTTGATTTTCTTACCGAGGTCACGCGCCGTTTACCCCATTTGCAGATTGTAATTACGGCAGGTAATCACGATTCTGGTTCGCGCCTCGAAGCCCCGAGTGCACTGCTTGCCAATCTCAATATCCATATCAAGGGTAGTGTCCTTCATAATCCCGAAGACTATTCGATCAATTATGAACAGTTCGCCGTACCCTTACATGACAAGAAGGGCATAGAGTATCTTTGTTTAGCTGTGCCCTTTTTACGTACCAGCGACTGTCCTCCCAAACAAGACGAGACAGAAGATTATGTTGAAGCCTTCTATCGCGAGCTTGCCAACCATTTTGCACACGACAAACGCCCCAAAATCTGCATGGGGCATCTCTATGCGCACGGGAGCACACTCAATGAGGAGAAGGACATTGAGTATGTCGCGATTGGAGGTTTAGAAGGTTCATCTCTGGCGCAACATTTTATCTCCTATTCCTACGTTGCTCTAGGTCATATTCATAGGCAGCAGCGCGTTTATGATGCCGAAAATATAAGATATTCAGGCGCTCCTATTGCTACCACTTTCTCGCACCGAGAGCAAGCGCAAGGAATTTTAGTTGTAGACATTGAAGGTCAGAAGATCAATGTAACGCACGAAGTTTTTGACTCGCCACTTAAACTCTTGAAACTTACAGGGACACCTGTATCAATTCTAGAGCAGCTTCGCGCGTTGTCCGAAGGTACAGTTGACGATTTTGCGCCGATACTAGACCTAGAAATTACCGATACAACTCCTCCGCCTGCTCTTTTTAAGCAAGAGGTAGAAGAGGCGCTAAAAGGACGCTATGCTCGACGCGGACTTTCCACTTTCAAGCAAACCAAGCTTATAGCTAGCAGCGAAGAGCGTGAACCAATTCTTTCAACGCTCGATCATCGCTACGAGCCTGAAGAAATAGCTGAGCGAGAGTATCAGAAACGGTACGGTATGTCTTTTCCCGACGACCTCAGGCGTTTATTGCGTGAAGCAATTCAGGAGGCTCAGCAATGCGAATCCTAACGCTTGCGGGCAAAAATTTGGCTTCGTTGCGGGAAGCGTTTGAAATTCATTTCGATCGCGAGCCGCTTGCCAGTGCAGGTTTATTTGCCATAACAGGGGCAACAGGAGCTGGAAAATCTACACTTCTGGATGCTATTTGTTTGCCCCTCTACAACCAGATCCCCCGTCTGAACGGGACGCGCGAGCAGGGCAAGATCGTAGAGCAGGTAGGAAAGCATACTGTTAGTGCGAACGACCCGCGACAGATTTTACGTCGGGGTGCTGGCGAGGGCTATGCTTCTGTGCGTTTTCAGACGCCCGAAGGGAAAATTTATACCGCGCGCTGGGAAGTGTGGCGTGCAGGAAAACGTGCCGACGGCGCACTACAAACAGAATTGTTGACACTGGAAGATGTCAACGGAAATCATTTAGACGACAGCCGATCGCGTAAAGCAGACTATTTGCAGAAGCTTCAGGGAATTATTGGCTTAAGTTTTGACCAGTTTACCAGCGCGATACTCCTCGCGCAAGGCGATTTTGCAGCATTTCTTGAAGCCAAATCTGACGAAAAGTCAACCCTCCTCGAACTCCTTACGCATACGGAAAACTTCACGCAAATTTCCACGGCTATCTACAACCATTACGATAGACTTAAAAAGGAGCATGAGACTCTTAGGCAGCAAATAGAGCAGTTGGCGTGCCTGTCAGAAAAAGAAAAAAGAGAGCTACAGACGCAGTTACTGACCAATGAAGAGCAAAGTAAACAGTTTGGCAAGCAACTCGAGGCGTTCCAGCTTGCCATAGAGTGGCAAAAAAGCGCAATCCTTTTTGCCAATGCAACGGCAGAGGCTAAGAGAATAAAAGAAGCGAAACACATGCGCCTATTGCAGTTGGATGAGACACATAGTTGGGTAAAGCAATGGGAAGAAAGCCAAACGATACGTCAAGAGCTTGATGATAGTCTTAGGGTAGAAAAAAAGTTAAAGGCACTACAAGAATCCTACATAGCCGATGAAGATGCACTAAAGCGTATAGCCGAATATTTGCTACAACAGGAAAAAGAACTAGAGATTTTACAACAGCAACAAATAGTGCTGGAAAAAGAAGGAACAGAACTTGAACACACATTGCGTCAGCTAGAAGAACTCACTACGGCTATAGGGAAAAGTGAAAATGAAAGAAAGAAGAGCGAGGAGGAATGTGCTAAGATAAAAAATGAGGGCATGACAATCGCTCAAGAAAAGAAAAAACAAGAAGAAACAGTTGCAGACTTGGAGAAGAAGCTCGCTAAGCGAGATAGTACACTAAAAGAGCTATCGCCATACAAAGGCTTGTACGAACAATACGAGAGTTTCAAAAAGGAGGTGACCAATCTTCTTCAAAATGTTGAGGTACAAAAAGAACTTCGTAAACAGAACATTGCCCTTGAAGTGCAATTGCTTGGAATTCTACAAAAGCAGCAAGAATTAGAGCAGGAACTAAAAATTTTGGTAGGGTGCGACGCTGTAGAAGTGATAACTCTGCGTGCCCATCTCCGCCCAGGTGTGCCTTGTCCTGTGTGTGGCAGTGTGTTGCATACACATAGAGGAATGCAAACAGTAGTTGCATCGGGTAAATCGCTCGACGAAATTGAAAAGGAGACAGAAAGAGTGGGTCAGGCGCTCGAAAAAACAAAAACAGAATTGGAGCAGTGCAAGGAAGCAAAGATTCGCATAGAAACAACGCTCACAAGCCAAAAAGAAGCATTCGATGGCAATATGGGCGCACTAATACCAGCACTGACTTCTTATATAGAAAAATTGCCCTCCGTGGAGGCTTTGAATCTGTCGCTGGAATTCCCTGATCAGGATGAACGGGCGTTGAAAATAGAATCTGACCTTAGGCAACTGAACAAGGAGCTTGAAAAGGTGGGGATTGAATGCGAGGTATGGCGTACGCAAGAGAAACTAGGCAACCTTGAAGGAGAACTGGAGCAGGCGCGTAAATTATTGGAGAACTATACGCAACAGCGCGAGAAGCTTTTACAGCGTTACAAAGAGAGCGATGAGCGCAAAAAAGAGCATGAAAATGAACTTAAGACGTTAAAGGAAAAACACCAGCAACAATGTAAAGGCAAAGCCCCAGCGCAGCTTCAAGAAGCTTTCAATCTAAAAAAGACAAAACTAGAAATAGAAAGAAAGCAGAACGAAGCGGAAGTTCAAAAGCTTAAGGCGGAGAAAGAAAAAAAATCTAATGCTAAAGCCCAAACCCAAGGGCAAATAACCGAATTAATGGCGCAGGCACAAAAGCTAGATGAACAGATCTGGGGTTGGTACAAGGAGCATTCCGATTATACTCCTGAAACAATAAAGTTGCTCAATACGCACAATGCAGAAGAGGTAAGGAACTATAAAACCGTGCGTGAGCAAGAAGAAAAGGGATATCAGCACCAATTGGGTATAGTAAAAGAGCGGGAAAAGCAGCAAGAGGAGCACGAACGGAAAAAAACGGAGCTTGCAGCTCTTGAACTAGAGGAGTTGCAAAAAGGGCTACTGGAATACACTCATCAAAAAGAGATGGTAGAGGGCAGAGTGCAAGAGTTAAGATTGAGGGCTAAAGAAAACGAACACAACGAAGAGAGACGACGGGAACTACAGAAGAAGCTGGATGATGGGAAGCTTTTATTGGGGCAGTGGGAGGAGCTTAATAGTTTGTTCGGCAGTAGTAATGGGCGAAAATTCCGTGAAATAGCACAGAGCTATACGCTACAAGATCTCATAACCTTTGCTAATTACCAGCTGGAGCAGATTATGCCACGCTACCGTTTGGAGCGTTCGGAACTCTCGCAGCAAGATCGTCCGTTGCTCATACTAAATATTGTAGATACGCAAATGATGGGTGCACAGCGCAATGTAGATACCCTTTCGGGCGGAGAAAAATTTATAGTATCCTTAGCTCTCTCGCTTGCTCTTTCATCTATTTCTGCGCATAGCAATACCATAGAGATGCTTTTCATTGACGAAGGCTTTGGTTCGTTAGACCCCAATCATCTGCGTATGGTGCTCGAAGCACTCGAACACCTCGAACAACAGGGTCGTCGTATAGGGCTCATTTCGCATGTAGCAGAACTTAATGAGAGCATCCCCGTACAAATCCACGTAGAAAAAATAGATGGCGATTCGTCGCGCGTTGTTGTATTAGACAGGCGTTAAAGGTATGAGTGACGAAATACCAATGTTTTATGAGTTTTAGGTGAGTAGGTGTTTACAACTCTCCCCAATTTTGCCCTACGGCAAGGTCTACAAGAAGGGGGACACGCAATTCTATTACCGTTTCCATCGCTGTGCGAACTAACGAACGAAGCATTTCCAGTTCGTTGCGCCGTACATCAAAGATCAATTCGTCGTGCACTTGTGTGGTCAGAAGGCTTTGGCAGCCGCGCTCCTGTAGGAGGGTGTATATTTTTACCATTGCCGCCTTGATAATATCGGCCGCCGTGCCCTGAATAGGCATATTGATAGCCATTCGTTCGGCAGCATTGCGGATATTCTGGTTGTCTGAGCGTAAATCGGGGATGTAGCGCTTACGTCCCCACAGAGTCTTTACGTAACCCAATTCCCGTCCCTCTTCAATCGTTTTTTTCATGAATGCCTCGATACTCGGATAGAGGGCAAAGTAGTTTTTCATGAAACGCGCGGCTTCATCTACGCTGGTGCCTATTTGTTGCGAAAGCCCAAAAGCACTTATCCCATATACAATACCAAAGTTTACCCGTTTTGCGCGTTCGCGCATCTCCTTTGTTACCTCCCCCAAAGCAACACCGTTGACACGCGCAGCAGTTGCCGCATGAATGTCTTGTCCTTGTTGAAAGGCTGCTATTAGATGCTCGTCGTTAGCAATGTGTGCCAACACGCGCAACTCGATTTGCGAATAATCTGCCGAAAGGAGTACACCGTCGTCTCCAAAACGAGATACAAATGCCTTACGTATTTTTCTTCCAATAGGTGTGCGTACGGGAATGTTCTGCAAATTCGGATTACTCGAGCTCAAGCGTCCCGTAGAAGTAACAGCTTGGTTGAAAGAGGCATGAATAAGCTGAGTAGATGGATTTACTAGGCGTGGTAACGCATCTACGTAGGTGGAAAGAAGTTTTGAGGTCTCGCGATAGCTCAAAATTTTCGAGACAATAGGGTTTTCCTTTGCATACTTCTGTAGCTCTCCTTCGCTCGTATTGTACTGACCTGTGGCAGTCTTCTTGGCTTTCTCTGCAATTTTAAGTTTTTCAAAGAGGAGAATTCCAATCTGTTTCGGAGAACTCACTTTTAAGTCATCTACGCCCCCTAATTCTCTAATTTCCTTCTCTGTGGCGTTTTGCTCAGCTTCTAGCTCATTGTGCAATGCTACTAACTCCTCTTTGTTGATAGCAACTCCTGCTTCCTCCATTGCCGTTAAAACTCTCAGTAGAGGCATCTCTAGCGTAGTAAACACAGAAGCTAGACCTTCGTTTTCCAAACGTTTTTCAAAGCGTTCCCCCAATTTGTAGATCATGGCTGCACGCTCACACAAATAATCTTTTCGTTCCTCCGAAGGAAGTGAGGCGGAGGCTTCTGGTGTAAGTTCTTCGTGTAGCGTGTACTGTAGCTCGAGGTTACAGAGTGCATCGAGAGTATGGAGCGCTTCTGGGGCGAGTAGGTAGTGCGCAAGCAAGATATCGGAGAGTTGAGCCTCGAGGTGTAGTTTTAGCCCCTTGAGATTTTTTAGCATTGCCTTGAGGTCATAGCCGTAGCATTTGAGTGAGGGGCGAACAAAGAAATCGTTCAGTAGTCTCTGCCAATCGGCGCCTTGCCGTTCAATTTGTGTGAGGTCAATATATTGAGTAACCTGTTCGTTGCCTTGGTAATACGAAAGTGCGAGGGCATTCAGTTGCTCTGAGTTATTTGTGCCAAGGCACAACGCATAAGAGGTAGTGAGCATTTTCAGCTCCGTAATAAGGGCGGAGAGCGCTTCGTACGTGGTTACAACCTTGAATTTGTGACGGAAGGCGTCAAGCGTAATGCGGTTAGCGGGTTCAGCGTTTTTGCAGAAGAAGTTTACTATTCGTTCGCCGAGAGCATGAAATTCATACTTCTGGTTGAGCGCTTGTAGTTCATCATATACGGGTGCAGAGGGCATTAGATACTGTTCGAGGCTGGTCGGTACTGGGGCGTCTAAACGGATGCGCACCAATTCTTGTGCACGCTTCAGTTGGGGAGTACAGCGTTGCAAGTTTTCTGCCATCTTTTTGGTGAGCTTGCTACTATTGCCATAGATATGCTCAATGCTCCCATATTTTGCTATAAGACTCGCAGCTGTCTTCTCTCCGATCCCATCTACTCCAGGTACATTGTCTGCCGTGTCGCCCCACAATGCCAAGATGTCAATGAATTGAAGCGGGGACTTGATGTTATATTGTGCCAGCAGATCCGCTTCAGTCTTTATTTCAATGCCATTCGTGCTTTTGGGACGGAGTAAGATAACGTTAGGTCCTAGGAGCTGTTGAAAGTCCTTGTCTGGAGTATAGATGAGTACCTGCGTCTGCTCTGAGGCTAAATGCGCAGAGATAGAGCCTATTACATCGTCAGCCTCAAAGCCTTCTGCCCAGAGCTCCACAATATTCAACACTTTCAGATATTCTCGCACAGCCTCTCGGCAGTCCTTTATTTCTTGCGGTGTTGCTTCGCGATTTGCTTTATAGTCGGGGTACATTTCGTGACGGAATGTCTTGCCGCCCAGATCAAATGCAACGCCAATATGAGTGGGATTGAACTGTTCTACGCAGTCTAGCAGGGTGCGCATAAAGCCAAAGGCAGCCGAAGTATTTATGCCGCTGCGTGTGATGAGCGGATTTCGGATAAACGCATAGTGCGAGCGGTAGAGCAGAGCATAACCGTCAATGAGCAAAAGCCGATTTTTATATTCCATGGCGTGTAAGTACTAGTGCGAAGGTTTCTACCCTCGTTCCCAAAAGTACGATAAAAGGATAATTCCTAGCTAGGAATCGTTGCTGTTCGTGCCACAGATGCCACGTAATAATTCTCTAGGAACTGGATATGAGAGATGAAATACAAACAAAAGAAGCTCTAGAGATACGCCAGATAGAATAAGAAGTACAGCAAATTATCCAGCATTCCACTCGGCACGACCCCAGATAACTCGTATTGGGGGCTAACTTGCAGATGCCGTATCCTTGCGATGCAGGGTTAGGATCTTAGCAATGGCTATGAGTAACAAAACAATTGCCATACAGCCTACGATATAAGTCCCTCCGTTCCCCATGAGAGCAGTATCGGGTTGCGAGGCAAGTGCTTCGTTGAAATAATTGGCGGTAGGCGTTGCATGCAAGCGCCACTTGTTCAATACAACCGCATTGCGGATAAGCACCACGCCTGTTGCCGCACGTACTATGGTTTTTAGAGTTCGTTCGTTGGTTGTATAAAGTGCAGTTTTCAATCCTCGCTTGTAGAGATCTTCTTGTAGATCTTGCGAGGCTGCTGTACCATGAAAGAGTTGCATCCTACTCGCCTCGCACTGCGACTGTAGTGCATTGAGTTGCGAAATATCGTCGTCAGTAAGCGTCTCGAGAAAAGGCGTCACAACGAGGAGACGTAGAACGGAGTCGCTGGCGAGGAGATCTTGGATTTTGTTCTCGCCCGTCATGGTTTCCAATGCAAAGTCGTGTATGGGAGGTTCATAACCTTTCTGCACAAGAATATTCTCACTTGATACGTAGTGCCATGTAGAATCATCCCACGGATAATCGAATTCGGAGAATTTTTTCTCGACACCGTCTTTCTCGTATACAAATTCTGTTCGGAACTCGTCCTGTGGAGCTCCTTCGGGGATCGCCATCCCTTTAAGTAGGTTAGCTCCGATGCGATAGGGACGAAAATCTATCATAGGTAAATCTACCGTTGCCCAAAAAGCGGGGAAAAACGCAAAGAGGGCTAACAGGACAGGAAGTGCATTGCGCATTATTTTACACTTAAAACACGCTGGCTTGTTGGTTGAGGTAGTTGAACGAAGCTCAAGAAGGAGAAAGATGCTCGCCAGAAGTAAGGGAACATTTTTCCAGAAGGTTTGCCAGTTGGTTAGTTTTATGGCATCGCCAAAACAGCCACAATCAGAGACGGGGTTAGCTATAGCAAGATAGAGCGTAAGCGGCGTAAAGACGATCATAAAAAGAGTAACCATTACGGTAGCAAACTTTTGCAGCTCGCCAAAGAGTAGGAGCAGGCCTACATAGAACTCTAGCGATACCAACAAGACGGCTAATACGTATGCCGTGGGGTGTAGTGAGGCTAGACCGAAGGCGGTAAAATAGTCTTGTATCTTGTAGGCAAACCCTTGCGGGTCTACACTTTTTACAAAGCCAGAAAAAGTAAAAACGACACCTAACAAGATGCGACACAGAACGACTAGAATTCTTTTTGCAGACTGCATGTTCTTATTCTTTTGCACCGATCTTGAGGAGGCGCTTCCCATCGGGTTGTACTACAATAGCAACATCTAGTAGATTGGCTGGGAGCAACGGTTCCACGATGGCAGGCCACTCAATAAGGCAAATTCCTTCGCTATTCGCAAAATAGTCTTCTACACCGATGTCTTCGGCTTCGCGCAAGGAATTGAGACGATAAAAATCGAAATGGTAGATAAGAGCTCCGTCCGTACAGTGGTACTCGTTGATGAGCGAAAAGGTAGGGCTAGTTACTACATCTACAACGCCTAAGTATTTACACAAGGCGCGGATAAACGTTGTTTTTCCTGCTCCGAGTCCGCCCCAAAAACAGATACAATTAAGGCGCGAGACCTTTTGTAAAAACTCCTTTACGGCTAATTCGAGATCCGCTTCTGCTTCGGAGCGAATTAGTACTACCTCTTCCGCATTTTCCATGACACCCCTAACCCTCTTTTACTTTTGCGCACGCAAAGATACAAAGGGGATAATCATTTCTTCGAGCGACACGCCCCCGTGTTGGAAAGAGTCCTTAAACATGCGGGCGTAGTTGTTAAAGTTGTTGGGGTAGATAAGGTAGTCGTTTGCTGTTGCAAAAATGTAGCGAGCACTCATGCTCGATTGCGGGAGATGTACCTCGGCAGGATTGATGCATGCGAAGACTTCGCGGTCGTTGTAGGAAAGGCTTTTCCCCAATTTGTAGCGCATGTTCGTAGAAGTCTCGCGGTCGCCTACAACTTTAATGGCTTTTTTGACCTGTATAGAGCCATGATCGGTCGTAATAAGCAAGCGGACTGGATAGTTGCGCAATTTCTCGAGGAATACAAAGAGGTCGGAATGCTTAAACCAGCTCTGTGTGAGCGATAAATAGGCATGAGCGTCGTTGGCAAGTTGTTTCATAATCTGCATATCGTGGCGCGCATGCGAGAGCATATCGATAAAGTTGTAGACAACAACCGTAAGATCCGTTTCAAGGAGTTGCTGAAAATCGCCCTCTTTAAGGGGAGTTCCATCAAGAGTCGCCCCCTTGTAGTACTGCATGGTATAGTTGCGCCCCATACGCTGAAGATTGCGTTTCAGTAGCTCCGCCTCGTATATATTTTTCCCCTCCTCATCCTGTTCGCCGACCCAGAGATCGGGTAGTATTTGGGAGATTTCAAGAGGCATCAGACCTGCAAAAAGTGCATTGCGTGCGTAGTGAGTTACCGTAGGCAGAATGGAGTAATAGGTACGTTCTTGCTCAACGCGCCACGTAGCAGAAAGTAACTCACGGAGCATGCGCCATTGGTCAAAGCGCAGGTTGTCTATCACCAAGAGAAGGACGCGTTCGCCTGCATCAAGATAGGGCAATAGGTATTCGCGTAGAACGCGTGGCGAAGTAACAGGTCCGCTCCCCAAATCCTTAAACCACGAAGCATAGTTTCGGCGTATGTATTTGCTAAATGCCACGTTGGCTTGTTGCTGTAATTGGGAGTGTAGTTCGAGCATCTCGGGCGCGTTGGCGGAGAGAAGACTCAAACGCCATTCGCTTAACTGGAGATGTATAGCTTGCCAGTCCTCCCACGTAGCAGCACTGTTGATACGATCGCCTATTTGTAAATAGTTCATCTGGTAGGCAGAGGTAGTGCCCACAGAGACAAGCTCACGTTCGTGCACGTGCTTCTTGATGGAGATGAGAATTTGATTCGGGTTGACGGGCTTTATAAGGTAATCTGCGATTTTAGCGCCTACTGCCCTATCCATGATGTCTTCCTCCTCGCTTTTAGTAACCATTACGATGGGTACTGTAGGGGCTAAGCGTTTGAAATGAGAAAGCGCCTCAAGTCCTGTAAGCCCGGGCATATTTTCGTCTAGGAAGACTATATCAAACGGCTCACGCTCCACTTCGTCGAGGGCGTCGTCGGCATTGGTAGCCGTGGTTACTTGGTAACCCTTCTTTTCGAGAAATAGGACATGGGGGCGCAGGAGCTCAATTTCGTCGTCTACCCACAGAATTTTTGCAGAAGCCATCTATGCAATTATGGTGTTAGAAACCAAAAGAGGGCGCAGGCGAAACAGAGCAAGCACCTATTTCTTCTGATTGTAGTTCTTCTTAAAGAAATCGATGTACGGCAAGAAAGCCTTTTGTTCCTTGAGAAGTTCGAGATTCTCGGGGGTGATTATGATAAAGAAAGGAGTTACCTCGCCAAAAGGTTCTGCCTCATCCATGGCATCGCGGAAGACAACGGCACTGTCATAATCGTCAAAAGAGCTGATGATGAGTATCGTAGCACTCTCATTCAGATTGAGTTCCTCTACTTCGAGATTGAGATTGACGTCGTAGTCTACCCCAAAGCTAATAGCAAGGAACTTCAGCTCGCGCATATTCTCTTTCGGATTGAAGACAAGCAGGACGTCGTGTTTGCCCTCGCTATAAACAAATTCTTTATCGGTTTGTACCGATACAACCTCCTGATTGCCTATGATGAGTGGTGCTACCTCGTCGCCCACCAAATCGCGCTTTGCAATGGCTTTCAGCACCTCGTCGGCATACTTGCTTTCAGGGTAGTCTCTATAGGTTTGTGCGAAGGACTTAAGGGCAGCCACCTGCACGGTATCGCCAGCATCTTGCCCAGCATTAAGTGCTGCTAGGAGGGCAAAACGAACCTTGTACTCGTCGGCAGTAGCCTCTTGGGCTGCATTCGTCGCAAGGCGATACGCCTCGGTGCGGTTTGCACTGCGCATTTGTGCTAGGATGTCGTCGGCCAGTTTTTCGTTCTTCTCTTTCTCGTTCTGTACCTTCTCCATGTACTGGGGGTCAGAGAGAATACGAGCAAATGAACTTGTGCTATACGAGCTCAGCAACCTGTCGCGATACTGTTGGCGTTGCGTTGTGAGCCCCGCACGATCTGCCGTCATATAAGCCATAAAGCATGCCTCAGGTGCTGCCTCGTCGCTGGGGAATCGTTTCAATACCTCGCCATACGTTTCGATGGCACGCGGCGGATCGTTAAAGTCGTTGCGGTAGGACTCTGCCATTTCGAACATTGCACGACGGATCTCGGCATTAGAATGTAGCATAGCCGAATCGGTTAGCGGCAAATCTGCCAAGTAGTATTGCACCGAATACTTATCAGAGCCCTTCTTGGTGCTATCCTGTTTGTCGCCTCCTTCGCTGCCAGTATTGGTAGTAACTTGTTTATTTTTTCGCCGCCAATTGTCCTCTAGTTTTCGTGTTCCCCATTTTACCTTAAAATCGGAGCGACCAAAACCAAGCGCCGAGGTATTGTAGAAGTACCATCCTCCCTCGCTCTTATTGGAGGTATTCTGAAGCGAGCCCTGACGATATTCGTTTTGCAATGCGAAGTTGCGATCCATCTGCTCCTTCTCTTCCTCCAGTTTCGCCAAGCGTTCTTCTTCTCGCAGTTTTGCGATGATGGCCTGTATAAATTCCACTCGTTTGGCATCAGACATGCGGGCAATACGTTGCAAACTATCCTCGCGTAAAACAATGCTTTGCGCTTCTGCCAGATGTCCCAATACAGAGCCGCGTTTAGCAATTTCGGCGTAGTGCGGGTAACTCTCAGGCAATGCGCTTAGCGCACTATCATACGCCGATGCGGCGCGCATGTAGTCGCTCTTGGCAAAATAGTATTCTGCTACACGGAGGTGCGATGCTCCTTTCTGTTTGTTGTTGGAGAGGCTTTTTTGAGCTGACTCCTTAAAAAGATCGAGCCCAGCAAGCGTGTCGCCTTTCGCAAAAGCCATTTCTCCGAGGGCGTAATAAATCTGATCGAGATAGTCTGCATTCTTTTCATCCTTCGCGAGGTTACGCAGACTGCGTTCCATACCCTTGCCCTGTACGCGTGCTGCCAAGGAAGCGCTGCGCACTAAAGCGTTGAAACTCATTTCATAGTTTGGGGCACTACTTGCCACTTTTTTGTAGAGTAGGAAGGCTTCGTTGTAGTTCTTGGTTTCTTCGGCGAGCTGTGCCAAAGCCAGACGGCAGCGTGCTCTGTCGAGGCGAGAAGGTGCACTATTGAGAGCCAACTTGCCATGCTGGTAGGCCTCATCGAACTTTTGTTCGCTTACCAGCAAATCTGCCCACATAGATTCGAGCAAGAAAGTATATTCCTTACCTTTAGGACGATAGGGTGCTACGGCGAGAGTTGCAAAGCGCTCTTTGGCTTCAAGAGTGAAACCGCTTAACATCTCAATGCGGGCTTTCCAGAGCTCGCCCTCCCAACCTTCGGGAAGTCCTGCGAACTGCATCATGGCAAAATCAATGGCCTGCGATGCCTGCGGGAGATCGCCACTCCAGATGCGTGCCTTACCGATCAGTAGCCACGCTTTCCGTGCATAGATGTTGAACTCATTCTGTGCATAAAATGCTTTTTCTTTGGGAGTGAGCGCCTCTTTTCCTCGCTCGGGTTTCACTGTAAGCGAGTGTGACTTGATGAGCATGGCGCACTTTGTCTGTGCACGATCCATCTCGCCTCCAGTATTGAGCGCAGCATCGGGCAAACCTGCAATACAAAAGGGGAGAATGCGCGTATAGTCATACTGCATAGATTTGTTGGCCTGTTTGACCCCTGCGTTGTACGCCTCAGCCGCGTTGAAATAATAGTTGAAATAGGAGGTAAAACGGTGATAGAAACGGCGGTATGCCGTATTCTTCTTTGTGCCACACCCCAGTACTAACAGCAGCAGTAAGGCAGTAGCCCCCAACGCTATACGCTTATCAGCAGTTCTTAAATTCCACGCTCTCATACTCATTGCGTAACAAATGTACGCATTAACGGATCAACGTTAGGCGGGGTGTGGTTATTGTCACAGGACGATATGACTCATGCAGATGAATGGATTACAGGCGTATTTTCATTTGTGAGAGAAACTTACGGCGTACTCCATTTATCGCAAAGCGAGTGCTTGCAAGCAAAGTAGTTCCTAAATATTGATGCTCAAAAGGGAATGGGTTGCAAACATGCGAACGTGGTAAAACGTTACTTTCGTAGATCGGAACAAATTTGTACAAGAATGAAATATATTGGTGCACATGTAAGCGCGGCAGGTGGTGTAGCAAATGCTCCAACCAACGCTGCTGCTATAGGCGCTACCGCTTTTGCATTATTTACCAAGAACCAACGACAGTGGCACGCTGCACCGCTTGCGGAAGCCGAGATTGCGGCATTTAAGCAGAACTGCCGTGTTGACAATTTCCATAACGGACAGATACTTCCTCACAATAGCTACCTCACGAACATGGGCAACCCTGAGCCCGAAAAACGTTTGCAGTCTGTCAACGCTTTTATTGATGAGATGAGCCGTTGCCAACAGTTGGGCATTGACCGCTTGAATTTTCACCCAGGGAGTCACCTGAAACTCATCACGCCAGAGCAATGCTTGAGCTATATTGCAGAAGGTATCAATCGTGCTCTAGAAGAGACCTCCAACGTATGCGCAGTGCTAGAAAATACGGCAGGGCAGGGTACAAACTTAGGCTATAGGTTTGAGCAACTCGCAGAGATTATAGATCAAGTGGAGGATAAAAGTCGCATTGGGGTTTGTATAGATACCTGCCATGCGCACGTTGCAGGTTACGACCTTTCAACCACAGAGGGTTACGAGGCTATGATGGCAGAATTTGATGGGGTAATAGGGCTGCAATATTTGCGCGGGATGCACTTAAATGATGCTATGCATGGCGCAGGTAGTAAGAAAGACAGACATGCTCCGTTGGGTAAGGGAACAATAGGTTTGGATACGTTCCGTGCCATAGCGCAGGATCGACGTACGGATAATATCCCTCTCATCCTTGAGACGCCAGAGCCCGAAAGATGGGCAGAGGAGATAGCAATGCTCCGAAACTGGGCAGAAGAGGCGTTGAGCTAAGTAAATTGACCTTTGAAATCCTTTCGTGGGACAAAAACGTAGCCTCCGCGTGGGCGCGTTAGTTTCTCAGCGAATCGAGGAATTCGGACAGGAGTTCGGGCATTGTGCGTCCTAAGGCATTTACCTGCTTAGGAATAATACTCTCGGCAGTAAGCCCAGGGCATGTGTTAATTTCGAGGAAATAGGGTACGCCGTCGTACAAAATGTAGTCGGCACGAGCCATACCTCGGCAGCCTAGGCGTGTGTAGGCGTCTGCAGTGTACTGTTGTACGAGCTGTGCAGTAGGCAGCGGAATTCGTGCTGGTACTATTTCTTGAGACGATCCGTCATACTTCGTCTTAAAATCGAAGAATTCGGAGGGTGAAATAATTTCGGCTACTGGGAAAGAGAGCTGACGTGCTCCGATCTGTATCATTCCGCAAGAGAGTTCTGTACCAGGGCAGAACTTCTCAAGCATAATATCGGAGGAGATTTCAAAGACCGAGAGAGCCGCCTTGTGCAATTCGTTCGCGTTATGCACTTTCACAACCCCAACGCTGCTTCCGTTGTCGTTAGGTTTCAAGAAAAGCGGGAAACCGATTTCGCGCACCACCTGTTCGATATCGAGATCTTCAAAACGTTTTATTTCAATGGAGGGGAGTAAAGGGACAACGCCTTGCAAATAACGTTTACAAGCACTTTTGTGGAAAGAGATGGCTTGTGTAAATGTTTCCCCCGAAGTGAAGGGGATTTGCATGAGCTCAAGATAACCCTGTAGGAGTCCGTTTTCGCCAGGCGTGCCGTGGGTTGTGATAAATGCCATATCGAGCGGGAGCGTCCCCTCGGGTAGCGGGAGTGAAAAGGTATTCTTATCGACTTGGAGGTTGCGCCCATCGGGTAGCGTGTAGATCCAGCTAGCTCCCTGCACGTCGATGATGTACGACTTATAGTCTGTTTCCGAGAGCCACCGTTGTAACTGCTCTGCGCTGAGCAGAGAGATCACCCGTTCTTGCGAAGTACCGCCCGCTAAAATGGCGACCTTCTTACCCTTTCTTATCATTCTCCTTGCTTTGTGGTGTTCGCCCCGCAAAGTTAAGAAGTATTGCCGTTCGCTACACACATTCTCTGTCACACTAAGAGACAGAGAGCCGAACTTAGGCTAGTGGGCAATTGTAGGCCAAGTGACAGTTTTAGGTGTCAGAAATTTCTTTCCACGTGGAACAAAAAGGTGAATATCAATTATTTTAGTGCATCGAGGAGCTGTAATGCAATCTCGCGAGGAACTGAAGATTCGGGTCTAATTATCTGATATTCTGTGTTCTTTGAGGTAATTCCGTAACGATACTGTTTGTCGTAGTATGCCAATACGAGTTCTATCGCGGGCGCTAGCGCACCTGTAAGAATTAGCTGAATGCATTCGTTGGCTTTGTCGCCTCCGAGGCGCTTTCTAATCTTCTCAATACAGGCAACCAATTCTTCGGGGGCATAGTGCGTGTAAACGCGCAATAACCTTTCGAGGCGCGCTTGAGGCTCTGTCTCCAAGACAATGCGCGACGCACAACTCATCTGCTTGTACAATCCTGTGGGGATAAGCACCCTTCCAATATTCTTACTTTCGTCTTCTAGCCAAAGTCTTCGTTTGGGAGAAAGAGCACGTAATTGATAAGCTAGTTCATTTTCAAACTGCTCGGTACTGGGTTGTGGCTCTTCGCCAAGCCACCCGAAAGCCGAGCCTTTGTGGTGCGCGAGTCCTTCCAAATCGATTACCTGTTCGCCGAGTTTTTGTAATTCAAGGAGGACTTCCGTCTTCCCAGCTCCCGTCATCCCAGAGAGTACGAGTAGTTCGTAGGGTTGCGCAAATTGCGATAGCACAGAATGCCTGTAGTTCTTGTATCCCCCCTCTAGGAGGTAAGGCACGTATCCCGAACGTTCTACCAACCATGCCACGCTCTCCGAACGCATACCTCCACGCCAACAATGTATACGTACTGCCCCACTAGCAGCCTGCGAAAGTAATGTGTTGCGCAAAGATTCCAACCGCCCATTGAGATCCTTAAATCCGCGCGCAATTGCTTGTTCCCTCCCAACCTTTGTATACAGTGTTCCTATTTCAGCGCGTACGGCGTCGCTGAAAAGGGGGACATTTATCGCTCCAGGGATGTGCGCATGGATGTATTCGGAAGGTGAACGAACATCCACAATAGAGCCAGCTTCTTGCAAATTCAAAAAAGCCTCGGGAGAAACGCGTAGAATTGCCATTTCCAATAGGTAGTTTGCATGCAAAGTAACTATACAAATTACAATGGGGAAGGCACACTTTCTTAATTATGCGGTGTACAGCAGATAAAAGAGGGAAAGGAACACGGCTTGAAAAAACGTTTTATCTGGTGCATCCCTCTCTTCCAATCGTTAGAAGAGAGTCAACCTATTGATACACCTAAGTAGGTGTTTGAAAAGCCCATTCTGCGTTTTGGGGAATTCAACAAGTACTCGGTATATCAACGTCCTAAGCCACGATGCTCAAATTATCGGGATTGTGTTTGGGGCTTCTTTTCATAGACCAAAGCACCGCGATCTACAGTGCCGTCAGGATGTAGTCGCTTACGACCTTTCAAGTCATAAAAAATGACACCGTCCTGATTCTGTATGAGCCCCGAACTGCGTGCTGGGCTTGCCTCTTTTAGTTCAAGGTTGAGCTTTGCAGGCTCTTCTAGCAATGGATCGGAATACAAAACGGCTTGCCATTCTGAAGCATTGAAGGGGCGCTGGTTCGTCCATTTGAAGATAGAATGCGAGGCGAATAGAACATCTGTCTTTGCTTCGCCAATGGCTCGGATTTCGTTAGAATATCCCCCCCAAACAATTGAGTTGGAAATATGGAGCGAGTTTTCGCTTCCAGCGGGTGGGGTATCTAAAAGAATGAGACTCGAACGGCGGGGCTGTCCAAAACGTGTGTCGCCGCTGAGGGTGCAAAAATCCATGGTAACGCGAGCACCTCTTAGTGATAGAGCTGCACCTGAGTTTTGCGCTAAAATAGAGCCTACTATGCGAAGTGTGGACTTGCGAAGCGCTATGGCGTCGCGGCTACAACTCGTAATGATTACATTTTCCAGTTCGCAACTCTCTAGAATGCTATCCGTGCGTATGGCGGTCACGGCGGAGCGAAAAGTCGCATTGCGTATTTTGTGCGGACCGCTACCTGGCATTAGCAACAAGCCTTGCCACTGACCAGGTGTGTACTTGTAGGCAGTGTCTAGGCGTGTACCTGCAAATAAGACGCGACGATCTACACTCCCTTCAACCACAAGGCGCCCGTAAACGGTTAGGGATGCATTCGGACGAAAATAGAGCGCGGCGCCTGGTGTAATGCGTAGTGTTACACCCTTGGCAACGACTAAAGGTTTGCTAATAATAAGGGCAGGATTCCCAGTCCAGTCTGTGTCTTTTGTGATTTCCCCGCCTGCGATGTCTGTATGCGGCAAACCCCATGCCTCAAGGCGCAAACGCCGTGTCGCCGCGTTATAGGTAGTAATTTCAACCTCGTCTGCAACGAGACGTGACTCTTTTCCTTCCGCGTTGGGGCGTAGACGTATTACAAGCGTTAAACTGTCACGAGCGCCGATGCGAAGTTCCTCTTTTTCAGTGGCAGCTGCACCATCTATAAGCAGAGCAAAGGAGCTCGCACTGCCGCCTACCAGCGACAGACGAGAGAGGCGCACTGGCAAGCTACTGCGGTTGTATATGCGCAGGAGCTTTGTGGGCGATACCTCGGCAGAGAAAACGCTATCAAAACGTACGGTGTCGTGCGAAAAAGAGAGGTCGGAAAGGGTTGCCCAACGTTCATCTTCTTCCTCAGTACAACTGGGTAAAAAAAACAGCCCTAAAACGGCAAAAAAGAAGAGCTTACAGGCAAGCCCCCATAAGCTCTTTATGTTCCACATCATTCCACTCTTTTTAGAAAGCAACCTTTCTACTAGAAAGGCAAATCTTCATCTTCGCCGCGCAATTTTGCATTCTCATCTTGGTAGCTTGGCGCACTACTCGTGTCTACATGAGGTACTGCATCGGCTACTTGTTGCGGCGGTTGTTGGTCAACAACGCCCATTGTGCTCGGACGATCTACAGCAGTTCCACCTGCCAGTGTAATGCGCCAAGCGCGCAAACTAGTGTACCAACGTCCGTTGAATTCGCGCGAAGAAGGATCAAACGAGATGGTTAAGAGATCTCCTATCTGAAGCGAGGCTAAAGTATTAACCTGATCACCCCATACATCAAAACAAACTGAAGTGGGAAAACTCCCCCGCTGCATCTCAATCACAAAACTTTGACGCTGCCAATGCCCGTTTCTCCCTTCGCCTTCTTGCTTAGGGAGAACAGCCGTAAGCTTCCCTTCTACAGTTAGAATTGCATTATTCTCTGGCATGTAGATCTATTTTTGGGCGCTTGCTTTTTGCTCCATCTCCTTGGTATAAGCCTCTACGTCAGCAGGCGTCATCACTTTTACCAACTCAACGTCAAAAATAAGTGTGGCATTAGCGGGCACTCGGTCACGTCCACGCGCACCATACGCCAATTCTGCGGGGATGTATAGGGTAGCTTTAGCGCCTTGTTTCAATTTTGGGATACCGATTGTCCAGCCTTGGATAACGCGACGGAGATCAATAAGAACGGGTTCTTCACCGTTAGAATCGAACTCTTCACCGTTGATAAAGCGTGCCTTGTAGTTCATAAGAACGGAGCTACTGTCAGTGGGCTGCACCCCGTTACCCTCTGCGGTTACCTTGTAGTAAAGTCCAGAAGGATCGCTCTGCACGCCTTCTTGTGTAGCGATAGAATCGAAGAAGCGCTTAGCAGCCGCGCTGTTAGCATTTGCTACGGCTTCCATGCGGGTCATCATGTAGTTACGCATCACATCCTGTATTTCGTCATCCGTCATACCAGGCGTCTTATTGATGGCGTCTTCCAGACCGCGCTTGAACTCATCGTGCTGCAACTTAATCTCTTCATTGGCGATGTATTGCCCTGCGGAGAGACCGAGCGCGTAGCTCAGCTTTTTGTAGTCGTAATTCTTTAATGCGTTCTCAGCGGTATCCTCGGGTGAACCAGGCACTATTTCTTGCGCCTTCTTTTCTTTGCAACCTAACAATACCACGCTTGCTGCCAATGCAACAGCAACTAAACTTGAGATTCTGAACAAACGGCTCATCTGGCAACTTCCCTTTTTTCAATATTTAGCATCCTGCTGTCTGAAACAGACAGCCTTGTGACCCCGGCGGGATTCAAACCCACGACTTTCAGAACCGGAATCTGACGTTCTATTCAGCTGAACTACGGGGCCTTTGTGTCACAAACACGTGCAAAGGTAACCTTTTTTAAAGACTCCTATGGCGGCTAAGAGCACCGTACCAATACCACAGAGGGGGGTACATAAAAAGGAGAGACTTTAGTTTTCGTCTTTTACGATAAAAAGAGTATCGGCAAGTGCTGTATAGGTTTTCCCGCCAAATGGGAAAGTAATAGATGGCAGTCTGTTGGGCTCAAATTGTGTGAGGTAATTTTCAATCTTTTCTGCAAGTAATTTTTGGGCTCGTTTGAGCTCCCAAGAGTTTTCGGGTTTCGTCGTGTCATGAAATATAAGGTAGAGCCGATTCTCTGCGCCAAAACGGAGGCGGCACTGCTCAGTATAAAGCCACACGAGCAATTCTTTAGGATTTTTCAGGCTCTCATTTACGGTAGTGGCAACGTCAGTACCCTTTCTAGATTTTAGAAAGGCTTGGGGGAAATAGAGGAGCTTTAATTTCATCGGGCAATCATCAATAAAGAAATCAACACCTCGTAATGTGCCCATTGAAGGAAGAACGCGGGGATGCGCAAAGAACAGCTGCTCTATGTAATTTCGTGTCCAATGGTCGTACCATGCATTCTGTACAAATTCCCATGCCTCAGCGGCAATTTTTTCTTTCATTGACTCTAACGCAGTAAAAGAAGGGAAGCGAGGCAAGTAGGTGGCGGCAAAGTATCGGTCGAGCGATGGCATGTAGTGTTCTACCCAGTTGTAGGTCGGAACTTCTTGCAAAGAAGCTGGCAATGTATTGTTCCAACTGGGTGAGTGTTTTTGGCAATAGAATTGGCGGAAATTTTCAAACTTATTGCGGAGTTCTGGTTTTTCGAGCAAATAAGTATAAAGCTCTTGGCAATGGGCGCGAACACCACTTGTGTAAAAAGTAATTGCAAGTTGTTTGGCTATGGCAGGGAGTTGCGACGAAAGATCTTTTATTTTGAGCCAGAGTACGGCTTCGGGCGATGTATTGAAACAAGACATATCCTGCCGTTTGTAGGCAGCCTCCCACTTTTCAAAATCGTTCATCTGTTACGGTCTAACGAACATTTCCTTCTAGGGGTACGTCTTTGTTCTTCCAGTTGTTCTGAGATACCGCATAATGATATGCGTGAGCAGGCAACGAATTCCCTTATGGGCAGTGTATTATAAATTTTCATGCTAATTTCGGTAGCTGACGCACAATGAGGTTTGTGAGAAAGGGCATCGCAGACGTGTTTATATCAACTTGATTGCAAATAATGAGGAAGAAATATACCATTCTTGTTTTTTGGGTCTTCTCTGTTGTTTCAGCGATGGCACAGCAACGCATGCTTGCGGTAACGTATCTTACGGAGCTTGAGTCTGAAATACGTGTTGAGGTAGCAGGACCTGGAGTAGATGAGGCGCTCCAGAAACTAATTGAGGCGAATGTCCCCAAAACTGAGCATATAAAAAGGTACAACCTCCTGATTCAACAAGGATCGAAAAGCAACTTCTCACTTGAACGGGAGAGCGGGCACACAGAACTTCCTAGTTATCAGAAATCGGGTAACATAGAACTCTTTGAAGATCCTGCGGGAGGGTATAATATAGACGATGTCCCTAATCTCTATCTTGACCTTGATAAACACGAACAGCTGAGCCAAAGAAATTTCTTTGGTAAAAAGCTGGTAGTGCGAGAATCTATCCGACCAATGAATTGGGAAATTGGTTCTGAAACAAAAGAGATTTTAGGGAAAGTGTGTACCAAGGCTACAATAAAATTCCCCGACCATTCGGCAACGGATTCAGAGACTATTTATACCGCGTGGTTCTGTAAAGAAATTCCTGCCGTTTTTGGTCCTAATGGTTTTTACGGATTGCCAGGCCTTATACTGCAAATAGAGTCGGTCTACGATGAAACCATAACGGCAATAAAAATAGAGTACCTTTCCAAGAAAGTGCCCATAGAGCCTCCGAAAGGGCAAGTTGTATCGGCAGAACAGTTCGAGAAGATGTTTAATGAAAAACTAGAGGAACTGAAAAGTCGCTCTGAGAGCGATTTCTCAGATTGGGAGATCAAGCATTAGGGAGACGAATACGAAGCGTATAAGGATTGTTGAAATATGCGTCTCCTTGAGCTCCCGCTTTTTTCGTATTTCCCCTATTTTTACGCGGTAAACAGTGCCGCATGCGTACAACAATCCCTGAGCCAGAACTCTACGATATTCTTTTTCTTGACATCGAAACGGTGTCGCAGTATGAGCATTTGGCGGATGCTCCTGCGCCATATCGGGCATTGTGGGAGCGAAAGGCAACCTATCTCGCTACAGCCGATGAGACAGCCGCCAGTCTGTATGACAGGAGTGCAATTTATGCCGAGTTTGGGCGTGTGGTCTGCATTTCATTGGGCTATTTTCATCGGAAACCAGAGATAGGGGAGACCCTCCGCGTGTCGGTTTTTGCAGGCAATGAGCAGAATGTACTCGCCGAATTCTGTAGTGCATTAGAAGCCTTTCGTTCGTTGCACGAGCGGGTCTATCTGTGTGCTCACAATGGCAAGGAGTTTGATTTCCCCTATATAGCGCGTCGCTTGTTGGTACAAAATATGGTGTTACCCGCCGAGCTACGAGTGGCAGGCCGTAGACCGTGGGAGACTCGTTTTTTGGATACGTTAGAGCTTTGGAAATTTGGAGACTACAAGCACTACGTATCGCTCGATCTACTTGCCTACACCTTCGGGATCTCCGAACTTCTGGAGGGCATGGACGGCAGCAAGGTACACAGTGTTTTCTACGAAGAAGGCGATCTGCCCAAAATAGCAATCTATTGTCAGCACGATACGGCTACATGTGCACAACTCTACCGTAAGATGCGCGGTAAAAAGGCTATAGCACACGAGAACATTGTTTATGGAACTCCTCTCATTTTTGAGAGTGAGACGTAAGCGCGCAAGGTGGTACTTTGTTTTCCGCTTTCAGTAGGGTTGTGGCAACGATTAAGAGAGTGTGCACTGTTCTATTTCCCGTTTTCGGTTCTCCAAAAGTCAAGCACAACGCCTTTTCTGTATCTCGTGTGATCGCGTTGCGCCACGCCCATAAAGAGGAAATCGCCCAGAAGAATGTTCCGATGTCCTAAGGCAGCATTGTTCTCTCCAGAATCTACTAAGAGTTCAAGAACATAGTACAGCCCCGAGGTATAGTTACCGTAGCTACAACACTCAGCGTGGTAGCCCACATTGCAATTAGTAGCACTTCGGTCGTGTCCAATCTCTCCCTTTTTGCCCTGTGCAACGGCAAAACATTCGGCTAGGTCAAACAACTTGCGTGAGGGTTTGATAATCGGGAGCGGTTGCATGGTTGTGAGCCGACGCATGAGGGAGATCTTACGTTCGTCGAAGGCATATCCCTTTGTGTAGCCAGGCGCGCCTAGATAATCTTTTACGTAGGTACGTGCAAAGACTTTGGGGTTCATACGAACCAGATTGAGGTAGTAAAAGACCTCTTTTTCAATCGGAGATAAGTAGCTTTCGTTTGCTGCGGTATTGGCTGCAGCTATCTCAGCTGGCGAGAAATCGCGCACGATGCTTTCGTTCGATTTACATGCTTGAAGTACTCCGCCACAAAGTAGTACAAGGGTTAAACAGCCATAGGTGGTCAGAAGGGAGATTTTTCTTTGCGACATCTTGGATAATATTTACGTTCGTCCCAACGAAATTGCTAGTAACAAAGGAACGTCTGAGCAGCCCCTTTTTGTACAATACAGCCCCATTTAGCGTAATTCACTAAATTCGTTCGCAGGAGGTTATCAAGGCGAAAAAAAATTCTACAGACAGTAACTTTTTGCAACCTCTTCCGTCTTACGGGTGATTTAAGATCCAGTGTCTTGTTGTTGGAGGGCGATGACGGCTAAGGAGTATAATGAGAGCGTAGACCTGTATGCCGACGGTCTTTACCGTTTTGCGTTGCGCCTGATGAATAATCAGGTTGTGGCGGAGGATCTTGTACAAGAGAGTTTTACACGCCTCTGGGAGAAACACGATACCGTAAGAGCAGAAAAAGCGCGTTCCTATCTGTTTACCACGCTCTACAATGCGGCCGTAGATGTAATGCGTACTGAGAAACAACAAGTTTGTGTAGAGGAAGCACATTCGCGCTCCTACGAACAGCAGCCCAATTTTGATGTTGAGGAACACCTCAATCGGGGGCTGGCGCTCTTGCCAGAGACACAACGTACGGCAATACTTTTGAGAGATTACGAAGGCTACAGTTATGCCGAGATCGGCGAAATAGCCAATCTCTCGGAAACACAAGTAAAGGTGTACATCCACCGTGCAAGACAATTTTTACGAAACTATATCGGCGAGTTAGACAATATCCTGTAATGAGAGCAATGCATAACGATCAGCATGACGACCAACGACTTGCAAGGCTTCGTTCAGGGCTTTTAAGTGCCGAAGAGGCGTTGGCATTAAACGAAGAGCTGGAGCGTGAAGATTCCATCACGGCTGCGACTACGGGATCTAGCAGCGCAATGCGAGCGCGTCTGAAAGCCATTCGTAGTGAGGACGATGCACCTCTTTCTCATTTTGAGGAGCTTTGCTACAAGGAACTGGAGGGAGAGTTGACTCTGCATGAAGCGCAAGAGCTAGAAGAGGTATGCCGTACCTATTCTCGTTATGCACAGATTCGCACCGCAATCCTACAAACGCGTCTTGTTGCACCTTCCGATATTGTATACCCGCACAAAGAACGTTTGAAAAGACACGAGCCTATTGTTGCTCCCTTGTTCTGGAAAGCGGTAGCCGCTGCTGCGTGTCTGCTTTTGTTCGTGTTACTCGGAGGCAATTGGTTCGACCATCAGCCACAAACGCCAATTGTGGCAGAATTTCCCAGCTCTAAACCCACAAAGCGAATTGAAGCGATTACACCCGATGAAGTTCCCGCACAAAGCGTGGCTATAAAACAAGCCACTAAGTCTGATACACCTTCTGTTGCTCCTGCAATAGCGCTTCCCATGGCGGAGCAAGGGGTGGAACAATCTGGACAGGTTACAGCTTCTGTAGGCGAGCCCCTGCCTGCTCTAATGCCCCTGCTACCCTTGCCTACCTTAGATGCCTTGTCGGTTCTAAGACAGAATGATGCACTACTCATTGCGAGCAAAACGCCAGATTTAGATGCTTTTCACGACTGGGAGACGATTATGCTTGAAGATGATGTTGCCGAATTTGAGGAGCAGATGCAAGAGCTACACGAGAACTTACCAAAGCCTGAGCGCCCGTTTGGGGTGAAGTTTATCGACTTTGTCATCACCCAACTTGCCCAACTATAAGTCTAAAAGTAGGTTTAGCATAAGACCGTCGTAACAAGAGAGGGGCTCTGTGAGTCTCTCTTTTTTTATTGTGTTTTATGCAAAGCAATCTAGAATCTCACCGCTCCAACTTTAACTATCTTTGTGCATAAGGGGTGGAACGAGATTATGCGTGTAGACATAGAGGCGATTAAACGTCGCTTCAAAATCATAGGTAACAATGCGGCACTGCTACGAGCCGTAGAAGTGGCATACCAAGTAGCAAGTACAGATCTTGCCGTCTTGGTGACGGGCGAGAGTGGTTCTGGTAAGGAGTTCTTTCCGCAGATTGTGCATCAGTATGGCATCCGAAAACACGGGCGCTACGTTGCAGTTAACTGTGCGGCTATTCCCGAAGGTACGTTAGACTCCGAACTCTTTGGGCACATCAAAGGGTCGTTTACAGGAGCACTAGAGAATAGAGAGGGGTATTTCGAGGTGGCAAACAGAGGGACCATATTCCTTGATGAAATTGGCGAACTCCCCCTTACAACGCAGGCACGTCTTCTCCGAATTCTGGAGACTGGCGAGTTCTACCGAGTAGGTTCGTCTACGCCGATACAGACCGATATTCGCATTGTTGCGGCTACCAACGTTAATCTTGAGACCGCAATTCGTGAGGGGAAGTTTCGCGAAGACCTTTATTATCGTCTTTCAACAGTACCCATTCGTATTCCCCCACTGCGGGAACGAGGCGATGATGTTCTTCTTCTTTTCCGATGGTTCGCAGGTGAGTGTGCAGAGAAATACAATATGCCTCCCATTCGTTTGCAGGACGCGCGTGCTGAAGCTATTCTTCTCGGTTATAACTGGCCAGGTAACGTACGTGAACTAAAGAATATGGCGGAGCGCATCTCGGTAATTGAGACTGAGAGAGAAATTACGGCAGAGATACTCCAGCGCTACATACCTCAAACTACGGAACGTCACCTTCCAGCACTCTACCGTTCTGATGAAACACGAATGCCAGACCATGAACGAGAGTTGTTGTATGGGTTAGTACGAGATTTACGAGGGGATGTAGACGAATTGCGGCAGGTGGTCTTCAACTTGATGCAGCAACAGGAGAGCGCCGCGGTGCATGCCGTACCCAACGAACACGCCAATCCGCTGCGTTCGTTAGCTGAGTTAAGCGGACAAAGAGAGGATCGTGCGCTGATAAAACCGCCTATTATATCTCCCATTCATGAGGAAATACCCGTGCAAGAAGTGCACAATGAAACGGTAGAAGAAGTGCCACGTTCTATTGCCGATATGGAGGAAGAGATGATTCGCCACGCACTGCAAAAACATAACGGGCACAGGAAGCAAGCGGCTGAAGAGCTTGGGATCTCGTTGCGGACACTCTACCGCAAACTCCAAGAATACGATATACAATAGCTGCCGCAAAATGAATACAAGTAGAACGTTGAGGTGGGGGGCTTGCTTTGCTCTGCTATTTCTTTTGTCGGCGTGCAAGGTGCAGTATTCGTTTACGGGGGCAAGTATTTCGCCCGAAGTAAAGACGGTAAGTATTGCACCATTTGTTAATGTAGCTCCGTTGGTTAATCCTACACTGGCATCCAATTTTACAGAGGCGCTTAAGGAGCGTTTTGTGACGCAAACCAGCTTGTCGCTTCAAGATTTTGCGGGCGATCTTGCATTCTCGGGGGAGATTGTCGGATATGAGGTTGCGCCCGTTGCTATTCAGGGGAATGAGACCGCTGCGCTGAATAGACTTACTATTACGGTAAAGGTAAAGTTCGTGAATGTGAAGGATGAGAAAGCCAATTTTGAGCGTTCTTTTTCCTTCTATACCGATTATCCGGCATCGCAATCGTTCGCAGATAGCGAGCCTGCATTGGTGTCTACTATACAAGAAAAATTGATAGACGACATTTTCAACGCCGCTGTAGCCAATTGGTAAGCGCACGACCTCTGCGATGGATAATACTGCATTTTTCTATTCTCTGCTTCGCACTCCGCATCTTCTTACCAAAGAAGAAGTTAAGCAGCTACTTGCTTTGGAAGCCAAGTATCCGTTCTTCCAGGGGGTTCAACTCCTAGTAGCTGCCAATGCCGAGGCGTTGAGTAAGAATGCCGAGGAGGTGGTAATGCGAAGAAGCCGAGCAGCCATAGCGCTACCCGATGCCTTTGCGCTTTTTCGTTACCGCGACGCAATGCGCTTAAATCTACTTCGCGAGCAAAAAGAGGCGGCGGAAAAGAATACTGCTTCTGCTGTTATGCTTCCTACGGTAAGTAGTATTACGACAACGAATGAGAAGAATGAATTGGCGGGTGTGCTAGAGCATTCTTTGCAGAGCGTTGTACCATTCCCTGCCGCTGCGCTTTACACATTGGAAACAACCGAGCATTTGGGAGAGGAGGAGATCTATCTCTATACGACCACGCACCTCAATCCGCGTTACAGTGCCCCAGCGGCTTCAGATACCTTCGCGGCTCGTGAGTTTTGGCATCCTGTGACCCCAGAGGAGCAAATGGAGCTTATCAATAATTTTTTGCAAAACCTGAATGCCGAAGATGGAATCAAGGCCACCGTGCAGCGTGAGGCGGAAGAAGAGGAGCGTATGGGGCTTGAGCCAGAAGATCTTAGCGCGGCATCGCGTAGTGTAACACATAGCACCACGATGGAGCGTGTAGCAAAGTTGCATGAAAGCCTTGCCGAGTATGAAAGCGCTATTCATGTCTATGAAAAACTCGTACAAACGTTTCCAGAAAAAAGTACTTACTTTGCGAAGGAAATTGAGCGGCTCAGTGCGCTGCTTGAGCGGTCTAACGATTGAGTGGTAGGATACGATGTATAGTCTTTTTTCTGTGTTGATTCTGATTGTTTGCTTCTTGCTGATACTAATAGTTCTTGTACAGAACTCTAAGGGCGGTGGTTTGGCATCGAACTTTTCGGGAGCAGGGCAAGTGATGGGTGTGCGTAAGACGGCAGACTTTTTAGAGAAATCTACTTGGACGCTCGCAGTAGCACTTGTACTTTTCTGTGTGGTTGCTGTAGCTGCAATTCCACACGTACAAGATGATTCACAACAGTCTCGTATCCAAGAACAGGTGCAGCGTACAACCTCTGGTGTAATGCCTACTACAGTGCCCGATGTCCCCGAGGGAGCAGAAGTACCTACGGCGGAAACACCAGCTGCAGATGCTTCGCAACCTAGTGAGACACCAGTAGAAGAATAGTCGTTTTTCGTTTCATTGTAAGTAGTTGGTAGTAAGCGACGCGGTCTTAACCGCGTCGCTTTTTTATTTCCTGTGGTTTCGGAGATACATCGTTAATATCATCTAAGTTGTCGTGTATTAGCATTCTATTTTGTCATGATTGTTGTTCTGTAAAAATACAGTGCAACAATATTGACATGTTAACGTACAACAGGGAAATAAATCATTAAAAAGGACAGAGATGAGTAGTTTGACAACAAACTCAGGTTTTTTAGCCTAAGTCTCCTAATGATTTTAGGGGTTATTTCTTGTAAACAACAAACCTATGAAAGATAACAACAAGTGATTATTGAGAAACAGCTCGATATTTCCCTTACTACTGAGCAACTAGCATTGCTACTGCGATGAGTTGGATTGATTGTCGATTGGTGGAATCCATGGTTACTGGTTTGGGATTAAAGTGTTTTCCTGTTCTCCTATGCAGTTTGTTGGATAGCAAAAAATAAAAAAAGCGCACACTGATAATGAAATCTTCTAATCTTGCCGTCTCTGTCGCTCTCATTTGCGCGTGTTTTTGTTCGTGTACACGGGCATTTTATGAAGATGCTGAGCGAAGCAAAACAGCAATGGTGAGGCGTAACTTGGTGCTGCTTTCCAGTAAAAGTCCTTCGGATTTCTGCATCTCATATTACGAGACTAATGATGGTATCTCCAATAGATTAGTGACAAGGACGTTACGTACCCCTTCTCTTTTAGATATGGGGAAAGCTGTTGTGGAGTACGATAGTGTAGTGTTTGTAACACAAGGAGGCTATTGTGGGAAAAAATATGTAAAGGATGCATATAAAAGGCTTTGTTGGGAAAAGCTCTACAAAGAAGGAGGAGCTGAATATTTTAAACTCGAGAATTTATCAGGCGAAACAATAAAGTTGGCAATCGTAGGAGTTCAGAAATTGACAACTATTAGGGATGAAGAATACGAGATAATTGCCCGTCATCCTAATCCCATATACAAAGGTGTCCCCTTGCTATATCTGCTAAAGCCTGAAACATCTCCCAGTAAGGAACTCTATTTTGAGACCATTCAAGCTCATACGAGTGATGGCGATTTGCATTCCATGATCCCAAGAGGATTAAAAAAGATAACATTGTATCCAGACCGATTGGGCGATTTCGGTAGTGACGAGCTTCCCTTCAGCGCCGAGAAAATCGTGTCGCTTTATGAGAATGAAAGCCAACATTTATTCCTGACTTACTTGGATTATTCGCTAGAGTTAAAGGGGTATGCGAAAGGGAATACACAATTTAGAAGCTTAAAAAAGGAAAAAGGGATAGAACTTTTCAGAGTAGTAAAGCCGCATGAAGTGGTTTACAATCATGGCGAGTCTCCGCTTTTACCTCTTAGTTTCTCTGGTCATATAAAGGGGAAAGGCAGCAATATTCTCGTCAAGGAGGATTGGTAGCTTACGAGGAACGGAGTTCTTTTCGTCCAAGTACAAGATTTTTAATTTTGGAAACCGTTACGTTAAAAAGCTCGAAGATGAAAACATTATTGAAAGTTGCACTTGCAGTAATTCCTTTCGTGAGTCTAAGTGCCTGTACTTATACATATCATGAAGATGCAACGCGAGAGAAAACGGCAATTATAATGCGTAATCTCATTGCTTTTTCAAGCGATACGCCATCAGATTTCAAAATCTCGTACTACGAAGTAAGTGATGGTACATCTAATAAATTAGTGACTAAGACACTACGTACGCCTTGTATTCTGGATATGGGGAAAGCTATCGTGAAGTACGACAGTGCACTCCTCAAATTGCATGTATATTGTGGAAAAGATGAAGTAAAGGAAATTTACAAGAAAATAAACCTAACTACCCTTTTTGGCAAGGGAGGGGCAGGGTATTTCAAATTGGAAAACGTATCCGATCAAACAATAAAATTTGCGATTGTTGGAGCTCAAAAATTGAAAACTACGGGAGATGATGAACGAGAGATAATAGATCTTCATCCCAATCCAATATACAAAGGGGTTCCTTTACTATATCTGATAAAGCCTGAAACATCTCCTAGTAAAGAACTTTATTTTGAGACACTTAAAGAGATTACAAGAGATAAAAAGGGCGAGCTCATCTCTTTTTTGCCAGGAGAGTTAAAAAAGATAGCATTGTATCCAGACCGATTGGGCGAATTCAGTGCTGCTGATCTTCCCTTTAATGCAGAAAAAATAGTATCGCTTTACGAGAACGAGAGCCAACATTTGTTTTTGACCTACTTGAACTATTCACTAGAGCTAGAGGGGTATGCGAACGAGAATACAAAATTTAGAGAGTTAAAAAGGGAAGATGATATAGAACTTTTCAGAGTAGTAAAGCCGCATGAAGTGGTCTACAATCAAGGTGCATTCCCGCTTTTACCTCTTAGTTTCTCCGGTCATATAAGGGGTAAAGGCAGCAACATTCTCGTCAAAGAGGATTGGTAGTCTACGGGGAACGGAGTTCTTTTCGTTCAAGTACAAGATTTTTAATTTTGGAAACTATTACGTTAAAAAGCTCGAAGATGAAAACATTGTTGAAAGTCGTACTTGCAGTTATACCACTAGTAAGCATTTGCGCCTGCACCTATACTTTCTTTGAGGATGCTGAGCGAAATAAAACGGCAGTGGTATCGAGAAATTTGATTGTAATCTCTAGCGAAACGCCAGCAGACGTCCGTGTATCGTATTATGAGGTAAGCGATGGAACGTCTAATAAGTTGGTAACAAAGACAATACAGACTCCCTATATCTTGAATTTGGGAAGAGTCGTTGTAAAGTATGATAGTGTAAATCTTAAGCAGCGGGGTGGAGGAAATAAGGTAAAAGAACGCTATAAGAAACTAGACGTCGGAGTTCTATTGGGCGAGGGTGGTGCAGAGTATTTGAAGTTGGAAAACCTATCTGAGCAGCCCATAAAATTGGCGATTGTGGGTACGCAAAGGTTAGTAGCGAATGATAATGTTATTGAGTCACAACCTAGCCCCATTTACAGGGGAGTTCCCTTGTTGTATTTACTAAAGCCAGAGAGTGCTCCTAATAAGGATTTCTACTTCAGAACAATAAAAGAGTATGAAAGAGAGAAGGGTGCATCTACTATTAAAGAGGGGGATGCGAAGAAGATAGCTCTTTACTCTGAACAGCTGGGTGAATTTGGTAAAGACGTACTTCCATTTAGCATAGAGCGCATAGTTGCGCTTTATGAAAACGACAACCAACATTTATATCTGGACTACATGAATTATTCGCTAGAATTTGTGGGTTACGAAAACGAGAACAGAGAATTTATGGCTTTGAAGGAGAATGGCTTAGAACTCTTCCGAGTAATACAGCCTCATCAGGTAGTTTACAATAATGGAACGTTTCCTCTTTTGTCTCTCAATCTTGTACGTCAGCAACGGAGAGTGGGAGACAGTTTTCTAGTCAAAGAGGATTGGTAGGATTTGGGTTCTGATTTTAGATGGTTATGCCCTGTTAGAGTCGTTCTCTAGCGGGGCTTTTTATTGTCTATTTCGTGCTATAATCTCGTGCTCCGAAGATGCTACTCCCGACGCGTACAAGCGTAGCACCCGCTTCTACGGCAATGGGATAGTCGCCCGACATACCCATGGAGAGTATGGAGAAGGTAGACAGAGGCAGAAGTTCGCCCTTCCGAATTTCATCAAACAGCGTTTTTAGTGAGTCAAATTCACGGCGTATTTGTGCCTTATTCTCGGTGAGCGATGCCATTCCCATTAAACCGCAAATCTGAATGTTTTTGTAGGGCGTAAAAGCTTTTTCTGCCAATAATGTGCGTATCTCCTCTAGAGAGAAGCCAAATTTGCTTTCCTCCTGTGCAATGTGGACTTGTAGGAGAATGCGAGTGACGCGTTCGAGTTTAGCACTCTCTGTATCAATAGTGTTGAGGAGGCGCAATGAGTCTACCGATTGGATGAGTGATACGTAGGGCAGAACGCTGCGTACTTTGTTCGTTTGTAAATGCCCAATGAGATGCCACTCTATGTCCTGTGGCAAAAGAGGAGCTTTGGCTAAAAGTTCTTGTACTTTGTTTTCCCCAAAGCAGCGCTGCCCAGCATCGTATGCTTCTTGTATTATTTCTACGGGGTGCGTTTTAGATACAGCCAGAAGGGTGACCTGTGGGGGAAGTGTTTGACGAATACGAGTGAGTGCAGCGGCTATATAGGTAGGCATTGTGTTCGGTATCTGCTTGTAATTCTGAAACAAAGGTAGCCCAAAATACAATGCTTTGTATCACAGAATTCGTCTGTTTGTTTCGTCTGGTCGAGCGGATTAGTGCGCTAAAACTTCTCAAATTGAGAAAGAACTACACATTGAGACAAAAAAGTTTTCACGATAATCACTTACATAATATATTGATAATGTTCATATTATATGTTCTCCTCAGTCAAAGGAATGCAAATAGAGGATATATTTCAAGCACTAATTAAAAATACGGTATTACATTTGGTAGTTGTAAGATTAACAGTTCTATTTGTGAAATGAACATTTTTGTTGGAAGTCTTCCGTATCGTTATCAGGAAGGCGATTTGAGCGCATTGTTTTCTAACTACGGTGAAGTAACTACTGCTCGTATTATTAAGGATCGTGCGACGGGGCGTAGCAAGGGTTACGGATTCGTAGAAATGCCTGACGATCAGGCAGCTCAACGCGCAATAACCGAGTTGAACGGTTCGGAAGTCATGGGGCGTACCATCGTGGTAAACGTTGCACAGGAACGTGCACCTCGCGAAGGTGGTAACCATCGCGGCGGCTACGGCGATAGATAGATCGTCAGTTCCCGTTTTCCTTGTGCAATCATTTTGACAAGGAGATTCACGGAGTCAGAGGGTTTTGCTCTTTGACTCCGTTTCTTTTTACCAAAATTCTTACGGATGCGTTCGTTTATCTTCATTATATCCGTGCTATTTTCTACTGTGGCTATGGCACAAGAGCCGAAAGAGTTTCTTGTCATTTCGTACAACGTAGAGAACTTTTTGTGTCCTACCGTTTGGCGCGATAGTACGTTACCAACGCCTTCTGCGTTTGAACGAGTCGCGATCTCACAGTTCCAGCAGAAGGCACAAGCCATATCGGCAAGCCTACGAGCTTATGCACAGTGGGATGCTATTGGCATAATAGGTCTTTGTGAGGTAGATGACCGTCGTGCGCTTAACGAACTGGTTTATCGTACCCCGCTTTCCCATACTAAATGGTCTATCTTGCATCGCGATTCACCCGATCATCGTGGTATAGATGTCGCTCTTCTCTATCAGCGCGAGCTATTACATTTCCGAAATTGTAGATGGGTAGGCGTTCGTTCGGAGTATGATACGCTCGTGTATCCTACTCGTGAGATGTTGTATGCCTCTTTTCGAGTAGGGAAAAGCGATACTATTCATTTTGTACTCTGCCATTGGCCGTCCAAATTATCTGCTGCTACATCAGAAAGACGGATAGTGCATGCGGCAGCATACCAATTACAGAATGTGCTCGACTCGGTGCGTAAGTGCGATATAGCAGCCAAGATTGTTGTAATGGGCGATATGAATACTACCCCCGATGATGTCATCTTCCAATCATTTGCTTCTCCTGTTCTAGATAGTGCTCGTTTGCAAGGGAAACTCATCAATCTTGCACAGTGCACACAATTGCCTTACAGGCGCTACCCTACCTATCAGTATAATGGCGATTGGCAGACGATAGATATGTTCTTTTTATCGCCTGCCATTTGTGAAGGCACAGGGTGCTGTTTACAAGCTGATGCTAAAGAGCGTTTGCCTGCTTTTCTCTTTGAACCTGATTTGGAGTACGGCGGTCAACGACCTAAGCGAACTTACTATGGTTTTCGTTTTCGCGAAGGCTACAGCGATCACCTTCCTGTCAGTATTTTGCTGCGTTATCAATAAAAGGCGGGACTTAGTCGTTCCCATTGATACAATTGGCGCATAAGAGGAGAAAAGCGGTTATTCTTTTCGTATTTTTGCGTATGGAGTTCGTAAAATAGTGGAGATACAATGACATTACAGAATAGTTTTTTGCGAATAGTGTTTTTATCACTACTCTTTGCACTAGGGAGTGTGGCAAATGCGCAGTATAAAATTGATTTACAGGTGAATGGTTTGCGCGATTCGTCTATTATATTCGGTTATTACTTTGGTGAAGGGCGTTATGTGCAGGATACTGCGAAATTGGATGCGAAAGGGCATGCAACCTTCAAACGAGATTCGAGTCTTGCGAAAGGACTTTACTTGTTCCTTTTGCCCAGTGGCGAGTCACTCGATCTGCTTATTGGCGATCAGCAGAAGTTTACCTTTTCTGTAGATATGGCAGATCTTCGCAATACACAAAAGGTAGAAGGCGCATCTTTGAGTCAGGCTTTTCTTGATTTTCAAACATTTATGGGGCGAATGCAGCAGAAAGGAGAAAAGGTACGTAAGGAGGATAGTATAGTACGTGCACTTCCGGCTGATGATCCGACAGCAGAAAAAAGAAGGGAGGAGATTCGGGATAAGTACAAAGAATTAGATGTTGAGGTAAAGAATTATCACAAGACTTTGCTAGAGAAACACGGTAATGATGTATTAGGTGAGTTTGTACGTGCTACTATTCCTATTGCGTTGCCTGACTTTCAGCCTGCACCTACTGTAAAGAATGTAGACTCAGCGCGCTGGATGTGGAGTTATACCTACAATAGTGAGCATTATCTCGATAATATCAATTTAGCCTCCTCTTCCCTACTACGTACACCGTTGGTGCTTCCTAAAGTCAATCATTTCCTCGACAAGATGATCCTCCAGATACCTGATACTCTAAACAAGTACTGTGACAAGATACTGGAACGAGCATATCTCAATACGGAGACATTCCGTTTCTGGACGAGTTATCTACTCAACAAATATCAGAGTTCTGAAATTATTGGAATGGATGCCGTTTTTGTACACATTGCTGAGAAATATTATTTAGCAGGTCGCACACCATGGGTTGATGAGGAGTTCCTTACGAAACTGAAGGATCGGGTAGCACATATTAAGCCCAATCTGTTGTGGGCAGTTGCACCAAACTTTAAGGTCGAGACGCTCAATGCGCAAAGCTTCGAATTAGCAAAAGACAAGGCAGATGCAACTGTTCTGGTGTTCTGGGAACCGAGTTGTAGCCATTGTAAGGTTGCCATCCCGAAGATTGATAGTATTGCGCGGAAGTATGATCCGAAGCGCTTGCATGTAATAGGCTTTATGACGACGGGCGATGGTCCTGAATGGCAGAAGTATGTGTTTGAACACAAGCTTGAGTGGTGGATAAATGTATGGGATCCGTACCGCAAGACGGGTTTCCATGACAATTACGACATTTACAGTACGCCAGTGATTTACGTGCTAGACAAGAATCACAAAATTGTTATCAAACGTATTGGGGTAGAGTCGCTAGCTGCTATCCTAGATGATCTGCTGAAGAAGTAGGTACGAATACACGACACGATAGATTGTAGGGAGAGAAAGGTCTTTTGAGTAAGAAAGATTCTTTCTCTCCCTTTTTATTTTAGTTGATTTCCTGTCTGTCTTTCTCTTCTGCCAGTGCTTTACTCTTTTCCCGAATTTCTCTTCAGCACTCAAAATAGGTTGCAGAAACCAACCGAACGTCTTACGCTTGTCTTTTCTGTAAAAGATCATCCTGATGTTGAAATCGTTGTTTGGTGGTAGGCAAACGAAAAAATAAAGGACAAGGGTACGTATATACGTACCCTTGTCTTTTAATAATTAAGGGATACCAGTTTGTTAAGTTGAGATCAGGAGGTATAATCTTCAAAGGTTTGCACCTGCGCATTTCGATTCACTCATTACATTTTCTCCACATCAATTGTAAGCGATAAAAGATACCTTTCCACAAGAGAAAAATAAAAGAGGAGGCAGCATATCTTAGCGAAAGATTAAGTACACTATTTTTGAGGCAATTAATCACTTACAAAAATCGAGAGAAGACGATCCCTCTCTCCAAGAAGCTAAAATAAATTCTTGCAGGGGTAGAACTGAGGTATAATGCGGAGGGGCCTCTCTGAGCGTATAGAGTGCGGAGTCTGGATTAGGCGGAGTTCGGTTATTATAAGCACTATTCTGTGGTGGAATGACGGAGCGAACCAAAAATGCGTATATTTGGAATGTTAAGAAAAGATATGCAGTTACGTCATGGCATCTACCTATCGTGTGGTTACGCTCAACCAGTTTATTATTGATCGTCAGGCGGACTTTCCGTACGCCTCTGGCGAATTCTCTCGCTTGCTGTACCACCTTGCTGTGGCGGCGAAAATTGTTAACAAAAAGGTGAACAAGGCTGGCTTAGTAGATATACTAGGCGATGCGGGCTCTTCTAATGTCCAGGGCGAAGAACAGAAAAAGTTAGATGTTCTTGCCAATGAGCAGTTCATTATGGCCTGCCGCAATAGCGGTGAATGTTGCGGTGTGGTTTCCGAAGAGAATCAGGAGTCTATAATCTTTGATACAGACCTGGCCAAAAATGGGAACTACATCGTCTGCATGGATCCTCTTGATGGGTCGTCAAATATCGACGTCAATGTTTCGATAGGTACTATTTTTAGTATCTATCGGCGTATCTCGGCGCGTGGCGAAGTGGCGCGCGAAGAAGATTTCTTGCAACCTGGGCGTATGCAGTGTGCCGCTGGCTACGTAATTTACGGAAGTTCTACCATGTTGGTTTATACCACGGGACGGGGTGTTTATGGTTTTACACTAGACCCAAGTATTGGCGAATTTTGTCTTTCGCATGGTAGTATCACAACGCCTGAAAAAGGTACGATTTATAGTACCAATGAGGGATATCTTAAGCAGTTCTCTAAGGGTTTACAAACGTATATTGCCGATTGTCAGAAGCACGACCCTGCCAACAAAAAGCCTTACAAAGGGCGCTATATAGGTTCGTTGGTAGCCGATTTTCATCGCAATTTGCTCAAAGGGGGTATTTACATTTATCCTGCAACGGCAGATGCGCCTCGTGGTAAATTGCGTCTGTTGTATGAGTGCAATCCTATGGCACTTCTGGCCGAGCAAGCTGGCGGTATGGCTACGAATGGCGTGCAACGGATTCTCGATATCGTGCCACAATCTGTACACGAGCGTACGCCGCTATTCGTTGGCTCTAAGGGAATGGTGGAAGACGTAATGCGTTGCATTGAGGAAAACGACCGCTAAGGGGTTCTCTTTGCGGCAAAGGTGTGGGGCTGTTTATTTTTATGAGGAGGTTGCTATGACAAAGCGTACCAAGATTGTTGCTACTCTTTCCAGTTTGCATTATGACAGGGAGTTTATTACCTCTCTTTTAGAAGCAGGCGTGAATGTCTTCCGTCTCAATACGGCGCATCAGACGCCCGAAGAGATGGGAGAGATGATAGATAAACTACGAGAGTATGCCCCAGATGCAGCACTACTGGTAGATACCAAAGGTCCAGAGTTACGAACCTCTGCGCATGGCGACGATTTGGAGGTTGTAGCTGGGCAACCCATTGAAATATTGGGCAATATTGAAGGTGTTTCGCGAGGAGGTACTCTTTATCTCACTTCAGATCGTTTCCTTGATACAATCTGTGAGGGAAGTAGAGTGCTGATAGACGATGGTGCGCTAGAACTCGTCGTATCTAAAAAGGCGGGAAGTTCGGTGATATGTATACCGCAGACGGATGGAGTTATCAAACGTCGCAAGAGTGTAAACATCCCTGGAATACCGATAGATTTACCCGCTTTGAGCGAACGAGATGAACAATTCTTGCGCGTAGCGGCTCAGAAGAACGTTCGTTTTATAGCGCATTCCTTCGTGCGTACGCGTGAGGATATAGAACGTGTGAAAGAATTTATGCGAGGGGAGGGGAGCGATGCGCGTATCATTGCAAAGATTGAAAATCAGCAGGGGATTGATAATATAGATCAGATTCTTGACCATGCCTATGGGATAATGGTAGCACGTGGCGACTTGGGAATTGAGATCCCAGGAGAGTGCGTACCGCCCGCGCAGCGCATGATTGTGAAGAAGTGTATTGAGAGCAAGAAGCCCGTAATCATTGCGACGCAAATGCTTCATACGATGATTGAGAACCCACGCCCTACGCGTGCAGAGATCAGTGATGTGGCGAATGCAATTTACCAGCGCGTAGATGCCATAATGCTTAGTGGCGAAACGGCGAATGGGAAATATCCCGTGGAGGCTGTGCAAACCATGGCACGCATTGCAGAGGAGATAGAGAAGCACATCCCAAAAGATCTCGACCAAAAACTACACCGAGTTTCCAATCCGCTAACGGAAACCTTGGCACGCGTGTCGGTGAGAGCTTGTGAGAGTATGCCGATACGTGCCATAATAACGGATACGATTACAGGGCGTACTGCTCGCTATCTAGCTGCATTTAGGGGTCAGATCCCTGTTTACGCAATGTGCTATCAAGAATATGTAAAGCGCGAATTGCAGCTCTCTTACGGCGTTGAACCCATGAGCATGCCTCGCTATGCTTCGCGCGATGCGTTCATAACGAGCGCCGTAGAGACCCTGATGCAAAAAGGGAAAATCGCACGAGAAGATTTTATTTTGGTTCTAGCGGGGAGTTTCGGTTCTACTAATGGCGCATCGTTTGTGGAGATCTGCCAAGTAAAGAGCATCCTGGAAACAGGTACGAAGTAAGATGAGTATTGTGGCTCTAGATGGTTTACACATCGGAGAACTGGAGATAAGGCGGACGAAGAGTCCCGTGGAGCTACTTGATATTGTTCCACTCTATATGGGAGCTTTCCCGTTCACAGAACGAAGAACGGTTGAAAGTATGTCGCAGGCTCTGTCTCTGGATATTGTTTATTTCTACCGCATCTTTCTGAAAGATAAGTGCATCGGTATGATGCATTTTTGGATTCTTAGCAGTGTAGTCTACGGGGAGCATTTTGCCGTTGATCCCGATTTGCGCAATCGGGGCAAGGGTCGTCTCTTATTGCGTACCGTGTTGGCAAACCTAGAGAAACCGCTTCTCATAGAGGTAGAACCGCCTGAGAGTGACTTACAAATGCGACGTCTGAAATTCTACGAGCGCGAGGGGCTTGCCGTAGTAAAGAGTGACTACAAGCAGCCGCCCTACCAGATTTCGCTCCCCGACGTTCCTTTGTATCTCATGTCAAGCGATGCCAATCTCTCTCCTCAGTTGCTTGCACAGGCTATTGAAGAATTGAGAGGGCTTGTCTATCGCACTGATAGAGTGCCCAAGAAACCATACTAATCTGTATGGACACGTTGGTTGAGGTTCGCGATGTATGGAAGCGTTACGAACAGCTTGAAGTTCTTCGTGCGGTTTCCCTTTCTATTCCCGCATCATCTGTTGTTACCATTGTTGGTCCTTCTGGGGCAGGGAAGACTACGCTATTGCAAATTCTCGGTACGATGCTTCGCCCAGATGCGGGGCAGGTACGCATAGGGGGTACAGATGCATTTGCCTTGCGCGGGAACAGGTTAGCGCATTTCCGTAATCGTGAAATAGGATTTGTTTTTCAGTTTCACCATCTACTTCCAGAGTTCTCGGCGCTAGAAAACGTTTGCATCCCTGCCCTAATTCATGGAGTAAGCTATGGTAGAATCCGTCAGCGTGCAGCTGACCTTCTTGCCTTTCTGGGATTAAGTGAACGCCTTCATCACAAACCTCACCAACTTTCTGGGGGTGAACAGCAGCGTGTGGCAGTGGCGCGGGCACTTATCAACAACCCGAAACTCATACTTGCCGACGAACCTTCGGGGAATTTGGATACGGGCAATAAAGAGGAGCTACACGCTCTTTTTTTCCGCCTTAGAGACGAGTTCCACCAGACTTTTGTAATCGTAACGCACGATCCGTTACTTGCCGATCAGTCCGACCTCATAGTGCGTATGGCAGACGGCTCAATTATTGCCCAATAGATGCCGCGCGGTTGCGACTATTTTCGTTTTAAGCAGTTCGTAGTGCACCAGCAGCGCGATGTGATGCGTGTAAATACCGACGGTGTGCTTCTGGGTGCGTGGACACCTTCGCCGAACGGACTTCGCGTTCTTGAGGTGGGGACGGGCACAGGGGTTGTGGCGCTGCAATTATTACAACGAGGAGCATCTTACGTCGACGCCATAGATATTGACGGGCAAGCTTGCGAACAAGCGCGAGAGAATGCCGCCCAATCGCCTTGGAGTACGCAGATGAATGTCTTACAGCGTTCGTTCCAAGAGTACGCCGAGCAGTGCGAAACGACCTACGAACTCGTGGTAAGTAATCCCCCCTATTATGTGGGTGCGCTGCCTTCGCCCAATGAACGGCGTAATGTAATGCGGCACGCTGATACACTGCCTTTGGAAGACCTTTTGGCTGCGCTTGAGCTCTGCTTATCGCCTTCGGGACGCTTTGTGGCAATTTTCCCCATTGTCGAGGGGAGTCAGTTTATTGCATTGGCGGTTAAAGCAGGGCTTTATTGTAGCCAACAAGTGCAGGTGGCAGATCAGCCGATGAAGCGAACGAAGCGTTTGCTGTGTGAATTTACACGCGAGTGTAAAGCTCCAAAAATCAACGAACTTTTTATTCGCGATGCGAATGGTGACTTCTCGCAGGAGTATCGCGCTCTGACCGAAGCTTTTTACCTAGGCTTCTGAGCCTAGCGAGGGCGAGAGCTGCTTTCGCGAATGTACTACCTTTGTATACACTTTTAGCAGAGTATAAGAGTTATTACTGTGTAACAAGTACAGGTTAGCAAAACAGATCATGAATTACAAAAAAATCTCCCTAGTGCCTTTATTGTGTATGACGGCAATGCTCGTCTTTTTAAGCTCAGTACGAGCAGATGAGAATACCGTTTCGGTTACAATTACAAAACCAGAACATGGGGCACTTGAGTTACGCGCCGTGACGCTTGATAATGATGGCTATGTTACCGACATAAAAGCCACCCCCCTCGTGCTCCCATACGCTATGAAAAAAGATGTAGAAACATGTGCAGTTATCTGTTTACCAGAAAAAGGATACGTAACAGAAAAAATGACCTACAGCCTTACCAAAAAGGATGGGACGAAAGAAGACCTTGAGGCTAACATTAAAGAAAGAAAAGACAAGGCTGGAAATGTGGTTTACCGTTTTGCACTATTAAGATTTAAGGCAGATTCTCCAGTTACTTCGTGTGCAATAAAAGCACAAAATAAGTTGAATGCTGCGCAGGTTACATTCAAAGAACCCAGCGTAGACGACGGGACACTTGAGGTGTCCTATATGTGGAATGGGGAAGAACAAAAGGTTAAATCAAAAGATGTGGCTCCGCTTGATACAGATTTAGTGCTCTTATTAACCTCCAAAGACCCTAAGCGTCGCCCTAATGTCTCTTATAAGGAAGTGGGGACAGAGAATGTTAAGCCTGTAGAGGTAAAATATTATTCAGAGCTCAAGGTTTGGCGTGGAGTACTCCGTATCCAGAGAGCCACGGAAATTATAGTGAAGTACGGCCCTGATGATCTTATGGTTACTTTCGTATCGCCCACTGCAGACAAAGGTTCACTTGATATTACCTACCAGAAAGATGGGGAAGAGAAGCGCCTTATCACTTCTGGAAAAGTGCTGCGTGGCACAGAATTAACCTTGAAACTGACACGCAAAAAAGAATCGTTTGAGCTAAAGGTAAACCACAAAGGAGAGGACGGAAAACTTACACCAGTGGAGTTGTCTGAGCAGGCAGATAAGTCTTTTGTTGGTAAGATTGTGGTGAAAAGCGACATACAGATTTTTACAAGCTTCGAGGATACGAATACTGCCATTACAGAACAAGTCTGGGAGGGAGTTGAAGTTTACCCGAATCCGTTTGCAGCATCGCTTACCATCAAGAATCCAAGCGTCCTTGTCGGGCGTTATGAACTTGTTACCCTACAAGGTCAAACGGTGAGAGCTGGAGAAATTCAGTCCTCAGAACTCTCAATTGATACTGAAGAATTGCCTCTGGGTATTTACTTTGCTCGTTTGGTTGCAGCGAGTGGCGAAACCCGTATTGTGCGGCTCGTAAAATACTAGTCTCACAATATATTTTGTAACTTGCAGACAGAAATATGGACGGAGCGGTAAGCTCCTCTAAAAAGTAAGGTCAATGGTTAAGGATTTGGATAAGTTGTTCTCGTCGAGTGCTAAGCGGATGCGTCGTTCCGCAATCCGTGAGTTGTTAAAGTTGACTCAGAAACCCGATATTATCTCTTTTGCAGGTGGTTTACCTGCTCCAGAGAGCTTCCCTGTAGAAGAACTCAAGGGGATTATCTCCGAAATGCTGGAGAAAGAAGGGCGGATGGCTTTGCAATACGGAGCTACTGAGGGTGACCAACTCCTTCGTGAGCTCTTGGTGGAGCGTTACCGCAAGCAAGGGTTGAAACTCGGGCTCGAGAACCTGATTATTACCACGGCATCGCAACAAGCACTGGATCTGTTGCCCAAAATCTTCGTGGACAAGGGCGATAAGGTAATTTGTGGGCTACCGTCTTACTTAGGTGCGCTCCAAGCATTTGTGAACTACGGGGCAGATCTCGTTGGAATCCCGTTAGACGATAAGGGGATGCGTGCCGACCTCTTAGACAAGAAGCTCGCTGAGTTACAGAAAGCGGGTACGATGCCAAAGTTCATCTACTGCATTCCAGATTTCCAGAACCCAGCAGGTATTACAATGCCTGAGGAGCGTCGTAAAGAGATTATTGCCGTTGCACAGAAGTACGATGTACTAATCCTTGAGGATAGCCCTTATCGCGAAATTCGTTTTGCGGGTAAGGCACAACCTACCATTTACCAATTGGCAGACGAAGGGCGTGTGGTACTGTTGGGAACTTTCTCAAAGACTTTTGCACCTGGTTTCCGTATCGGTTGGGTAATTGCAGATCCGCAAATTATAGATAAGGTCGTAATGGCAAAGCAAGCTACTGACCTTTGCACGCCCCCCTTTGTGCAGCGCATTGCGGCTCGTTACTTAGAAAAGGGATACTTTGACAAGAACTTGACGGGCATAATTGAGAACTACAGGGAGAAGCGTCAGGTTATGATAGATTCTTTCAAGAAGTATATGCCCGAGGGTGTAACGTGGACTGAGCCCGAAGGAGGTCTGTTCTTGTTCCTTACCCTCCCCGAATATATGGATGCAGAGGAATTATTTAAGATAGCCATCGAAGAGAAAGTGGCGTTCGTATTAGGTACAACCTTCTTCTGCGATGGAACAGGCAAGAACACACTTCGTTGCAACTTCTCTTATATGTCTAAGGAGAAGAATGAAGAGGGTGTTAAGCGTCTGGCAAATGCCATCAAGAAATTGATGAAATAGAGGTCAGATACAAACTTTTAGAGCTTTAGGGCAGTCTCTCTTTTAGGGTAGGCTGCCCTTGTTTTTTGCAAGTTCTGAGAATATAAATCCAAGCAATAAATGCAAGCTAATAAACTTGTGCAAAAAAGCAGACAAAACGGGAGAATAGGAGGGTAAAGAAAATTGTTCAACAGCCTCTAAATCCTATCTCAGTTACATGCCAGTTACATGGTAGTTACATCCCCCCATGAGGGTGTGTCAAACGCCGAACGCTACTCAAGTGGGTGGTATAATTTGTTTCTAATTATTATAGTGTAATTCTGTGAATATCAATAGATTTTTGTAGGGGCGAGGCGTGCCTTGCCCAGAAATTCGCCTCGCGCTGTAGCCCCCGATTCGTTATTTTTCGCACTGAAATTGCAACACAATCTAGCCTAGGGCTAAGTACAATGCGTATTTTTATGATCGCATTGCGCAACTCTTAACTTCTTATGCGCCCTGTCAGGGTAGCAAAATTACGTCTGTAGCCTTGCGGAGGCAAGGCTTTGTAGGGGCGAGGCATGCCTCGCCCGCGATAACCGACAAATGATGTTTTGAAATGAATAATCGCAATATCTGCAATACGTGTGCGACGCACATGACGGGCGAGGCATGCCTCGCCCCTACACTCGCGCCACAGACGCGAACTCTTAACTCTTATGCGCCATGGCACGACGTGAATGAGATATCAAACGAAAATGCGCTAATGGCGTATTTAACTCCTAAAACGTGTCGTACGTATAGTTTTCCCCCCTATTGATGCAATTTCTCGTTACCTTAGCCTAGTCGTTTCATAAAGTTTGCCATGCTCAAATTCGTAGAAGATTTGCTACAGGGTGCGCCAGTAGAGTGGAAAACAATAGATGCGATCTGTAGCCATGTATGCTCGGGAGGAACTCCATCAACAGATGTACACGAATATTATCAAGGAAATATCCCTTGGTTAAGAACACAAGAAGTTGATTGGAAAGACGTACGCGATACTGAAATAAAAATAACTCCCGAAGCTGTTGAACATTCCTCGGCCAAACTAATTCCCGCGAACTGTGTAATCGTAGCTATGTATGGTGCTACTGCTGCGAAAGCGTGTATCAATAAAATTTCTCTAACAACGAATCAAGCTTGCTGCAATTTGCAAGTCGATGGACAAAAGGCGATATACAAATATGTATATTATTGGTTGTGTTACGAATACAGGAATCTAAAAGCATTGGGCGAGGGGAGTCAATCAAACCTTAATGCGAAAAAGATAAAATCCTATCGTATCCCCCTCCCCCCGCCCCACGCTCAAGAAGAGATCGTAGACATCCTCGATAAGTTCCATACCCTCGCAAATTCCCTAACCGAAGGGTTACCGCGCGAGATAGCCCTACGACACAAGCAGTACGAATATTACCGCGACCAATTGCTTATGTTCCCACGACCACAGTAGAGACTAGTTACCAAGCTATTTAAAGAAATTGAGCATGAAAGGAATTGTTCTAGCAGGCGGAAGTGGTAGCCGTCTTTACCCTTTGACCCACGTAGTGAGTAAACAGCTTCTGCCCATCTACGATAAGCCGATGGTCTATTATCCACTATCGGCACTCATGCTTGCAGGAATACGGGATATCCTTCTCATCTCAACCCCTACCGATCTGCCACAGTATCAGCGTTTATTAGGCGATGGTTCGGCTTTTGGTATACGTATATCCTATGCTGAGCAACCGAGACCAGAAGGGTTGGCGCAGGCTTTTATCATAGGGCGCGATTTTGTAGGAAGCGATTCCGTAGCACTCGTATTAGGCGACAATATATTTTACGGGCAAGGGTTTAGCGAAATTCTTCGGCAAGCAGTAGGACGCGTAGAAAAGGGGATTGCGACCATATTTGGCTACTACGTTACTCAACCCGAACGCTATGGGGTTGCCGAATTTGATGCGACGGGAAAGGTCATTGCTATAGAGGAGAAGCCCTGCGAGCCGAAGAGTAACTACGCGATAGTGGGACTGTACTTTTATCCGAATTCGGTGCTTGAAATTGCAGAAAGTGTGCGTCCCTCCGCACGTGGCGAATTGGAGATTACGAGCGTTAATCAATCTTTCGTCGATAGAGGGCAACTGTGGCTTGAAAAATTGGGACGAGGCTTCTCGTGGTTAGATACGGGTACGCACGACTCGCTACTCGATGCTTCTAACTTTGTGTCCGTAATCCAAGCGCGTCAAGGACTCAAGATCGCTTGTCTGGAGGAAATCGCTTATGCACAGGGTTGGCTTTCGCGTGAGCAGCTGTTGCAAATAGCCGCTTCGATGCACAATAACCAGTACGGGCAATACCTTTACCAAATTCTTGAAGGATGAGTAGATATACGCTCTTTGTAACAGGAGGGGCAGGCTTCATCGGGGCTAACCTTTTAGAATATATGGTGCTAAAATACCCTACCTATCGGATAGTAAACATTGATAAGCTGACCTATGCGGGCAATTTGAATAACCTTAGCCGAGTAGCGTCACAGCCGAATTATCTTTTTGAACACGTGGATATTTGCGATCTGGAACGAGTGCGAGCGCTCTTTCGAACGTATCAACCAGACGGGATCATTCATCTCGCAGCAGAGAGCCATGTAGATAGGTCTATTGAGTCGCCTTTTGAGTTTGTACAGACGAACGTATTCGGAACTCTTACCCTTTTACAATGCGCGCGTGAAGCGTGGCAAGGCGAGTACGAACAACATCGCTTTTATCATATCTCTACCGACGAGGTTTATGGTGCTCTTTCTGCACAAGATACTCCGTTTACCGAAAAAAGTCGTTACGAGCCTCATTCTCCCTATTCTGCAAGCAAAGCGAGTAGCGATCACTTTGTGCGTGCCTATTGCGACACGTATGGGCTACCAACGTTGATTTCTAATTGTTCAAATAACTACGGCCCTCATCAGTACCCTGAAAAGTTAATACCGCTTGTAATAAACCGCATTGTTCGTTCGCAACCTATTCCAGTCTATGGGAAAGGGGAGAATGTGCGCGATTGGCTCTATGTGGGCGATCATGTTCGTGCTATAGATTTGATCTACCACCAAGGACGTGTGGGCGCAACTTATAACATTGGTGGCGGGCACGAGATGTCGAATATAGAACTAGTGCGCTTATTAGTACAACTGGTAGATAAACGTCTTGGGCGCGAGGTAGGAGCAAGTCTGTCCCTTATCCAATTTGTTACTGACCGTGCTGGACACGACTTCCGTTATGCAATAGATTCGTCGAAAGTACGCGACGAATTGGGCTGGAAGCCTGAAACAGACTTTGAGAAAGGGATTGTTGAAACGGTTGATTGGTATTTGCCGAAAGACTGAATCATAGGCGAGTTAGAAAACAAAAAGACGCGCCCCTGAGCGCGTCCCCACAAACCAGTTCTCTATCTCCTATTGTCAAAGGTTGTGTATAAAATACAGAGGCTTACTCCGTATAGCGATAGCGGGGTTCTTTCTTAGGTACTATAAGTGCTACATCCTGTTCTTCGTCAATTTCCTTTGGTTCGTCGTTTTGCATTGCAAATGTGTAGGTAGTGGCAAAATTCTCAGGCATGCCTTCTACTATTCGCTGCATCTCCACATGGCGAGAGAGCACCGAAGCGTATTCCAAGAAATCGCGTTGCTCGCTTCGCTTGGAAATACGCTTGTTGCACTCGCTAATTACCGTTTGTAGGTAACTCAGCTGCATCTGCTTGGTTTGATGTAATAGTAGGGTGGAGCCTCTCATTTCAATTTCATAAAGAGGAGTCAGTGGCAATGTGCCCTCTGCAAAGTAGAGTATATCGCCCCGTACATCCCACTGTCCTTCTATTTTGTTGCCAGGGATATAAGAGCCATCGGCTTGTATATACGGGTAGTAATATGCTTTTCCACTATGCAAAAAATAGAAACTTGAAAGCGAAGTTGTGTCGCCAGTAAGTAAACCCATCTTAGCTGCATATTCTTCTGCTGTAATGCCCTGAACTAATGGGAGGCGCTTTGCATACCAAATGCCCTGCAGCGTCGTCGTAGAGACCGATTTGCAACCCTTATTATGGTTGCAACTCATTGCGAGTGGTAACCCTAAGAACAACAAAATATAAAATACGCCTCGTGCCATTGTGTGCCTCATCTCAGAGGGAAGTAAAGAGAGTCGCTGTCGTGTGGCAGCTCAATATCTTTACACAATGTTACGAAGTAAAATAAAGCAGGTTCTCTTTTATATAGTAAATTTTGCGGTTTAAAGGAAGATTTTCAACATAAGCAAATCCAATGAATATAAAATATATAATAAAAACTCCGCTAAAAAAAAAACTATAGAATTATGTTAAAATATTGCGCTTTATACTAATTCTCTTAGTGGCAATTGAGTATCCACGATAGAGAATAAAATTAAAGAGCAAGCAATAGGTTTGTTCTATGGATATATGTGGTTACACAAGACGACGCATTGAGTTGGATTGTGGTGACTCTTTGCTTGCTTTGCGCCCTAAACAAACAACTACTCCCCGCCTTCTTGTAGAAGATATTCTTTGATGAAGGGCTCGATAGCACCGTCTAGTACTGCTTGCACATCGGAGGTTTCATAGTTCGTGCGCAAATCCTTTACGAGACGGTAGGGTTGCATAACGTAGTTGCGGATTTGGCTTCCCCATTCGATTTTTTTCTTGCTACCCTCAATTTTTCGTTTCTCCTCCTCTCGCTTGCGGAGCTCTAGTTCGTAGAGATGCGATTTGAGAAGACGCATGGCATTCTCGCGGTTCTGGAGTTGGGAGCGTGTCTCTGTGTTTTCGATAACAATTCCCGTAGGTATATGGTAGAGTCGTACTCCAGTTTCTACCTTGTTAACATTTTGTCCTCCTGCGCCTGAGGAACGATAGGTATCCCACTTAATTTCGGATGGGTTTACTACAATTTCGATGTTATCATCAACGGCTGGTGCAACGAAAACAGAAGCAAAAGAGGTGTGACGGCGTGCATTAGAGTCGAAGGGGGAAATGCGTACAAGCCGATGTACACCGTTTTCGCCTTTGAGATAGCCATAGGCAAGCTCGCCGACTATTTCCATAGTAACAGACTTAATGCCTGCTTCTTCACCATCTTGCAAATCGGCGATCTTGTATTTATAGTTGTTGCGGTCTGCCCAGTGCTGGTACATACGCATCAGCATCATCGCCCAGTCCATGCTTTCAGTGCCACCTGCCCCTGAGTTTATCTTGAGGATTGCCCCAAGGTTGTCTTCAGGCTTTCCAAGCATTTGGCGAAGTTCGAGTTCTTCTATTTGAGCAACGGTGTTGTTGTATGCTGCTTCCAGCTCGTCTTCGCTTACTTCGTTCGCTTTATAGAAGTCGTAAAGGACACCCAGATCATCGCACTCTTTCTTGACGCGCTCAAAATGCTGAATCCAGTTCCCGATGGTAGCTACCTTACGCAGTTGTTTTTCAGCAGCTTCACTGTCGTCCCAAAAGTTTTCAGCCGTTGTGAGCGCCTGCTCGGCTGCGTATTGTGTTCGTTTTCCGTCAATGTCAAAGATGCCTCCCCAGCGTTGCCACACGCTGATCGAGAGCGCCGATCATCTCACTAGTAATCTGCATATACTCCGATGCTTACAAATTTGCTATAAAAATGTTTCTCCGAACTTCGTTTCTATCTCTTTAACGACTTGTCGTATCTCTTGTTCCTGTTCTGTGGGGCATACCAGTAACGTATTGTCGTGCCATGCCACGGTAAAGCCTTCTAGCCCCACTAGTGCCAATAGCCGATCTGCGTCTGAGTGGATAATGCACTGTTGTACATCGTGTGTAAAGATATTGCCAACAGTGGCATTTTGTAGGGTATCGTGAGGCATATAACGTCCTATGGCGCTCCATGTTCCGAGATCAGACCACTCAAATGTGCCGCGGAGTACATAGACAGATTCGGAGCGTTCCAGTATGCCGTTGTCTATCGAGATCTCGGGGCAGGCGGCGTATATTTTTTCTATGTTTTGGCTTTCTATGTTAGAGGCATTTACCAACGGTATAAAAGCTTTGTGCACCAGCGGAAGAAAACGTTCTATGGCTTGTGCAAGCGCTGAGGTGCTCCAAAGAAATATGCCACTATTCCATAGGTGGTTGCCATCTGCCACATAGCGTTTTGCTGTTTCAAGGTCTGGTTTTTCGCGAAAGCAGCTCACTTTTGTTACACCAGCGAACTCTACAGCGTGGGTTTCAATGTAGCCATAACCCGTTTCGGGGCGTGTAGGGTGTAGTCCTATTGTTAGGAGTGCCTCGGGTTGTGTTTGGCAGAATGCGAGCCCTTCCGTTATGCAATTAGTAAAAGCGTTGAGGTCGGGGATGTGGTGGTCGCTGGAGAGAACAAGCATAAAGGCTTTAGGGTCTCGTGCACGAATCCAAGCATTGGCTAGCGCTAAGCACGGTGCGGTATTCCGTTTACAAGGCTCGCCGAGTATATTTTCCTGTGGAAGTTCGGGAAGTTGTTCTGCTACCAGTTGCGCGTATTCTTGAGCGGTGACAACAATAATTCGTTCGTTGTCTACAAAGCATTTTGCACGGGAGTAGGTGCCTTGTAAAAGGGTCTGTCCGTTTCCAAGGAGATCGAGAAACTGTTTGGGATGTGAACGTTTGCTTGCAGGCCAGAGACGCAGTCCGCCGCCGCCAGCCATAATTACAACGTATAGATTTGGGTTGTTATTGCTCATTTGTCTTTACTTGGGCCTCTTGTGTAGTAAAGGCGTTAAGATCCGCGTCTTGTTCTGTTATATGTTGTGCTTCGTACAGTTTTGCGAGCGTGGCAAACTTGTACATGCCTTGTAGTTTGGCGTGTATATAACCAGCACGTCCTTCAAAAACTCCCCCTTTTAGGAAATAGGCTTTAAAAAAACGCACCCAAGGAGAAAATAGAAGTTTTGCGGTAGATACATGCTGGTTGGCGCGTCTCTCAAGTTCTTTGTCGGTATAGAGATCTATTTTCTGCAAACGCATACTGACCGACGGATTGATAAGATGGATGAATGCCAAATCTGTCCGTTTGCGTGGGATGGTAAGTGTGCGCCCCTCTATTTGCGGTTGATGGTGTATGAACGGCGGCCAGAAGACGCATGATTTGCGAAAGAAGCGGCATGTGTAGTCGGGGTAGTCGTTGCGCATCCAATGTCCTAAGAAGAAGTTCTTGCGCGGAATACGGATGCCTTCTTCGGGGGTCTCCTTGGCGACGTGCGTTCGTAAGAAGTCTACCAGCGCTTGTGGTACGAGTTCGTCAGAATCTACTACAAGCACCCACGGATGTGTTGCCGACTGTATGGCAAAGTTGCGAGCAGGTTCTACAAAGCCCGTAGGGGCATGTTCTACAACTCGACAGTGGTATTGTGCGGCAAGCGATAGGGTTGCATCTTGGCTACCCATGTCACAGATAACGATCTCATCAAACGGAGCTACGGAGCGCAATACGCGTTCTAGGTATTGTTCCGAATTTAAGGTGTTAATCACCACCGAGATTTTCTCGTTGCCCATTCCCCCTCGCTAAATTTTGCTTACAAAGGTAATCAAACTGAGGGGGTTGCCTTTGAAGGCGTTGCTTTGCGTAGACTGTCGGTTTGTTGCAAAAATGTTAACTTTATAGTAAACTAGAAAACGAATGTGCTGAAGCAGATGGGCTACAGATGTGTAGTAGGTTTTGCTCCCCATGAATACCGCACAAGGGAGGTAGAACTCAACATAGATCGTGAGCGACCTGTGCTAATGCGTGGCGCTTCTGAAAAATATGTAGTACTGATACTCAATATCTCGTTCGATTGTGGAGGGCACGTATGGCTCTGATAACGGATACTTTTATGAGGGAGTATTTATTCCAATAGTCCCCTAGACAGCACAATCTGTCTACCAATCTATCAAGGATCTATCCCTTATTGTTATCAATATGATATAAAGCAATTGGTGGATGTACATCCTTAAAACGTGAAGGAAATGACGGCAATGAGATTTAGGACTTTAGTATTATTGTTATTTGTGCTTTTTACATTATCTGCATGTCAGAAGAGAGAGGTTTGTAAAAGACGTCGGAAGCACCATTTTATCGAGAAATATTTTATCCCAACCGAAGAGTGTACGACCACTTCTGTGGGTAGAGATGGCGATCTTGTCGATTGTTTCCTCTCTATGTCGTACAACACCTGTATTGAGGACGAGGAAAGTAGAGAGTTTAAAGAACTCGCGGAGTTGTATGGCGACGTGTCAGAGAGAGAGTTGGGGCTTTTTGCATCTCCGAGGTGCAAACCTTATAATATACAGGGAATTAGAGTATTACAGAAGCATGAAGGGACGTGGATTGATGTTTCAGAGAAGGCTGAAATTGGCTACGATGACTGTTCCTTATACATACAGAATGGCTATCGGGGAGTAATTGATGAATGGGTGTGTAGAAAAATGAGTGAACTCACGGAGCATGATTTGAAGTGGCTTTCGCGTAAATCGTATGTGCGCATTAGACAACTCACAGATGCACGCAATCTTGTATTAGAGTTTATGATAAAGGACAGTAAGACATTCAGAAAAATATTGACAAATGAGAGAGGGGAGCCCGTTAGGTAGCGAAAATTCGCATTGCGCTGTAGCTCTATGATACATCTTTTCCGCACTGAAAGTGCAGCACTATTTAGCCCAAGGTAAGCGCATAGCATGCGCGATACCTTGGGCTAAATATGGTATTCCCTTTGTGTGCGTCCTGTCAGAGCAATACTATTTCTGTAAAAGTGAGATCGAACTTGGGCACTCTATTGTATTTTTTACAGACACTTATACATCACTCGTGGCGTTGCTTTGCGTAGGCTGTCGGTTTGTTGTAAAAATGTTAACTTTATAGTAAACCAAAAACCGAAGGTATTGAAGCAAATGGGCTACAGATGTGCAGTAGATTTTGAACCCCATGAATACAGTGCAAGGGTTGTTGAACTGAGCATAGATCGTGAGCGACCTGTGCTAATGCGCGGCGCTTCTGAAAAATATGTAGTACCGATACTCAATTATTGTTGTCCGGTAAAAACGGGATATCGTATTTTTAGAGCACACAACCCCTGAT